>NZ_JBVKDO010000004.1:195464-651593 GCF_055633805.1 Amycolatopsis sp. NPDC114478 | reverse complement strand
TTCAAGAACTACGACGGCGTCCTGAAGATCGACGGCGAGGTCGGCAACAAGAAGGTCTACGACCCGCGCTCGTACCTGAAGGCCGCTGAGGCCGGGATGGCCCAGCGGGTCGTCGAGGCCTGCCAGGCCCTCGGCTCGGCGGGCACGAAGGTCAAGTAGTCACGCGCGAAGGGGCCGCCACGGGTTCGTGGCGGCCCCTTCGTCGTGTTCAGACTTCCACGACTTCCAGCAGGCTCTCGAGACCGCGGAAGTCCTTCGCATTGCGGGTGTACAGCGGCAGGCCGTGCACGGAGGCGATCGCGGCGATCATCAAATCCACCTTGCGGTCGCGGGTCGCGCGCGTGACGTGGAAGGTCTCGCCGGCTTCGACCGCATCCATGATCGCGGCGGAGCCGTTGTGGAGCTCCCGCTGGCTGATGATCTTCACTCTCCATGGTAGAACCCCGGTGCTACGCGGTTACCCGCCTCGCTGACCAGCGGCGCGAAGCCGGAGCCGCCGCGGCCCACAGCGCGAACACCCCGACCAGCACCACCAACGCCGTCCAGTACGCCACCGGTGGTGCCGACTCCGTGTGCGCGTCGCCCAGGACCCACGGCCGGAACTGCGACTGCACCCACAGCGCACCGAACCCGAACGCCGTCACCAGCAACGCTCCGGCCGCCGCGCGCACGACGCCGTGGCTCATCGCGAACGCCAAGTCCACCGCCAAGCCCACGAAGAGCAGGTAGAACGGGACCGTCGACACCGGGAACCCGAGCCCCAGCAGCAGCGGCCACATCACCGACCGGTACACGACGTACGCCAACGCCACCGCCGAAGCCGACCAGCGGAACCCCAACGTGCGCCGCGCCAGGGCCAAGATCAGCGCCATCACGCCGATGCCCCACAGCGGGTACACCCACTCCGGGATCGGCATCGTGAAGTGCAGGATCGCCGCGCGGTCGACCGGGTGGCCGATCTGGTTCGCCGCGAACGTCAGCAGCGACGGCTCCGCCTCCGGGGCCCCTCGCTCCCACGCGCGCAGGCCCAGGATGCCGTACTCCTGCTGGCCGTTCGGGAAGAACGTGTTCTCCAGGAAGAACGCCCACAGCGCGAGCAGCACGCCGGTCCGGAAGCGGCCCGGCGGGGACAGCCGCAGCCAGCCCAGCAGGACGCCCGCCTGCATGATGCCCGTGCCCAGGTACAACATCATGTGGGACGGGCTCCACGCGGTCAGGTCCAGGCCGTTGACGCGGTGGTTGATCACGTCCAGCGGGGCCGCCACCAGGAACGTCAGCAGGCCGATCTGCATCAGCCGCAGGGACGTCTTGTCGGCGCCGAGGCCCGTGTAGCTGTGGATCGCCACCAGCACGACGATGATCACCGTGCCGACGGTGTTGATCAGGTGCGGGGGCGCCAGGTCGTCGCGCAGCCACATGAAGTGCCACGACATGTCCCACGACGAGCCCAGCAGCTTGAACGCGAACGCCGCCAGCCACATCCCGTAGCAGAACCGGAGCACCCAGTCCGGCGTCGGCTGCCCGGGGGCGCCGCGGTGCCAGTGCCGCGTGAAGAACAGCCGCGTCTTGCCGATGGGGCTGCGCGGGATCACGTCCACGGGGACGTCGACTGCCTTGGCCATGCCGGACATCATGGCCGGTCATGGTCACGAGCGGGTCAGGACCGTGGCGAAAGACGCCAAAATCGGGATTCCCCCTGCCTTCTTCCCCACCGCCACCCTCAACGGAGGCGCTTCGCGCCCGGATTCACCCTTAGGGGTGGACGACTTGCTTCAGGCCCGCGCGGCTTGGCATGGTGTGCCGCCATGATGCCGAAACGAGTTGCGGCCGCCGTCCTGGTCGGCGCTCTGGTCCTGGCCGGCGGTGGGGTTCTCGCGAGCCTGTTCTTCTGACCCGCGTGCAGAATGGGCGGCATGACGCACAACCTGCTCGGCCCCGAGCCGACGCTGCTGCCCGAGCACACCGCCGCCCAGGCCGCGCTCGACGCCGGGACCGACCCGGCCGCCGTCGCGGCCGAACACCCCGACTACAGCGAGGCCTGGGCTTCGCTGGCCGAGAAGGCCCTGGACGCGGGCGAGACCGTCGCCGCGTACGCGTACGCCCGCACCGGCTACCACCGGGGTCTCGACCAGCTGCGCCGCGCCGGCTGGAAGGGCTTCGGCCCGGTGCCGTGGTCGCACCGCCCGAACCAGGGGTTCCTGCGCGCCCTCGCCGTCCTCGGCAAGGCCGCCGGGAAGATCGGCGAGACCGAGGAGTACGACCGCTGCCGGACGTTCCTCGCCGACTCCGACCCCGCGGCCGCGGAAGCCACCGGCCTGAAGTGACGCCGCGGGCCCGGGACCGCGCGGTCCCGGGCCCTTCCGGCCTCAGAACCAGCCGCAGTCGACCGGCGCCGGCAGGCCGGCGAAGCGGCCCTCCAGCCACGCGAACGCCTCCGGGAACGCCCGCACCGCGGTGAGCACGTGCGTGGGCACCAGCGACGTGCTGAACTGCACCTGCACGCCCTTGCCGCACCACGTCCGGCCCAGGTCGCGGTCCTGCGCGTAGGGCACGATGTCGTCGAGCGCGCTGTGGACGATCAGCACCGGCACCGACGGCTTCAGCGTCCCGATCTTCTGCTCCGCCACCCGCGACGCGTACGGCTCTTCGCCGAGGTACGCGGTGAGCGAGCGGCCGTCGTTCGTCAGCGTCGACGACTGAGTGAACGCGTGCGCCGCGATCGCCTCCACCGTGCACTCGGTGCGGACCTGCTCGAACAGCTGCTTGCCGCGCGCGTTGAGCAGCGCCGGGATGTTCAGCTCCGGGTACGCGTAGTTCATGCTCACCAGCGCGAAGCCGAGGAAGCCGACCGCGTAGTGGCCGTCGAGGTTCTTGGCCACCGAAGCCAGGTCGGCCGGCACCGCGCCCGCGTACGCGCCCTTCAGCTTCAGCTCGGGTGCGTAGCTCGGCTGCAGCTCCGCCGCCGCGGCCGACGCGCCGCCGCCCTGGGAGTAGCCCGCGATCGCGACCGGGCCGTCGTCCGGCAGCCCCGCTTCCGGCAGCCGCTGGGCCGCGCGGATCGCGTCGAGCACCGCGTGCCCTTCGGACGCCCGGTTGACGTACGTGTGGTCGCCCGGCGTGCCGAGCCCTTCGTAGTCCGTCACGACGACGCCGTAGCCCCGCGTCAGCAGCCCGGCGATGAACGGGCCTTCGTACTCGAACCCGGCGGTAAGCGCTTTCGACGGCGCGCAGTCGTCGCCCTCGCCCTGCGTGCCGACGGCGTAGGAGACGATCGGACGGACGCCGGCGCCGTGCCACGCCGAACGCGGGGTCAGCACCGTGCCGGTGACCGCGATCGGCGAACCGTGCGTGTCGGTGCTGCGGTACATGATCCGCTGCACGTCCGCGTCGGCCTTGATCAGCTTGACCGGGTCGATGTAGAACGTCGACGCCTCGTGCCGGATGACGTCGCCGTCGCTCCCGGCCGGCAGTGGTGAAGGGGGATCGTAGAAGGACGCGGCGGAGGCGCCGGGGGCCACGAGAGCCAGGACGGAAACCGTGGCGACCGCCGCGGACAGGGCGCGGCGAGGGAAGATACGCATGCTTGCTCCTCGTTGAGCAGGGACAGTGCGCGGGGAACACCTTTTTGGACAGAGGTGTCGGAAAAAGAATCACGTGAGGTGGACCACCATGTCAAGCCCGGCTCCGCGCGGGCGGCCGCGCAAGCTCCCGGTCGGGGAGCAGCGCGCCCGCGTCCTGCACGCGACGGCGAAGGTCGTCGCGCAGCACGGGATGCAGGGCGCGACGATCGAGCAGATCGCGCGGGAAGCCGGCGTCTCCCGCCAGGGCGTCTACGAGCAGTTCGGTGACCGCGCGACGCTGTTTTCCGAGGTCGTGGCCGTGACGGAGGAGCAGGCGTTCGCCGCCATCGCGGGCCCGTCGGTGACCGACCCGCAGCCCGGTCTGCGGGCCTGGGCCCGGGCCAACTACGCCAACATGGTCACCTTCGTCGCGGACAGCCCGGAGGCCTACGGCGTGCTTCGCGCGGCCGAGCGCGCGGGCGACCCCGCTCTCACCCGGTTGAGGGAGAGGCTGGCCGTCGTCTACGCCGGCGCCGCCCGCAAGCGGTGGGCCGCGCACGGCATCGACTCCGGCCGCGCCGACCGCGCGCTCGTCACGCTCTTCTTCGCGATGACGGAGTCACTGGTGCAGGCGACGTGGGACGGCGAGCCGCCGGACCAGGAAGCCCTGATCGACCTGCTCACCGAATTCACGGTCGGCGGCGTCGCCCGCCTCCAGACGAAGGCGAGCGACGTCATCGACCGGCTGCGCTAAGCCGCGGCTAGGGCCACTTCCGCGGACCCCACCACGCGGTTCCGCCCGCCGTGCTTGGCCGCGTACACGGCCGCGTCGGCGGACGCCATCACTTCCTCGATCGACGACCCGTCGAGCGGGTAGGCGGCGACGCCGATCGATGCCGTCTGCCGTTCGATGTCGACGAAGGCGCCCTCGTTGGTCTTCGTGCTGATGATCAGCTCGCTGACCCGTTGCCGGATCCGCTCCGCCGTCACGATGGCGTCCTCTTTGGACGTCGACGGCAGCAGCGCCACGAACTCCTCGCCGCCGAACCGGCCGACCAGGTCGTGCGCCCGCGTCTCCTGCTTGACCACGGCCGCGACCGCCTTGAGCACGTCGTCCCCCGCGAGGTGCCCGTAGGTGTCGTTGATCCGCTTGAAGTGGTCGAGGTCGATCATCATGGCGCCGAAGCTGCCCTTGTCGCGCTCGGCGCGCGAGATCTCGCGCTGCGCGCCGTCCTGCCAGGTGGTGGCGTTGAGCAGCTGCGTCTTCTGGTCGGTGGTCGCCAGCTCCTCGAGCCGCTTGACCAGCACCGACCGCTGCAGCACGTACAGCGGCAGGATGACCAGCACCGAGAGCAGCGGCTCCTGGCCGAGCACCATCACCAGCAGCCCGCCGACGCACAGGGTCGACAGTTCGAGGAGGTTGTCGTCCATGCCCCCCAGGCAGCTCTCGACGGTCGCCTCCTCCGGGTTGGCGAGGTACAGGCCGAGGCCGGTGAGAGCCGCGTTGACCAGGAAGTACACCGCCACCGCGAGCGTGACGGCCGCGACGCTCAGCCCCGTCGAGAAGTGCGTGACGAGGCCGGCCGAGCAAGCCGACAGCGTCGCGCTGGTGGCGTTCGCGGCGACCCGGTGCGGCTGGCCGGGACGGGTGCCCGACCAGCTGCGCAGCGCCAGGCCGACGTACAGGGTCACCCCGAGCAAGGTGACCAGCTGCGTCGGCAGCAGGAGCGCGGCGGGCAGCAGCCACACCGACGTCATGTTCATGTGCGGGCCGTCGCTCAAGATGCGCCGCTGGCGCTCGATCCGACGGCTGACCTCGGTCTGGGCCAGGGCGAGCGCCCCCAGCAGACCGAGGATGCCCAGGTGCTTCAGCGTGATCGTGGTGGTGACCGTGGCGACGGCCGTCCAGCCCACCAGCACTGCGATCGCCACGAGCGTGACGGCGATCCAGCGGGGCGGCCGCCGCCACAGCGCCCAGCCCGCAACACCAGAAATCACGCCTTGTCCAGACCGTTCCCCCAATGTGACCATTTTTCCCCCAAACCCTTGCGCTCGGTGGTGGTGATGAACCACTCACGGACAGTTTCAGCCCGTTTGCCGTCTGTCCACAAGGGCCTTAGGTGTGTACATTTTCCGGGACGCCGGATCGAAGGGTGGCCAGCGATGCGTTCCAGAGATCAGTGAGCCGGAGCCGCGCCGCAAGGTCGCGATGACGAAGCCAGCGTGTCGAGCGTGCTCAGGCGTGTTCGGCGCGCTGGGTCTCAAAGTCATGCCCACCTTCGCCCGCCCCTGAAAGCCGCGAGCGCCGCCACGCGAGCGCCAGCGGAGCCGTAAGTATCAATCCGGCAACGCCGAAGATGCCGACGGTCGTCTGCGCCCCGACGAGGTCCGTCAGCACGCCGCCGATGAGCGGGCTCACGCCGAGCATCGTCGTCAGTCCCGTGTTCGACAGGCCCATCGTCTGGGCGCGGTTCTCGTCCGGCACCGAGAGCGTCAGCGACGCCGTCGCCTGCAGCAGCGCGACCGAGCCGAACGCGCCGGACAGGATGAACAGGCCGATCGACACCCACGGGTTCGGCTGCGCGAAGCCGGCCAGCATGGGCACCGCGCACAGCGCGGACAACGGCCCGATCAGCTTCGGCCGCACCTCGGCGGGCACCCAGCGCGTGAAGACGAAGGTGCCGATGACGCTGCCCACCGGGTCGGCCGCGAGCAGGAGCCCGACGAGCTCGGGCCCGCCGCCCGCCGACGAGACGTACGGCGCGGCGATGCCCTCGTAGACCGGCAGCAGGCCCATCAGCCAGGTGAACAGGACGAGCGCCCGCAGCGCGGGGCTGGCGAACGCCACCCGGCCGCCGGTGCCGATCATGGCGAAGAAGGGCTTCCGCTTCTCGGCGTTCGCGGCCGGCGGCCGCGAACGCACGCCGAACCGGATGAAGGTGGCGGACAGCAGGAACGTGGCGGCGTCGAGCACCAGGGCGACGTGCGGGTCGAGCGCCAGCAGCAGCGCGCCGCCGCCGGCGAAGCCGAGCAGCTGCGCCGTCTGCACGGTCATGCTGCGCACACCCATGCCGACGACGAACCGGTCGCCCTCGAGGATCTGCGGCAGCAACGCGAGCTGCGCGGCCTTGAACGGCGGGTTCAGCAGCGAGACGCCGGCGACGAGGACGCAGACCACCCAGAACGGCAGCGACGGGATGGCGACGAGCAGGATCAGCCCGGCCCGGATGAGGTCGACGGTGACCATGACGGTCCGGCGCGAGAACCGGTCGGCGAGGCCGGTCAGGAAGATGCCGCCGAGCAGCGAAGGGGCGAAGGTCAGGGCGTAGGTGAGGCCGGTCAGCGTGGCCGAGCCGGTGGCGGTGAAGACGAGGATGGACAGCGCGACCCTGGCCAGCTGGTCCCCGGCGATCGACAGCAGTTCCCCGAACCACAGCGCGCGGAACTCGGCGATCCCGAACACCTCGCGGAACGTGACGCGATCCCGCGGAGCTGCCATGCGCTTTCTCCCGACCTCTTGTGCAGACCGTGCCCTACGCATGACCGACGGTGACAAAAGGGTCGGTCGGTCATGGGGCAGTCACGGTACGTGAGTTACCTCAGTCAGTGTCCCGTGACTGTTGGTAAATCTCTAGGTTCTTTCGCCGGTATCCAAGGTGTCACGGAGCTTTCCTGAACGGGTCAGACGATAGCCCGCAGTGTCTGGCCGGTCGCCCAGGAGTCACCAATGGATCATTCCGTACCCGATGGGCGAAGGGCCAGAGGCAAAAGTAGCCACCTCGCGTTCGCGAGGTGGCTACTTGGTTCGAGCAGGTGGCCGGTGTCAGCCGTCGACGGCCAGGGCGTCCTCCGCCGGTGTCCGGTTCACCGCCGACGCGCGCTCGGCGTCCCTTTTGGCGACTTCCTCCCGGACGATCGGGATCACGTACCGGCCGAAGTCGATCGTGTCGCCGAGCATGTCGTAGCCCCGCGCCGACAGGATCTCGACGCCCAGGTCGTAGTAGTCCAGCAACGCCTGCGCCACCGTCTCCGGCGTCCCCACCAGCGCGTTCGAGTTGCCCGCACCGCCCGTGGCCGCCGCCGTCGGGGTCCACAGGGCCCGGTCGAACCGCTCGCCCTGGGCGGCCACCGCCAGGAGCCGCTGGGAGCCCGTGTTCTCCGGCTCGGTCAGCTTGTGCCGCCGGGTCAGCGGCTGGCCGCCCTTCGTGCGGTCCTTGATGGCCCCCACCGTCGCGTACGCCTTCTCCCAGGCCAGCTCCTCGGTCGGCGCGATGATCGGGCGGAAGGCGACCTGGATCCGCGGCACGTCCGTGCGGCCCGCCGCCTTGGCGGCGGCGTTGACCGCCTCGATCTGCTCCGCCGTCTGCGCGAGCGGCTCGCCCCACAGGCAGTAGATGTCCGCTTCGGCGCCCCCGGCGGCGTACGCGGCCGGCGAGGAGCCGCCGAACGACACACCCGGACGCGGCTTCTGCACCGGCCGCACGTCGGAGACGTAGTCGGCGAAGCGGTAGTACTCGCCGTCGAAGTCGAACGGCTCGTCCGACGTCCACGCCTTCTTGATGATCTGGATGGCTTCGCGCGTGCGGGCGTAGCGCTGGTCCTTCGTCAGGTAGTCGCCTTCGCGCTGCTGCTCGTGGTCGTTGCCGCCGGTGATGAAGTGGACCGTGAGGCGGCCGTCGGAGATCTGGTCGAGCGTCGCGAACGTCTTCGCCGCGAACGTCGGGTACGAGACGTTCGGGCGGTGCGCGAGCAGGATCTGCAGCTTGTCGAGCTTCGTGGCGACGTACGCGGCCGCCTGCGCGGGGTCCGGCGAGCCGGAACCGTAGGCGAACAGCACCCGGTCCCAGCCGAAGTCCTCGTGCGCGCGGGCCAGGCGCAGCGTGTACTCCTTGTCGAACACCCCGCCGGACCGGGCGTGCGTCTCCGACCCGTCGTGCGTGCCCCCGATGCCCAGGAACTCCACCGGCATTCCGTCCACCTTCTCTCACGTCGGTAAGGCCAGAGCTACGCCTGACGTG
Source organism: Amycolatopsis sp. NPDC114478 (assembly GCF_055633805.1). NCBI lineage: Bacteria > Bacillati > Actinomycetota > Actinomycetes > Pseudonocardiales > Pseudonocardiaceae > Amycolatopsis > Amycolatopsis sp. NPDC114478. Next base: position 643,015 of record NZ_JBVKDO010000004.1, on the reverse strand, counting down.
CGGTGGGCGGCAACGGAGTCCGCAGGGTGGAACTAGCGCCGGTGCGCCTCGATCACCTCGATCGACGCGCGGACCTGCTCGAAGGTGGGCGGGGCCGCCCGGTTGAACACGACGGTCAGGGACCGGCGCGGGATGACCACGAACTCGACGTCGACCCCGGCCGCCTCCGAAGCGGCCTCGATGACGTCTCGCCAGTGCTTCGGGTCGATCCCGTCCGGATCGGCCCATTCGTGCGCGAAGATCGCCCAGTTACCCCTGAGCAGGGTGCCGACCACGTCCTGCGCGGTGTGGACGCGGTGCGGCGGACCTATCTCAGCGGCCAAGTCTTCGTCGTCGGAACAACACTGCGAAGGCCGCGGCGCCTCGGTGGACAACGGACAAATCCGCTCCTCTCGCCAACCTGCCCGGGGATTCGGCGCCGCTCGCCGGAGTGTTTGGTTTTATTCCCGGAATTCCGGAGTATGGGAAGGACGTCCGGCGTCGGACCCCGCGCGTAGCTTCGGTTAGGTGGCCGATCGCGCGCCGTTCACCCTCGCCGTCGTGGGCGCCGGACCCCGGGGGGTCGGCGTCCTCGAGCGGCTCGGCGCGAACGCGGACCTGCTGCGCGACCGGCGGCTCGAGGTGCACCTGATCGACCCGTTCCCGCCCGGGCCCGGCCGCGTGTGGCGCTACGACCAGTCGCCGCTGCTGCGGATGAACTCCATGCCCGAAGACGTCACGATGTTCACCGACGAGTCGGTGAAGATGGCGGGCCCGGTCCGGCCGGGGCCGACGCTGCTGGAGTGGGCGCGGCAGGTGCGGGACGGCGCGCTCGACGCCGAAGTCCCGCCCGACGTCGTCGCCGAGCTGACCGCCCTCGACAGCTTCGACTTCCCGACCCGGCGGCTGCAGAGCGCCTACCTGACCTGGGTCTACCGCAAGATCCTCGCCGACCTGCCCGACGGCATCGACGTCGTCGAGCACGCGGCGCGCGCGGTCGGCGTGGACGGCGACACCGTCACCCTGTCCGACGGCACGACCGTGCGCGCGGACGCCGTCGTGTTCACCGTCGGGCACCTCGACGCCGAACCTGATCACCGCGAGCGCGAGCTCGTCACGTTCGCCGCGCGGCACGGGCTCGCCTACTACCCGGCCGGCTACACCGCCGACGTCGACTACTCCGGCATCGCGCCGGGCGAAACCGTGCTGGTGCGCGGGTTCGGGCTGGCGTTCGTCGACCTGATGCTGCTGCTCACCGAGGGCCGCGGCGGCCGGTTCGAGGACCTCGAGGGCGGCGGCCTGCGCTACCACCCGAGCGGCGCCGAGCCGGTGCTGCACGTCGGCTCCCGGCGGGGCGTGCCCTACCACGCGAAGATCGGCTACCGGCTGCGCGGGAAACCGTTGCGGCTCCCCAGGTTCTTCGACGCCTACGCCATGGACGGGCTCGCCGGCCCAGCCCTCGACTTCCGCGCGGACGTCTGGCCGCTGATCGCGAAGGAACTGGCCTGGGGCTACTACAGCGAGCTGTTCACCGGGCACCCGGAGCGCGTGTGCCTGGACTTCGCCGTGTTCGCCGACGCCTTCGCCGACCTGCCGTGGGATTCACCGGGCATGTGCGACCTCGTGGCGCGGGCGGTGCCCGCCGAGGCCGACCGCCTCGACCTCGACCGCCTGGACCGGCCCCTGTCCGACCGCGAGTTCGGTACCCCGGAAGAGTTCGGCAAGGAGCTGCGCGAATACATCGAAGCCGACCTCGCGCGCCGGGCCGACCCGGAGTTCAGCGCCGACCTCGGCGCGTTTATGGCGTTGCTGTCGGTGTACGGCCAGCTGCCGGTACTGGTCCAAAAAGGACGGTTGGACGCGTCGTCGCAGGTGTCCGATATGGACGGCTGGTTCCACGGCTTCTTCTCGTACTACGCCAGCGGACCGCCGCCCCGCCGGCTGGAGGAGCTGCTGGCGCTGCACGAAGCCGGCGTGGTTTCGTTCGCCGGCGCGGAAATGCAGGTGACGACGGACGGAGGCGCGTTCGTCGCGACCAGCGCCAGCTATCCGGGCGCGGTCCGGGCGCGGACGCTCGTCGAAGCGCGGCTCCCGGGTCCGAGCGTGACCCGCGCGGCCGACGGCCTGCTCCGGCAGCTGCGTGACGCGGGTGAACTGGCCGAGGAGACCGTGGCGGACCCGGTGACCGGCGCGTTGCTGCCGTCGGGCCGGATCCACACGCGGGTGGCGGACTCCCGCCTGCTCGACGGGACGGGCCGTCCGCACCCGCACCGGTTCGCGGTGGGCCCGCACACGAGCGCCCGCTCGGCGGCGGCGTTCACGCGGCCCCGGACAAACGCGGCGAGCTTCCGCCAGAACGACGCCGTGGCGCGCGAGATCCTGGCGCTGGTCAGCCCGCCCAGCTGACGATTTCGGCCAGGACCCGCTCCGGGGGCGGCATTTCCGCGATCTCGGCCGCGATGCCCCGGGCGAGGTCACGCGGCTTCGGGTCGGTGAGCAGCTCGCGGGCCGCCGTCTCGATCGCGGGGATCCGGACTTCGTCGCCCACCAGTGCGCGGGCGAGCCCGAGGGCGGAGAGCGTCTCGGCGTTGGCGAACTGGTCGGCGCCCTGGGGCAGGACCAGCTGCGGCAACCCGGCGGCCAGCGAGCCGAGCACTGTGCCCGTGCCGCCGTGGTGCACCACCAGGCCCGCGTGCTTCAGGACTTCGGCCTGCGGCACGAACCCGGCCGCGTCCACCCGCTCCGGGAGGTCTCCGAGCAGCGCGGGATCGCCGGGGCCGAGCGCCACCAGCACGTCGACGTCGAGGTTCGACAGCGCGCGGATCGCCCCGCGCAGGACGTCCGTCGCGCCGTAGACCACGGTGCCGAGCGTCAGGTAGACGAAGCCGTCTGCCGGCAGCGGCGGCAGCGGGACGTCGGGGTCGTACGGCGTCGGGCGCATCCGGAACACCGTCGGGACGGCCGCGGTGCCGGGGTCGCGGACGCTGTCCGGCCAGACGTCGACGCACGCGTCGCCGAAGAGCGCGTCCGAGGGGAGCGTGCCCCAGAGTGGGCGCAGCCGTTCGGCGGCGACGGACAGGAGCTCCGGCGGCATCGAGCGCCCGATCACGACCGCGACGGCGGGGAGGCCCGCCCGGCGCGCCGCGATCCCGGCGCCGACGTCGCTCATCTCGTAGATGACCAGGTCGGGGCGCAGTTCGGGGAGCAGCGGCGTCAGGTCGTCGAGCAGCGACAGTGGCAGCAGCTCGGCGAACATCGTGATGCCGACGTCCATGAACCCGGCGTCCCCGCCGTGCCGCTTCTTGGCTTCGGCCTCCGCCTCGCCGATGCCGATCCCGGCGCGGTGGACCGCGAAACCCAGGTCACGCACCTTGGGCACGAAGGCTTCGCCGGTGCCGAAGACGACGTCGTGCCCGGCTGCCGCGGCCGCGTTCGCCAAGGGCAGCAAGGGAAACAGGTGGCCGTACGCCGGGCGGCACGTGAAGAGGATCCGCACCGCCCTGAGCGTACTCGTCAGCCCTTCACGACCGGAGCGATTTGCTGAGCCCACTGTTGCGGCGCCGACGTCCCGCCGGGCAGGGAGTTGAAGTACTCCCAGCCGTCGACCCCGCCGAAGTCCGCGTACTTGCTCTTGAGGCTCCGCACGGTCGACTGGAGGGTCGACATGTCCACGTACCCACTGCAGTTGGCGGGGTTGGTCACGGTCCCGGCGACGACCTTGCTCGCGGGCACGACCCCGCGGCGGATGATGTTGTCGTAGCCGGAGGTGCTGGAGAGGGAGCCCCAGCCGCAGTAGAACTGCGCGTTGAACCAGGAGATCTGCGCGCCGCGGTCGCGGTAGAGGGTGTCGTAGTTGAGGCCCGAGAGCCCGCCGCCGCCGCTGAGTTCGGTGGCGACCGGGGCGAGGGTGATCAGGAACGAACTGCCGAAGTCCGCGCGCAGGGCGTCGATCACCTTGTTGAGGGCGGCGTTCGACATGTGTTCTTCGATGTCCAGGTCGATGCCGGACAGCGAGTAGGTGCGGATGAGGTTCCGCAGCAACGGGTAGTAGGTGTCGAACTGGGTTTCGAGCCGCTGGAAGCTGCCCGCGGCGGCCCCGCCGACGAAGGCGAGGACGTGCACGCCCTGGTTGCGCAGGGTGGCGAGGTCCTGCCACATCCGCGTGAACTTGCTGGCGTTCGGCGGATCGTCGTTGAGGTGGACGACGCTGTTGGCATCGAGGTGGATGGCCCCGACGATCATGTCCGTGGCCCCGGCGCTCTGAAGCGCGAGCGGCGAGACGTAGGCGGAGCCGTTGTAGACGGTCTGGTAGTAGACGACAACCCTGCGCCCGGCGGCGGCCGAAGCCGGCACCGCACCCGAAATCATCAGCACCAAGGCCACGAAGGCCACGCCGATCCTCCGCATGGTCCAGACCATACGTCGCGGTGGGTGGTTGGGGAAACACCCACCGTCGATCCTGTCTTGTTTTGTCGACTTTGGGAGGTAATCCGGGGCATGGGGCACGACTTTCAACGCGGTACGGCGCGCTGACCAGGGCATATCGTGAAAGAGGTGAACCTTCCGCATGGGGGTTCCACCGGTTCGCTGCCTTAAGGTTCCGCCACGAGCAAGGATGGTCGAGAGTGAGGTGGGCGGCTCAGGTGCGTTCAGCGAATTTCCAGTTCGGGGACAAGGTGTCCGGCATGACTCGCGCTGGGATCCGTTCGGCGTGCGGCCGTTCATGACACCGGCCGAATACCGGGTCATGGGCGGGGTTCTCGACGGATTCCGGCGTGACAACGGCTGGCCGGCCAAGAGCTGCCACTCCGTCGATGTCTGGCCGGTGATCTGCGACTACCCCACGCCGGTCCGGAAGATCGAGATCGAGCCGCAGTGGCTGCGGAAGCCCGAACCGGACCGGCCGCGTTAGCCCACTTCCTGCACGGAACGCCCGGGGATCGCGTCAAGGAGTTCCTTCGTGTACTCCGCCCGCGGGTTCTCCAGCACCTGCGCCGCCGGGCCCAGTTCCACCAACACCCCCTCCCGCATCACGCCCACCTGGTCCGCCAGCTGCCGTACCACCGCCAAGTCGTGGGAAATGAACAAGTACGACAACCCCAGCGATGACTGCAGCTCTGCCAACAGCCGCAGGATCTGGGCCTGCACCGAAACGTCCAGCGCCGACACCGGTTCGTCGCACACCACCAGGTCCGGCCGCAGCGCCAGCGCGCGGGCGATCGCCACTCGCTGGCGCTGGCCTCCCGACAGCTCCGCCGGCTTGCGGCGCGCCACCGACGCCGGCAGCGCAACCTGGTCGAGCAGCGACGAGACGCGCGTGCGCGGCAGACCGAACGCTCGCAACGGCTCCGCCACCACGTCCTCGATCGAGAACTTCGGGTTCAGCGACGCGTACGGGTTCTGGTACACGATCTGCATCCGCCGCCGCAGCCGACGCAGTTCCTCGCCACCCAGCGAAGTGATGTCCTGGCCGTCGAACGACACCGTGCCGGCCGACGGTGTCTCCAGCCGCAGGAGAAGACGGGCTGTCGTCGACTTGCCCGAGCCCGACTCGCCTACCAACGCCAGTGTCTGGCCGCGCGGGATGTCGAACGAAACGCCGTCCACGGCGCGGATACCGTCGAACGACTTCGCGAGGTCCCGCACCGAGACCAGCGGCTCAGCCAAAGGTGCGGGCGGACGCAGCGCGCTCGACAGGCTCGGCGCCGCCGCGATCAGCTGCCGCGTGTACGGGTGCGTCGGCGCGCTGACCACCGATGGACCCTCCTCGACGACCGATCCCTGCGACAGCACCACGATCCGCGACGCGCGATCAGCCGCGACACCGAGGTCGTGCGTGATCAGCAGGATCGCGGTGCCCGTTTCAAGAGCCAGTGAAGTCAGGTGGTCGAGGATGCGCCGCTGGACCGTGACGTCCAGCGCCGACGTCGGCTCGTCCGCGATGATCAGCTTCGGCCGCCCGGCCAGCGCCGATGCGATCAGCACCCGCTGCCGCAGGCCGCCCGACAACTGGTGCGGGTACTGCCGGGCGCGCAAAGACGGCTGGGGCACGCCCGCGCGCTCCAGCAACGAGATCGCCTCCAGCGACGCCGAGCGGCGGTCCGCGAGGCCGTGGATCTTCAGCACCTCCGCGACCTGGTCGCCGATCCGGTGCACCGGGTTCAGCGACACCGCCGGGTCCTGCGGCACCAGCGCGATCTCGCGCCCGCGTACCGAACGCCACTGCCGGGACGACAGCGAAAGCAGGTCGCGGCCGTCGAAGGTGATCGAGCCGCCGTCGACCCGGCCGCCGCGCGGGAGCAGGCCGATCGCCGCGTGCGCCGTCGTCGACTTGCCCGAACCCGATTCGCCGACGACGGCGACCACTTCTCCCGCGCCGACGTCGAACCCGACGTCACGCACGGCCGGCACCCCCTGGTACGACACGGCCAGGTCCGAAATCCGCAGCAGGGTCATCGGTCTCCTCCGTCCAGCGCGCGGGACAGCCGGTTCGCGGCGAGGACCACCGCCGCGACCGTCAGCCCCGGGAACGTCGTCATCCACCACGCCGTGGCCAGGAAGCTGCGGCCGCCCGCGACGAGCGAGCCCCACTCCGGCGTCGGCGGCGTCGCGCCGAAGCCCAGGAAGCTCAGTGCCGACACCTCGAGCACGGCCGTGCCGAGCGTGAGCGTCGCCAGCGCGAGCACCGGACCCGCCGCGTTCGGCAGGACGTGCCGCAGCAGCACGCCCGACCAGCGCACTCCGCTGGCGCGCGCCGCTTCGACGAACACGCCGTTGCGCACGCGAAGCACCTCCGCGCGCATGACTCGCGCGAACGACGCCAGGTTCGCGATGCCGACGGCGATCGCGACGTTCGTCGTGCCGAAGCCCAGCGCCGTGACCAGGGCCAGCGACAGCAGGATCGGCGGGATGGCCAGGAAGACGTCGACGACCCGCATGATCGCCGTGTCCACCCAGCCGCCGCGGAACCCGGCGAGCAGGCCGAGCGCCGAGCCCGCGACGAGCGCCACCAGCACGGCGATCGCGGTCGCCCGCAGCGAGAGCGACGCGCCGTGGATCACGCGCGCGTAGACGTCCCGGCCCGTTTCGTCGGTACCGAACAGGTGCCGTAGCGACGGCCCCTGCAGCCGTTCGACCGGGACGCCGGTGATCGGGTCGTACCCGGTCAGCAGCCCCGGCACGAACGCCGCGAGCAGCACGAACGCCAGCACGGCGATCGCGACCACGAGGCCCGGGCGGCGGACGACGGGGGTGGCGAGGTCAACCACGGGCCACCTCCGGTGTCCGGGCGATACGCGGGTCGAGCAGCGGGTAAAGCAGGTCGACGACCAGGTTGAGCACCACGAACACCAGCGCGGCCAGCACGATCACCGCCTGCACCACCGGGACGTCCTGCGCGGTGACGGCGGCCGCGGTGATCCGGCCGACGCCGTCGCGCGAGAACACCGTCTCGGTGATCACCGACCCGGCGACCAGGTTGCCCGCGACGACGCCGGCGATGGTCAGCGTCGGCACGGCGGCGTTGCACAGCAAGTGTCCGAAGTGGACACGCCAGCGGCTCGCGCCCTTGGCCGACGCGATCTCCGCGTACGGCTGCTCCTGCTGGGTGGCGAGGCTCTTCGCCAGCACCTGCCCGATGATCGCGCCGGTGGGCAGCGCCAGCGTGATCGCGGGCAGGATGACCGCGGCGAAGCCCTGCGTGCCCAGCGCCGGCAGCAGCCGCAGGCGGAACGAGAAGAACTGGATCAGCAGCAGCCCGACCCAGAACGGCGGCAGCGAGATCGCCAACGACGGCAGGGACAACAGCGCCTGCCGCAGCCAGCGGAACCGCGTGAATGTGCCGAGGAGCGCCGACCCGCCGCCGAACAGCACCGCGAACACCAGCGCCAGGCTCGTCACGGCGAGCGTCGGCGGCAGCGCCGTGACGACCATGTGCGTCGCGTCGTCGCCGGTCGCAACGCTGCGCCCGAAGTCGCCGTGCAACGCCGAGACCAGCCGTTTCAGGTACTGCACCGGCAGCGGTGAGTCGAGGCCGTACTCCGCGCGGGCGGCGGCGAGCTGCTCGGGCGTCGCCGCCGAACCCGCCTCCCCGCTGGCGAGCTTCGCCGAAACGGCGTCCCCCGGCAGCAGGTAGAGGATCAGGAACGACAGCGTGAACGCCGCCCACAGCACGAACACCGCCTGCCCGGCGCGGCGGAGGAGGTAGCGCCTCACGACAGCCACGCGTCGAACAGCTGCAGTCGTGACGACGCCTCGAAGTCGACGGCGTGCGCCTGGGAGCCGAGCGCGACGACCTGGGTCAGCTCGAACACCGGGACCGCGTACGCGTGGTCGATGATGAGCTTCTGGACCTCGTCGGCGGACGGCTTGCGCTTGGCGGTGTCCACAGTGGACGACTGGGCGTCCAGCGCGACGTCCAGCGGGTTGCCCGGCGTGAGCTTGCTGCGGTTGCCGGCCTTGGTGGAGAACTGGCTGCGCAGGATGTCCGGGTCGGCGCGGGTGACGTTGTACCAGAGGAAGTCGTAGCCGCCGGACAGCTGGATCTGCGTGGTCTCGGCCGTCGTGTGCTGCTCGATCCGCAGGTCGAAGCCGATCTTGCGGAGCTGCTGCTGGATGAGTTCCAGCACGCTGCGGTTCTGGTTGAACACCGGGGAGAACACGACGGACGCGCTCAGCCGCTGCCCGTTCTTGACGCGGATCCCGTCGGGACCGGGCACCCAGCCGGCGCCGTCCAGCAGCGCCGCCGCGCCCTTCTGGTCGTACGCGAGCTGCTGCGAAAGGTCGCTGACCAGCGGCGTCGCCGAGCCGAGGATGCTCGTGGCGGCCTTGTAGCTCGGCGTCAGCACGGTGTTCACGACCTCGGCGCGGTCGATGCCCTTGAGCACGGCCTGGCGCACCTTTTCGTCGGTGAGCACGCCGCGGGTGGTGTTGGCGTGCAGGTTGAACACGACGCCGGGGTTGGGCCGGATGTTCTCGCTGAAGCCGTTGCCCTTGAACTGCGGCTCGTCGACCGGCTGGATGTCGGTGGCCGCGTCGAGCTGGCCGGAGGCGAGGCTGCCGGTGCGGACGCCGGGCTCGGGCACGATCTTGTAGTCGATCTTGTCGAGGTAGGCCTCACCCTGGTGCTTGAACAGCGACGAGCCCCAGGTGTAGCCCTTGCGCTTGGCGAGGACGATTTCCTGGTTCTGCTTCAGGCTTTCGAAGACGAACGGCCCGGAGCCGATCAGGCTGTTGCCCTGGCAGCGCTGCTCAGGCGTCTTCTGGAACGCCGCGGGCGCGAGGAGGCCGAGCGACATCGTCGAGCTGGCCTGCAGGAACTGCGCGCTGGGCGCGGAGAAGTCGAGGCGGACGGTCCGCGGGTCGACGACCGTCGACGCCTTGTACGCGGCCAGGTAGCCGTAGCCGAGCTGGGCTTTCGTGCCGAGGGCCTTGATGGCGTCGAAGCTGGTCTTCACGGCGGCGGCGTCGACCGGGCTGCCGTCGGAGAAGGTCGCGCCGGCGCGCAGGTGGAAGGTGAACGCCGTCGAATCGGCGTTGATCTCCCACTTTTCGGCCAGCCACGGCTTGATCTCGCCGGTCTTCGGGTCCTGGTCGGTGAGCGAGTCGACGAGCTGGCGCCCGACGTTGATGGACGCGTTCGTGGCGGCCTGCTGCGGGTCGATGCAGTCCGGCGCGGACGAGATGCCCAGGCGCAGCGTGCCACCGGGTTTCGGCGGACCGGACGCGGCTTGTTCGGTGCCCGCGGCGGCGCAGGCGGTGAGCAGAACGGGCAGGACGAGCAGGGCCGCGGCGTTGCGGGCACGGGGAAGCAGGGACACCGGACGGCCTCCAGCGGGGAGCGGTTGCGTCTTCAACCAGCGACGCTAACCACGCGCTGAAGGCCGTCTCAGCAGGCGAACCGCGATCTCAATCCCTGACACCGCAAAGATTCGTCCTTGACAGCTCTCAGCAGCGGCCGAGCATGTCCGTCAGAGCCGACTTCTCCGCGGTGTTGATCGTCAGCTTGAACTTGTACTTCACCGCGACCCACATCTTCGCGTAGGTGCACCAGTAGCTCGTGAGCGGCGGCTTCCACTGGTCGGGCGACTTGTCGCCCTTGTCCTGGTTGACGTTGTCCGTCACGGCGATCAGCTGCGGGTCGGTGAGGTCGTTCGCGTACGCCTGGCGCTGCGCGGTCGTCCACGACGACGCGCCGGTGCGCCACGCGTCGGCCAGCGGCACGACGTGGTCGATGTCCACATCGGACGCGGCGGTCCAGGTCGCGCCGTCGTACGGGCTCTTCCAGCTGCCGGCGGTCGCCGCGCAGCTGGAGTCGGTGACCACGTTCGTGCCGTCGCGCTTGAGCACCACTTCACGGGTGTTGCAGCTGTTGCCCTGGTCGATCCAGTGCGGGAACTTGTCCCGGCTGTAGCCGGTCTGCGAACCGTCGGCCTTGACGGTCAGGAACGCGAGCTCGCTCTTCGCCGTGGTCGCCGACGGGACGCCCGGCGGGGTGGCCTCGGCGACGCTGACCAGCGTCCCGGAGAGCACGGCGGTGGCCACGAGAATGGTGAGCGAACGACGAACAGCACGCCTGGTTGGCATTTTGCTGCCTCCGGTTCAGGTGTGGGGACAGCTAACCCTGATACACCGGAGTGGCGTGTGCAACACGTATAGGTGACATGATGCCGCGACTGGGTTAACTCCTAGTGACTTCGTTGTCGCGACTGGTCGCAGGAATACCCAAGTTTTCGGGCGTGAGCTGGGAATTCGGAGCTGAACCCCGCCCGTTTCGCGGCGACGACCACTGAAGGTCTTTCACGTTGAAGTAGGTGTTTCCCTCGAACCGCGGGCCGGGCGGGTCGCTCACCCGCCCGGCCCGCGTCTGCCCAGGTCAGCCGATCCCCAGCACCGACTTGGCCGTCGTCCAGTCGGTGAGCATGGCGTGCTGCGCGGCCGCCAGGGTGGCCCGGTTCGTGCACACGGCCTTCTTCACCGCGTTTTCCACGCTGTCCTTCGAATAGGAGTTCTCGCTCCCCGAGTGTGGTTCCGGCCAAAGGTTCTTCGGGTCCTTCGGCGCGCCCCCCAGTTCGAGCGGAAGGAAATGGTCTTCTTCGTAGTCGGAAAGGCTCGTGTCCGAATACCCGTAGTCCGCGATTCCTTGGGTCTTCAATTTGTTGGTGTAGGAGGTCGACGGCCGGATGGTCGCGGTCCAGCCCGACACGCAAATGGTCGAGCCGATCGTCGACTGCGTGACGTCCGGGTTCAGCGCGCCGGGCGTGCAGGCCGGGTCCGGCAGCGGCAAGTCGGCCTGTGAGCAGGTCGCTTCCGTCGTCGCGGGGCTCGCGTCGGCAACGCCGGCGAGGCCGCCGGACAAGACCGCGACAAGGGTAAAAGAACAATAAAGAGCACGAATTGTGGGCATTCGACCGCCTCCGTGTCATTGATGGGGACCGAATAACCATCAAGCACGGAAGTGGCACTAAGCAACACTTGTGGGTGACGCTCGGTTAACGCCGAGTGACACCCGCGCGGCAACGCGCTGCTACCATTGCGAAAAACAGCATGAAAAAGGGCAATTCGCCGTCGAATTGCCCTGCGGTGCGGTGTATGGGGCTTATCGGCCGGACCTCAGCTCGGCCGGCGAACTTTCATCCGAAAGTTCCGCGGACCAGGCGGAGGTCCTCGGTGTGCCGGTACCAAGTCCACTTGTTGACGGCGCGCTCGTGGACGACGTCGTCGCTGACGGGCCGCGTCGGGATGCAGCCGATCTGGAACGCGCGTGCGTAGAACGTCGTCGGCCGCTTGAAGAGGGTCCCCTTGACCACGCGGATCGACAGGCCGGGGCCGCCCGGGTCCGGCGTCACCTCGACCGAGGAGGCGGGGCCGCGCAGCGCCACCTGCTCGTCGGCGTAGGCCACCCCGCGGACCAGCCGCAGCTCGCCGCGTCCGACGAGCACGCCGCCGACGTCGTCGCGGATCAGCGGCACCGGGTCGACCTCGCCGCGCAGCGCGAGCGCGACGGCCTGCAGCGGCGTCTTCGGCAGCCCCCAGAGCGCGGCGACCGATGAGTCCGGCGACGACGGCACGTACCCGACCGACACGCCGGAGAGCGCGTCCTTCCGCAGCAGGCGGACTACGACCGCGGCGAGGTCCGCGTCCGTGCCCGACACGACCAGGTGATCGTGTTCGCCCAGCAAGGGGTCGATTTCCGCCTTGCCGGGACGGCTGGGCACGCGGATGGATTCGACGTCGTCGACTTCTTCGAAGCCGGCCGCGCCGTCGCCACAGGCCACCACGATTCCGCGCACCCGCAGGTCCTCCGTTACAGTCATGCACCGGCATTTCGTCAGCGCCACCGGTGTCCGTCCGGGACACTAAACCTCAGTCGTCGAACACCTGGAGTGTCACATGCCGGCCATCGTGCTCATCGGTGCCCAATGGGGAGACGAAGGCAAGGGCAAGGCCACCGACCTGATGGGTGACCGCGTCCAGTGGGTCGTCCGCTACCAGGGCGGCAACAACGCCGGTCACACGGTCGTCCTGCCGAACGGCGAGAACTTCGCCCTGCACCTCATCCCTTCGGGCATCCTCACGCCGGGCGTGACGAACGTCATCGGCAACGGCGTGGTGGTCGATCCGGGCGTGCTGCTGGAAGAGCTGTCCGGACTGGAAGCGCGGGACGTCGACACGTCCAAGCTGCTGATCTCCGCCGACGCTCACTTGATCATGCCGTACCACGTGGCCATCGACAAAGTCACCGAGCGGTACCTCGGCAGCCGCAAGATCGGCACCACCGGCCGCGGCATCGGGCCGTGCTACCAGGACAAGATCGCCCGCGTCGGCGTCCGCGTGCAGGACCTGCTCGACGAGAAGATCTTCCGCCAGAAGGTCGAAGCCGCGCTGGAGTTCAAGAACCAGGTGCTGGTGAAGGTCTACAACCGCAAGGCGCTCGACGCGAACGAGGTCGCCGACGAGGTGCTGGCCGCGGGCGAGAAGTTCGCGCACCGCATCGCCGACACGCGCCTGCAGCTCAACCAGGCCCTCGAGCGCGGCGAAACCGTGCTGCTGGAGGGATCGCAGGGCACGCTGCTCGACGTCGACCACGGCACGTACCCGTTCGTGACGTCGTCGAACCCGACGTCCGGCGGCGCGAGCGCGGGCTCGGGCATCGGCCCGGGCCGGATCGGCACGGTCCTCGGCATCCTCAAGGCGTACACGACCCGCGTCGGCTCGGGCCCGTTCCCGACCGAGCTGCACGACGAGTCCGGCGAGTACCTGCGCAAGCAGGGCGGCGAGTTCGGCGTCACGACGGGCCGTTCGCGGCGCACGGGCTGGTTCGACGCGGTGATCGCGCGCTACGCGGTGCGCGTCAACGGCATCACCGACTACTTCCTCACCAAGCTGGACGTGCTGTCCGGGCTGGAGAAGGTGCCGGTGTGCGTCGGCTACGAGGTCGACGGCTTCCGCACGCCGGACATGCCGATGACCCAGACCGACGTGCACCACGCGATCCCGATCTACGAAGAGCACCCGGGCTGGTTCGAGGACATCTCGGCGTGCCGCACGTTCGAGGAGCTCCCGGCGAACGCGCGCGCGTACGTCGAGCGCCTGGAAGAGCTGTCGGGCGCCCGCATTTCGGCGATCGGCGTGGGCCCGGGCCGCGACCAGACGATCGTCCGGCACACGTTTGTATGAGGCGCAGTCGTCTAGGTCAGCTTGGTGCTGACCGGCGTCTCGTTGCGGAAGAGGTCGAGCACCGGGCAGTGCTCGTCGACCTCGCGCTTGAGGTCTTCGTAGCGCTCCCGGCTGGCCGGCCCTTCGAGCTCGACGGACACGCGCACGTCCCCGAAGCCGGGGCGCGTGTTGAAGGAGAAGCCGAAGAAGCCGTGCAGGTCGAGATCGCCGTCGACGGTGACCTTGACGGAGTCGAGCGGAATGCCGCGCTTCGCCGCCCAGAACTGGTAGGTGATGACCTGGCAGGAGCCGAGGGCGGCGAGCGCGAGCTCGACGGGGTTGGCGGCCTGGTCGGTCCCACCGAGCGCGGGCGGCTCGTCGACGGTGAAGCTGTGGTCCCGGACCTTCACGTGCACCTCGGTCTTGGTCCCGGGCTTGAGGGCGTTGGCGACGGAGAAGGAAACGGCGGCGTTGTGCGGGTCGGCGTCGACGGCCTTGCGGGTGCCTTCGATGACGTCGGTCAGCGACATGGGCTCTCCTGAAGATCGTGAGCGGGATGCAGGACAGGGTGGGCGAATCCGGCGAGTCGTGCTCGGGTTCTCAACTCCTGGGAAGCCGGAAACCGGTGGCGGGCCTCGCTAGCGTGGAGTCATGACCATCGGAGTCACGCTCCCCTCCGGCGACACCGACGCGGCCCCCAACCTCGTCGATGAGCTGCTCGCCCAAACCCGGCAAGCCGCCGAGGCCGGGCTCGAGTCCGTCTGGTTCTCGCAGCTGCCCCTCAGCCAGGACGCCATCACCGTCGCCGCGCTGGCCGGGCGGGAGAACCCCGGACTCGAAGTCGGCACCTCCGTCGTGCCGATCTATCCGCGGCACCCCCTGCTCGTCGCCAGTGCCGCGCAGACCGCGCAAGCCGCCGCGCACGGGAACTTCACCCTCGGCATCGGCCTCGGCTCGAAGGGCTTCCTCGGTTCCGTCTACGGCGTCGAGTACCCGCCGCCCATCCGGCACCTGCGCGAATACCTCACCGTCCTCAAGCGGGTCTTCGCCGGGGAAGCCGTCGACTTCGAGGGCGAGACCGTCCAGGCGAAACCACTCGGACCGTCCACTGTGGCCGGCGGCACGGACATCCCGATCATCGTCGCCGCGATGGGGCCGCAAGCGCTCAAAGTCACCGCCGAGCTCGCCGACGGCACCCTGCCCTTCCTCGCCGGTCCGAGAGCGCTTTCCGAACAGATCGTGCCGGCCATGGCCGGCAAGCGGGTCATCGCCGCCGTCCCCGCCATCGTCACCGACGAACCGGACGAAGTCCGCGCGAAAGCCGTCGAACAGATGGGTTTCTACGGCCAGATCCCCTCCTACCGGCGGATCCTCGACGTCGAAGGCGTCGACCACGCGGCGGACCTCGCCATCATCGGCGACGAGAAGACCGTTGTCGAAGGCCTGCGGCGCTACTACGACGCCGGCGCCACCGATGTCGTCGTCTCCCAGACCGGGATGCGGTCGAGCGCGGAACGCCGGCGGACCTGGGAGGTCATCAGCTCATTCGGTTCGTGAGGGTCGCCGTCACCGACATCTCCTCGAGGTCCAGTTCGCGCAGCACCTTCTGCAGGACGTCGTCGTCGAGGCGGCCCGCCCGGTTCTCGTCGATCATCGCCTTGCGCTGGGTGATCAGCAGCTCTTTGCGCGCCTTCGCGAACTGGGCCTGCGGGGTGCCGGGGCGGTCCTCGCCGGACAGCTTGATCGTGGCTTCGGCGAACCGGTAGCGCGTGTCGACGAGCCGTTTCAACCGCTCCTTCAGCTGTTCGACCTTCTCGGGCGGCAGGTCCAGCGACGCCAGCCGCTCGCGGCTGATCTCGCGCAGCCGTTCGTGCGCCGCCTTCTTGGCGACCTCCCGCGCGGCCAGCTCCTCGGCCTCGTCGCGCGACGCCTCCGACGGGTCCTGCACCTTCAAGACCCGGATCAGCGGCGGCAGCGTCAGACCCTGGATCAGCACCGTCCCGATCGCCACGGTGAACGCGAACAGCTGGATCTCCTCACGCCCCGGCGTGCCGGCCGGGACACCGGCCGCCGCGGCCAGCGTCACGACGCCGCGCATGCCCGTCCACGACAGCACCGCCAGCGACCGCCACGACGGGGCCGCGCGCCCGCGGCCGAACAGCCGCATCGCCCGCGGCAGGTACGCGAAGACGAACACCGCCGGGATCCGCACGGCCATCGTCACCAGCAGCACGACCACCGCCACCAGCACGAGCGTCCCGTTGTCGCGGGCCGCGTGCTGGGCGCCGTCGAGCACGAACGGCAGCTGCAGCCCCATCAGCGCGAACACCAGCGCCTCCAGCAGGAGGTCGATCGACGCCCACACCGATCTGTCCTGCATGCGCGTCGCGGGGGACGCGTACAGCGAGCGCGCCCCCAGGTAGAGGCCGGCCGCGACGACCGCCAGGACGCCGGAGCCGCTGAACTCCGGGCCGAACGGGTGCAGGTGCTCCGCGGTGACGTACGCGCCGAAGGGCACGATGATCCCGAACGCCGACTCCACCAGTGGGTCGTCGAGCTGCCGCCGGATCAGCGCGACGGCGGCCCCGATCGCCAGCCCGACGGCGATGCCGAGCACGGTCGCCACGCCGAACACCGCGAACCCGTGCCCGGCCGAGCCGGCCGTGCCCGCGACCGCGGCGAGCGCGACCTTGTACAGCGTCAGCGCGGCGGCGTCGTTGACCAGGCTTTCCCCGGTCAGCACGGTCATCAGCCGCCGCGGCAGGCCGAGCTTGCGCCCGATCGCCACCGCCGTCACCGCGTCCGGCGGCGCCACCACCGCGCCGAGCACCAGCGCCGACGCGAACGGCACGTCCGGCAGCAGCAGGTGCACGACGAAGGCGACGACCACCGCGGTCACCGCGACCAGCACCACGCCGAGCGCGACGATCGGCCGCAGGCTGTTCTTGAAGTGCGTCAGCGAGCTTTCCAGCGACGTCGAATAGAGCAGCGGCGGCAGCACGACGGTGAGCACCAGCTCGGGTTCGAGCTCGAACCGCGGGACGCCGGGGATCAGCGCGACCCCGAGCGCGACGACCACCACGAGCAGCGGCGCCGACAGGTTGTACCGCCGGGCGAGCGCGGTCAGGGCCAGCGAGCCCGCGAGCACGCCCATCAGCGTCAGGATCTCCACGCGCGTGATCTTCCCGCAGGTAGAGACCCTGCGCTCGGCTTCCGCTCAGTGGAAGTGACCTGGTTTGTGTCGTACCCCCTGTGCATACTCGTGCGCAATCCGCACACCTGTGCGGATCACGTGCACCGACGCACATCCGGAGGTTCTCATGTCCCCTGGCACTCGCTCCTGGGTCGTGCCCCTGGCCTGGACCGCCGTCCTGCTCGACGGGTTCGACCTGGTCGTGCTCGGCACCGTGCTGCCCGTGCTGCTGCGCGACCACGTCTGGGGCCTGACGCCCGGCACGGCGTCGGTCGTCTCGACGGTCGGGCTGGCCGGGATGATGCTGGGCGGGCTGGCGATCGGCACGATCACCGACGTCATCGGCCGCCGGAAGTCGCTGATCACCTCCGTGGCGCTGTTCTCGCTGTGCACGCTGCTGTGCGCGTTCGCGCCCTCGACGTTCGTCTTCGCGCTGCTGCGGTTCGTCGCCGGCCTGGGCCTCGGCGGCTGCCTGCCGACGGCGATCACGCTCGTCACCGAGTACGCGCGCCAAGGCAAGTCCGGCAGCGCGACGACCACGGTGATGACCGGCTACCACGTCGGCGCGGTGCTGACGGCGTTGCTGGGCATCGTCCTGATCTCGCCGCTGGGCTGGC
This sequence comes from Amycolatopsis sp. NPDC114478, assembly GCF_055633805.1. Classification (NCBI taxonomy): domain Bacteria; kingdom Bacillati; phylum Actinomycetota; class Actinomycetes; order Pseudonocardiales; family Pseudonocardiaceae; genus Amycolatopsis; species Amycolatopsis sp. NPDC114478. The sequence goes on along the minus strand of NZ_JBVKDO010000004.1, from coordinate 625,570 downwards.
GCGCGATGTTCGTCGCCGGGGCGATTCCGGCCGTCGCGCTGATCCCGCTGATGCTGAAGTTCCTGCCGGAGTCCGAGTCGTTCCAGCGGGTCCGCGAGACCGAGCGCTCGGCCGGGCACGCCGTCGCCGGGCTGTTCCGCGGCGGCCTGCTGCGCGCGACGATCGCGTTCTGGGTGACGTCGTTCATGGGGCTGCTGCTGGTGTACGGGCTGAACACCTGGCTGCCGGAGATCATGCGCCAGGCCGGCTACCCGCTCGGCGCGGCGCTGAGCCTGCTGCTGACGCTGAACGTCGGCGGCATCGCCGGGCTGCTCGTCGCCGGGCGCGTGGCCGACCGCGTCGGCATCCGCCCGTCGGCGGTGGTGTGGTTCTGCGCGGGCGCGGTGTTCCTGGCCCTGCTGAGCGTGAAGCTGCCCGCCGTCGGGCTGTACGCCGCGGTGTTCCTGACCGGCTGCTTCGTGTTCAGTGCGCAGGTTCTGGTGTACGCGTACATCGGCCGCATCTACCCGGACGCGATCCGCGCGACCGGCCTCGGCTGGTCCGCCGGCATCGGCCGCATCGGCGCGATCTCCGGCCCGCTCCTCGGCGGCGCGCTGCTGACGGCCGGGATCGCGTACCCGTGGGGCTTCTACGCGTTCGCCGGCGCCGCTCCCCGGTGGCGGAAAGCGCGCCGGACGTCAGCCGAGTTCCTTGAGCTCCTGTTCCACCGCGGCGAGCTCGGCGGCCGAGCCCTGGACCTTCGGGCCCGTGAACCACTTGCGTGCCGAAAGGACCCACCACAGGGCCGCGCCGCCGAGCACGACCAGGAACGCGATCGGCGTGTAGTTGAACGAGTCCACCGTCACCGGCGACACCTGCGGCAGCATGAACAGGAAGAAGATCAGCACCACCCAGATCGTCGCGATGATGCCGACCGGCTTGCCCCACTTGCCGAGCGTCCACGGTCCCGGCTCGAACGCGTCGCCGCGGCGGACGCGCAGGAACACCGGGATCACGTACGCCACGTACAGCCCCACGACCGCGATCGACGTCACCGCCGCGTAGGCCGTAGCGCTCCACAGGTACGGCAGCGCCAGGATCAGCGCACCGCCGGCCGCGAGCCACACGGCGTTGGTCGGCGTCTGCGTGCGCTTGTTGATCTTGTGCCAGAACTTCGACCCCGGGATCGCGCCGTCGCGGGCAAACGCGTAGATCATCCGCGAGTTCGCCGTCACCGACGCCATGCCGCAGAACAGCTGCGCGCCGATGCAGATCAGCAGCAGGAACTTGCCGGTGACCGCGCCGGTCGCGTCGATGAAGATCTGCGCGGGCGGGACGCCGGTCGCCGAGTTGACCGCGCCGTCGTAGTCCTGGATCGCGAACGTCAGGCCGATCAGCAGGATCCAGCCGGCGACCAGCGAGACGACGATCGACATGACGATGCCGCGCGGCCCGGCCGTCGCCGCGCTCTTGGTCTCCTCGGTCATGTGCGCCGAAGCGTCGTAGCCGGTCAACGTGTACTGCGCGACCAGCAAGCCGAGCGCGAAGACGTAGAACGTCGAGCCCCAGCCCGTCTGGTTGACGAAGCTGCCGAAGACGAACGACGCGTCCTGGTGCTTGGCCGGCACGAAGATCAGCACGCCGACGATCACCAGCACGCCGATGAGGTGCCACCACACGCTGACGTTGTTGAGGATCGCGACGATCCGGACGCCGAAGGTGTTCAGCAGGCCGTGCACCACGAGGATGATCGCGAGCAGCAGGATCGTGTGCCCCGGCGTCGCGGTGAAGCCCCACTGCAGGTCGAGGAACGCGTTGAGGAACAGCGCCGCACCGAAGTCGATGCCCGCCGTGACCGCGATCTGCCCGATGAGGTTGAACCAGCCGGTGAACCACGACCACACCGGCCCGGACTTGTTGGGCGCCAGCTTCGCCGCCCAGTAGTAGAGGCCGCCCGCGGTCGGGTAGCTGGAGCAGACCTCGGCCATGCCCAGGCCGACCAGGATCACGAACACCCCGACCAGTGGCCAGCCCCAGATCATCGCGGCCGGCCCGCCGGTCTTCATGCCGAAGCCGTAGAGCGTCAGGCAGCCGGAGAGGATCGAGATGATCGTGAACGAGACGGCGAAGTTGGAGAACGCGGACATCGTCCGTTTGAGCTCTTGCGCGTACCCCAGCTGGTGCAGGCGCGCGCTGTCTTCGTCGGCGTGGTCGGGGGTGGTCTGCTGGTCGGAAACGTCCATCGGGCACCTCTTGAAAGGTATGCGGCCAGACCATTGAATTCGCCGAAGGTAGCCCCGGTCCCGGAGGGTGTCAAGCCTTCGTCAAATACTCGTCCAGCTGCTTGAGCAGGGGCCCGCCACCTCGGTGGTTGTTCGAGATCAAGGTGGCCGTGAGCCCGGCCGCCGGCTCGTGCGAACTCCAGAACGTGACGCCGTGGTCGCCGCCGTCCAGGTGCGCCACACCCGGGCGCGGCAGCCAGAAGCCGAGCCCGTAGCCGTCCGCGTGCGGGGCGAGCATCCGGTCGACCCACGCGCGCGGCACGATCCGGCCGTCGAACAGGGCGGGCCAGAACTTCCGGAAGTCCGGCGCGGTCGAGTAGATCCCGCCGTCGCCGAAGCCCACCACCGGCAGGCTGAACACGTTGGTGCGGCCGTCTTCCAGGTAGCCGGTGGCCGTCCGGTCGGGCAGCGCGTCCGAACGGAGGAACGCCGTGTCGGCCATCCCGGCGGCCGCGGTGACGCGCGTACGGACGAGGTCGGCGAAAGGTATGCCCGCGATCCGTTCGGCGACCAAGGCGAGGACGGCGAAGGCGCCGTTGTTGTAGTGGAACCGTTCGCCGGGCGGGAATCGCTGCGGGTATCCCCCGAGCGCGGCGAGGTAGTCGGCCGACGTGGCGAGCAGCGGCGTGGGCGGCGGGTCTTCGTCTTCGTCGCAGTAGTCGCCGATGCCGGAGGTGTGCGTCAGCAGGTGCTCGACGGTCACGCGGTCGTCGATCAGCGGCAGGTCGTCGCCGAGGACGTCACGCGCTCTCGTCGCCAGTTCGAGGCGCCCCTCGGCGATGAGCCCGACGACGACCAGCGCCGTGAACCCCTTGGTGCCGCTGGCGATCGCGAACCGCGTGTCGACGGTGTTCTCGACGCCGTAGCCGATGTGCGCGTGCCCGTGGGCCTGCGCGACGAGGGTCTCTTCGCCGCGGGTCACCAGGATCACGCCGGAAAAGCCGTCGAACGCCGTGAAGGGCACCCTCATGGACACAGCGTCCAGGAGGGTGCCCTTCACGGCAAAGCGGTTTTACCGGCCCAGGAACGCGTGCAGCGACTCGAGGGCGGTGTCCGGCTGGTCGGCGAAGAAGCCGTCGACGCCGGCCTTGAGGAACGTGGCCTCCTCGGTGAAGACGTCCCCGTAGGCGTCCGGCTGGGCCGACGAGCGCAGGTTCGCCGGCAGGAACGGGTTTTCGTTCCGGAACGTGTACGGCTGGACCTCGAGGCCCGCCTTGTGCGCGTCGGCGACGAGCGGGGTCGGCGTGCCCAGGTTGTCGTTCTTGTCCCGGGGGATGACTTGCGCCTTGTCCGGCCCGAGGTACTTCGCGTACTTCGCGACTTCGCGCAGCCCCTGCGGTGTGACGAGGTCCGCGTACGTCCGCTTGTCGCCCTTCGCGACGAAGTCCGCCGGGGCGCCGGTCGCCGACGTCAGCTGCAGCAGCGGCGTCCGGACCTGCTTGTGCAGGTCGATCAGGTTCGTGACCTCGAACGACTGGATGATCGCCGGCGCGTCCGCCCGGTCGAGGCCGTTGCGCTTGAGGAGCGCGACCAGCTTCGGTTCGGTCGGGTTGCCGATCGAGGAGAAGAACGTCGAGTGCTTGACCTCGGGGTAGGTGCCGAGCGTCCGGTGCAGCTCCCTGCCGAGCCGCTTGGTCAGGTCGAGCACCTCCTGGAAGGTGGCGATCTGGTAGCGGCCGTTGTACAGCGTGTTGTGCGGGCGGTTCGCCGGGATCCGCTCGACCGCGCGCAGGGTCTTCAGCTCGGCGAGCGTGAAGTCCTGGGTGAACCAGCCGGTGGTCGAGACGCCGTCGATGACGAGCGTCTTCTTGCGGTTCGCGAACTCGGGGTGCTTCGCGACGTCGGTGGTGCCGCCGATCTCCGGCTCGTGCCGGGCGACCAGCTGGCCGTCCTTGGTGGGCACGAGGTCGACGTCCACGTAGCCGACGCCCATCCGGAAGGCGAGCTCGTAGGAAGCGAGGGTGTGCTCCGGCCGGTAGCCGGGGGCACCGCGGTGTCCGACGATCACGGGGTCATCGTGGCCCCGCCCGTGCGCGGCCGCATCGGCGGACCCGCCTTCGGACGCACTGGCCGACCCGACGGCCAGTCCCGTGACGCTCAGCAACGCCAGTCCGGCGAGTGCCAGTACGCCGACACGCTTGCGCTTCATCTGGTGACCTCTTTTCACACAGGGTTGACCCTGATTACCCGCTTCACCCTCGATGTCGCAAGCGTCCGAAATGCGTATCCGGGCAAACGCGGCGGTGAACGGCGCGTGGACTCCTGTTCACACCGGGTGTCGACCGACGGCGAAATGTCCGGGCGAACCCGGCCGGATACGCTGTGCTGCGTGCGCGTACTGGTAATCGGCTCCGGCGCTCGTGAGCATGCCCTCGTCCTCGCGGCCTCTGGTGACCCCGCGGTCACCGCCCTGGCCTGCGCGCCCGGCAACGCCGGGACCGCCGCCGTGGCCGAGCAGCTCGGCGTCGAAGCGGCCGATCCCGAGGCGGTCGCCGCGCTCGCGAAGAGCTGGCAGGCCGACCTCGTCGTCGTCGGGCCGGAGGTGCCGCTCGTCGCCGGGGTCGCCGACGCCGTCCGCAAGGCGGGCATCGCCTGCTTCGGGCCCTCGGCCGCCGCCGCCCGAATCGAAGGCTCGAAGGCGTTCGCGAAGGACGTCATGGCCGCCGCGAACGTGCCGACCGCGCGCAGCGAGGTGGTCGACAACCCGGCCCGCCTCGACGCCGCGCTCGCCCGCTTCGGCCCGACCTGGGTGGTCAAGGACGACGGCCTCGCCGCCGGCAAGGGCGTCGTCGTCACGACCGACTACGACGTCGCGCGCAAGCACGCCATCATGCTGCTCGACGGCGGCCACCCGGTCCTCCTGGAGTCCTTTTTGGACGGTCCGGAGGCCTCGCTGTTCTGCTTCGTCGACGGCAACACCGTCGTCCCGCTGCTGCCGGCGCAGGACTTCAAGCGCGTCGGCGACGACGACGCCGGCCCGAACACCGGCGGCATGGGCGCCTACGCGCCGCTGCCCTGGGCCCCCGAAAACCTGGTCGACGAGCTGGTCGAGCGGGTCGTCCAGCCGGTCGCCGACGAGCTCGTCGAGCGCGGGGCGCCGTTCTCCGGCCTGCTCTACGCCGGGCTCGCGCTGACGTCGGAGGGCCCGCAGGTCATCGAGTTCAACTGCCGCTTCGGCGACCCCGAGACGCAGGTCGTGCTGGCCCTGCTGCGGTCCCCGATCGCCGGGCTGATGCACGCCACCGCCACCGGCAAGCTCGCCGAGCACCCGCCGCTGGAGTGGGCGAACGGCGCCGCGGTCACCGTCGTGATCGCCGCCGACGGCTACCCGGGCAAGCCCCGCACCGGCGACGTCATCGGCGGCGCCGAGCTGGAGGGCGTGCTGCACGCCGGCACCCGCCGTCGCGACGACGGCGCCGTCGTCTCCTCCGGCGGCCGCGTGCTCTCGGTCGTCGGCACCGGCAAGACGCTCAAGTCGGCGCGCAAGCACGCGTACGAGACCGTCGAGAAGATCCACCTCGCGGGCTCGCACCACCGCACGGACATCGCCCTCAAGGCGGCGAACGGCGAGGTCGGCGCCCCGACGGCGAAGCAGCGCGCCTGATTTCCCGGACCGGGGGAACCGGCGGGGCTTGATCTTCGTCCGACTTCAGGCTGCTGCTACACCTCGGTTGGTAGCCTCGACGGGGAGTCGGCCGGTCACTGTCCGCATGACGTCAGGGGAGAGCATGTCAGGACCCTCGTACGACCTCAGCCCGGCCGTCCCCGTGGCCCCGGCCGCCGCGGACGTCCTGGTCCACCCGGACAAGCTGCTCGACGTCGCCCGGATCGTCGAAGAGCAGGCCAACGCCCTCGAAGACCAGCTGCTGACCAAGCTCGGCCTGCTGCGGATCGACGCGCCCTCGGCCGACGTGATCAGCACCCAGTCCATCGAGGCCTGGAACTCCCTCATCGCCGACGGCGACCGTTCCTACGCGGGCCAGGTCCGCGAGTACGTCGCCGGCCTGAAGCGCCTGGTCTCGCAGCTGCGTGACGCCGCGAAGGACTACAAGATCAGCGACGAGGAGAAGGCGGCGGTGTTCGGTGACCGCGCGAAGCACGGTGCGTAGCCGGACGCTGAAGATCACCGGGGGCGTGCTCGCGACGGCGGCGCTCGCCGGCTGCTCGGCGGGCACCGAAGGCACCCCGTACCCGGTCGAGACGGCCGCGACCGCGGCGTCGCAGAGCGCCAAGGCGGCCCAGCTGCCGCAGCGCCCGGCCGACCTGCCGCTGCAGGGCGTCAACCTGTGCGAAGTCTTCCCGCAGGTACAGCTCGACGAGCTGAAGATCACCAGCACTCCCCGCGAAGGCCCGTCGGCGGACGGGCCGACGTGCGTGTTCGACGCCGACGGCGCCGAGCCGGTGCACGCCTACCACGTCCGGGCCGTGACGGCGGACCTCGGCGAGTGGATCACCGGGGCCCGCAAGAAGAACAGCATGACCACCGAGCCGAAGACGATCGCCGGCTACCCGGCGCTCACGAACTACCGCGCGGCGGGCGACCCCGCCGACTGCGAGGCGCTCGTCGGCGTCGCACGCGGCCAGACGTTGGCCGTCCAGACCTTCGCCATCACCCGCGGCAAGCTCACGCAGCCGCAACTGTGCGAGATGTCGGTGCACGCCGCCGACATCGCGGTGCAGACCTTGAAAGCACGCAACTAGGGAGAGCGCGTGGAATTCTCCGAGCTCGCGGCCGGCATCCAGAACCACCGGTTCGACGGCTGGACCAACACCGCGATCGCCGACCAGATCACGCGGATGGTCAACGGCGACGGCACCGGCAGCATCGGCACGGCCGTCGACGCGCTGAAGGCTGTCGCGACCGCGCTCGCCCACACCGACCAGACGCTGCGCGCGCAGCTGCTGAAGCTCGGCGTCGAGTGGCAGAGCCAGGCGGGCGGCGCGGCGAGCCAGGTGCTCACCGAGCAGGCCGGGTTCTCCCAGGACGCCACGACGAAGGTCGCGCATGCCGCCGAAATGGTGTTCGAGCAGGGCGAGTCCTTCAACCGCACCAAGTACAAGCTGCCGGACGCCGAAACCGTCCGGAAGGGCGCGGGCGGCTACACGCTCACCGACGGCGTACTGCTGTCCCTGATCGGCTTCGAGACCGACCACGCGCGTCAGGTCGAGGCCGCGAACAACGCCAAGGAGCAGGCGAAGCAGGCGCTCAACGAGTACGCGCAGGAAAGCGGCACGAACCTGCTTTCGACGCAGTCGCTGTCCGACCCCGAGTCGCTGAAGCTGACCGCCCCCGGGATCGCGCCGGGCGTGCTGGACGTCGCGGGCGCCGCCGTCGCGGTGACGCCGGACGGCGGCGTGAAGCCCGCTTCGGACAAGGTCCGCTCGGTGCACGTCGACCCGCCGGTGGTGCAGCCGGTGTCGCACACGGTCCACGCCGACCCGCCGACCCCGGTCTACGGCGTCGCGGCGCAGCAGCCGTCCCGGCCCGCCCCGCAGCCGCCGCGCCAGACCGGGTCGGTGACCGTGCCGGCCGCCCAGCACACGACACCCTCGTCGGCGACGACCCCGGCGGGCGTCAAGCCGCCGACGTCGACCCCCTCGCCCGGCTGGGTCAACGCCCCGGGCCGCGGCCCGGCGTCCGGCGACGCCACCCACTTCTCACCCGGCCTCTCGGTCGGAGCCGGCGGCGAGCAGTTCGTCCCGCCGGGCGCGCCCGGCGCGCTGCCGCCCGGTTCGTCGCCGGCGACGGCGCCCATCAAGTCGCTCGGCGGCGGGGGCGCGTCCGGCGGCGGAGGCGGTCTCGACAGCTCGGCGGGCCGCGGCCCGGACGGGCTGCTGGCCAAGGGCCGGACGGTGGGTTCGATGCCGCAGGCGCCGTTGCAGCCCGGCCAGTTCACCGCCGAACGCGGGTTCGTGGTCAAGCCCGGCGCGACCCCCGGCGAGATCGGCGCGGGCGCGGCGGCGATCGGCGCGGGTGCCGCGGGCGGCGCGCTGAGCGGCGACAAGGAGCGCCAGCGGCGGGAGAAGGGCCCGGCGAAGGGTCCGGTGCGGCCGCTGCCGGTCGGCGAGCTGCCCGAGGAGGAGGCCGCCGCGCTGCGGAAGTCGGAGCAGATCAGCCCGAAGCAGAAGCCCGGCGAGGCGAAGTTCCTCGCCGAGGCGGCCCCGCACGAGGACGATGCCGAGCACGTCCGCCGCTACGGCGTCGACGACCAGGACCTGTTCGCCGACCAGCGGATGGTCTCGCCCGACGTGCTCGGCGACCACGGCGAGGACGGGCGCTGACCGTGTCGCTGGTGCTGTCCGCGCACGAGTTCGACGTGCTGTGGGAGTCGCTCGGACTGCCTCGCCGCCACGTCGCGCTGGACGTGCCGAGCGAGGGAACCACCCACGCCGAACGACGGGAGCTGGTGGACGCGGCGTGGGCGTCGCTGAGCGAGCGGCGCCTGGCCCGCAACCGCCGGGTGACCGGCGAGGTGGCCGACCAGCTGCACCTGCTGGCCCGCCCGCAGTACGGCATCGACGTCTGGGTGTGGGCCGAGCGCGAGATCCGCGGCCGCGCGGTGAGCGCCCGCGGCCAGGCTGTCCTCGCGGTGGTTGACCACGGCGAAGTCTGGCTGATCCCGGCGACCGAAGACGGCCTCGCGGAGACGGCGGTCTCGGTGGCGGGCGACCTCGGCCCGGGCGTCGGCCAGACGGTGAGCATCCCGTACGACGTCCTCCGGACGGCTGACTCGGCAGCGAAGGGTGACGCGAAAGCGCTGGTCACGGCGTTGGAGGACCGGGGGGTGGAGCTGTTCCACGCCCAGGAGCTGTCGGGGATGCTGCTGGGCCAGGAGGCCCGCGGCCAGTTCGGCGCGGAACGGGTAGGCCGCGACGGCGTGGTCCACCGCGCGGGCCGCGTGGTGGCGTTCTTCGACACGGACGCGGGCCGCTACTTGTTCCAGGTGGTGTCCGACCGAGAAGGCCGCGAGTGGGCGACCGTCACCCCGGCCGACAACGCCCTGCTGGCGACCCGGATCCGCGAGCTGGTGGCGGAGACCTGAGCTAGTTGCCGGCCGGCAACTTGGCGAGGACCTGCTCCGCGTACCGCTCGGCGTTGGCGCACAGTTCTTGGTCGCTCAGCTTCTTGTCGAAGTTGTCGTAGGTGATTTGCACGTTTTCGGTGTTCGACTCGTCGATCCGGCGGTGCGTCCAGGTGATCCGGCAGGACGGTGGGTAGTACTGACTGGGCACGACTTCCTCGGAAACGGTCGTCCCGTTCAGTTCGCGTTCTTCGGCTTTCCCCGGGTCGCTCGGCGCGGACAGGAGGTCGACGGAATACACGCCGAGATCCTTCTGACCGGACCACAAGCACCGGTGCAGGCCTTCGAGGGAGAAGCTGAATTCGTTCGGAGTGCCCCGCGGGACCGGGGGCGATTCGGTCGCCGCGCACAGGTCCAGGGACAGGGCGGAGCCCGGGGTCACCGGGTACCGCGCGTCGGTGCCGTACCGGATCTGGCTGATGATCACCCCCATGGCCTCGGTGGGGGTCGCGCACGGGTCCCCGGCCGCGCGGCCCGACGCGGCCGTTATCGCGAAGCCCTGGCTGTAGGGGCTCTCGATGGCCACCACGCACTGGGTGCCGTCGACCTTCTTGAAGCCGCTGAGGCCGCCGATGGTGATCGGGGTGTTCGTCCGCGCCCAGGCCTTGTCGTACAGGTTGATGAGCAGGTTCGTGCTGGCCGTCTCGTCCGGACCGCCTGAGGTGTCCAGGTCGCACCGCTCGAAGTAGACGCGTTTCCCGCCCGTCGGCTTGACCGGTCCGGTAGCGGGGAGCGAGTCGCGGGCGAGGAGCTTGCAGGGGTCGATCTCGCGGAGGTCCTCCGCGGTGAACGGGGCCGGCCGCTGATGACTGACACCGGGCGCCGGCGTCGCGACCGCTCCGCTGCCCCCGCCGTTGAGCTGCGTAACCACGATCGTCGCCGCGACGACCGCGACCACGGCCGCGAGTGCCGCGGCGATCCAGGCCGTTCGCCGGCGCTTCGCAGGCGGGGACGGCGTCGCGGTCGAAGGCTCGGGCCAGCGACAGGGCCTGGCTGACCTGCGCCTTCTGGGCACCGATCAGAGCGTGCACCGCCGGCGGCCACGGCGTCACCCCCGGCGGGACCGGCCCGAGGAAGTCGAGGATCCGCGCCGGCGTCGGCCGCGCCGCCGGGTCCTTCGCCAGGCACGGTTCCACCAGGCGACGCAGTTCCGGCGACAGCGGTCCGAGGTCCGGCCGGCCGTGGACGACGTTGTAGAGCACCTGCGGGGTCGACCCGCCACCGAACGGAGCCCGTCCCGTGGCGGCGATGACGAGGAGCGCGCCCAGCGAAAAGACGTCGCTCGCCGGGGTGACGGCTCGCCCGTCGGCCTGCTCGGGGGACATGAAGCCGGGCGATCCGATGATCGAACCGGTGTGGGTCAGGTCCGAGCCGCCCTCGGCCGCGCGGGCGATGCCGAAGTCGATCACCCGGGCCCCGTCGTCGGTGAGCAGGACGTTGCTCGGCTTGAGGTCCCGGTGGATCAGCCCGGCCCGGTGGATGTCGGTGAGCGCCGACGCCAACCCGGCCGCGAGGATCCGCACGGACGCCGGCGGCAGCGGGCCCGCCGCATCGACGGCTTCCTTCAGCGACGGGCCCGCGACGAACACCGAGGCCAGCCACGGCGTCGCCGCGTCCGGGTCGGCGTCCATCACGGCCGCGGTGTAGGCGCCGGAGACCATCCGCGAGATCTGCACCTCCCGGCGGAACCGGGACCGGAACCCGTCGTCGTGCGCGAAGCCCGGGTGCACCCGCTTGACCGCCACGAGGCGGCCGTCCGGTGACACTCCGAGCAGGACCCGGCCCATTCCGCCTTCGCCGAGTGCCGCCACCAGGCGATAGCGCCCGACATGTCGCGGTTCGTCCGGGTTCAGTGGTTTCATGATCGATTTTCCTCCCCGCCGGCCATGCTACAAAGCGGGTCCGGCGCCCGCTGGGGTGGAAGTTGGCGGAGATCCGCACGCGCCGCCGGGGCGAAGTCATAAAGTAAGCGCGGGAACCGTCCGGGTCATGGCGACGTCAGATCGGGCGGAGACAAGTTTCCGAAGGGGATGACGAACCGTGCCTGTCTACGACCCGGACTCGATGGCCATCGCGGCCCGTCACGTCGAGAAGCTCAAAGACGAGTTCGAGAAGTCGAAGAAGCACTTGACCGGGGTCGACGACGAGAAGGAAAGCCCGTTCGGGACGATGGGCGGCTCCCAGGACGTCCACGGCGCGGTCGGTCATTTCAAGCAGGGCGTGCACTCCGAATTCGACGCGGCCGGGAAGCTGATGGAGGCGACCAGTTTCGTGTTGAAGAAGGCCGCCGGGCTGATCGCGGAAACCGACCAGGTCGGGGCGAGCGACCTCAAGCTGCACGAGCACGGGAACCAGTGAGCGCACGGACGGCCCCGGCGGGCCGGGATGACAAGGGGGCGGCAACGTGGGTGGACTGATCGACTTTCCGCCGGACTGGCCGGACATCGAGGCCAAGAAGAAGCAGGTCGAAGGCATCAAGCCGGAGTCGATCGACAAGGCGGCCCAGCAGTTCAAGACCGCCGCCACGCAGGCCGGTGACCACGGCGCGGCGCTCAAGTCGGCCACGGACTCGCTGTCCGCCGGTGTCTGGAAGGGCCCGGCCGCGGACGCGTTCGTCGGCTACGTCAAGCAGATCACCACCGCGGGCGACAAGGTGCAGACCCACCTCACCGACGTCGGGAACGACCTCAGCGCTCTCTCGACGCAGCTGAGTGACATCAAGGGCAAGGTCAACGACGCCTACGAAACCGCGAAGACGGCGATCCAGAACCGCATCAACTCGGAAACCCCGAAAGCCCAGGCGGCGATGAACGCCGAGGCGGAACACGCCCGGGACGAGAACAAGCCCGCCCCGAGCCCGTCGTCGAAGGAAATCATCGACAACGCCAACAAAGCGAACCAGAACGACGCCACCACCGCGGCCGGGAAGATCGATCCGCTGCTCGCCACCGCGGACGATCTGGTCAAGAAGTCCCAGGCGCTGATGAAGACCCAGATCGAGGGCGGCTACTCGCAGGTCCCGTTGCCCACCAGCGACGGCACGGTCCCGCAGAGCACCGGTGGCATCCACAGCAACGGCTCCTCCCACCACCACGGCGGCGGCGGTGGCGGAGGCGGCGGCGGTGGTGGTGGAGGTGGTGGTGGCGGAGGCGGCGGCCTCGGCCCTAGCGGCGGCCCGCCGTCGTCCCCGCCGCCGGGGAACGTCCAGCAGTGGATCCAGGAAGCGATCAAGGCGCTGCAGGCCGCCGGCGTGCCGGTCACCGACGCCGACATCCCCAACATCTGGGCGATCATCCAGCACGAGTCGGGCGGGAACCCCAACGCCATCAACAACTGGGACTGCGTGCCGCTGGACACGCAGATCCTGACCCGGCGCGGGTTCCTGAAGCACGACGCGGTCGAGGTCGGCGACGAGACGATCGGCTTCAACCCGGCCACCGGGTGCAGCGAGTGGACGCGGATCACCCGGGTCGTCCACCACGAAGACGCCGAGCTGGTCCGGATGGGCAATTCGCGCTGGGAGGCGACCACGACGCCGAACCACCGCTGGCTCAACCTGCCGCGGGTGCACGTCCGGCGCACCGGCCTGCCGGTCGTCTGCCCGGAGTGCGGCTGGGAGCCGCGCGCGGAGCACCAGCCCGAGAACGGCGTCGCGGTCCATCGGCGCAAGACGCACAACATCGCTTCGACGAAGCAGGAGAACCGGTACGAGACCGAGCCCGGCTTCGTCACGACCGGCGAAGTCCGCTCGCGCGACCGCATCCTCCTGTCGGCGCCCGCCGCGACCGAGTCGACGCTGGACGTCAGCGTGCCGGAAGCGGCGATCCTCGGGTGGATCGCCGGCGACGGTCACGTCGAGACCCGGCGGCACCGCCCGACCATGTCCATCGCGCAGTCGAAGCCCGAAATGGTGGAGAAGATCCGCCGACTCCTCGCCGGCGTGCCGCACGCGGTGTACGTCGACGACCGCGGCGGGTGCGGGCCGCGGCACCAGTTCCGGCTGGACCACGACTACGCCCAGGACCTGCTGTCGCGAGCGGGGAACCCCAAGGCCGACGCGGTCACCCAGGTGCTGGCGATGTCCGGCAGCCAGCGCGCGGCGTGGCTCGAAGCGATCATCGACGCCGAGGGCACCCGGTACCCGCGGCCCGGCCACGCCGAGCCTCAGGTGGTCGTCTACCAGGCGCCCGGTGCCGTCCTCGAGGCGATCACGCTGGCCGGCTACCTGTCCGGGGCGCGGCCGCGCGTGCTCCGGGTGGAGCGGGCGAACCAGCCGGAAACCTGGCAGGCCGAGTGCGCCGTGCACCTGAACAACCCGATCGTCACCGGAGGTTTCCTGCGCAAGGAAGCCGCCGGGCGGGCAGACGTGTGGTGCGTGACGACGGAACTGGGTACGTGGACGGCCCAGGAAGGTGATCACCTCTTCCTGACCGGGAATTCGAACGCCGCCGCGGGGCACCCGTCCAAGGGGCTCATGCAGTGCATCGACTCGACGTTCAACGCCCACAAGCTGCCCGGCCACGACAACATCTACAACCCGGTCGACAACATCATCGCCGGCGTCCGGTACTCCTTCGACCGCTACGGCGGCCTCGGGAACGTGCCCGGCATCAAGGCCATGGCCCACGGCGGTGCCTACCAGGGGTACTGAAACCCGGCGCCAACTAGCCTGGCCCCATGGCCGACCTCGAGGCGGGGCCCGCGCTGCGGGCCGGCGTGCCGCCCTTCCACGTCATGGACGTCCTCTCCGCGGCGGGGGCCCGGCAGCGCAGTCACGGCGATCTCGTGTCGCTCGCCGCCGGGCAGCCCTCCGCTCCCGCGCCCGAGCCCGTGCTCGAAGCCGCCCGCGACGCGCTGGGTAAAAGCACCCTCGGCTACACCGAACAGCTCGGCATCCCCGAGCTGCGCGAGGCTGTCGCCGGGCACTACCAGCGGAAATACCGGCTGGACGTCGCCGCGCAGGCCGTCGTCATGACCACCGGGTCGTCCGGGGGCTTCCTGCTCGCCTTCCTCAGCGCCTTCGACCCCGGTGCCAAGGTCGCGATGGCCCGCCCCGGCTACCCCGCCTACCGGAACCTGCTGTCGGTCCTCGGCTGCGAGGTCGTCGAGTTCGCGACCACCGCCGAGACGAACTTCCAGCCGACCGTCGCCCTGCTCGACGAGCTCGGCCCGATCGACGGGCTGATCGTCGCCAGCCCGAGCAACCCCACCGGCACCGTGCTGCCGCCCGGCGAGCTGGCCGCCATCACCGGCTGGTGCTCGTCGCACGGCGTCCAGCTGATCAGCGACGAGATCTACCACGGCATCTCCTACGGCGTCGAGCTCGACTGCGCGTGGCAGTACGGGCGCGAGCCGCTCGTGCTCGGCAGCTTCTCGAAGTACTTCGCGATGACCGGCTGGCGGCTCGGCTGGATGCTCGTGCCGCAGCGGCTGCACCGCGCCGTCGACGTCCTGACCGGGAACTTCACCATCTGCCCACCTGCGGTGTCGCAGTACGCGGCCCTCGCTGCCTTCACGCCGGAGGCGTACGCGGAGGCCGACGCGCACGTCGAGCACTACCGCGCCAACCGCGACCGGCTCTTCGCGGGCCTGCAGGGCATCGGCCTCGACAAGCTCGCCCCCGCCGACGGCGCCTTCTACGCGTACGCCGACGTCAGCGCGTACACCGAGGACAGCCTGAGCTGGTGTCAGCGGCTGCTCGCCGACACGGGCCTCGCCATCACGCCCGGCGTCGACTTCGACCCGGTCGACGGCGGCAAGTACGTGCGGTTCTCCTTCGCCGGCAGCGCCGAGGACATCGACGAGGGCGTCCGGCGGCTCGGGGGGTGGCTGCGCCAGGGGGAACCCTGATTCATCCCTGAACGTTGGCTCGACGAGGGGAGTTTCTCCGGCCGAGGTGCCACAGTGGAGGCATCGGGCCGGAGGGGCCACGGGAGCAATCGGAGGAAGCCATGTTCTGGAAGATCGTCGGCGGCCTGATCGTCGCCTGGGTGGCGTTCATGGTGCTGGGCGCCGTGATCGGCTTCGTGTTCAAGGCCGTCCTGTGGATCGCCATCATCGGCGGCATCGCGTTCCTCGGCGCGGCCGGCTACCGCGCGATCACCGGCGGCAAGAAGGACCCGCGTCGGATCAACCGCTACTGAGTTCTACGGGATCCGCGCCACGCCGCCCAATGACGTCCAGTTGACCGGCGTCAGCGGGGCCAGGCGCGGGCCGTCCGGCCACCAGAGGTGCGGCGCGGTCAACCCGGGCTCGAGCAGGTCGAGGCCGTCGAAGAACGACGCGATCTCGGCCCGCGTGCGGTAGCGCGTGTCGAGCTCGGTGCCGCTGAAGTGATTTTGCAGTCGTTCCGCCACGCCGGCGGCTTCGGAGCCGTCGTCCGGGTTGTGCTGGTGCAGCAGGACCAGGTACGACCCCGGCGCCACCGCGCCGACGTAGGACTTGACCACCTGCCGCGCCTGCTCCAGATCCGCGATGTGGTGGATGACCGCGCACAGCACCAGCCCGACCGGGCGGTCGAAGTCGAGGAACTGCTTGACCGTGGGGTCGGCGAGCGTCTCGGCGGGGTGCAGCAGGTCGTTGCCCGAGATGTGCGTGAAGTCGTTGTCGACGAGCAAGGCCCGGCCGTGCGCCTGCACGACCGGGTCGTTGTCGACGTAGACGACGTGCGCCTCCGGGTTGTACTTTTGCGCCACCTGGTGGGTGTTCTCCACGGTCGGGAAGCCGGAGCCGAGGTCGAGGAACTGGTCGACGCCGAGCCGTTCGGTCAGGTACCGCACGGCGCGCACGAGCCACTGCCGCACTTCCTGCGCCATCGCCGGGGATTCCGGCGCGATCGCCAGCATCTCCCGCAGCACCGCCCGATCGGCTTCGTAGTTGTCCTTGCCGCCCATCAGCGCGTCGAAGACGCGGGCGATGCTCGGCCGGTCGAAGTTGACACGGGCCGACGGTCGTTCGCTCGTCATGGCGGCCTACCGGGGAAGTCGGGGTCGCGTGCAGCCTAGGCCACGAACGATCACCACCGGTAGGCGGACGTGCGGTGCGGGTGAGGTCAGTCCAGCCAGGCTCGGGCCGCGTCGGCGCCGTTCCACACCTCGGCCTTCAGGCCCACCGCCCGTGCTCCGTCCACATTGGATGGACGGTCGTCGAAGAACAGGCAGTCGGCCGGCTCCGCGCCCAGCTCGTCGAGCAGGAGGCGGAAGATCTTCGCGTCCGGCTTCACGCAGCGGACGTCGCCCGAGAAGAGCGTGACGCGGAAGTGGCGGACCCAGTCCTGCGCGCGGACCCACTCGCCGAACACCACCGGGGCGTTCGACAGCAGCGCCAGCGACGCGCCGGCCTCGGAAAGCACTTCGAGCAGCGCCTGCGACGACGGTTCCAGGTGGCCCCAGCCCTCGACGTCGACGCGGGTCAGCTCGGCCGACAGCTCTTCGTCGACGGACACGCCCACCGCGTCGCCGACCGCCTGCCAGTACTCGAGCGGTGTGCTCCCGGCGTCGTAGGGAATCCGGTAGTCCCAGTACGCCTTCTCGAACTCCGGCAGCGGCACGCCCATCGCCTCGGCCATCGCCGGGCGGGCCAGGCTCGGCTTGCTCAGCACGTCGCCGTAGTCGAACACGATCCAGTTCACGATTCCCCCAGGTAGTTCACGCGCCGGTCTTGATCCGGCGCAAGGCTTCTTCGACGTCGGCCGCGCTCAGGTCCCGGTGCGTCACGAACCGGACCCGGCCCGCCATCGGCACCGCGCGGACGCCGAGCGAGTCGAGCCAGGCGAGCGCGGTCGGGATGTCCGGGACGTCGGCGAGGACGATGTTGGTGTCCGGCTCGTTCGTCGGCCAGCCGTGCTCGCGCAGGCCCTCGGCGAGCCGGCTCGCGTTCTCGTGCGACTCGGCCAGCTCGGGGATCCGGTCCAGCGCGACCAGGCACGCCGCGGCCAGGACGCCGCCCTGCCGGACGCCGCCGCCGAGCATCTGCCGCATCCGGCGCGCCCGCTCGACGAACGCGACGCTGCCCGCGACGACCGAGCCGACCGGCGCGCCGAGGCCCTTGCTGAAGCAGGCCGACACCGTGTCGACGCCGACGGTCAGCGCGGCGGGCGGCACCTCCAGCGCGACCGCGGCCTGCCACAGCCGGGCGCCGTCGAGGTGCACGGTCAGGCCGGCTTCCTTCGCGACGGACAGCAGCTGGGCGTGCTCGTCGGGCGGGGTCACCGCGCCGCCGGCCGCGTTGTGCGTGTTCTCAAGGCAGAGCAGCGACGTCCGTAATGTGAAGTACGGCCCGGGTTGTCCGATCGCGGCCGCGAGGGCGTCGGGCGATGGGCGGCCCGGGCCGCCGTCGTGCTCGAGAATGTCCGGCATCCCCCCGGCCAGCCACGCGGCCGAGCCGAGCTCGTTGGACAGCACGTGGGCACCGCGCGTGGCGAGGAACCGGTCCCCGCGCTGCAGGTGGAGGCTCAGCGCGACGAGGTTCGCCATGGTCCCGCTCGGCACCCAGAGCGCGGCCGGCATGCCCAGGACGTGCGCGGCGCG
Source organism: Amycolatopsis sp. NPDC114478 (assembly GCF_055633805.1). Lineage (NCBI taxonomy): Bacteria > Bacillati > Actinomycetota > Actinomycetes > Pseudonocardiales > Pseudonocardiaceae > Amycolatopsis > Amycolatopsis sp. NPDC114478. Next base: position 607,699 of record NZ_JBVKDO010000004.1, on the reverse strand, counting down.
TTCTTCCAGCGCCTGGACCGTCGGGTCGCGTTCGAGGACGTTGTCCCCGACCTCCGCGGACGCCATCGCCGCGCGCATCGTGTCATCCGGACGGGTGACGGTGTCGGAGCGGAAGTCCAGCGGCGGCAGCGTGAAGGTCACGGAGCGATCACATCACACCCACCTCATGGGGATCAATGAGCCCCGGAGTGAGCCTTATTCTGGTTAGGTCGGCGCTATGGACCGTGGGGTGACCGCTTGCGGTGACCCTTGCGCCGGCCGACGGCTGAATAAGGCTCACTGGTGGGACCTGCTCGGTCCGTGCAACCGTGGACGCCCCTGATTCCGTCTACCCACCGACGACAACAGAGCGGAGCACGACTGCGCGTGGACCAGCGCGACGAGGAGGAGTTCGCGGAGTACTTCGCCGCCAGGCGGGACGCCGTGCGCCGGACCGCGTACATGCTCTGCGGCGACTGGCACCGGGCGGACGACCTCGCGCAGACGGCGTTCGTCGCGCTGCACCGGAGGTGGAAGAAGATCAGGGATCCCGCGGCGACCGACGCGTACGTCCGCAAGACGCTCGTCCGGGCGTCGATCGACGAATCGCGGCGCCCGTGGCGGCGTGAGTGGCAGACCGAGACGCTGCCCGAGCCGGCCGACGACACGCCGGGCCTCGACGAGCTCGTCGCGACCAGGGAAGACCTGCTCGCGGCGTTGAAGGAAGTGCCGCCCAAGCAGCGGGCGGTGCTGGTCATGCGGTTCTTCGAAGGGCTTGACGTGACCGGCGCGGCGAAAGCGCTGGGCTGCAGCGAAGGCAACGTGAAGAGCCAGACCGCGCGCGGGCTGGCGAACCTCAGGCAGGTCCTGGAACGGGAGGTGGAGACCAATGGATGAGCAGGAGCTGCGCTCGTTGTTCTCCGCCGCGCCGCCGGACGCCCCCGAACCGACGTTCAGCCAGGACGACGTCGTCCGCGAGTCCCACCGCCAGACCGTGCGGCGCCGCAACCGGATCACCGCCGGGGTGAGCGCCGCGGCGCTGGTGGTCGTCGGCTTCGGCGCATACGGGCTCCTGTCCGGGGGTACCCCCGAGTCGATGACGGCCGCGGGCGACGGCGCCATGTCGTCGCAGTCCGCGCCGGGCTCGGGGCAACCCGGTCTCAGCCCGGCACGTCCTGAGATCGGTGGGGAGTCACCGAACTTCTCGTCCGAACCACCTCGGCAGGGAGGTGACCAGGGCGGGAAGACCGGCCAGCTGGCCGAAGGCGCCTCCGGGTGCGAACAGGTGGACGGGGAGCTCGCCACAGCCCTCGCTGGCGAGCTCCCCGGCCACGTCGCCGGTACCCCGGCCGTGCCGGGCGGCGCCTGTTCGACGGTGGCGCGCTCCGCGGGGTTCCCAGTCGCGGGCGGCGAGGTGTCCGCCGCCGTGTACCCGAAGGGCATCCCCGTCGTCTTCAAGTCCCAGCCCGCCGGCGCGGTCCAGGCCGAGGTGGCGACGGCGTCCGGGGGAAAGCTGGTGCTGGTCAGCGTGCCGTCTCCGGGCGGGACGGCGCCGTACGCGGGGCAGGTGGACGCGTTCGCGCACGCTCTCGCGCCCCGCTTCTGAGCCCGGGTCCGCCCGGTTGGCAGAATGACCGGTCATGACCGCTGCGACCACCCCGAAGGGGGAACGACGGCGCGCCGCGCTCGTCGAGGCCGCCGCGAAACTGCTCGTCGAGGGCGGGTTCGACGCCGTCCGGCACCGGGCGGTCGCCGAGCGCGCGGGGCTGCCGCTCGCCTCGACGACGTACTACTTCGACTCGCTGGAAGACCTGGTCACGGCGGCCGTCGAGCACCACGCGTACGGCGAGCTCGAGACCGGCCGCCGCCGGCTGGAGGAGCTGGCGACGCGCAACCGCGGCGTCCAGGCGACCGTCGACCTGGTGCTGGAGATGCTGCTGGGCCCGGAGACCGACGACCCGGAAGCGGACGCGGAGGCGGTGCTGCTGCGGTACGAACGGCTGGTCGCGACCGGCCGCCGTCCGTACCTGCGGCCGTTGATGCGGACGCTGTCGGCGCAGCTCAACGAGCTGCTGACGGAGATCTTCGCCCGCTCCGGCACGCCGGTTTCCGCCGATGAGCTCGAACGGCTGGTCGCCCTGGTCGACGGCGCGGTCGTCAACGCCCTGATCGCGATCGACCCGGCCCCGCGCGCGGCGGCGTCGCGCATGCTCCAGAACGCACTCGACGGCACCTGATTCGTTACTGTCGTGCAGGTGGACTTGAACCTGCTGACGGCGTTGGACGCGTTGCTGGAGGAGAACTCCGTGCAGGCGGCGGCCGACCGGCTGCACCTGACGCCCCCGGCGATGAGCCGCACGCTGGCCCGGATCCGGGCGACGACCGGCGACGACATCCTGGTGCGCACCGGCCGCACGATGACCCCGACCCCGCGCGCGCTGGCGATGCGCGACGAGGTCCGGACGCTGGTGGCCCGCGCGAACCGGGTGCTCGCGCCGGCCCGCACGGTGGACCCGGCCACGCTGCGGCGCACGTTCACCATCCAGGGCCACGACGCCCTGCTGGCGGCGCTGTTCCCGGCGTTGCTGCGCACGGCTTCGGCCGAGGCGCCGGGGATCGGGCTGCGGCTGCTGGCGGAGGCCCCGGTGGACACGCCGGACCTGGCCCGCGGGCACGTCGACCTGGAGGTCGGCGCGGCGGTGCCGACGTCGCCGGAGATCAGCCACGAGGTGGTCGGCGAGGACCGGCTGGCGGTGGTCTCGCGCGCCGGTGTGCGGCTGGACGTCGAGGAGTTCGCGGCGGCGGAGCACGTGATCGTGTCGCGGCGAGGGCGGTTGCGCGACGGCGTGGACAAGGCGCTGGCCGAGCTGGGTTTGCGCCGCCGGGTGGTGGCGGCGCTCCCGACGGCGGCGCTGGCGCTGCAGGCGATCGCGCACAGCGACGTCGTCGGGGTGCTGGCGGTCCGGGCGACGGCGTTGGCGCGGGCGGACGCGGGGTTGACCGCGACGGAGCCCCCGATCGAGTTGACGGGGGCACCGGTGGTCGTGAGCTGGCACAGCCGCTACGACACGGACCCGGCGCACGAGTGGTTGCGCGGTCATTGCCGCACAGCGCTCGCGGAAGTCTTCGACGCGCCCGGCGACTGACAAGCTCACTTGGGCAGGGCCACCAGGACCTCCCCGCGCGGGCCGTTCTCAGCCGCGTCGAGCATCACCGCCGCTACCGTCGCGTGCGTGACCGAGGCCGGGAACAGCTTCCGCGGCACGTCCGCGAGCCCCACCGCGCGTCGCGTCGGGCTCACCGGGCCGGCTTTCATCGGGCCCACCTGCACCACCGTTCCGCCCATGCCGAGGATCGCCGCGTCCGCCGTGACCTTGTCCGGCAGCTCCTCCTTCATGAACCGCTCCAGCAACGTCCGGGTCAGCCAGCCCGCCGCCGAAGCCGACGGCCCGGTCCCGAACGCCCCCACCGACACCGTCCGCGACGGCCCCGCGGCCACGACCGCACGAGCTCCCGCCGTCAGCACCCCCGGGGGATCACCCTTTCTCAGACCCAAAGCGTCGAGCACGATCTCGTTGCCCCGCAACGCCTCCGCGATCCCGGCGGCGTCGAAGACGTCAGCCGCGACCGACGTCAGCCGCTCGCCGGAAGCCGACGCGCGACGGCTGATGGCCACCACCTCGTGCCCGCGCGTCAGCGCCTGCTTCACCAGTTCACTGCCCACCGCGCCCGACGCGCCGAGCACCGCCACCCGGCTCACGCGAGCACCTCCAGCGCCGCGGCGTGCAAACCCGGTGCCGCGACGAGGATGTCGGCCGAGTTGACGTCCCAGGCACCACCCGTCAGGTCCGAAACGACCGCGCCCGCCTCGAGAGCCACCAGCGAACCGGAGGCGGCGCCCGGAAGATCCGGCTGGTACTGCCAGAAGACGTCGTACTGCCCGGCGGCCAGCCCCAGCAACGGGAACACCGTCGGAATCGTGTTGCGCACCAGCAACGCCTTCGACGCCATCGCCGCGAAAGCGCCCGCGAACCGCTCGTAGACGTCCGGGGAGCTGCCCGCCTGGCTCGCCGTCACCGCGGCGGCCGACAAGTCCGTTTTGGCCGACACGTGCAACGGCGAACCGTTGAGGTACGCGCCCTGGCCCCGCGAAGCCGTGTACGTCAGGTCGCCGATCGGCTGGCGGACGACCGTCAGCTCCGGCTGCCCGTCCGTGACGAGCGTGATCGTCACGCCCCACTCCGGCAGGCCGTGCACGTGGTTGACCGCGCCCTCGGCGCCGTCGACCACCCACCACCGTCCCGGCGGCACCTCCCGGCCGCTTTCGTCCTCGTCCCACCAGCCCACGCCGTCGACGCCGTCGAGAGCTGCCCGCACCACCGAAGTCGAGGTCGCCTCGAGCTTCGTGCCGAGCGCATACATCGCCTCCCGGTCCGGCGGACGGCTCTCCGGGTCGTACAGAGCCAGCAAAGCCTGTGCGGCTTCCGAAGCCGCCTGCACCATCGTGTTCAGAACATCGGTCATGAACCCATTACGGCACGACCGGTGGCCTGATTCAAATGCAACTTTGGCACTCGACGAATTACCCTCGTGCAGGTTTGCGCTGAGCCTTCGCCAGGTCGTCGCGGGACTTCGTGACGAGCGCGAGCATCGCCTGCTCGGCCGCCGTCGGGTCGCCCGCGACGATCGCGTCGAACACCTTGCGGTGGCTCGGCACCGGGTCCTCCGCCGCCGATGCCCCGTGCACGAGCTTGTCGCGCTCGGCCAGCCCGATCGCGATGACCCGTTCCATCCGCATCAGGAAGTTGTTGTGCGTGGCCGTCATCAGCCGCCGGTGGAAGGCCAGGTCGGCCTGGACGCTCGCCTCGGCGTCGTCGCCCGCAGCGGCCATGTCGGCCAGCGCCTCCCGCAGCGACTCGAGGTCTTCCTCCGACGCGCGTTCGGCGGCGATCCGCGCCGCCGCGGGCTCGACGACCGTGCGGACCTCGGTCAGCTCGTCGAGCAGGCCGGGGTCGTCGGCGGCCGCGGTCTGCCAGCGCATGACGTCGGCGTCGAGCATGTTCCACTTCTCGCGCGGCTGGACGAACGTGCCGCGCTTCTGCCGCGCGTCGATCATCCCCTTCGCGGCCAGCACCTTCAGCGCCTCGCGCAGCGCGGTCAGGCTGATGTCGAGCTCTTCGCGCAGCGCCGGCAGGTCCAGGACGGTGCCCTCGCCCCACTCGTCGGAGAGGATCCGGCTGGCCAGTGCCTCCACGGTCTGGCCGTGCAGCCCGCGTGGCCGGTGTTCGGTCAATGGAGGGCCCTCTCGACTGGTGGTTCGTGGTCGGGCGATCCTACGCTGCGACCGAAGTCGTCATAAATTATGAATACATCTTGACACCGGCGGCGCCCGGTTGCACTCTTTGGCAGCAGTCACGCCCGAGCGGGCACCAAGACAAAGGGGTCACGACATGACGAGTGCAGGCCTGTCCCGCCGTCGTTTCCTGCGCAACGCCGGCCTGGCCGGCCTGGGCGCGATCGGGTCGTCCAGCTTCCTCGCCGCCTGCGCCACCTCCGCGAACTCCGGCCCGGTCAAGCAGGCCGCCGGCGCAGTCACCGTCCAGTCGAACCTGTCCTCGCCCGAGGCGAAGAAGGCGATCGAAGCGCTGGCTCAGGCGTTCGGCGCGAAGGGCGGCGCGACGGCGACCGTCAACACCGTCGCGTCGGAGACCTTCCGCACCCAGCTGCCCAGCTACCTGACCGCGGCCACCCCGCCCGACACCTACACGTGGTACCCGGGTTCGCTGTTGTCCGGCTACGCGCGCAAGGGCCTGCTCCTCGACGTCGGCGACGTCTGGCAGACCATGGGCGACTACAGCCCCGCGTTCCGCGCGCTCTCCGGCGACGGCGCCGGCCACCAGGTCTTCGTCCCGACGTCCTACTACTGGTGGGGCTTCTTCTACCGGAAGTCCAACTTCGCGAAGTGGGGCGTGCAGCCGCCGACGAACTGGACCGAGTTCCTCGCGCTCTGCGAAACGTTGAAGGGCAAGGGAATCGCCCCGATCGGGCTCGGCGCGGGCGGCAACACGCCGTGGACCGCGTCGGCCTGGTTCGACTACCTGAACATCCGGATCAACGGCGCGCCCTTCCACCGCGAGCTGCTGGCCGGCAAGCAGCGCTTCGACGACCCGCGCGTCAAGAAGATCTTCGACCCGTGGCGCCAGGCCCTGCCGTACTTCGACCCGAACGGCACCGCGATCGCGTTCCAGGACGCGACCACCGTGCTGCTGCAGGGCCGCACCGGCATGGTCCTGACCGGCACGTTCTTCGCCGACGCCGCCCCGAAGGACGCGCTCGACGACCTCGACTTCTTCCAGTTCCCGATCCTGGACCCGGCCGTGCCGGTCGCCGAGGAGGGTCCGACCGACGGCTTCTTCGCCAGCGCGCGCACCCCACACGTCGCCGAGGTCAAGGAGTGGTTCAAGTACGTCGCGACGGCCGAGGCGCAGGAGCTCTACATCAAGAACTCCTCCGGCACGGTCCTGCCGGCCAACCCGAAGGCGAAGGACAACGGCACGCCGCTGGTCCAAAAAGGACGCAAGATGCTCGCGGACGCCAAGGAGATCACGCAGTTCTTCAACCGCGACTCCTCCGACGCGCTGCAGCCGACCGCCGACGCCGCGTTGATCCGGTTCATCCAGAAGCCGAACGAGCTCGACTCGATCCTGAGCGACTGGCAGACCGCCGCGCAGAAGGTCTGGCAGTCCTGACATGGCGGTGCTGACCGCCGAACGGCCGAAGACCGCGGCGCGGGCCCCCAAGCGCCGTCGCCGGATCTCGCCGGTGCTGCTGGCGTTCGTCCTGGTACCCCTCGTCGTCGAGGGGTTCTGGGTGTTCTGGCCGGCGTTGCAGGGCTTCTACCTGGCGCTGACGAACTGGGACGGCGTCTCCGCGCCCACGTTCGTGGGTTTGCGGAACTTCGCCGAGATGTTCTCCGACGACATCTTCAAGACCGCCGCGCTCGACACGGTGATCTGGCTCGTGCTCTTCGGCGGCCTCTCGGCCGTCGGCGGGCTCGCGCTGGCGACGTTGCTGCAACGCGAAAGAAAAGGCGTCGGGTTCTACCGGGCCGCGCTGTTCACGCCGGTGGTGTTCTCGCTGGTCGCGACGTCGCTGATCTGGCAGGTGATCTACCAGCCGGACGGCGTCTTCAACAAGGTGCTCGGCGCGATCGGGCTCGGCAGCTGGCAGCACGCCTGGCTGGCCGACCCGAAGACGGCGCTGTACGCGGTGCTCGTCCCCGCGTTGTGGCGCCAGCTCGGCTACGTGATGGTGCTGTACCTGGCCGGGCTCAAGGGGATCGACCCGGTGCTGTACGAAGCGGCCAAATTGGACGGTGCCACGGCGTGGCAGCAGTTCCGCAACGTGACGTGGCCGCAGCTGCGCAGCGTCAACTCCGTCGTCCTCTCGGTGATCATCATCGACTCGCTGCGGTCGTTCGACGTCGTGTGGTCGATGACGAAGGGCGGGCCGTACCACTCGTCCGAGCTGCTCAGCACGTACATGTACGCGACGGCGTTCCAGTCGCTGCGGCTCGGCTACGCGTCCGCGCTGGCCGTGGTGATCTTCGTGCTGGCGTTCGGCGTGATCGTGACCTACCTCGTGCGCGCGTTCCGGGAGGACTCGTGAGGAGTACGCGGACCTTCGGGTTCCACCTGCTCGCGGGCGGGTTGTCCGTGCTATGGCTGCTGCCGATCCTGCTGGTGCTGACGACGAGCGTCCGGTCCTTTTCGGACATCGCGTCGAACGGCCTCGGCGCGCTGCCCGCGTCGTTCAGCCTCGACGGCTTCGGGCAGGCGTGGGGCGAGGGCGGCGGCGGGCACGCGATGCTCAACAGCCTGCTCGTGACGATCCCGACCGTGCTGCTCGCGCTGCTGCTCAGCTCGGCGGCGGCGTTCGCGCTGAGCCGGTACGAGCTCCCGTTCCGCCGCACGATCATCCTGGTGATGCTGGCCGGGAACCTGCTGCCGCCGCAGATCCTGCTCGTGCCGGTGGCGAAGCTGGCCGAGCTGCTGGGCATCTACGACACGCTGACCGCGCTGATCGTCGTGCAGGTCGGGTTCGGGCTCGGCTTCTACACGTTCGTGCTGCAGGGGTTCATGCGGTCGATCCCGGGTGAGATCCAGCAGGCGGCGCTGATCGACGGCGCCGGCGTCGCGCAGATCTTCTGGCGGATCATCCTGCCGATGACCCGCCCGGCGCTGGCGGCGCTCGGCGCGCTGGCGTTCACCTGGACGTTCAACGACCTGCTGTGGTCGATCACCGTGCTGCGCACCGGGACGGTGATGCCGGTGACGCCGGCACTGCTCGGCCTCCAGGGGCAGTACGTGTCCAACTGGAACGTGATCGCGGCGGGGTCGGTCATCGCGGCCGTGCCGACCGTGGCCGTGTTCCTGCGGTTCCAGAAGCACTTCATCTCGGGCTTGGCGATCGGGGCGATCAAGTGACGTGGACCGTGTCCCTGAAGTCCACTTCGTACACCGTGGCCCTGGACCCCACCGAGCGCTGGCTCGAGCTGGTGGCCTGGGGTCCACACGGGATCGAAGACGGACCGTCGGTGTTCGCGAACGCGGGTGCGGTGCACTTCATCACCGACGCCGACGCGGCCCCGGTCGAGTACGCCCCGCTGGGCCTGCGCCCGTTCTCCGGTGCGGACGTCTCGGTGCGCGGTGGTTCGTGGTGGCGGTTCGACTCGGCGTCGCCGGGCGATGACCTGCGAGTGACCTTTGTGGACGAAGTCGCCGGGCTGCGCGCGGTGGTGTGCTACCGGCCGGTGCCCGACACGGATGTCCTGACCCGGTGGGTCGAGTTCGAGAACACGGGCTCGGCGACGTTGGAGTTCGACCGGCTGGGCTCGGCGGCCGTGTGCGTGCCGACGGTTTCGGGCGCCCGACTGACGTATCTGACCGGCCAGTGGTCGCAGGAGTTCACGCGGCGCACGCTGGACCTGCCCGCGGGCGGGTTCCGGATGGAGAGCCGGTTCGGCGTCCCGGGGCACGCGCACGTGCCGTGGCTGGCGGTGCAGGACTCCTCCGGTGGGCCGGCCTGGGGCGTTTCGCTGGAATGGCCGGGTTCGTGGTCGATCGAGGCGGACGTCGAGCCTTCCGGGCTGACGCGCGTGCGGGCCGGGCGGCTGCCGTCGCCGGGTCCGGTGCTGCTGGAACCGGGTGCTTCGCTGGTTACTCCGGCGGTCGCTCTGGCGTCCAGTGTGGACGGACTCGCCGGACTGGCGTCCGTGTGGCACGACTACGACCGCGTGCTGGCGGGTCCGCGGTGGCGGCGCCCGCGTCCGGTGCTCTACAACTCGTGGGAAGCAACCGGCTTCGACGTCCGGAGCGAGCACCAGCTGGAGCTGGCGAAGCGCGCGGCCGACCTCGGCGTCGAGCTGTTCGTGGTCGACGACGGCTGGTTCACCGGCCGCGACGACGACACCGGCGGCCTCGGTGACTGGACGGCGGCGGATCCGAGATTCGGCGACTTCGTCGATTCGGTGCGGGAACTGGGCCTGGAGTTCGGGCTCTGGGTCGAGCCGGAAGCCGTCAGCCCGAAGTCGCGGCTGTACGCCGAGCACCCGGACTGGGTGTACCGGATCGACGGCCGCCCGTCGACGCTGATCCGCAACCAGCTCCTGCTGGACCTGGGCCTCCCCGAAGTCGTCTCGTTCGTGAAGTCCACTTTGGACTCACTGCTGACGGCCTACCCGATCTCGTACCTCAAGTGGGACATGAACCGGCCGCCCACCGAACGCGGCCGCCCGGGTTCGCCGGACGCGGACCTGGACGCCGAGCACGTCGCCGGGTACCTGTCGGTGCTGGACCACCTGCGCGCCGCCCACCCGCACGTGACGATTGAGGCGTGCGCGGGCGGCGGCGGCCGGACCGACCTGGCGACGGTCGCGCGCACCGACGTCGTCTGGCCGAGCGACAACACGGGACCGCTGGACCGGCTCGCGATCCAGGACGGGTTCCTCCTGATGCACGCCCCGCACCTGATGAGTTCGTGGGTGACGGACTCCCCGGGCGTCTTCGACCCGCGGCCGCGCTCGCTGCGGTTCCGGTTCGTCACGGCGATGGCCGGGGTGCTGGGGATCGGCGCGGACCTTGCGAAGTGGACGCCCGAGCAGCACGCGGAGGCGGCTTCGCTGGTGGCCGTGTACAAGTCGATCCGGGACGTCGTCCACCACGGTGTCGCCCGGGTCCTGGCGGGCGCGACCCAGTACACCTCGGAAGACGGCGACACCGTGGTGGTGCTGGCGTGGAACACCGGCGAGCTGACGGGCGCGCCGCTCGTGCCGGGACGCTCGTCGCGCGTGCGGCTCGACGTCCGCCCGGATTCGTCCTATGTGGACGAAAGCGGAACCCGGTATTCAGGGGCCCACCTGAAGTACGCGGGTCTCCCCTTCGACTGGACCGCGACCCACGACGCGGACGTCGTCGTCCTACGCCGGATCGAGTAGCAGCTTCGCGGCCGCCACGGTGCCATCGGTGCTGACGAGCGCCGCCACTTCGGCGGCGCGGTCCTTCACGGCCAGCGCCGCCCCGAGGGCCGCCGTCAGGGAGTCCACCGTCGGCGCCGGACCGTCGTGGGCCACGCCGGCGCCCAGTGCCGCGACCCGGGCCGGAGCGCACGGCCGTCGTCGTGGTCCCGGCGCCGCCGTGGTGCACGACCGCCGCCGTCCTCGGGAACAGCGCCTGGTGGTTGACCTCGTCGACGAGGAAGACGTCGTCGCCGTCGACGGTCAGGCCCGCCCAGCCGCGCTTGAGCACCAGGCGGCGGCCGTGCGCCCGCACCGCCGCGACGGCCACCTCGGCCACGTCCGCCGCCGCGTGCATCGGCATGCTCCCGAACCCGACGTAGACCGGCGGTTCGGCGTCGGCCAGGAACGCCGCCAGGTCGTCCGGCAGCGGCCGCTCGTCCGGCACGATCCACGCGCCGGTCTGGACGACGTCGAGGCCGTCGCTCGGTTCCCACGGGTCGAGGACCGGGTCGGTCGCCAGCCACGGCCGCTTGCCGACGACCAGCTCGCGGACGTCGTCGACGGCGGGCAGGCCGTGCGCGGCCCGGCTCGCGTTCAGGCCCGGCCCGAACAGCGCGTTCATGCTTTCGCGGTCGAGCTCCCAGAGCGCCCGGTTGCCGGTGACGCCCGCCGGGTGCGGCCGGCCCGGGTGGGCGAGCGGCGCGTGGTGCGGCGACGGCAGCGACAGCTTCTGCATCGCCACGTAGTGCGACGGGATCCCGGCCAGCTCGGCGACCGACCGCGCCCCGGCCGCGGTCGGCATCACCCCGGTGGCCACCAGCACGTCGCAGTCCGCGGCGGCCGCCGGCATGACGTCGAACTGGGCCGCGATCAGCTCCGCGGCCCGCGCCGGCAGGCCTTTCGGGGTCGGCGCGGCCTTCGTCAGCTCGCGCGCCGACGGCCCGATCGGCACCAGCGGCACATCGACAGCGGCCAGCCGCCGCACGAAGTCCTCATCCGGCGGCGCGCACACCTTCACCTCGGCGCCCAGCTCCCGCAGCCGCACCGCGAACGCCGCCAGCGGCTCGACGTCGCCGCGGGAGCCGTAGGTGGACAGCAGAACACGCATCGCGCAAACCCCCAGATCGTTGACCAGTGCGCCGATTCTGCGCGACGCACGGGGTCTTGCCGCAAGCCCGGGGTTGCGCTATACGTTGAGTACGAGGGAGGCCGGGTGTCCGCAGTGGACTGGCACGCCGTTCCCGGGCCGGCGGGCTGGTACGAGCCGGACGGCGTCGGACGCGCGTTGCGTGAGCTGGCCGCGGCCACCTCGGTGCTCGAAGCTTCGGCCCCCAGTTCGGTGCTGCACAACACGGGACTCCTCCACGAGCACAGCGGCACGGTCTACCCCGCGGCGGCCTTCGCGGCGCCCACCCTGCTGGACATCGTCGAACGCGGGCACCCGATCGTCCGGGTGATCGCCGCGGACCTGCTGACCAGCGCCATGGAGCTCGCGCCGGCCGCCGGCTACCGGCGCGTGGCCGCGGTTCCCGTCTGCTGCGCGGTCGCAGGCCACGTCCACGCCCGCCGGGCCGCGCTCACCGCGTGGCCCGCACTCAGGCGGGAGGCGGACCGGCACTGGCGGTTCGACGTCCGGGAAGTCCTGGCCGACGGCGTCGACACGGTCGCGTTCGGCACCCTGCGGGGCGAGCTCCCACCCGGCGATCGGCGTGCCGAACTGCACGGCGCCGCCGAACCGGTCACCATCCGCTTGGAGGACGGCGACGTCCGCGTGCTCGGTGCGGTCGTGGAAGCCGGTGACTTCCTGCTTCCCGCCGAGTGCGGCTCAGGGCAGTGACACCGGCAGCACGAAGGTCGGCGAGCCCGTCGGGTAGTACTTCAGCTCCGCCTCTCCGGACGCCGTCAGCGTGAACGCCGTGATGGCGTCCTCCGACTGCGCCGCGACGTAGCACGTGCCGTCCACCAGTGCGAAGTGCCGCGGGTTCGCCCCGCACGGCTGGTCGGCCACCGCGGCCGCCTCGTCGAGGGCGAACTCCGTCACGCAGTCCGGGCCGCGGTTCGACACGTACATGCGCGTGCCGGTCAGCTCCAGGTGCGCCACCAGGTTCGGCGTCACCGAAGACAGCGTCGACGGCGTGGAAGCGACCACCTCGAACGCGCCCGGCGAGGTCTCCCGGACCGTCACGACGGTTCCGGCCAGCTCGCCGACCACGTACGCGAGGTCCGTGCCCGGCCGGCGGACCAGCTGCCGCGGGCCCGTACCCGGTGGGAGCGCCGAGACGGCCAGCAGTTCGACAGAACCGGCGGAAGACAGTGTGTAGCTGCGGATCTCGTCCGTGCCGAGGTCGACGGCGCTCACCACGGTCCCGTCGGCCGAAGGGACGGCCATGTGCACGTGCGCCGCTTCCTGGCGGTCGGTGCGGGGGCCGCTGCCTTCGTGCTGGACCAACGCGGTCCGAGCCTCGATGGAGCCCGACGGCGACAGCGAGAACACGGCCAGGCTGCCGCCGGTGTAGTTGGCGCACAGGAGGAACCGGCCGTCCGGCGTCACCGCGAGGTGGCACGGGTGCGCGCCGCCCGTCTCGGCCGTGCCCAGCACCGACAACTTGCCCGAGCCGTCGATGGAGAGCGCCGTGACCTCGCCGGTGGCGGTCTCGTTCACCGCGTACAGCACCGGCAGCGACGGGTGCCGCGTCAGCCACGACGGCGACTCCAGCGCCAGCGACGCCACTTCCGTCAACGAGCCGGTCGCGGAGCGGGAGAACGTCGTGATCCCCGTGCCGTTCCCCGCTTCCCCGGTGTAGCACCCGACGAAGACCAGCTCAGCCATGCGCGCTCCTCAACAGCGTCTCGACCCGGGCGGAGATGTCCGCGGTGGTGCCGCGGGTCAGCGCCGAGCCGACCCCGCACGCCACCGCGCCCGCTGCCAGCCAGCCTGGCACGTCCGCGGGCCCGATGCCGCCGGTGGGCACGAGCGGTGCCTGCGGGAGCGCGGCCCGGACGTCCTTGACCCACGAGGGGCTGAGCGCGGAGGCGGGGAAAACCTTGACGGCGTCGGCACCTTCCTCGAGCGCGCGCACGATTTCGGTGACGGAGCCGGCCCCGGGCAGGGCGGCAGCTCCGTACCGGTGAGCGGTGCGGATGACGGCGGCGTCCACCGACGGCGAGACGAGGAACCGCGCGCCGGCGCGGAGGGCGAGTACGGCGGAGGCCTCGTCGAGCACGGTGCCGGCGCCGATGGTCGCGTCCGGGTAGGCGGCGGCCAAGCCGGAGATGGCGTCGAGCGCGCCGGGGTTGGTGAGCGGCAGTTCGACCGACCGCAGCCCGGCTTCGAGGGCGGCGCGGGCGGCGGAGACCGCCGACTCGGCGTCGTGGGTGCGCACGATGCCGATGACGCCTTGGCGCAGGACGTTCGCTGTGATCTCCCACCGGTAGCTCATCGGCCGAGCATACCCCGTGAAATCTTAATTTAGGATTTATTCTTGACGGGTGCCGACGCTCCCCGGCATGCTGCTCCCCGGCTCGCAGTTCACCGGAGAAAGGCGTCCGGCACATGCTCCTCAAGAGATCACTCGCGGTGGTCGCCACAGCCGTGGCGGCGCTCGCGACCACGGCGATCCCCGCCCAGGCGGCCGTGGACCAAGGCGCTCCCGACTACTACGGCAGCGGGGTCGCGAAGACCCCCTACATGGGCTGGAACACCTACTACGGCCTCGGCGCCCCGAGCGAGGCGTCGGTCAAGTCCGTCGCGGACTTCCTCGTCTCCAGCGGCCTGCGCGACGCCGGCTACCGCTACGTCTGGATCGACGGCGGCTGGACCGCGCCCGATCCGCGGGACGCGCAGGGAAACCTCCACGAGGACAGCGCGAAGTTCCCGAGTGGACTGTCCACTTTGGTCAGCTACCTGCACGGCAAGGGCCTCGAGGCCGGCATCTACACCGACGCGGGCGCTTCCGATGGCAAGAACTGCGCGGCCGGCTCCGGCGGCTACTACGAGCAGGACACCAAGCGGTTCGCGAGCTGGAAGTTCGACGCCGTCAAGGTCGACTTCCTCTGCGGCATCGCCCAGAACCTCAAGCCCGCCGAGGCGTTCACGCAGTTCAGCCAGGCCCTCGCCAAGGCGGGCCGCCCGATGGTGCTCAACATCTGCAACCCGGTCACCGACGAGTGGGGCGTCCCGCACGGTCCGGACCAGGTCGCCGGTATCGCCTACACCTACGGCCCGCTCGTCGCCGACTCCTGGCGCACCAGCACCGACATCGCGTTCGGCACGCCGTACGAGGGCATCTGGAAAGACGTCCTGCGCAACATGGACGCCAACGCCGCCCATCCCGAGGCCAACGGGCCGGGGCACTACAACGACCCCGACTACCTCATCCCGATGCGCAAGACCGAGCAGGGCACCTACGAGCTGAACGAGGAGGAGTCGACCACCCAGTTCGTCATGTGGGCGGAGATGGCCTCCCCGCTCATCCTCGGCTCCGACCCGCGCACGCTCCCCGCGTCGATGCTCAGCACGCTGAAGAACCCCGAGATCGTCGGCGTCAACCAGGACCGCCTCGGCACCCAGGGCGTCCGCGTCGCGACGAACGGCAGCACCGACACCTACAGCAAGGTCCTCTCCCAGCGGGGCGACCGGGCCGTCGTGCTGCTCAACCGCGGTGAAACGCCGACCCAGATGACGGTGAAGTTCGCCGACGCCGGACTCACCGGCCGGGTGTCCATTCGCGACCTCCGCGCGCGTGCCGACCGCGGCAGCGCCGTCGGCGAGTACACGGTCACCGTGCCCGCGCACGGCACCGCGTTCCTGCGCCTGCACGGCACCGACCTCGTCCCCGGCGACGACGTCGGCGGTCCCGCGTCCGCCAGCCCGGCGGTCGTCCGCACCGGCGGCAAGACCGTGACGTTCTTCCGCGACCCCGCCGGGAACCTCCAGCAGAACGGCCTCGACGGGGCCCGTCAGGTCGGCGGCAAGTTCCTCGGCCAGCCCGCCGCGGTCGCTTCCGAGGGCAAGATCGACGTGTACGTCCGCGGCCTCGACAACGTCCTCTACCAGCGCACTTACTCGACGCAGTGGGGCGACTGGAAGCGGCTCGGCGGCACGCTCACCGACTCGCCGTCCGTGACCACCGACGGAACGGTCTTCGTCCGGGGTGGCGACGGCCAGGTCTGGCAGCGGACCAGCGCTGGTCAGTGGTCCGGTCTCGGCGCACCCGGCGGCCGGCCGATCTACGGCCGTCCCGGCGCGGCGACGTCGACCAGTGGCACGGTCGTCGCGGTCCGCACCGCCGACGACAGCGTCCGGGTCCGTACCAAGACCGGTGACGCGTGGTCGGACTGGACGTCCATCGGCGGCACGGTCAGCAGCAGCCCGACGCTGGTCGCGGTCGGGACGAAGGTCGCGCTCACCGCGTCCGCGAGCGACTACACGCTGTGGGCCAACGACTGGTCGGGCACCTGGGCGGGCTGGTTCAAACGGCCGGAGTACCCGAGCGGGAGCATCGTGGGAACCCTCGGCGCCGCGTCCGACGGCGCGTCGCTGTGGTTCGCCGCCCGCGGGCCGGACGACCATGTCCACGTAGCGAAGTTCTAGAAACGGAGAAGGCGATGTCCACGCGCACGGCGGTGGTGACCGGAGCGGCGTCCGGGATCGGGCTGGCGACGGCCCGGAAGCTGCTCGACGACGGCTACCGCGTGCTGGGCGTGGACATCGCTGAACTCCCCCACGGCGTCGTCCCGATCCGCGGCAGCGTCAGCGACGAGACCACCTGGACGGACATCGGCGAGGTCGACGCCCTGGTCAGCAACGCCTATGTGCCGAGCACCGGGCCCCTGCACAAGATCGACCGCGCCGAGTGGCAGCGCCAGCTCGACGTCAACCTGACCGGCACGTACCTCGCCCTGAAGGCCTGCCTGCCGTCGCTGCGGGAGCGGCGCGGCGCGGTCGTGCTGGTCTCCTCGGTGCACGCGCACTTCGGGCTGCCGGGTCACCCCGCGTACGCCGCCAGCAAGGGGGCGCTGGTCGCGCTGGCCCGGCAGCTGGCCGTCGAATACGCCCCGGACGTGCGGGTCAACTCCGTCCTGCCGGGACCGGTGCTCACCGAAGCCTGGAACCGCATCTCGCCGGAAGACCGCGAACGCAGCGCTCGCGCGACGCCGGCGGGCCGCCTCGGCGACCCCGCGGAGGTGGCGAACGTGATCGCCTTCCTGCTCTCGGACGCGGCCTCGTTCGTCACCGGGGCCGAGCTGACCGTCGACGGCGGCTGGTCCGCCGCCAAGGATTCCGCGTAGATGGGGGACACGGGTGAAGATCACCGGGGTTGAAACGTTTCTGGTCGCGCCGCGCTGGCTGTTCCTCAAGGTCAGCACGGACGAGGGCGTCTGCGGCTGGGGCGAGCCCGTGGTCGAAGGCCGCGCGGAGACCGTGCGCGCGGCCGTGCACGAGCTGTCCGAGCTGCTGATCGGCCAGGACCCGCTGCGCATCGAGGACCACTGGCAGGTGCTGCGCCGCGGCGGCTTCTACCGCGGCGGCCCGGTGCTCTCCAGCGCGCTCGCCGGCTACGACCACGCGCTGTGGGACATCGCCGGCAAGGTCCGCGACGCGCCGGTGCACGAGCTGCTCGGCGGCCCCGTGCGCGACCGCGTCCGCGTCTACAGCTGGGTCGGCGGCGACCGGCCGGCCGGGATCCGCGAAGCCGTGTCCGCGCAGGTCGAGGCCGGGTTCACGGCGGTGAAGATGAACGTCGCCGGCCCGCTGGCCGCGATCGCGTCCCCCGCCGAGGCCGAAGCCGCGGTGGCGCGCGCGTGGGAAGCGCGGGAGGTCCTCGGCCCGCACCGCGACCTCGCGATCGACTTCCACGGCCGCGTCTCGCCCGCGATGGCGCGGCGGCTGGTCCGGTTGCTGGAGGACGTCCAGCCGATGTTCGTCGAGGAGCCGATCCTGCCGGAGACCCAAGGCGACGCGCTGCGGTCGATCGTCGAGGCGTCGACCGTGCCGATCGCGCTCGGCGAACGGCTCTACTCGCGCTGGGAGTTCAAGCCGGTGCTCGACGCGGGCGTCGCGGTCGTCCAGCCCGACCCGTCGCACGCCGGCGGCATCTCCGAACTGCGGCGGATCGGCGCGCTCGCCGAGATCTACGGCGCTTCGCTCGCCCCCCACTGCCCGCTCGGCCCGATCTCGCTCGCCGCGTCGCTGCAGGTCGCGTTCGCGACGCCGAACTTCCTGATCCAGGAACAAAGCGTCGGCATGCACTACCACGAGGGCCACGAGCACGCGTACCTCGCGGACCCGTCGATCTTCGCGTTCCGGGACGGCTACGCGGCCCGCCCGCTGGGCCCCGGGCTCGGCATCGAGGTCGACGAAGAGGCCGTCCGGCGCGCGGACGAGGTCGGGCACACCTGGCGCTCGCCGGTCTGGCGGCACGACGACGGCGGCCTCGCCGAATGGTGACCTGGCTCGACCGCGGCGACCTGCGGCTCGGGCTCGTGCCGGAGCTCGGCGGCCGGCTGCTGTCGGTGCGGTACCGCGGCGCGGAACTGTTGTGGCGCAACGCCGAACTGCTCGACGACGACCTGCGCGGCGAGTACGCGCCCAACGCCGGGCGGATGGGCGACTGGGTCAACTACGGCGGCGACAAGACGTGGCCCGCGCCGCAGGGCTGGGCCGGACCGGACCAGTGGCCCGGCCCGCCCGACCCGGTCCTCGACTCGGGGCCGTACACCGCGGTCGTCGACGGCGACACGGTCACCATGACCAGCGCGCCGGACCAGCGCACCGGCCTGCGGTTCACGCGCGCGATCACGATCCTCGACGACGGATACGAACTGCGGCTGACCGCGGAGAACACCTCTGCACGGCCGGTGCGGTGGGCCCTGTGGAACGTGACGCAGTTCCCCGGCGGCGGCTCGATCACGGCGGGGCTGCGGCGGCCGGACGTCGTCGCACTGGTCTCGGGCACCGGCACGCCCGAGTACACAGTGGACGGTGACCGGCTGGTCGTGCCGGCGCAGGACGTCGTCGGCAAGCTGGGCGTGCCGGGCACGGCGGGCTGGGTGACGTACGGCCCGTTGACGCTGAGCTTCGACGTCGACCCGGCCGGCGAGTACCCCGACGAAGGCTCGCCGCTGGAAATCTGGCTGGAGCACCCGCTTCCCGAGCCCCTGGCGGCGCTCGGGGACCTGGACCCGCCCGCGCGGATCGTCGAGCTGGAGGTCCTCGGGCCACTGACGACTCTCGAACCCGGCGCGAAGACCCGGTTGTTGATTCGTGCCGCGGTCCGGGAAGATGGTGTGTGACCTTCACCGTCCGAAGCCTGACCGCCGCGGTGTTCGCGCTGGCCGTCACCGCCGCCGTCCCCGTCACCGCCCACGCGCAGGAAGCGCCGGAGTGCCCGGCGAACCTCGACTGCCGGTTCGTGCCGGCCGCCTACGACTGGTCGAGCACCGACCACGGCGACCCGAACAACTACGGGAACTACGACCCGGCGAACCGGCCGGCCGACGGCCAGCGGATCGAGTACATCGTCATCCACGACACCGAAAGCCTGCCGAGCAGCACGGCCAGCCCGTACGACCAGGCCATCGCCACCTTCCAGAAGCCGTCGAGCGGGTCGAGCGCGCACTACGTGATCCGCTCCTCCGACGGCCAGGTGACGCAGATGGCGCCGACGCGGGACGTCGCCTGGCACGCCGGCAACTGGACGATGAACGAGCACTCGATCGGCATCGAGCACGAGGGCATCGCCAAGCAGGGCGGCACCTGGTACACCGAGCAGATGTACCAGGCCTCGGCGAACCTGGTGAAGTACCTGGCGGCGAAGTACCACATCCCGCTGGACCGGCAGCACATCCTCGGCCACGAGGACATCTCCCGCGAGCGCACGGCGAACTTCGCCGCCGCGCACTGGGACCCGGGCCCGTACTGGGACTGGAACCACTACATGGACCTGCTCGGTGCGCCGACCAAGCCGACCGGTCCCGCGGACAGCCCGGTCGTCACGATCCACCCGGACTTCGCGACCAACCAGCCGGAGCTGACCGACTGCGCGAGCACTCCCTGCACGACGCTGCCGCCGCACGGCGCGAACTTCGTCTACCTGCACACCGCGCCGGACGCGGCGTCCCCGCTGAGCACCGACCCCGTCGTGCACCCGGACGGCTCGGCGGGCACGACGGCGATCGACGACTGGAGCGACAAGGCGGTCGCGGGCCGGTCGTACGCGCTCGCCGGTGAGCAAGGCGACTGGACGGCGATCTGGTACGGCGGGCAGAAGGCGTGGTTCGAGAACCCCGGCCACCGCGCGACCGTGCCAGCTCGCGCCAAGCGCGTGACCGCGGCCACGTCGGTGCCGCTGTACGGGCGCGCGTTCCCCGAGCAGTCCGAGTACCCGGCCGAGATCCCGTTCGACCCGATCTGGACGGTCGGCCCCATCCCGTGGACGCTGCCCGCGGGCCAGAGCTACGTCGTGACCGGCGAGTTCCGGGCGGAGAACTACTACGCGCGCTTCGACCCGGCGGACGTGCCGGCCAACCACACGCTGGTCACCGGCGCGACGAAGTACCTCCAGCTCTCCTACAACCACCGGCTGGTCTACGTGAAGGCGTCCGACGTGCAACCCTGCTGACCTGCGCAGGTATCGTGAGGGCGTGACGGACAAGCCCCGCATTCCGAACGTGCTCGCCGCCCGCTACGCCTCGGCGGAGCTGGTCTCGCTCTGGTCGCCGGAGCGGAAGGTCGTCCTCGAGCGGCAGCTCTGGATCGCCGTCCTCCAGGCGCAGAAGGACCTCGGCGTCGACGTCCCCGACGGCGTCGTCGAGGACTACCAGCGCGTCCTGGAGGACGTGCGGCTGGAGTCGATCGCCGCTCGCGAGCGCGTCACCCGCCACGACGTCAAGGCGCGGATCGAGGAGTTCAGCGACCTCGCCGGCCAGGAGCACGTCCACAAGGGCATGACCTCGCGCGACCTCACCGAGAACGTCGAGCAGCTGCAGCTGCTCCGCTCGCTGGAGCTGATGCGCACCCGCGTCGCCGCCGTGCTCGCGCGGCTGGCCGCCCTCGCCGTCGAGCACGCCGACACCGTCATGGCCGGCCGCTCGCACAACGTCGCCGCGCAGGCCACCACCCTCGGCAAGCGGTTCGCCACCGCGGCCGACGAGCTGCTCGTCGCCTTCGAGCGGCTCGACAACCTGATCGAGCGCTACCCGCTGCGCGGCATCAAGGGCCCGGTCGGCACCGCGCAGGACATGCTCGACCTGCTCGGCGACGAGTCCACTTTGGACCAGCTCGAAGACCGCGTGATGCAGCACCTGGGCTTCAACCGGCGGTTCGTCAGCGTCGGCCAGGTGTACCCGCGCTCGCTCGACTTCGACGTGCTGTCCACTGTGGTCCAGCTCGCGGCGGCGCCGTCGAGCCTGGCCAAGACGATCCGGCTGATGGCGGGCCACGAGCTGGTCACCGAGGGCTTCAAGCCCGGCCAGGTCGGCTCGTCCGCCATGCCGCACAAGATGAACACCCGCTCGTGCGAACGCGTGAACGGCCTCGCCGTCGTGCTGCGCGGCTACCTGTCGATGATCGGCGAGCTGGCCGGCGACCAGTGGAACGAGGGCGACGTCTCGGACTCCGTCGTCCGCCGGGTCGCGCTGCCGGACGCGTTCTTCGCGCTCGACGGCCTGCTGGAGACGTTCCTCACGGTCCTTTCGGAATTCGGCGCCTTCCCGGCGGTGATCGAGCGTGAGCTGGATCGCTATCTGCCGTTCCTCACCACGACGAAGGTGCTGATGGCCTCGGTCCGCGCCGGCGTCGGGCGTGAGACGGCCCACGAAGCCATCAAGGAGAACGCCGTCGCCGTCGCGCTCGAAATGCGCGAAGGCCGCGCCGAGAACGACCTCCTCGACCGCTTCGCCGCCGACGAGCGCATTCCGCTCGACCGCGGTGAGCTGGACAAACTCCTCGCCGACCGGATTTCCTTCACCGGCACGGCGGGCCGTCAGGTCGAGCAGGTGGCCGAGCGCGTGGCGCGGGTGCTGGAACGGTTCCCGGAAGCCGCGGGCTACGCGCCGCAGCCGATCCTGTGAGCTGACGCACCCG
Organism: Amycolatopsis sp. NPDC114478; assembly: GCF_055633805.1. Classification (NCBI taxonomy): domain Bacteria; kingdom Bacillati; phylum Actinomycetota; class Actinomycetes; order Pseudonocardiales; family Pseudonocardiaceae; genus Amycolatopsis; species Amycolatopsis sp. NPDC114478. The sequence continues at coordinate 586,118 of NZ_JBVKDO010000004.1, read as the reverse complement.
TCCACGGATTGGAACGAATCCCCACGAACGGGCCAAATCCCTAATCTCCATCGCTGACCCCGTGTTCTTCGCGCGCTACCCGCGCGCGCTCACCCATGGAAGAAGCGATGAGATCCACGCTGTCGAAGATCGCCGCGTTCGTCACCTCGGGCGCGCTGGCGCTGACCCTCGCCGCGTGCGGCTCGGACAGTGGTTCGACCACCACCTTGCGCGTCGGGACCCTGAGCGACGCCCCGCCGTCGATCTACCTGGAGAACGGCCGGTTCACCGGCTACGACAACGAGTTGCTGCGCGACATCGCCAAGCGTGAGGGCTTCGAGGTCGAGTTCGTCGGTACGGAGTTCGCCGGCCTGCTGGCGGGCGTGGCGAACGGCAAGTTCGACATCGGCAGCTCGACGATCTCGAGCACCGAGGCGCGCAAGAAGACGGTCGCGTTCTCCAACGGCTACAACACCGGCTTCACCACGATCGTGACCGCCAAGGGCGCGAACCTGAAGGACCCGGCGGCGTTCGCGGGCAAGCGGCTCGGCGTCGTCCAGGGTTCGGTGCAGGACGAGTTCGCGGGCAAGACCGCCGGCGCGCAGGTCGTCCGGTTCCCGGACTACAACGCGGGTTTCGCGCAGCTGAAGAACGGCACGCTCGACGGCTGGGTCGTCCCGCAGGACATCGGGCAGAAGTACCTGGACCAGAACCCCGCGGTTCCGCTGGAGCTCGGCTACACCGTCGAGGACAAGGACACCCCGTCGGCGTTCGCGGTGGCGAAGAAGAACGCGGACCTGCTGAACAAGCTGAACGACGGGCTCGCGAAGGCCGTCGCCGACGGCACGGTCGCCCGCATCTACGCGCAGTTCTACCGGACGACGCCGCTGTCCAAGGAATTGCAGCAGGGTGGCCCGGGCCTGCCCGTCAAGAACCTGCCGGCGCAGTAGATGGACCAGTTCCTCGACACCTTCCTCAACTGGGAGTACATCTGGCAGGTCTTCCCCGACCTACTGAAGACGGGCCTGCTCAACACGCTCATCCTGGCGCTCACGTCCGGGCTGATCGGCATCGTGTTCGGCATGGTGCTGGCGGTCATGGGCCTGTCCACCAAGGTCTGGCTGCGCTGGCCGGCGCGGATCTACACGGACATCTTCCGCGGCCTGCCGGCGATCCTGACGATCCTCGTGATCGGCCAGGGCCTCGGCACGCTCGCGCGGGACGTCGTCGGCACCAACCCGTACCCGCTCGGCATCCTGGCGCTCAGCCTGATCGCGGCCGCCTACATCGGCGAGATCTTCCGGTCCGGCATCCAGAGTGTCGACAACGGACAGCCGGAGGCGAGCCGCGCGCTCGGGATGAGCTACGGCAAGGCCATGCTGCTGGTGGTCATCCCGCAGGGCGTCCGGCGCGTGCTGCCCGCGCTGGTGAACCAGTTCATCGCGCTGGTCAAGGACTCCAGCCTGGTGTACTTCCTCGGCCTGCTGTCCGAGCAGCGCGAGCTGTTCCGCATCGGGCAGGACCTCGCGGCCACCACCGGCAACCTGTCGCCGCTGGTCGCCGCCGGGTTCGTCTACCTGGTGATCACCGTGCCGCTGACGCACCTGGTGAACCACATCGACAAGACGCTCCGGACCGGCCGCGAGGTGCGCGCGGCCGAACCGGAGCCGGATCTCGTCTCCAGCGGAAAGGCCGGCTCGTGACGACGGCGGTGCGATCGTCCAGTGTGGAACTGCGGGACGTCCACGTCCGGTTCGGGACGCTGGAAGTCCTGCGCGGCGTGGACTTGCGCGTCGAACGCGGCCAGACGACGTGCGTGATCGGGCCGTCCGGGTCCGGCAAGTCGACGCTGCTGCGGTGCGTGAACCGGCTGCAGGAGCCCGATTCCGGCGACCTGCTGCTCGACGGCGAGTCCGTGGTCCGCGCCGACCCGGACGCGCTGCGCCAGCGCGTCGGCATGGTGTTCCAGCACTTCAACCTCTTCGGCCACCGGAGCGTGCTGGACAACATCGTGCTGCCGCTGCGCAGCGTCAAGAAGCTGGGCAAGGAGGAGGCGGCGGAGATCGCGCGGGCCCGGCTCGCCGACGTCGGCCTCGCGGACAAGGCGCCGTACCGCCCGAGCGCGTTGTCCGGCGGTCAGCAGCAGCGCGTCGCGATCGCGCGGGCGCTGGCGATGGACCCCGAGGTGATGCTCTTCGACGAGGCCACCAGCGCCCTCGACCCCGAGCTGGTCAAGGGCGTGCTGGACCTCATGGCCGGGCTCGCGTCGCGGGGTCTCACGCTGATCGTGGTCACGCACGAGATGGGCTTCGCGCGGAGCGTGGCCGACGAGGTCGCGTTCATGGACGCGGGCCGCATCGTCGAGCAGGGCCCGCCGGCGCAGGTCTTCGACGACCCGCAGAGCCCCCGCCTGCGGCGATTCCTGTCACAGGTCCTCTGAAAACCGGAGGCTTCGACGCCGAGGCCCCGGGTAGCCTGCGGGCATGGCGAGGATCGCGCGGTTGACGTACTACCCGGTCAAGGGGTGTGCCGGCACTTCGGTGCCGGTCGCCGAGGTCGGGCCGGCCGGGCTGGCGCACGACCGCGTCTTCCAGGTCGTCGCGCCCGACGGCGACTTCCGCAGCCAGCGCCCCTACCCGGCGCTCGCCGCGGTCCGGCCGCGGGTCATGGGTGACCGGCTCGCGCTGTCCGCACCCGGCCGCGACGACCTCGAGATCGACATCCGGCGCGACGGCCCGCGTCACCCGGGTTCGACGTTCTCCTGGCACGGCGAAGGTATCCACCAGGGCGACGAAGCCGCCAAGTGGTTCTCGGACCTGCTCGGGCTGCCGTCGGTGCTGATCGGCGTCGCGCCGGACCACGAGCGCGTGACGGGCGGAGAGACGCCCGGCACCGCCGCGTTCGCCGACGGGCACGCGCTGCTCGTCGCCAGTGAGTCCTCTTTGGACGGTCTGAACGCCCGCATCCTCGAACGCGGCGGCGAGCCGGTGCCGATGGACCGCTTCCGCCCCAACGTGGTCATCTCCGGCTGGCTCGAGCCGCACACCGAAGACGAGGTCCGGGCGATGACCGCGGGCACCGCGGAGTTCGGGTACGCCAAGCAGTGCGTGCGCTGCACGGTCCCGATGGTCGACCAGGAGACGGGCGAGAAGGCCGGTCCGGAGCCGATCCGGACGCTCGCCGGCTACCGCCGCCACCCCGACGGTGGCGTGACGTTCGGGATGAAGGCCGCGGTACTGAGGCCGGGTCAGCTCGCGGTCGGCGACGAGGTGATCGTGCACTCCTGGGCCGGTCCGAGCCCGAGCACCGCCGCGGCCGAACCCCCGTTGACGGCGACGGCGAGCCGGCCCGCCGAGTCGGTGTAGAGCACGCTCGCGCCGGCGGGCACGTCGGCGAAGGTCCGCCCGATCTCGGTGGTCACCGCGACCCGCTCGCTGTGCACGGAGACCGCGCCCGACAGCCCCGACAGCTCCAGGTCGGCCGGCGTCGCCGCGAGCTGGACGTTGCCGAAGTGGTCGACCGTCAGCACCTCCGACACCAGCTTCCCGGGGAACGCGGCGACGAACGGCTCGGGCAGCTCGACCAGGTCGTCGACGCGGGCGCCGAACTCGATCGGCGAGACCCCCAGCGCCAGGTGGGCGGCCGCGGGCGCGAAGACGTCCCGGCCGTGGAAGGTCGCCGACGTGACCGGCAGCCGCAGCGACGGCTCGGTCAGCTCGTAGGCTTCCCGGACCCCGCCCAGCGCGTGCGCGGCCGGCAGCAGCAGGCCGTTGTCCGGCCCGACCAGCAGCCCGCCCCCGGCGACGACGACCACGCCGAGCCGGGCCGTGCCGACGCCCGGGTCGACGACGGCGACGTGCACCGCTTCCGGGAGGAACGGCACGGTCTGGGCCAGCGCCATCGCGCCGTGCCGGATGTCCTGGGGCGGCACCTCGTGCGTCACGTCGATCACCCGCACGGCGGGCGCGAGCCGCGCGATCACGCCGTGGCAGGCCGCCACGAAGCCGTCGCGCAGGCCGTAGTCGGTCGTCACCGAGATCCAGTCGTACGCCATGTGAGCATCATCCATGGTGGCGGAGGGTGCCCGTTAGGGTTCAGCGCGTGACACCCCTCCCCACCCCCGAGCGGCTCGCGTCCGGCAAGGTCCGCGACCTCTACGCCGCGGGCGACGACCACCTGCTGGTCGTCGCCTCCGACCGCATCTCGGCCTTCGAGCGCGTGTTCCCGACCCCCGTCCCGGACAAGGGCCGGGTGCTCACCGCGATGAGCGTGTTCTGGTTCGGCGAGCTGGCCGACGTCGTCCCGAACCACCTGGTCGCCTGCGACGGCCCCCGGGTCCCGAAGGCCTTCCGCGGCCGGGCGCTGCTGGTCGAGCGCCTGAAGATGCTGCCGGTGGAGGCCGTCGTCCGGGGCCACCTGGCCGGGCGCGGGTACGCGGAGTACCGCAAGTCCGGTTCGGTGTGCGGGGTCGCGCTGCCGCCGGGGCTGGCCGAGTCCGAGCGGCTGCCGGAGCCGATCTTCACCCCGTCCACGAAGGCCCGGCCCGGCGAGGTCGACGAGCACCTCGACTTCGGCACGTTCGCGTCGATCCTCGGCCGCCGGCTCGCCGAGAAGGTCCGGGAGGCCTCGCTCGAGCTGTACCGCCGCGGTGCCGCGCGGGCCGCGGAACAGGGCCTGCTGCTGGCCGACACCAAGTTCGAGTTCGGCGTCCGGCGCAACGGCGAGCTCGTGCTCGCCGACGAGCTGCTGACGCCGGACTCGGCGCGTTACTGGCTGGCCGACGGGCACCGCCCCGGCCGGCCGCGCCCGTCGTTCGACAAGCAGCACGTGCGCGACTGGCTGGTCGGCCCGGCGTCGGGCTGGGACTGCGTGTCCCCGCTGCCGCCGCTGCCCCCCGAGGTGGTGACGGCCACGCGCGACCGGTACATCGAGGCGTACCACCGCGTCACCGGGCTTTCGCTGGCAGACTGGCCCCGTGATCCTGCTGATCTGCGGCAGCCTGCGAGCAGGCTCGGGCAATGCGGCGGTGCTGGGGACCGCCGCGACCCTCACCGCGAGCAAGACGTACACCGGCCTCGGCGACCTGCCGCACTTCAACCCCGATGACGACCGCGACCCGCTGCACCCGGCGGTCGCGGAGCTGCGCGCGGCGATCAAAGAGGCGGACGCGATCCTGTTCTGCACGCCGGAGTACGCGGGCGGCCTGCCGGGCTCGTTCAAGAACCTCCTGGACTGGACGGTCGGCGGCGGCGAGATCTACGGCAAGCCGGTCTCGTGGATCAACGCGTCGTCGGTAGCGGCCCCGACGGGCGGCCGCGACGCCCACGACTCGCTGCGCAAGGTCTTGACGTACGCGGGCGCGAAGATCGTCGACGAGGCGTGCGCGCGGATCCCGGTTTCGCGCGCGGACGTCGCCGACGGCCAGGTCGCCGACCCGGACCTGCGGGGCCGGATCGCGGTGGCGGTGTCGCGGCTGCGCGAGGGCGTCTGACCCTTCCGGCAACGGACGCTCGCCCGTTCTGCGCAGTTCACGGCGACGTCAGACGCGTGCGTCCCAATGGTGTCGTGGAAGCTCGCTTGCTGGTTTCGCTGTCGGGAATCACCCCGCGCACGCTGCACCGGTGCGCCGACCTCGCGGCCGAGCTCGACCGCCGCCGGGTCCCGCTGTCCCTGCTGTACGCCGCCCGCACCGGCGAAGGCCCGGTGACGGAGTGGGTGCGCACCCGCGCCCGCGCCGGCGATTCCGTGCTGCTGCACGGCTACGACCACACCGTCACACCCACGCACCGCACGGTGTACCTGGGCAAGAAGGCGGAGTTCGCGACGCTGCCGGCGCACGAGGCGCGGCTGCGGCTGATCGCGGCGAAGGCGGCGCTGGACAGCGCGGGCCTGTCCGTCGACGGCTTCGCGCCGCCGCGCTGGATCGCGTCCCAGGGCACGCTGCAGGCGCTGGCCGAGCACGGGTTCCGCCTGTGCGCGGACCTCGGCGCGGTCCGCGACCTGGTGACCGGCGAGGTGCGCCGGGCGCGCGTGAGCGAGTTCACGAGCCAATCGCACCGCACGGAGACGGTGCGCTGCTTCGCGCTGGTGCTGGCGGCGGCGCGGTCGGCCCGCCGGGGCGGGCTGGTCCGGCTGGGGGTGGAAGCCACGGACCTGACCCGCCCCGGCCTCCGCCAGGCGCTGCTGGACGCGGTGGACGTCGCTCTCGAGAACCGCGCGTTCGGGGCGACTTACGGGTCGCTGCGCGCGGTGGCCGCTTAGAACTTCGCGGGTTCGGCCCGTTCGAGGACTTTGACCTCGGTGCCTTCCGGCGCGAGGTTCCCGAAGAGGCCGTAGTGCATGGCCGGGTTGGCGAGCACGGCTTCGTGGATCGGCACTGCCACCCGAGGCGCGACCGCCCGCAGGTAGTCGACGGCTTCCCCGGCCTTGAGCCACGGCGCCCCGGTCGGCAGCCCCAGCACGTCGATCTTCTGCTCGGGCACGAAGAACGAGTCACCGGGGTGGAAGAAGGCGCCGTCGTCGAAGACGTACCCGATGTTGGGGATCACGGGGATGTCGGCGTGGATGACGGCGTGCTGACCGCCGACGGCCTTGATCGAGGTGTCCCCGACGGCGAACGCGTCACCCACATTGGCGACGTCGAACTCGATGCCCAGTTTTTCGACCTCGGGCGCGGAGCCGGGGTCGACGATCAGCTTGGCGTCCGGGTTGGCTTCGAGGACCTTCGGCAGCCGTTCGACGTCGAGGTGGTCGAAGTGCTGGTGCGTGACCAGCACGGCGGACAGCTCCCGCTCGCCTTCGAACCCGGTGGAGAACGCCCCGGGGTCGATCAGGATCCGCTCGGAACCGGTCTCCAGCAACAGGCAGGCGTGTCCGAAATGGACGATACGCATGGATGTTCTCCTTCGCAGGGGGTCGATTCCAGCCTAGTCCCGGTCCACCAGCCGCTGCCGGACGTCGTCGAGGTCCCGCCGGGAGACGCCGGCGCCAAGGAGGTACCGCTCGACGTCGAACCCGCCGAGCGTGGCCCGGACGGCCGCCGCGGTCGTGGTGCCCCGCTCCGCGAGGAGCGCCGCGATGACCGGTCCCTGGTCTTCGGCGCCCATCGCGGCGTACAGCGGTTTCAGGGCTGCGGTGGACAGGTCGTAGTCCGCGGCGATGGCGTCCACCTCGACGCCGGCCAGCGCCAGCAGCAGGAGCGCGACGAGACCGGTCCGGTCGCGGCCGCCGCCGCAGTGGAACAGGACGCCGCCGGGGGCGGACCGGGCGATCGCTTCGATGACGGCGGCGCAGCGCTCGGCCTTCCGTTCTAGGAAGACCGGGTAGTAGAGCGGGCTGCCGTTGAGCCGCTCGCGGTTGACGTACCGCCAGAACTCCAGGTCGTCGATGTCGTCGAGGGGAACCTCGACGCGGTCGATGCCCGCCGGGGCGGCCGGGCCGGTCGCGGCGGCGAACTGCGCGGAGCCCGCGAGCGTCGTCGGGGCGTCCGCCGTCGGCCGGATCTCGTCGGGGTTGCGCAGGTCGAGGACGGTCCGGACGCCGGACTCCCGCGCCTGGGCCCAGCCGGTGCCGGTCACGAACCGGAGGTCCGCGGCCCTGAAGAACGCGCCGCGCCGGGTCGTGCGGCCCGATCGCGTCGGCAGGCCACCGAGGTCTCTCGTGTTGTGGAAGCCTTCCCAGGCCACTGTTCTGCTCACCCGTCACAGTTTGCCGGTCAGCAGCGCGTCGCCGAGTTCCGTGCGCCGGTACAGCACTCGATGACCCCGGCGTTCCGACGCCAGCAACCCTGCCCCGCGCAACGCCGTGAGGTGCGCGGACACCGTCGCCGGGGCCAAGCCGTGGCGCTGGGCCAGTTCCGTCGTCGCCGCCGGGCGGTCCAGGCTCGTCATGAGCAGCGCCCGCGTGCGGCCGAGGACCTCGGCCAGCGCCTCCGGCGGCTCGGTCGGGGACGTCCACAGCGAAGCCACGCCCCGCGCCGGGTACAGCAGCGAAACCTGCCACGGCGGCACCGTCACGACCCCGACGTTCGGCCACGCGAACACCGCCGGGATCAGCAGCAGCCCGCGCGCGTCGAGCTCCAGCCGCTCGCGTGACCGGACGTCGACCAGGACCGACGTCTCCGACAGCCGCACGCGCGGGTGCAGCCCGGCCAGCATCGCCGCGATCCCGCCGGACCCCAGCTGCCGCGTCCGGTACGCGATGTCCGCAGCCAGCAGCTCGCGCAGGCGGGGCCACTCCGGGGCCAGCAGCGCGTCCCACACCGTCTCGAGCTGGTCGGCCAGCAGGTCGCGCGCGGCCGCCGGGTCGGCCGGCAGCAGCGACAGGTCGGCGTCGACCATCCCCAGCTCCAACGCCACCTGCGTCGGCGGCGTGGCCCGCACGGCCTCCAGCTGCGCCGAAGCCGTCGTCTCCGGGCCGTCGGGCGGCGGGCTCAGGAACTCGGTGATGTAGTGCCGCGCGCTCAGGACCGCGGCCAGCTCGGGCACGTCGGGGATGGCCGACAGCCACGGCAGGTGCGCCGGGTGCCGCCGGAGGCCCAGCAGTGTCTGGACAGCGCCCAGCACCTCCTCCAACGGCGAGATCGCGAACCGGACGCGTTGCGCGCCGGCGGCCGTCAGCACCAGCTCGATCATCGGCGATTCGCCCTCACCCGAATCAGTGTGCCCCGAGAAGGCGGCGAACGACGCTACGGACATGTCCTTGTTCACCCATCGCGCCTACTGGCGCTGGTCGGCGGGCGTCCAGTTCGCCCGGTTGCCCGCGACCATGGCGCCACTCGCGTTCACCCTCCTGACCACCGCGACGACCGGTTCGTACCGGCTCGGCGGCGTGCTGATGTCGGTCTTCGTCGCCGCCGAGATGCTGTGCGCGGTGCCGGTCGGGCGGCTGCTCGACCGCGTCGGCCCTTCGCGGGGCCTGCCCGTGCTGCTCCTGCTGACCGCGGCCGGGTACGTCGTGCTGGCGCTGGCCGCCGACGCTCCCGCGCCCGTCCTGGTCGCGCTCGTCCTGCTGCCCGGCATCGCGGGCGGGGCGCTGTCGGGCGGCTTCCGGACGCTGCTCGCGGACACCGTCGACGACGAGCTGCTGCCGCGCGCGATCTCCGTCGACTCGATGCTCCTCGAAGGGGTGCTCATCGGCGGTCCGGCGCTGGTCGCGGTGCTCGACCTGGCCGGCACGTTCGTCCCGCTGGCGGCGATGGCGGTCGCCTGCGTGGCCGCGGCGGTGCTCGTTCCGCGTGGCGCGAGCGCCCACGAACGGGTGGAATCCGACGCCGACGTCCCGCCCGCGCGGCTCGCCACCTACCTGCCGTGGCTGGGCTGCGCGTTCACCGTCGGGCTGCTGCTCTCGACGATCGAGGTGGCGCCGCTGCCGCTGGTCCAGCGGCTCGGGGCGCCCGAGACGGCCGCGCCGATCGTGATCGCCGTGCTGAGCGGAGCCAGCATCGCGGGCAGCGCGCTCTACGCGTGGCGCGGGAAGACTGGCGACCCGCGGCTGTTCCTCGCCGGTTTCGTCGTCGGCGGCCTCACCCTGGCGGGCGGCCTCGGCTGGGCCGGGCTCCTGGGGTCGGTGGCCCTGATCGGCGCCTGCACGGGGCCGCTGGTGGCCGCCACCTCGGTCAACCTGCAGCGCCTGCTGCCGAAGAACCGCAGGTCGGCGGGGTTCTCGCTGAGTTTCACGGTCCAAGCCGCGGGCTTCGGGCTGGGGTCGCTGGCGGTGGGCGTGCTGCCGCTGTGGGTCACGCCGTTGTTCGGTGTCTTTGCCGCGGCGATCGCCGGTGGAATGCTGGTGGCGAAGCCCGTGCGAGCTATTGGCACAATGTCAGTAACGTCGTAGCCTGGGCTGACCCGCGACCTCCAGGGAGACGCCGATGACTGCCGTCCAGCCGAAGCCGACGTCGGTCGGCGAGACCTTCGACTCGCTCAGCCCGGCGACCGACGAGGTGGTCGGAACCTACCCCGTCCACAGCGCCGAAGACGTCCAGGCGGCCGTCGCGCGAGCGCGCGTCGCGGCGAAGTGGTGGGAAGAGCTGGGCTTCGCGGGGCGCGCCGAGCGGCTGAGGAGCTGGAAGGGCGTGCTGACGCGGCGGCTGCCGCAGCTGTGCCAGGTGGTCCGCGACGAGACCGGCAAGCCGATCGCGGACGCGCAGCTCGAGAGCGTCCTGGCCATCGAGCACATCTCGTGGGCGGGCAAGCACGCGAAGAAGATCCTCGGCAAGCAGAAGCGCTCGGCCGGCCTGCTGATGTCGAACCAGGCGGCGACCGTCGAGTACCAGCCGCTGGGCGTGGTCGGCGTGATCGGCCCGTGGAACTACCCGGTGTTCACGCCGCTGGGCTCGATCGCGTACGCGCTGGCGGCGGGCAACGCCGTGGTGTTCAAGCCGAGCGAGTACACGCCGGGCGTCGGGAAGTGGCTGGTCGACGCGTTCGCCGAGATCGTCCCGGAGCAGCCGGTGCTGCAGCTGATCACGGGCTTCGGCGAGACGGGCGCGGCGCTGGTGGGAGCCGGTGTCGACAAGATCGCGTTCACCGGTTCGACGGCGACGGGCAAGCGCATCATGGCCGCGGCGGCCGAGACGCTGACCCCGGTGGTCATCGAGGCGGGCGGCAAGGACCCGGTCCTGGTCGACGCGGACGCCGACCTGGACGCGGCGGCCGACGCGACGGTCTGGGGCGCGTTCTCCAACTCGGGCCAGACCTGCATCGGCGTCGAGCGGGTGTACGTCCACGAGAAGGTCCACGACGAGTTCGTCGCGAAGGTGGTCGAGAAGTCGAAGGACGTGCGAGCGGGCTCGGACGAGGCGGCCCAGTACGGCCCGGTGACGATGCCGTCCCAGCTGGGCGTGATCAAGAGGCACATCCAGGACGCCCTGGCCCGCGGCGGCAAAGCGGTCCTGGGCGGCGAAGACGCGGTCGGCGACCGGTACGCGCAGCCGACGGTGCTGATCGACGTCCCCGAGGATTCGGAAGCGGTGACGGAGGAGACGTTCGGCCCGACGGTGACGATCGCGAAGGTCCGCGACATGGACGAAGCGGTCGAGAAGGCGAACAACACGAAGTACGGCTTGGGTTCGACGGTGTTTTCGAAGTCCCGCGGAGTGGAGCTGGCGGAGAAGCTGCGCACGGGCATGACGGCGATCAACGCACCGCTGTCGTTCGCCGGAATCGCATCCCTGCCGTTCGGCGGCGTGGGTGATTCGGGCTTCGGCCGGATTCACGGGCCTGAGGGCCTGAGGGAGTTCGCCCGCACGAAGGCGATCGCCCGCCAGCGGTTCACGGCCCCGCTGACGCTGACATCGTTCAGCCGCAAGGAATCGACGGACGCCCTGGTGGCCAAGCTGGTGACGATCCTGCACGGCAAGCGCTGACGCGGTTCCGGGGCTGTGGACAACTAGCTCCACAGCCCCGGAAACGCGCCGGTTTTGTCGGTGGTCGCCGGTAAAATGGTTACCGGGGGCCGAGGCCCGCCCTAAGCCTTGACCAGCGCGTCCACCGCGCTGAAGAACATGCCCAGCCCGTCGTCCGACGGCCCGGTCAACGCGTCGATCGCGTGCTCCGGGTGCGGCATCAGCCCGACGACCCGGCCGTTCTCCGACCGGATCCCCGCGATGTCGTTGCGCGACCCGTTCGGGTTGCCGCCGACGTACCGGAACACCACGCGCCCCTCGGCCTCCAGCTCGTCCAAAGTGGACTGCTCGGCCATGTAGCACCCATCGATGTTCTTCATCGGGACGAGGATCTCCGCGCCGGAGTCGTAGCGCGTGGTCCACGCCGTGTCCGTGTTCTCCACCCGCAGCCACTGGTCGCGGCAGATGAAGTGCAAGCCCTGGTTGCGGATCATCGCGCCCGGCAGCAGCCCGGCCTCGCACAGGATCTGGAACCCGTTGCAGATGCCGAGCACCGGCATGCCGCCGTGTGCCGCCTCGATCACCGGCGTCATCACCGGCGCGAACCGGGCGATCACGCCCGCGCGCAGGTAGTCACCGTAGGAAAAGCCGCCCGGGACGATGACCGCGTCGACGTCGTGCAGGTTCTCGTCCGCGTGCCACAGCGGGACGGCCTCGGCGCCGGCGTACGTGACCGCGCGGGCCGCGTCGCCGTCGTCGAGCGTGCCCGGGAAGGTGATGACCCCGATGCGCGCGCTCACGCGTTCACCCGCGTGATCGTCCACTGCTCGATGACGGGGTTCGCGAGGAAGCCCTCGGCGATCTTCTCGAGCGTCGCGTCGTCGACCGTGTCGTCGACCTCGATCTCGAAGTGCTTGCCCTGGCGGATCTCCTTGATCCCGGTGAAGCCGAGGCGACCGGCGGCGCCGAGCGCGGCCTGCCCCTGCGGGTCGAGGATTTCGGGCTTCGGCATGACGTCGACAACGACTCGGGCCACGGCAGGCTGCTCCTTATTCACGCAGGTCGTGGGTACCCCGCGAGCATAGTTCACTCAGTTCGGCAGGCCGCGAGGACCTAGACTGGCCGTACGCGCCGACCTGCGCCATGATGAGTCGTTGACATCGCGCCAACAGCTGTGGAGGCACCGTGGACTCCTACGACTACGTGATCGTCGGCGCCGGGAGCGCCGGGTGCGTGCTGGCGAACCGGCTCACCGAAGATCCGTCCGCCCGGGTCCTGCTGCTCGAAGCGGGCGCGGAGGACACCGCCGACGAAATCCACATCCCGGCCGCGTTCCCCTCGCTGTTCAAGACCAAGTGGGACTGGAACTACGAGACCGTCGAGCAGAAGCACACCGGCAAGACGGCCTACTGGCCGCGCGGCAAGATGCTCGGCGGCTGCTCGTCGATCAACGCGATGATCTACATCCGCGGCAACCGCGCCGACTACGACGGCTGGCGCGATTCCCACGGCGCCGAAGGCTGGGGCTGGGACGACGTCCTGCCGTACTTCAAGCGCGCCGAGGGCAACCAGCGGTTCGACGGGCCCCTGCACGGCACCGACGGCCCGCTCCACGTCGAGGACCGCCGGTTCACCCACGAGCTGTCGACGGCCTGGGTCGACTCCGCCGTCGCGTGGGGCCTCAAGCGCACCGACGACTTCAACGGCGAGAGCCAGGAGGGCGCCGGCGTCTACCAGGTGACCTGCAAGAAGGGCCGCCGCTGGTCGACCGCCGACGCGTACCTGCGGCCGGCTCTGGAGCGGCCGAACCTGACCGTGAAGACGAACGCGCCCGCCACGCGCGTCGTCTTCGAGGGGACGCGCGCGGTCGGCGTGTCCTATTTGGACAACGGCGTCGAGACCACCGCGCGGGCGTCGGCCGAAGTCATTTTGAGCGGTGGCGCGGTGAACTCGCCGCAGCTGCTGATGGTCTCGGGCGTCGGCCCGGCCGAGCACTTGCGCGAGCACGGCATCGACGTCGTCGCCGCGCTGCCCGGCGTCGGCGAGAACCTGCACGACCACCCGGCGTGCGGGATCATCTGGTCGACGCGCGGCACCACCGACCTCGTCGACGCGGCCACCCCGCGCGGCCTGATCCGCTACCAGCTGACGAAGCGCGGGCCGCTGGCGTCGAACATCGGCGAGGCGGGCGCGTTCTTCCCGACCACCGGCGGGCTGCCGGCGCCGGACATGCAGATCCACGTCGCGCCGACGTTGTTCTACGACAACGGCATGCGCGAGCCGACGGTCCCGGGGTTCACGTCGGCGGCGACGCTGGTGGACGTCGCGAGCCGCGGCCGGCTGCGGCTGAAGTCGGCGAACCCGTTGTGGAAGCCGGAAATCGACCCGGCGTACTACGCGGAGTCGGTGGACATGGACAAGATGATCGCCGGGTTGCGGGCGTTGATCGAGATCGGCCGCAGCGGTCCGCTGAAGCGGTTCCTCGACCAGCCGTTCCTGCCCGCACGCCACGATTTGAGCGATTCCGAGCTGGCCGAGCACATCCGCGAGAACACGCAGACGCTTTACCACCCGGTCGGGACGTGCTCGATCGGGTCGGTGGTCGATCCGCAGCTGCGGGTGCAGGGGGTCGACGGGCTGCGGGTCGTGGACGCGTCGGTGATGCCGGTGGTGCCGCGCGGGAACACGAACGCGCCGACGATCATGGTGGCGGAGAAGGCCGCGGATTTGATTCGGGGGCGGGCCTCGGCCCCCCGGTAACCAGTTTACCGGCGACCACCGACAGAACCGGCGTGGTTCCGGGGTTGTGGACGCGAGTTGTCCACAACCCCGGACCGGTCTCAGCTCGCCGCCGCCACCAGGCGGGCGTACGAGCCGCCCGCGGCCAGCAGGGCCGCGTGCGGGCCCAGCTCCGTGATGCGGCCGCCCTCGACGACCGCCACCCGGTCGGCCGCCGCCGCCGTGTGCAGGCGGTGGGCGATCGCGATCACCGTCCGGCCCGACAGCACGCTGTTCAACGACCGCTCCAGGTCGCGGGCCGAGCCCGTGTCCAGCAGCGACGTCGCCTCGTCCAGCACCAGCGTGTGCGGGTCCGCCAGCACGACCCGGGCCAGCGCCAGCTGCTGCGCGATCGCCGCCGGGACCGGGTGCTCGCCCGAGCCCAGCTTCGTGTCGAGCCCGTCCGGCAAGGAAGAAACCCAGTCCGACGCGCCCGCCGAGGCCAGCGCCGCCAGCAGCTCGTCATCCGTCCAGTCGCTGTCCGCGCGGCGCGCCGGTAGCGCGAGGTTCTGCCGCAGCGTTCCCGAGAACACGTGGTGCTCCTGGGTCAGCAGCAGGACCTCGCCGCGCAGGACGTCGTCGGCCAGCGCCGAGACGTCCTGGCCGCCGATGCGCACCGAGCCCGCCGACGGCGCCGCGATGCCCGCTAGCAGCCGGCCGAGCGTCGACTTGCCCGCGCCGGACGGGCCGACGATGGCCAGCCGCTCGCCGCGGGGGACGCGCAGGTCGATGCCGTGCAGCACCTCGCGGTCGGCCGTGTAGGCGAACCGGACGCCGTGGACGTCGATGTCACGCCCGCGCGGCACCTCGGTCACCTTCGGCGACTCCTCGATGGCCACCTCGCGGACGCCCAGGATCCGGCGCGCCGCGGCCGCCGCGACCTGCAGGTCCTCCAGCCAGAACAGCGCCTCGTTCAGCGGCGCCGACATCGCCTGGACGTACAGCAGCATCGTGGTGATCTCGCCGAGCCCGGCCCAGCCGCGCGTGTACGCGAGCAGCCCGAGCGGCAGCATGACCGCCAGCGGCAGCACGTAGCTGATCTCCAGCGACGGCAGCCACCGCAGCTGCAGCGCCCGCATCCGCCGTTCGCCGAGGATGCTCTGGTCCAGCGCGTCGTACGCCGCGTCGACGCGGCGCTCGGTCAGCCCGAGCGCCTCGACCGTGCGCGCGCCCTCCGCCGTCTCGTGGACGCTGGTGGTCAGGTCCGCCCAGCGGTCGAGCATCCACTGCATCAGCGCCGGGATCCGCCGCTGATACCAGACGTTCACGCACAGCAGCAGCGGCACCGCGACCAGCAGGCTCAGCGAGAGCAGCGGTGACGTCACCACCATCGCGACGACCGTGAACACCACGGTCACCACCGCGATCAGGATCTCCGGCGCCGCGACCCGAGCCGCGTGGTCGATCCGGCCGAGGTCGGTGGTGGCGCGGCTGAGCAGGTCGCCGGTGCCGGCCGCCTCGACTGTGCCGAGCGGCAGCTGCAGCGCCGTCCCGACGAACTCCTCGCGCGTCTCGGCCAGCACCAGCTCGCCGAACACCGCGCCGCGCATCCGCGCGATCTTCCGCGCGACCGCCTGCAGCACCAGGATCCCGACGAACACCGCCGCCAGCACGTCGACGCGTCGCGTCGTAGTGCCGGCCGCGACGTCGTCGACCAGCGTGCCGAGCAGCTGCGGCCCGGCCAGCCCGATCAGCGTCGACACGCACAGCGCGCCGAGCAGCAGCCCGAACTCGCGTTTGTGGGCCGCCGCCGTCTTCAGCGCCCAGCGCCGGACGTCCCGCCGGGACGCCGTGGGGAGCCGTTTCACACCGTCACCACCTTCGCCGTGAAGACCTCGTCGGCCACATGTGTCCACAGTGGACTCTGGCTGAACACCACCGTCGTCTTGCCGCGGCGCAGGGCCGCGACGCGCTCGGTGATGCGCGCCTCCGTGTGCGCGTCGACCGCCGACGTCGGCTCGTCCAGCACCAGCACGTCGGCGTCCGCCGCCAGCGCGCGGGCCAGGTTCAGCCGTTGCCGCTGGCCGCCGGACACCTCGCGCCCGCGCTCGCCGATCACCTCGTCGACGCCGTTCGGCAGCGCCTCGACGATGTCGTCGGCGTCGGCCGCGTACAGCGCTTCGGTGATGCTGACGCCGCCCGGCCGCGCCGGCGCCAGCTGCTCGCGCAGCACGCCGGAGAACCAGATGTCCTGGTTGTGCGCGTAGACGACCCGCCGCCGCAGCTCCGCGAGCGCGACGTGGTCCGCCCGGACCCCGTTGACCAGCACCTCTTCGCCCTCGGCCGGGTCGGCGAACCGGGCCAGCCGGTCGGCCACCGCCTCGCCGTCGGCGCCGAAGTCGACGACCGTCAGCCGCCCGGCCGCGACCCGCACGCCGGACTCGGTGTCGGCCAGCTCCAGCGGGCCTTCAGGCAGCCGGACCGGGTCCGCCGGGTCCGCCAGCTTCGGCTGGATCGCCAGCAGCGCCACCACCTTCCGCGCCGCGACCAGGCCCGACGTGATCGAGCCGACCGCCTCGGTGGCGGCGGTGACCGGCCAGATGAGGAACGCCGAGACGCCGTAGAACGCCACGAGCTGCCCGACGTCGATCTCCCCGGCCACGGCCAGCCGCGCGCCCAGCCAGGTGATCACCACGGTGACCAGGCCCGGCAGCGCGATCTCCGCCGCGGCCAGCCACGCCTCGGCCTTGCCGACCTCGATACCGGCTCGCCGCACCCGCTGGCTCGTCTCGCGGAAGCGGGCGAAGAACCGCCGCTCGCCGCCGATGCCACGCAGGATCCGCAGGCCGGACACGATGTCCGCACCGAGCGCGTTGACGTCGCCGCGCTTCTCGCGCTGCTTCGCCTTGCGCTTCTGCAGCGGTGCCAGCAGCGGCCCGATGCCCAGCACCGCGACCGGCACGCCGACCAGCGCGACCACGCCGAGCAGCGGCGACGTCGAGATCAGCCACACGGCCACGACGACGAACGCCAGCAGCGAGCCGAACGCCCGGCCGGTCATCTCGACGGTGTTGCCGATGTGGTTGACGTCGGTCGTGGAGATCGCGACGAGGTTGCCGGTGGTCGTCTTCTCGCGCAGGCCGGCGCCGACGCGCGTGGTGTGCGCCGACACCGCCCGCTGGGTCGAGCCCGCGCCGTGCAGCCACAGGCCGTAGTTGAGGAAGTGCAGCCAGGTCCCGGTCAGCGTCTGCACCACCCCGAGCAGGGCCGCGGCCAGCGCCCAGCGCCAGACGGCGGTGCCGTCGTGCGCGCTGACGGCGCCGATGCCCTGGCCGATCACCAGCGGCACCAGCGCACCGGGCAGCGCCCACACGACACCGAGCGCGGCGGCGCCCAGCACCGTGCCGAGCCGGGCCCGGAACACGGCGAGCAGGAAGCGGCTCGCGCTCGGCCGCGCGGGCAGCCGCAGCGGCGGAAAGGGATATGTGGCGGAAAGCACGATTCCCGACGGTAAGCCGCCGACCAGCGGAAGGCGACCGATTTTCGGCGGCCCACCGTCCGGGGCACCCGGGTGCGCCCCGTATCCTGGCGGCCGTGGCGAACCCTGACACGGACACCGTGACCAGCACCGTTGACACCACCGAGCGCGCCGGGGCGACCCCGGACCACAGCCAGCCGTATCGGGAACTGGGCCTTGCCGACGACGAGTACGCCCGCATCCGGGAGATCCTCGGCCGCCGGCCCACCGACGCCGAGCTGGCCATGTACTCGGTGATGTGGAGCGAGCACTGCTCCTACAAGTCGTCGAAGAAGCACCTGCGCTACTTCGGGGAGACCGCCACCGACGAGATGAAGGCCAAGATGCTGGCCGGCATCGGCGAGAACGCGGGCGTCGTCGACATCGGCGAGGGCTGGGCGGTCACCTTCAAGGTGGAGAGCCACAACCACCCGTCCTATGTGGAGCCGTACCAGGGCGCCGCGACCGGCGTCGGCGGCATCGTCCGCGACATCATGGCCATGGGCGCGCGGCCCCTCGCGGTCTCGGACGCGCTGCGCTTCGGCCCGGCCGACGCCCCCGACACCAAGCGCGTGCTGCCCGGCGTCGTGGCCGGCGTCGGCGGCTACGGCAACTGCCTCGGCCTGCCGAACATCGGCGGCGAGCTCGTGTTCGACCCGTCCTACTCGGGCAACCCGCTGGTCAACGCGCTGTGCGTCGGCGCGATGCGCGTCGAGGACCTGCACCTGGCGTTCGCGTCCGGCACCGGCAACAAGATCATCCTGTTCGGCGCCCGCACCGGCCTCGACGGCATCGGCGGCGTCTCCGTCCTGGCGAGTGACACCTTTTCGGGTGACGAGTCGGCGTCCGGCCGCAAGAAGCTCCCGAGCGTCCAGGTCGGCGACCCGTTCACCGAGAAGGTGCTCATCGAGTGCTGCCTCGAGCTGTTCGCCCAGAAGCTGGTAGTCGGCATCCAGGACCTCGGCGGCGCCGGGCTGTCCTGCGCGACGTCCGAGCTGGCCGCGGCCGGCGACGGCGGCATGCACATCTACCTCGACCGCGTTCCGTTGCGCGCCAGCGGGATGACCCCCGCCGAGGTGCTTTCGAGCGAGTCGCAGGAGCGCATGTGCGCGGTCGTCTCGCCGGAAAACGTCGAGGCGTTCATGGCGGTCTGCCGCAAGTGGGACGTCATCGCCACCGACATCGGCGAGGTCACCGACGGCGAGCACCTGGTCATCACCTGGAACGACGAGGTCGTCGTCGACGTCCCGGCGCACACGGTCGCCCACCAGGGCCCGGTGTACGACCGCCCGATCGAGCGTCCGTCCTTTCAGGACGCTTTGATCGCCGACACGTCGGCGTCGCTGCCGCGTCCGTCCACTCCGGACGAGCTGCGCGCGGACGTGCTGCGGTTGATCGCCTCGCCCAACCAGGCGTCGAAGGAATGGGTGACGTCGCAGTACGACCGGTACGTGCGCGGCAACAGCGTCCTTTCGCAGCCGTCGGACTCGGGCATGATCCGGATCGACGAGTCGTCCGGCCGCGGCGTCTCGGTCGCGACGGACTGCAACAGCAAGTTCGTCTACCTGGACCCGTACCGCGGCGCGCAGCTGGCGCTGGCGGAGGCGTACCGCAACGTGGCGACGGGCGGCGCGACCCCGGTCGCGGTGTCGGACTGCCTGAACTTCGGCGCGCCGACGGACCCGGGCGTGATGTGGCAGTTCGAGCAGGCGGTGCACGGCCTCGCCGACGGCTGCGTCGAGCTGGGCATCCCGGTGACGGGCGGCAACGTGAGCTTCTTCAACCAGACGGGCTCGACGGCGATCCTGCCGACGCCGGTGATCGGCGTCCTCGGCGTGATCGACGACGTGACCCGCCGCATCCCGACCGGCATCGGCGCGGAGGCGGGCGAAACCCTGTTGCTGCTGGGCGAAACGCACGACGAGCTGGACGGGTCGGCGTGGGCCCGCGAACTCCACGGCCACCTCGGCGGCGTGCCCCCGCGCGTGGACCTGGCCCGCGAGAAGCTCCTGGGCGAGATCCTGGTGGCGGGTTCTCGCGACGGCATGATCTCGGCGGCCCACGACCTCTCCGACGGCGGCCTGATCCAGACGCTGGTCGAGACCGTCCTCATCGGACAGTGTGGCGCCCGGGTGTTCCTGGACGCGGACCAGGACCAGTTCGTCCAGCTGTTCTCCGAGTCGGCGGGCCGCGTGCTGGTGGCGGTCCCGCGCACGGAGGAGCTGCGCTTCACCGAGATGTGCACGGCCCGCGGACTGCCCTGGCGCAAGACGGGCGTGGTGGACCCGGAGTCGGGAACGCTGGAGCTGCAGGGCATCACGGAGTTCACGCTCGACGAGCTCCGCACGGCGTGGGAGTCCACGCTCCCGGCCCTGTTCGACTGACCTGTGGACACGTGACTGGAGGGCACCGCGAACTGTCGGTGCCCTCCGCTAGCGTGGAAAACGGGGGCTGCTCAGGGCAGTTCGGTCCCGGCCGGAAACCTCGCCTCGCCGAAATCCGGCGGCTGCGCGAAGAAAACACCCTCGAACCGCACCTCGTCGTGCGCGGTGAAGTCCCGGAACCCCGTCCCCGCGCCGAACCGCGTCCGCGTCAGGTCGACCGGCCCGTCCGCACTCGCCCCGGTCAGGAACACCGATCCCGTGAACGCCGTGTCCACCAGGAAAACGCCGTTGACGATCGTCGCACCCTGCGCCCCCAGCAAGCCGACGTGCTTGCCCGAAAGGTTGAACCGATCGAGCCGCGCGCCCGAGAGGTCGAGGGTGTACGCCGGACCGGTCCCGGCGTCCGGCAGCGACGCTCGAATCACCCGCTGCGCCGTGCGCCGGACCTGCGACTCCCGTGCGGCCTCAGCCGAATCGTCGTCCTCGAACGGCCGCCGCAGGTACGCGCACAACACGTCGAGCACGGTCTGCGCGTAGACCTCCGGCCGGGTCCGCGCGAGGCCGCCCAGCGCGTGGATCGCCCCGACGCGCACCTGGTCGGCCTCGTGCCCGAGCAGCTCGACCGACTTCGCGAACCGCTCGTCGGAAATCCGCGTCCGCTCGAGCTCGTGCCGGTCCTCCTCGACGCGCCGGCGGCGGTCGTTCAGCCACAGCCCGTACAACGCCGCGACCGCGCCGCCGGCCAGGCCCGCGGTCTTGAGCGCGTCGCCGCGGCTGGTCGCGCGGTCCGCGAGCAGCCAGGCCAGCGTCACGGCGAACACGACCACGCTCAACGCGAACGCCAGCAGGAGCGGCGAGACGCGCTTCACCCGCTCACCGCGGTGATCCGGGACTCGCCGTCGCGCAGTTCCTCGAGCTTCCACTCCGCCGGCACTTGCACGTCCTTCTCGTCGCGCACCAGCGTGTTGTAGAGCGAAACGGACTTCGGCAGCGAGGCGAACCTCAGGTCGGTCTGCCCCTCGAAGCGGGTGCGCCGCAGGTCCAGCTCGCAAGACGCGACCACCCCGGAGAACACCGCGTCCTTCGCGAACTTCGCGTCCTTGAAGGTGGTTTTCCCCGCGAACTCCGTCTCGGTGAAGTCGGCGTCCTCGTCGAAGGCCGTGCCGCTGAACCACGCGTGGCTCTCGAACACCGCGCCGCGGCAGCGGAAGTAGCCGACCAAGCGTCCCTTCGCCGTGCCCGCGGCGGTGAGGTACACGCGGCCCGTGAACCGGCATCCGCTGAAGTTGGTGCTGCTGTGCAGAGACGCGTACCGCAGCAGCAGGCCGCCGACCAGCTTGCCCGAAAGGTCGAAGTACTCGAGCGTCGCGCCGGTCAGGTCCAGGTCGTACGCCGGGCCTTCGGCGTCGCTCGCGGGCAGCAAATCCGTGACCAGGCGCTGCGCCGTGAGCCGGACCGTCAGCTCGCGCTCCGGTTCCGGATTCTCGGAATCCGGCTCGGGCCGCTTGAACGGCCGCCGCAGGTACGAACACAGCACGTCCAGCACGGTCTGCGTGTACTCCGGCCGGCTTCGCGCCAACCCCGCCAACGCGTGCAGCGCCCCGACCCGCACCTGGTCCGCGTCATGACCCAGCAGCTCGACGGCCTTCGCGAACCGCTCGTCCGCCACCCGCTCGCGGTCCTGCTCCGCGCGCTGCGACTCCAGTTCGTGGCGGCGGCGCTCGATGTCCTGGCGCCGCTCCTCGACGCGGCGGCGCCGGTCGTTCAGCCACAGCGCGTACAGCGCCACGATCGCGCCGCCGGCGAGGCCGCCCGTCTTCAGCGCCTCACTGCGGCTGGTGGCGGGGTCGGTCAGCAACCAGCCGCCGACGCCCGCCAGCAGGACCACCGACGCGAGGAACGTCCACGCCAGCGGGGATCGCCACAGCTTCACCGGGTCAGGAAACCAGCATCGTGCTGACGCAGAAACCCTTGTCGTCGAAGTTCGTCGCGCTCAGCGTGCCCTTGACGTTCTTGCCCGCGGACGTCCCGGTGACCTGGCCCTCGACGAGGAACTGGTCGTCCGGCACGTCGCCGAGCGTCAGCTGCAGCGGCGGCTTGAGGAACGTCTTGAGCCACGAGTCGAGCAGGTCCTTCGAGTCCGAGCAGCCCAGCGCGAGCGCGCCCGCGTTGTCGCCCGCGTTCAGCTTGTCGATGAAGCCCTGCAATACGACCTTGGCCTCCGCGCCACCGCCGGACGACGGCGCCTTGCTGGTCGTCGGGGCCTTCTTCGTGGT
This sequence comes from Amycolatopsis sp. NPDC114478, assembly GCF_055633805.1. NCBI lineage: Bacteria > Bacillati > Actinomycetota > Actinomycetes > Pseudonocardiales > Pseudonocardiaceae > Amycolatopsis > Amycolatopsis sp. NPDC114478. Next base: position 563,900 of record NZ_JBVKDO010000004.1, on the reverse strand, counting down.
GGACTTCGGTGTCGAGGGCTTGGCCGACGTGCTCGACGACGGCGGGGCCGCGACGTTGTTGTCCTTCGACAGGAAGAAGCCGGGCGCGACGAAGCCGGTGACGCCGAGGGCCGCCAGCACGACCACCACGGTGGCGCCGATGGCGATCCACATCCCGGTCTTGCTCTTCTTCGGCGGCGCCGGCGGCCCGCCGAAGCCCTGGCCGTAGCCGCCGGACTGCTCCCAGCCCGCCATCTGGCCGCCCTGGTTCGGGTCCCAGGCCTGCTGGCCGTACTGCTGCGCGTTCGGGTCCGCCCACGCCGACTGCTGCTGCGCGTTCGGGTCGGCCCACCCTTGCTGCTGCTGCTGGGCGTTGGGGTCACCCCACTGCGGCTGCGGGCTCTGCGGGAACCCGCCCGACGGGTAACCCTGCTGCTGCTGGCTCGGGTCGAAGCCCTGCGGGTACTGCTGCGTCGGGTACGGCTGTTGCTGCTGGTTGGGGTCCCACCCACCCTGCTGCGGGTACGGCTGCTGGAAGCCACCGGACTGGGGCGGCTGGCCGTACGGGTCGGGCTGGCCGGGCTGGCCCGGCTGAGGCGGGTACGTCATCTTTCATGCCTTCCGGGCGCTGGGTGTTCGTGCGCTTCCGACGTCCGCAAGGCCTCTGCGGTTCCCCCAGGACGTGGTGAGCAGCATTCTGCAAGCTCGGACGGTACGGCATGAAACCGGCTCCCGGGCGCGAAGACGCGAAGTCGTCACGATCCGGGAGCCGGGGTGAGGCGGGGTGCGGGTCAGCCGTTGGCGAGGGCCTGGAGCCGGTCGTAGGCACCGTTGAAGGTGTCCTGGTCGAGCGGGCTCGAGGTGTACTGCCAAACGGTGTAGAAGCCCCAGTTGTAGGGCAGCGTGCCGACCGACGACGCGTACCGCGCGACCCACAGCGGGGCCGTGCTGGAGAAGTCACCGCTCACGCAGCTGCCCCACCAGCTCGTCGACGTGTAGATCACCGGGTAGCGGCCGGTCAGGGAGTGGTAGGTGTCGTGGAAGTCGAGGATCCACGACGTCATCCCGGCTTTGCTCAGCCCGTAGCAGGTATCGCCGTACGGGTTGTACTCCATGTCCAGCGCGCCGGGCAGCGTCTTGCCGTCCTTCGACCAGCCGCCGCCGTGGGCGACGAAGTACCGGGCCTGCGCCGCGCCGCTCGCGGTGTTCGGGGTGGCGAAGTGGTAGGCGCCCCGGATGAAGCCCTGGTTGTAGGAGCCGTTGTACTGCTGCGCGAAGTACGGGTTGGTGTAGCTGGTGCTCTCCGTGGCTTTGGTCCAGACGAACCGCTTGCCCTGGTTCCACCAGCTCGCCCAGTCGACGTTGCCCTGGTAGCCGGCGACGTCCATGCCGGCCACGGTGGCCAGCACCTGGCCGGGGATGGCCTGGCCGGGTTGCGGCTGCTGCGCCGCCTTCTGCGTGTCCGGGGTCGACTTGTCGCCTTCGACGCGCCGGATCTGCGACCCCAGTTCGTGGTCGTGCTGCGCGATGTCCGCGTTGATCGCGGCCACCGGGTCGACCTCGGGGGAGAAGGTCGTCGCCTGGGCCGTGCTGCTGAGCAGGAGCAGCGTGGCCGGGACGACCAGGGCAGCGAACAGCCGCCCTCTTCGGGAAGTGGACATCGTTGAATCCCTTCACAGATACCCTCGCTGAGGACGGCTTACTGCAGGTAGCCGCCCGTGCACGATTGTTGAGGACGAGATGGCTTCTTGTCACTCAGTTCCGTGAAATTGGGTATACGTGTGGGTGATTTTCCCGGGAGGATGATCGTCAACCGGTGACCAGTTAACACCTATAATTCGTGAGCCGGCCGGTCAGCCCAGCGCGAGGGCGCGCAGCCGGTCCGCCGAGCCGTTGAACCAGTTCTGGTCGCCGGGCAGGCTGCCGCTGTCCGCGAACTGCCAGATCGTGTGGACGCTCCAGCCGGCCGGCAGCTCGCCGATGAACGTGTTGTAGCGGGCGATCCACAGCGGATTGGCGCCGAAGCCGCCGTTGTTCGCGGTGCAGCGCTTCCACCAGCTCGTCGACGTGTAGATCGTCGGGTAGCGCCCGGTGGCCGCGCGGTAGGTCTCGGAGAAGTCGCTGATCCAGCGGACCATCCCGGCCGCGTCCTTGCCGTAGCAGGTTTCGCCGTACGGGTTGTACTCCGCGTCGAGTGCGCCGGGCAGCGTTTTCCCGTCGGCCGACCAGCCACCGCCGTGGGCGAGGAAGTAGCGCGCCTGCGACGCGCCGTCGGAGACGTCCGGCCGGGCGAAGTGGTAGGCGCCGCGGATCAGGCCGGCGTCGTAGGAACCGTTGTACTGCTGGGCGAACTGCGGGTTGGTGAAGCCGGTGCCCTCGGTCGCCTTGACGTAGACGAACTTCGCGCCGGTGCGCGCCGCGCCGGGCCAGTCGACCGGGCCCTGGTGCCCGCTGACGTCGTGGCCGAGCTGCTGGGCGTCGCCGTCGTAGAGCACGCCGGGCGCCGCGTCGACGCCTTCGACCTTGGCGATCTGCGAACCGGCGTAGTGGTCCTCGGCGCCGGCGTAGATGTCGTCGGCCGTCGCCGGCGCCTGCCCGGAGACGAGCATGGCGGCGACGGCCAAGGGCAGCAGCGAACGTTTCACCCTCATGCTCCCCACCCGTCTCGCGAGACTTATCCAGCCTCACGATGCACCCGAGTCGCCGGATCGGCGACTCGGGTGGTCACTCGATGGGGTTAAACCCGCAGGTCAGCGCTGTTCGTCGGCCAGCGCCTTCAGCAGGTGCTCGGCCGGCACGACGGCGGTGATCAGGTCGTGCGGGTTGATCGCGACGGGGTGCCCGCCGAGCAGGCCGACGATGTCGCGGCCGAGCACCGCGCGCGCGTGCGGCCACTCGCGCGGCACCAGCGCCTTGCGCGTGTACGCGGGCACCATCACCCGGCCGTCGGTGTTGTGGAAGCCGATCACCGTGCGCTGCACCGGCGACATCGCGTAGACGAACAGCGTCGCGTCGAGCACGACCTTAGGCAGGTCCGACGCCGGCCGGTGCTCGGTGCGGACGAGCTGCAGCAGCTGCTCGAGGTCGGTCGTCGGGTCCGGGAAGCCGAGCGCCTTGGGCGAGGGCCGGTAGCGGTCGTTCGGGTGGAAGTCCGCGACGACGTCGCCGGCGCCGTTCACCGGGTACGCGCCGACGACCGCCCACGACGGCACCGGGCCGTTCGGGTCGAAGGCCTCGTCGATGACGTAGAGCCAGCTGTTCGGGTTGGCGCGGGCGTTCGCGCGCATCTCCGCGGTGATCTCGGGCGTGCCGTGCTTGCCGGAGCGCCGGGCCTGCTGCCCGCCGCGGCGCGCGGCGCGGTTGGGCTTGCTGTGCTTGCCGGGGCGATCGGGCCCGCTTCCGGTGGGCTGCTGCGAAACCATCCGATCCGCCTCGTCCCGCTGCGCCATCGTCATCCCCACGTTCTCGGGTGTGCCTGAAAAGTCTTGGTGCGCCACTCTACTGTTTGCCCATGGCCTCTTCGCGTTCGGTCGACCCCGGACAGTTACGTGCGGCGGTGCTGGCGATTTCCCCGTGGCTGCAGGGCGACGCGCCCGATCCCGCACGGCCGGAGCTGGCCGCGGCGGTCCGGCTCAGCCTGCGCGCGCTCGCGGCCGACGCGCCGGGCCGCACGGTCGAAGTCCGCGTGCCACCCTTCGCGGCGGTGCAGTGCGTGGAGGGGCCGCGGCACACCCGCGGCACCCCGCCGAACGTGATCGAGACCGACCCGCGCACCTGGCTCGAACTGGCCACCGGCCGGCTGGACTGGACCACCGCGGTGGCGGACGGCCGGGTGTCCGCGTCGGGCACCCGGGCCGACCTTTCCCACTGGCTGCCGGTCGTCCGGCTCTGACGGCCTCGCTACGGCTTTCGGCCGACGCCGCCGGCGATCGTCCGCTGCGCGACGTTGAGCTCCTTGAGCCGCGGGCCGTCCGGCCACCAGTCGGCGCACAGCGTCACGCCGGGGTCGACGAGCTCGAGGCCGGCGAACAGCTCCTCGATCTGCTTCTGCGTCCGGAACGTGCCGGAGCCCATCGGGCTGTGCACGAAGAAGTCCTCCATGCGGCGGGCGGTCGCGGAGTCCTCGTTCTCGGGGTCGAAGAAGTGGCTGAGCCCGACGAAGGAGCCGGACGGCAGCGCGTCGACGTACGCCTTCATGATCTCCTTCGGCCGGTCGGCGTCGCCCTTGAAGTGGTGCAGCGTGCCCATCTGCAGCAGCACGAGCGGCTGCGTGAAGTCGATGTGCTCGCGGATGACCTCGTTCTCGAGGATGCGCTGCGGCTCGAAGATGTCTTCGGCGACGAAGTGCGTGTGCTCGTTCTCCTCGAGCAGCGCCCGGCCGTGCGCGAGGACCACGGGGTCGTTGTCGACGTAGACGACCGTGGCCTCGGGGTGGATCCGCTGGACGACCTGGTGGGTGTTCTCCGCCGTCGGCAGGCCGGAGCCGAGGTCGAGGTACTGGGTGATGCCGGTCTGGCTCGCGAGGAAGCGGCACACGCGGATGAGGAAGCCGCGGTTCTCGAACGCGAGGTCCTGCGCCTCCGGTGCGGCCTGCTGCACCTTGTGCAGGACCTCCCGGTCGATTTCGTAGTTGTCCTTCCCGAGCAGGAAGGCGTCGTACACGCGCGCGATGCTCGCTCGGGTCGGGTCGACCCCCACGGGAACTCGTTCGGTCCGGGTCGCGGCGTCGGGCATCTTGAACCTCGCAAGTTCTGTGTCGAAAGTCTCGTACTCTACGTAGAGTAGGACTACACACGCATGCGGTAAACCGGGTCACCTCTTTGCGCAGGACGGCCCAACGTGTACTTTCGGTAGTCGGGCTAGAACCCCCTGGTGACGTGAGCGCGGAAGGTCCGGGAATGAACGCGGTGAACGCGTCCGCAGGTGAACAGAACATCGGCCCCACGGCGCGCCGCATGATCCTGGGCTCGCAGCTCCGGCGACTCCGCGAAGAGGCCGGCATCACCCGTCAGCAGGCCGGTTACAACATCCGGGGCTCCGAGTCCAAGATCAGCCGCCTCGAACTGGGCCGCGTCGGCTTCAAGGAACGCGACGTCACCGACCTGCTCACGATGTACGGCGTCGAGGACGCGACCGAGCGCCAGACGTTCCTCGACATGGTCAAGCAGTCGAACGAGCCCGGCTGGTGGCGCCGCTTCGGCGACACGATGCCGAACTGGTTCACCGACCTCGTCGGCCTCGAAGAAGCCGCCGCCCGGATCCAGATCTGGGAGCCGCTGTACGTGTCGGGCCTGCTCCAGATCGAGCCGTACGCTCGAGCGATCTTCAGCCACGGCCGCCCGGAGATGGCCGACGAGCGCGTCGACCAGCTGGTCGCGCTGCGGATGCGGCGCCAGAAGATGTTCAGCAGGCCGGACGCGCCCCGCGTGTGGATGGTGCTCGACGAGTCGGTGCTGCACCGCCCGATCGGCGGGATGAAGGTGCTCAAGCAGCAGATCGAATACCTGCTGGAGATGAGCGCGCTGCCGCACGTGTCCGTGCAGGTCCTGCCGTATTCGCGAAGCGGGCTGTCGGCCGAGCACGCGTTTTCGCTGCTGCGGTTCGGCGAACCGGAACTGCCGAACATCGCGTACGTCGAGTACCTGACCGGCGCGCACTACATCGAAAAGCGCGAAGAGATCGAGAAGTACAGCCGCGCGCTCGACATGCTGGCGGTCGACGCGGAGACGCCGGAGCGGAGCCGCGCTCTGCTCGCCAAGCGTCGCGCGGAGATCTGAGTCCCGGAACCGGTCCCGGTGAACCACCCCGCCGGTGCGGACGTGTCCCCACTGAGCGGTAACCCCTAGTAGCAGCTGAGCCATTAGAGTCGCCACCTATCACCCGATAGGTTAACCGTGACCTGATGATTCTTTACCGTCCGAGAACTTTGCAAGAAATTCTGCACGTGCATTTACCGCTGCAGGCACACGTGCTAGCCTCCGATACGCGGGCAAATGCACATGCAGATGCAACGCCCTGGAAGCTTTTCCACATCGAGAGGTGGGACCATGGCTGAGCGATTCGAGAACGGCATCCCGGCCGACCGGCTGTCCGGTGCCGAGTGGCGCAAGGCGAGCTACAGCGGGGCCGTCGGCAACTGCGTCGAGGTCGCGCCGCTGTCCAGCGGTGAGATCGCGATGCGCAACTCGCGCTTCCCGACCGGCCCGGCGCTCGTCTACACGCGCGCCGAGATGGCGGCCTTCCTGGCCGGGGCCAAGGACGGTGAGTTCGACGATGTCCTCGGCTGAGGCCGTCGCCCCCGTCTTCGACATCGAGACCGGTCTGCAGGAACTGGTGGCCCGTGGCTACCAGTTCGTCCACCCCGCCGACGAGAGCGGTGAGGTCCTCGCCGTCGTCGGCGTGCGGGTGCACGATGACGTGGTGGACGTGGTCCGGCTCAACGCCGAAGACGACGTCGTGGCGACCCGGATGCCCGGCACCGAAGAGAACATCTTCGAGCCGGAGCGCTGGTTGTGGCGCCGCCGCGGGGAAGGCGCGCAAGTGCTCACGGAGATCCTCCAGCTGCCGGACGCTTGCTAGAGGTGAAGACTTCAGGCCCTGTCCGAAGTGGTCAGTACCACGTCGGGCGGGGCCTGACCCATGTCCGCACCGTCTACACTGAAATCGGCCTGACCACGTCTTCCTGGGAGCACCTTCGGTGGTTTCCGACCCGCAGCTCGTGTCCGACCAGCCCGACCCGGAACCCCGTGAGGAGTGTGGCGTCTTCGGCGTCTGGGCTCCGGGGGAAGAAGTCGCGAAGCTGACCTACTACGGCCTCTACGCCCTGCAGCACCGGGGCCAGGAGGCCGCCGGCATCTCCGTCTCCGACGGCTCGCAGATCGTGGTCTTCAAGGACCTCGGCCTGGTCAGCCAGGTGTTCGACGAGCAGATCCTGCAGTCGCTGCAGGGCCACATCGCCGTCGGGCACTGCCGGTACTCGACCACCGGCGCGACCATCTGGGAGAACGCCCAGCCGATCTTCCGCACCACCGAGACCGGCAGCGGCCTTTCCTTCGCGCACAACGGCAACCTCGTCAACACGGCGGAGCTGCGCGAACGCACCATCGAGGCCGGGCTCAAGCCGCACGCGGGCCTGACCGGCTCGTCCAGCGACTCCGACCTGATCTGCGGGCTGCTCGCCGCGAACGCCGCCGACAAGGGCATCGAAGCCGCCGCGATGGACCTGCTGCCCACCCTGAAGGGCGCCTTCTGCCTGGTGTTCTCCGACGAGAACACGCTCTACGCGGCGCGTGACCCGCACGGGGTACACCCGTTGGTGCTCGGCCGGCTCGAGCGCGGCTGGGTCGTCTCCAGCGAGACGGCGGGCCTCGACATCGTCGGCGCGTCCTTCGTCCGCGAGGTCGAGCCCGGCGAGCTCATCGCGATCGACGCCGCGGGCCTGCGCTCCTCGCGGTTCGCGAACCCGGACCCCAAGGGCTGCGTCTTCGAGTACGTCTACCTCGCCCGCCCCGACACCACGATCGCCGGTCGCGGCGTGCACGCCACCCGCGTCGAAATCGGCCGCCGGCTGGCCACCGAGCAGCCGGTCGAAGCCGACCTCGTGATGCCAGTGCCGGAGTCCGGCACGCCCGCCGCCATCGGCTACGCGCAGGGCTCGGGCATCCCCTACGGCACCGGCCTGGTGAAGAACGCCTACGTCGGGCGCACGTTCATCCAGCCGTCGCAGACCATCCGCCAGCTCGGTATCCGGCTCAAGCTGAACCCGCTGCGGGACGTCATCCGCGGCAAGCGCCTGGTCGTCGTGGACGACTCGATCGTCCGCGGCAACACCCAGCGCGCGCTCGTCCGGATGCTGCGCGAGGCCGGCGCGCTCGAGGTGCACGTCCGGATCGCGTCACCGCCCGTGCGCTGGCCGTGCTTCTACGGCATCGACTTCGCCTCGCGGGCCGAGCTCGTCGCCAACGGCGTCGACCTCGACGGCATCCGGCGCTCGATCGGAGCCGACTCCCTGGGTTACATTTCCCTGGACGGCCTGGTCGCGGCCGCGGAACAGCCGAAGTCGCGGCTGTGCACGGCGTGCTTCTCCGGCGAGTACCCGATCCCGCTGCCGGAGGACGCGCTGATCGGGAAGCACCTGCTCGAAAGCCTCGACTCGGTCAATGGCGCGGCGACCCCGGTCAGCCCCGCCGGGTACGGTGCCGAAGACGCCGTCCGGCGTCCCTAGCAGTTCCTTCCAGAGGGAGTCCTTCCACCGTGAGCGAGTCCACGAGCGCCACGTACGCCGCCGCCGGGGTCAGCATCGACGCCGGTGACCAAGCCGTCGAGCTGCTCAAGCCGCACGCCGCGCGGGCCACTCGCCCCGAGGTCCTGGGTGGCGTCGGCGGCTTCGCCGGGCTCTTCTCCCTGAAGCTCGACAAGTGGAAGGAGCCGGTGCTCGCGTCGTCGACCGACGGCGTCGGCACCAAGATCGCCGTCGCGCAGGCGCTGGACAAGCACGACACGGTCGGCATCGACCTGGTCGCCATGGTGGTCGACGACCTGGTCGTGACCGGCGCCGAGCCGCTGTTCCTGCAGGACTACATCGCCGTCGGCAAGGTGCACCCGGAGAAGATCGCCGCGCTGGTCGGCGGCATCGCCGAGGGCTGCGTCCAGGCCGGCTGCGCACTGCTGGGCGGCGAGACCGCCGAGCACCCGGGCCTGATGGGCGAGCACGACTACGACATGTCGGCCACCGGCGTCGGCGTCGTCGAGGCGTCCCAGCTGCTCTCGCCGGAGAAGGTCCGCCCCGGGGACGTCGTGCTCGCGCTCGGCTCGTCCGGCCTGCACTCGAACGGCTACTCCCTGGCCCGGCACGTGCTGCTGGACATCGCGCGGATGCCGCTCGGCGGCCACGTCGAGGAGTTCGGCCGCACCCTCGGCGAGGAGATGCTGGAGCCGACGCGGATCTACGCGAAGGACTGCCTGGCGCTCGCGGCCGAAACCGAGGTCCGGACGTTCGCGCACATCACCGGCGGTGGCCTGGAGGCCAACCTCGCCCGCGTCATGCCGCGCGGCCTGGTCGCCCGGCTCGAGCGCGGCACCTGGACGCCGGCGCCGGTGTTCGCCCTGATCGGCCAGCGCGGCAAGGTCGAGCGGGCCGAGCTGGAGAAGACGTTCAACATGGGCGTCGGCATGGTCGCGATCGTCGGCGCCGAGGACGTCGACCGCGCGCTGGCCATGCTGACCGCGCGGCACGTCCCCGCTTGGATCCTGGGCGACGTCCAGCCCGCCGGCGACGTCGACGGCCCGCGCGCGGTGCTTTCGGGCGACCACCCGCGCTTCTAGAAACGTGGTTGATCGCGACTGTCACACTGGTTGACGTGGCAGCCGAAGACGTGGTGATCGGCTCCCGGTTCACGATCCCGGGAGCCGAGTTGAGCGAGCGCTTTTCGCGCTCGTCCGGACCCGGCGGCCAGGGCGTCAACACTACGGACTCGCGCGTCGAGCTGTCGTTCGACGTCGCCGCCTCGCCGTCGATCCCGGAGCACCTGCGCGACCGCGTCCTGTCCGCGCTCGAACCCCGGCTGGTCGACGGCGTCCTGACGATCGCGGCCAGCGAACACCGCTCTCAGCTGCAGAACCGCGAGGCGGCGCGCGGCCGGCTCGCGAACCTCCTGCTCGACGCGTCGGCGCCGCCGCCCGCCAAGCGTCGCCCCACGAAACCGTCCCGCGGTTCGAAGGAGCGCCGCCTGGCGTCGAAGAAGCGCCGGAGCGACGTGAAGCGTGGCCGCTCCGGCCGGTTCGACGACTAGGCCAGGGAGAGGTGCACGCACTCGCCCGCCGGCCGGTAGCCGACGCGGGCGTAGACGGTCCCGATCCCCAGGTCACCGGGGGTGAGGAACGCCGTGTGCGCGCCGGCCTCGTGCACTTCGCGGGTCAGCCGGGCGGTGAGCGCCGCGGCGATCCCGCGCCCGCGGTACGGCTCGAGCACCGCGATCCCGGCGACCTCGGTGGTGCCGTCGACGATTTCGAGCGCGAGCCCGCCGCCGACGACCACGCCGTAAGCTTCCGCGAGGAGGTGCCGTCCGCTGGTCTTCAGCTGCTCGACCTCGTCGTCGCCGATCTCCGCGGGTTGGCCGAAGGCCGTGTTCTGCACCGACCGCATCCGCCGGAAGTCTTCGCTGGACTCCGGTGCGCGCAGCCGGATCCCCGCCGGAGCCGACTTGTCGACCCGCTCGGCCGGCGCGCAGGTCATCAGCGGCACCCGCCGTTCCAGCTCGTACCCCGCGTCGACCAGCAGTTTCTCCAGGGCGGGGGCGACGTCGGTGAAGTACTCCAGCCGCGGGAGCAGGTCCCGTCGCCGGTACGCCCCGGTCAGGGCGCCGATCTCGGCCGGCGTCGGCCGCGCGCCGTCGTCCGGGATCGCGTAGTTGAGCATCGGGTGCGGGGTGCCCGGCGAGTAGGTGGCCAGGAAGGGGCCGACCCGCTCGGTGTCCCGGCCGCGTGGTGCCGTCTTGCGGACATACGCCTGAATGGTTGACATGTGAGCCTTTCGGCTCGAAGGGGCACCGTCTCACGGCCATCGTGGCACGGCCGGCAACCGGATTTACTGGCGTTCCGGGTGCGCGACGGCCGCGTAGCGCTTGTCCCAGACCGAACGCGGGACGCGCAGCCGGAGCGTCGGCGCCTCGCAGATCGTCCGGCGCTGCGCCGGGATCGCCACCGGCACCGGCGGCGGGACGTCGAGCGCGCGCCAGCCGCGCCGGCTCAGCGCGGCGCCGAGCGTCGCGCCCGCCGTGTTGAGCAGGACGTCGTCGGTTGACGTGACCCGGCCGCAGTGGATGAGATATTGCGTACCCTCCACCAGCACGGACGCGAGCAACGCGGCCAGCGCCACCCGCGAAAGCGTGCGCAGCCGGCGCATCCGCAGGGGCAGCAGAGCGCCGAGCGGACAGAGCAGCAGGACGTTGCCGATCACCTGCCAGAGTGAATCGTCGTCGGCGAAAGCGGCGGTGATGTCGGAGCCCGGAACGAGATCGAGAGTGCTGTCGGAAGAGTCGCCGACCGGCATGATGACCAGGCAAAGCACGAGAAAGGCCAGGAGCGCGGCGGCGCAGTCGACGCCGGCCGTCGCGATCGCGAAGCGGGCCGGGAGTCTCCGCCGCCGCCGGGCCGCGAGCAGCGGCCATCCCAGCAGCGCGTACGGCAGCGCGATCGCCGAAATCGGAATCATCCCCCAGAAGGCGCGAAGCAGCGCTTCCATGCGCGTCCTCTCTTGGAACCCCTCCACTCGACTTCACCTTCGCACCGCAAGATCAACTCGGCAGTCCGAGGGCGCCGCACTATTCGGTGATCTTTCCGGTGGCGGCTTTTGTCGTCCCGTGGTTCGGTCAGGAGGCGCACTGTCCACAGTGGAGACTGTGGACAACCCTGTGGATGGATTCGGGGAGTTTGTGAGGAAGCCTTACTTCACAACGCAAATCCGCGGGCCGGCCCTGTGTACTACTCGGCGAGCGTGCGGGCCTGCTCGAGCAGGGCCTGCAGGTGCAGGCCGCGCCGGACGTCGCACGGATGCGTGGTCGTGCCACTCGCGATCATCGCGGCGAAGTCGTCCAGCAGCGCGGTGTAGGACTCCTGTGCCGAGCCCGGTTTGCGCCCGAGCGTCCGGTAGCCGTGCTCGCCCCAGACGGCGACCTCGACGACGGTCGGCTGCACCGGCAGCCGCAGCGAGAGCGTCGCGGTGCTGATCACGCCGGCTTCGTGGGCGAGCATCAGGTGCCAGAGGTCGCCGGGGCTCCGCCGCGCGGCGACGACCTCGGTGATCGGGCCGAGCGCGGCGTCCAGCATGTCGAGCGCGTGCGGGCCGATGTCGAACAGCGCGCCACCGTCGTCCTGGCGCCACTCCGAAGCGGCGTACTGGCCGCCGAGCAGGGCGCCGGACAGCCAGCGCGCGCCCCCGCCCGCCCAGCCGCCCGCCTGGGCGAGGTCGGCGAGCCAGTCCTGGGTCTGCGCCGAGTACCGCAGGGTCAGCACGACGAGCGCGACGACGTCCGCGGCCGCGACGGCGTCGGCCAGCCGCTGCGCCCCGGCGAGGTCGGCGGCGATCGGCTTCTCGAGGATCAGGTGCTTCCCGGCCTCGGCCGCGCGCACGGCCAGTTCGGCCTGGATCGACGGCGGAACGGCGAACGCGACCGCGTCCACCTGCTCGAACAGCTCCTCGACGCTCTCGGCGGCCGCCGCGCAGTGCGTCTCCGCAAGCGCTTGCGCGGCCTCGGGCCGCCAGGCCCAGACCGCGGTCAGCGCCGTGCCGGGGTGATCCGCCAGGCCGGGCGCGTGGATCGTCGTCGCCCACGGCCCGGCGCCGATCAGGCCGACGCGCAGCTGTCCGTCCGCGATGAGCTGTCCCACGGCCCGCAGTCTAGGTGTGTCGGTGACCAGCCGGGGCTCCGCCCCGGGCCGGGGGCTCCGCCACCCGGAACCCCCGAGGGATCTCTGCGTCGCGCCGGAACCGCGTCCATAGCTCGTTATGGTTCTTGCATGATCGCCGCACGCTTCGCCCGTTTGTCCGCCGTCTGCGCCCTCCTGCTGGGTGCCTCCTTCGCGGGCGTCGCGCCCGCCTCGGCGACGGGCGCCGCGGGGTCCTGCCCCGAGGGCGGCGGCGTGACGGTGGTCGTCGACTTCGGCGACCTGGGCCCGCAGCCGCTCGTCCGCTGCGCGCCCGGCACGCCCGCGAACGGCATCGCCGCCCTTCAGGAGGCCGGGATCGACGTCGCCGGCTCGCAGAAGTACGGCCTGGCCGTGGCCTGCCGGATCGACGGCAAGCCGGGGCCCGACGTCGAGTCGTGCGCGGGGATGCCGTCGGCGACGGCGTACTGGAGCTACTGGCACGCCGCGGCGGGTGGCAAGTGGGAGTCGAGCCAGGAAGGCGCGCAGACGTCCAAGCCGGCCGCTGATGGCTTCGAGGGCTGGGCGTTCGCGCGGCCGAAGTCGGCGAACGACCTGCCGGCGCCGCCTCGCGTCGCGCCGGTGCGCCAGGCCGCCAACCCCGCTCCGGCGCCGGCGCAGCAGGGCAGTTCGTTCCCGTGGGGCCTGGTCATCGGGGCCGTCGTGATCGTGGTGGTCGCCGGCGCCGGGATCGTCGTGGCCCGTCGCCGGCGTGCGCAGTAGGGCGCTGCACCCCGGCGCCTGGTGGGTGTGGGCGCTCGCGCTGGCCGTCGCCGCCAGCCGGACGACGAACCCGCTGCTGCTCGGCCTGATCATCGCGGTCGCGGGGTTCGTCGTCGCGAACCGGCGCAGCGACGCGCCCTGGGCGCTGGCGTTCCGGCTCTACGCGTACGTCGGCGCGCTGATCGTCGCGTCGCGCGTGTTGTTCCGGATCCTGGTCGGCGGCGAAGACGGCGGGCACGTCCTGCTGGCGCTGCCGCGGATCCCCATGACGGCCGGGTTGTCCCTGCTCGGGCCGACGTCCGCGGAGGCGCTGCTCGGCGGCTTCTACGACGGCCTGCGGCTGGCGACGATGGTCGTCTGCGTCGGCGCGGCGAACGCGCTGGCGAACCCGAAACGCCTGCTCAAGGCGGTCCCCGGGGCCCTGTACGAGGTGGGCACGGCGGTCACGGTGGCCCTGACGGTCGCGCCGCAGCTCGTCGAGAGCGTCCAGCGCGTGCGGCGGGCGCGGCGGCTGCGGGCGGGCCGGACTCGCGGGCTGCGGGCGGTCAAGGGCATCGTGGTGCCGGTGCTGGAGGACGCGATGGACCGGGCGCTGCGGCTGGCGGCCGCGATGGACTCCCGGGGCTACGGGCGCCGGGCGTACCTGAGTCCCGGGGTGCGGGTGCTGATCGCCGCCTGTGTGCTGTCCGGGCTGGTCGGCGTGTGCGTCGGCGTCTACGGCGTGCTCGACGGGACGTCGTCGTGGCCGGGCGTGCCGCTGCTGGCCGTGGGGCTGGCGGTGGCGGTCGTGGGGTTCGTCGTCGGCGGGCGGCGCGTGCGGCGGACCGCGTACCGGCCGGACCCGTGGCGGTGGCCGGAGACGCTCGTCGTGCTCGCCGGCGTCGGGTCGTGCGTGCTGCTGTTCGTGTCCGCGCGGGTCGACCCGGCGAACCTGTTCCCGTCGTTGAGCCCGTTGCGATGGCCGGAGGTTTCCCTGGTGCACGTGGTTTCCCTGCTCGTCGCGGTGCTGCCGGCGTGGGTCGCGCCGCCTCCCCCGGAGGTCGTCCGGTGATCGAGTTCTCGCGGGTCACGGTGACCTACCCGGACGCGGCGCGCCCGGTGCTTTCGGACGTCTCCCTGCAGGTCGAAGAGGGTGAGCTGTGCCTGGTCGCGGGCCCGACCGGGGCCGGCAAGTCGACGTTCCTCGGCGCGATCAACGGGCTCGTCCCGCACTTCACCGGCGGCCGCTTGGCCGGTCGTGTGCTGGTCGGTGGGCTCGACACGGCTTCGCACCCGCCGCGTGAGCTGGCTTCGGTCGTCGGGGTGGTCGGGCAGGACCCGCTCGCGGGGTTCGTCACGGACACCGTCGAGGAGGAACTGGCGTACGCGATGGAGCAGCTCGCGGTGGCGCCGGACGTCATGCGCAAGCGCGTCGAGGAAACCCTTGACCTGCTGGGCATCGCGGACCTGCGGCACCGTCCACTTCGGACTTTGTCGGGCGGGCAGCAGCAGCGCGTCGCGATCGGCTCGGTGCTGACGGCGCACCCGTCGGTCGTGGTGCTCGACGAGCCGACGTCGGCCCTGGACCCGACGGCGGCCGAGGACGTGCTGGCGGCGATCACGCGGCTGGTGCACGACCTCGGGACGACGGTGGTCGTCGCGGAGCACCGGATGGAGCGGGTGGCGCAGTACGCGGACCGGTTGCTGTACCTGCCGGGCGACGGTTCGGTCCGGTCGGGACCGCCCGCGGAGATCTTGGCGAGGTCGTCGATCGCCCCGCCGATCGCCGAGCTGGGGCGGCTCGCGGGCTGGTCGCCGCTGCCGTTGTCGGTCCGGGACGCCCGGCGGGTCGCGGGGCCGCTGCGGTCGCGGCTTCAGAAATTGTCGGTGGTGGGTCGTACTCTCTCGGTGACCGGTCAAGCACTGGACGTGAGAGAGGTGGTGGTCCGCCACGGGGATGTCCTCGCGGTGCGTGGGGTGGACCTGCGCGTCGGGCAGGGGGAAGTAGTCGCGCTGATGGGACGCAACGGCTCCGGCAAGTCGTCGCTTCTCTGGGCGGTGCAGGGCAGCGGCCCGAGGTCGGCGGGGAAGGTCGACGTCGGCGGCGCGGACCCGGCAACGCTCAAGCCACGAGCGGCCCGTCAGCGCGTGGGGCTGGTCCCGCAGACCCCGGCCGACCTGCTGTACCTCGATTCGGTCGACGCCGAGTGCGCACAGGCCGACACGGAGTCCGAGGTACCGGCGGGAACGGCCCGGGCCCTGCTGGACCGGCTCGCCCCCGGGATAGCCGGTGAAGCGCACCCCGGCGATCTCTCCGAAGGGCAGCGACTGGCGCTGGTGCTGGCGGTCCAGCTGGCGGCGGCCCCGCCGGTCGTGCTCTTGGACGAGCCCACGCGCGGTCTGGACTACCACGCGAAAAGGCGCTTCGCGTCGACCCTGCGAGAGCTGGCCTCGCAGGGTCACGCGGTAGTGCTGGCCACGCACGACGTCGAGTTCGTGGCCACGGTGGCCCACCGCGTGGTGGTGCTGGCCGAGGGAGAGGTGGTAGCGGACGGCCCGACGAAGGAGGTGATCGTCGCCTCGCCGGCGTTCGCCCCACAGGTGGCGAAGATCTTGGCGCCGGAGAAGTGGTTGACGGTGGACGAAGTCGCGGAAGCGCTGGCATGAGAACGGAGGAGGCGGAGGGCGGGGGCGGGCGGGCGGGAAGCCAAGGCCTGCCACGAGCGGCGGCTTCTTTGGGCGCTTGGCCTGGCGAGGCTTTGCGGGTTCGTTCGGCCGGCTGCCAGGGCCTGCGGCGACCAGCTGCTCCTCGGCTCGGCGCGGGGTTGGCCAGCGGCGCCGTCTCGCGCAAAGTCGCGTCATCGGAGGTCTCGTCATGACTGACTTCCTCGGCCCGCGGACCCGCGCGGTCCGCGTAACCCTCCAACCAGCGCTGGTCCTCGGGGTCGCGACCGTCCTCGGGCTGGCCATGTTCTGCTGGCCCCTCTTCGCGCACCCGCAACCCACCGCGGCCGCGCACACCACCGACGCCCCGTTCGTCTTCATGGCGACCCTGCCGGTGCTGATCCTGGTCGTCCTCGCCGAACTTTCCCGCGGTGGCATCGATGCCAAAGCGCTCGCCCTGCTCGGTGTGCTCTCGGCCGTCAACGCGGGGCTACGACCCCTCGGCGCGGGCACCGGCGGGATCGAGCTGGTCTTCTTCCTGCTCGTCCTCGCCGGGCGCGTGTTCGGCCCCGGCTTCGGGTTCGTGCTGGGCTCGACCTCGCTGTTCACGAGCGCGCTGCTCACCGCCGGCGTGGGGCCGTGGCTGCCGTTCCAGATGCTCGCGTCTTCGCTCATCGGGCTCGGGGCCGGGCTGCTGCCGCGCAAACCGCGTGGCAAAGCCGAGGTCGCCATGCTCGTCGCGTACGGCGTCTTCGCGGCTTACTTCTTCGGGCTGCTCATGAGCCTGTGGTCGTGGCCGTTCCTCGCCGGCACCAGCACCCAGCTCGGGTTCGTGCCCGGCGCACCGCTACCGGACAACCTGCACCGGTTCGCGGCGTTCACGATCCTCACCTCGACGCTCGGCTGGGACACCGGCCGGGCGATCACGAACGCGGTCGCGATCGTGCTGCTCGGGCCGGCCGTCCTCGCCGTACTGCGGCGCGCCGCTCGGCGGGCCGCCTTCGATGCGCCCGTGGAGTTCGGTCAGCCGTAGGAGTAGAAGCCGCGGCCGGTCTTCTTGCCCAGCAGGCCCGCGTCCACCATGCGCAGCAGCAGGGGCGGCGACGAGTACAGCGGCTCCTTGAACTCCGCGTACATCGAGTCCGCGATGGCCTTGATCGTGTCCAGTCCGATCAGGTCGGACAGGCGCAGCGGGCCCATCGGGTGCGCGGTGCCCAGCTCCATGCCGCGGTCGATGTCCTCCGCCGACGCGAAACCCGACTCGATCATGCGGATCGCCGAGAGCAAGTACGGCACCAGCAGGGAGTTCACGATGAAGCCGGCGCGGTCCTGGGAGCGGATGACCGTCTTGCCCAGGGCCGTCGTCGCGTGCTCTTCCGCGCGGCGGGCCGTCTCCTCGCTGGTCAGCAGCGAGGGCACCAGCTCCACCAGCGGCAGCACCGGCACCGGGTTGAAGAAGTGGATGCCGACCACCTGCTGCGGCCGGCTCGTCGCCATGCCCAGCTTCATGATCGGGATGGACGAGGTGTTGGACGCGAACAGCGCGTCTTCCGCCTCGACGATCTTGTCCAGCTGGCGGAAGACGTCGACCTTCGCCTGCTCCTGTTCGAGAATCGCCTCGATGACCAGGTCGCGGTCGGCGAACTCGGCGATGTCCGTCGTGAAGCGGAGCCTGCCCAGTGCCGCGTCGGCGTCCTCCGGGGAGAGCTTGCCGCTCTTGACGCCGCGCTGCAGCGACTTCTCGATGCGGGCCTTACCGGCGTCGAGCGCCGGCTGGTTCACCTCGGTGACTACGACGTCCAACCCGGACCGGGCGTGCACCTCGGCGATGCCGGACCCCATGAGGCCCGCCCCGACGACTCCAACCCGACTTACCACCGGCTCACTCCTTCGTCCGCCTCGCGAACCCGCACGTTTACAGGCAGCATGCAGCGCGCGAGGGCGGTCGCCGGATGTGTCCCGGCTACGCCCTCGCGCGGTTACGCGTGCTCAACGACGGTACTCGTCGTACCCATCGTCGTACGGGTCTTGATCATCGCTGTCGGACTCCTCGTGGTGGACACTGGAGGAGTTACTCGACAGCTCGCGCTGCAAAGCATCGAAGTCGGTCTCGTGCGAGCTGTACTTGAGCTCGCGCGCCACCTTCGTCTGCTTGGCCTTAGCCCGGCCGCGCCCCATGGCTCGACCCCCTCGCACAGGGGCGGGGCGGCCGGGGGAATCGGCGGCCCCGCATCGTCTCGACAATTCTTTCCTGCTCACACCGTACCGTGTCCCGGGGGTTGGATGCGACGTGGCACGGTGTGCCGGTGGTGACAGTGTCGGCCGGACACCGGTTACCGGCCGGTCGGTGGCGATCGGCGCAGGTAGGCGTGCCACGATCTACTCGTGCTCCGTCCCTTCGCGGCCTACTTGCGGGTGTACGAACCCCTGCTCGCCCTGGGCGAGCCGCCGGACGAACGGCTGCGTGCGGCCGTCGCGGCGGCCAAGCTGCGGCGGACGGACGCGGGGGCGCGCGAGCAGGCCATGTGGCTCAAGTCACAGGTCGCGGCGCCGCGGCGGCTGCTGCCCGCCGAGCTCGCCGACGGGCGTCCCGCGCCGAGCCTGCTGACCGACGTCCTGGTGCTCGCGCCCGAGGACGTGCCGGACGGCCGGGCCGGGCAAGGACCGTTCGTCTGCCCGCTGGAACTGCGGGCCCGCTCGGCCGCGGCACTGGTCACGTTCATCGGGGACGCGCACCCGGCACTGAAGAACGTCGTCCTCGACGAGGGCGGCTTCACGCAGGAGACGATCCGCGCGCGGACGAAGTCGGCGATGGCGGACCTGAGCACGTCGGCGGCGCACACGCTGTCGACGACGTGGACCGTCCCGCTGCCGTGGTTCGTGCTGGTCGACCCGGACGAGCGCCGGCTGGTGCTCGGCAGCGGCCGCGACGACCCGAAGCGCGAACTGTCCTGGCGCACCACCCTCGCCGACGCGCAGCACCGGGCGCGCGAGGCGGGCGAGCTGCTGGAGCAGACGTTCGGCGACTCCGGGCCCGGGCGCGTGCTGTTCGAGACGCGGCGGTGGCTGGACAACTTCCACGCGGACTCGGTCGTCGAGCTCGACTACGGCGGCCTGGTGCAGCTGTTCGCCGACCCGATCCTGGAGTCGGACAACACCGCGGACGAGGTCCACGACATCCTGGACGCGCTGCGCTCGGGCAACGTCGAGGAGCTGGCGGAGCTGTTCTCCGACCTGCGCGAGTTCTGGGGCGACCTCGCGGCGAAGGAACGCTCGAACTAGCGGTCCGAAACCGTCGGTGCCCACCGGTAGCGTGGAAAACGGGGGCTGCTCAGCGCAGCTCGGGCACCCGGACCTCGCCGACTGGGCGCCCGCCGCCGAGCACCGAGCCGCGGGCCAGCTCGTCGAGCCCCGAGACGTCCGCACCCAAGTACCGCAGGGCCTCGACCGCCAGGGGCGCGCACGCCCGCTTGTTGCCGTCGTCGATCTTCATCGCCACCGCGAACCCGTCCGGGAGTGCGAACGCGTGGACGCCCTCCGCGCCGCCCTTGGCGACCAGACCGTCCACGGCGGACATCAGCTCCGTGTCCTCGCGGCCCGTCCCCGCCACCAGCCACGGGTGCGCGCGCATGGCCGAGGCGACTTCGGAAGCGGGACCCGAAGTCGCGGACGCCACCCGGCCGAACGCGCGGGCGAGCCCCGTCAAGGAGAACGCGAAGAGGGGCGCGCCGCAGCCGTCGACGCCCGTGTGGGCGATCGGCTCGCCCGTCAGCTCCGCGACCACCGCGGCGAGCGCCTGCTGCAGCGGGTGGTCCGGGGACTCGTACCCCGATGTCGGCCAGCCGGCGCGGACGCAGGTCGTCAGCATCGCCGTGTGCTTGCCCGAGCAGTTCATCATCACGCGCCGCGGCTCGGCGGCGTCGCGCATGCTCGGGACGTGCAGCGGGAAGTCCGGCGGGCACGCCAGGTCGTCTTCGCTCAGCCCGGCCGCGCCGAGCAGTTCGAGCACACGCTTCACGTGCCCCGGCTCGCCGGAGTGCGACGCGCACGCCAGCGCCAGCTCTTCGCCGGTGAAGTCCAGTCCGGACCGCAGCATGCCGACCGCCTGCAGCGGCTTGTTCGACGAACGCGGGAAGACCGGCGACGTCACGTCACCGAGGGCCAGGCGCGCGTCGCCTTCGGGGCCGGTGATCACGAGCGCGCCGCGGTGGACGCTTTCCACGAAACCGGATCGGACGACCTCCGCGAGGACGGGGTTCGTCACTCGCCGTGCCCGCCTTCGCTTTCCAGCAGCTCGTCCACAGTGGCCGAACCCTGCTGGTAGCGCTTGGCGATCTCCGCGTTGAGCGCGTCCATCACGCCTTGGACCTCGCGCCGGAAGGACGAGACCGACAGCTCTTCGCTGGCGTAGGTGTCCAAAGCGGAGGCGAGCTTCTCGTCCGTCAGGGATTCGACGTCGGTCAGGTCCGTGTCGCCGATCAGCGCCTCAGCGTGCCGCCGGTGCTCGCCGGCGCGGGACGGCTCCAGCTGCTGGTGCCGCCCGGAGCCCGCGGCCGGGCCCAGCGCGTTGTCGGCGAGGATCGTGGCCAGCTGGTCGACGATGCTGGACTCGCCGCCGGAGCTGCGCCGGGCCTGCTCGGCGCGCACGATGTCGATCCGGGCGTGCAGGAGCCGGCGCAGGTAGGACAGGTCCGTCTCTTCCTGCGCGGCTTCGTCGCGCCGCTCGCGCAGCACCTTCAGCGGCAGTTCACCCAGGCCGCTGAGGTACCCCGGGCCGAGCACGCGGTCGATCCGCCGCCTGCCGCCGGGCCGCACTTCGATCACAGCGCAGTTTATCCCGGTTGAGCGTGATCTCGCTGTCAGGGGCTTTGGTTCAACCACGAAGTTGCGCCGCCGCCGTGCGGCCGGGTGCGGGCTGCTCCGACGGGACGGAATCGGGGTCGATCGCCGCCTGGACGAGGTTGTCCTCGGAACCGGTCAGCAGCTCGGCGTTCACCGGAGTAGACCGCTTGACCAGCGCCAACGCGATCGGGCCGAGCTCGTGGTGCTGGATCACCGTGCCGATCCGGCCGACGGTCCGGCCGTCGAGCAGCACCGGGTCGCCGGTCTCGGGCGTGACCTCGGGCGAACCGTCGAGGTGCAGCAGCAGGAGGTTGCGCGGCGGGCGTCCCACGTTGTGGACCTTCGACACGGTCTCCTGGCCGCGGTAGCAGCCCTTCGCGACGTGCGCGGCCGAGCCGACCCAGCCCACCTCGTGCGGGATCGTGCGCTCATCGGTGTCGACACCCAGCCGCGGCCGCAGCGACTCGACGCGCAGGGCGTCGAACACCCAGCTGCCCGCCGCCCGCGCGCCCGCGTCGGTGAGCCGCTTCCACCAGTCCACCAGCGAGGCACGCGGGACCGCCAAGTCGACGCTCGACCGGCCGGGCCACGGCATCCGCCGCGCGAACCCGCCGCCCGGCAGCGCCGCGACCGCGTACGGCTCCGGGCCGACCTCGGCGCCGACCGCGCTCAGCACGCGCTCGGCGTCCGGGCCGAGCACGGTGAGCAGCGCGAGCTCTTCTGTCGCGTCGCGGATGTCCACCTTGGACCAGAACTTCATCGCCTCGAGGTACTCGCGCAGCGTCTGGGGGCCGCCCTTGGGCAGCGCGCTGGTGACGCTCGTGCCGGGGTCGGTGTCGAGGTAGACGGTGCCGTCGAGGTGCGCCACGACCATGTGCGTCTCGACGCGGCCCTGGCTGTCGAGGACCAGCGCCTCGGTGCCCGAGCCTTCGGCCAGCTCGGTCACGTGCTGCGAGATGACCAGGTGCAGCCACGACAACCGTTCTTCGCCGGTGACGGCGAGGAATTCGCGGTGCGACCGGTCGATCACGACCACGCCGCGTGACGCGGTGCGCTGCTCCGCGAACGGGTCTCCCCAGTGCCAGGGGACGCCGGCTTCGGGGTGGTCGTCGGGCGAAGGGATCGATCCGGGCACGTCCAGCAGCGGCGAGCGGTACGGCATACCGCCCAGCCTAGGTGAGTACCGTGGCCGCATGCGCGTCCTCGTCTTCCTCGACGGAACCCCGGCCGACCCCGACACCGCCCAGATCAAGGTCGACGACCTCGGTCTGCTGCGCGGCGACGGCGTCTTCGAGACGATCCTGGTCGTCGACGGCAAGCCCCGTGAACTGCGCCCGCACCTCGAGCGGCTGGCCCGCTCGGCGGCCATGCTGGACCTGCCCGAGCCCGACCTCGGCGTGTGGGAACGCGTCGTGGCCCAGGTGCTCGAGCGGTGGACCGGCGGCCGCGAGATGACGCTGAAACTGGTGTACACCAGGGGATCCGACGGCGACCCCGCCGCCGTCCCGACCGGGTTCGCCCTCGGGTCCGAGATCCCGCCGTCGATCTTGAAGGCGCGCGCCGAGGGAGTCGCCGCGATCTCCCTCGAACGCGGCTTCCCGCCGGACCTCGCCGAGCGCGCGCCCTGGCTGCTGCTCGGCGCGAAGCCGTTGTCGTACGCGATGAACATGGCCGCGGTGCGCGAGGCGGGCCGCCGCGGCGCCGACGATGTGATTTTCACCGCCGCCGACGGCTCGGTCTTCGAAGGCCCGACGTCGACCGTGGTGCTCGCCAAGGGGCGGACGCTCTACACGCCGCCGTCGAGCATCGGCATCCTGCCGGGCACGACCCAGGCCGCGCTGTTCCGCGGCGCGGAGAAGGCCGGCTGGGTGGTCAAGGTGGAGCCGCTGACCGTGCGCGACCTCGTCGAGGGCGACGGCGTCTTCATGGCGTCGAGCGTGCGCAAGCTGACCCGCGTGCACACGCTGGACGGCGACCGGCTGCCCGACTCGTCGGCGGTGTACGCCGAGCTCGTCGCGGCCTACGAGGCCGAGTACGCCTGACCGAAGCGGATCCGGACGACGGCGGGGGCGACGGCTTCGGCGCGGTAGGCGGCGATCTTGTGGTGGCCGTCGATGATCAGTTCGCGGTCGCCGTCGGCCAGCACGACCGCGACCGGGCGGTGGCCGGTGCGGATGGCGGTCCGGTAGTAGCCGACGCGGGCTTCGTCGGACGGCGGCCAGGTGTCGGTCGGGGTGAGGAGCTGGTCGTCGGGGAGCCGTTCCGGGCCGGTGACGTGGTAGTCGCCGTCGACGAGCAGGTCGAGGACCGGGCCGAGCGTGGCGGCGAGCGGGCGGCGCAGCTGACCGGTGGCCAGCGCGATCCGCAGCGACTGGGGCAGCTCCGCCCGCACCCGCGTGTTCACGTCGAGGAAACCCGTGCCACCGCTGATCGTCACCTGTTCCACGCCTATCAGGACGGGTGGCGGCGCGACATGGTTCCAGCACTCACGCGGACGGGTGCACCGCGTGACCCGGGTCTCACCCGCGTAGCGGTACCGGACTTTCAGGACACCCGGAAGCGCACCCGGGTGCCCGGCCGGGCCTGGGCGAGCGCGCTCAGCGCGGCGGGCCGCACGACGGCCGCGACGGGGTAGCCGCCGGTCGTCGGGTGGTCGGCGAGGAACACGACCGGCAGCCCGCTCGGCGGCACCTGGATCGCGCCCGTGACGACGCCTTCGCTGGGCAGCTCGCCGTCGACCGCGCGGCGCAGCGGCGTCCCGTTCAAGCGCAGGCCGACGCGGTTGGACTCCGCCGTGACCGTCCACCACGCGGAGAGCCCGCGGGCCGGGTCGTCGAGCCAGTCGTCGCGCGGGCCGAGCGCCACGGGCACCACCAGCTCCCCCGGCGCCGGCGCCGGGACGACGACGTCCGCGCCCGCCGGGATCCCGGCCGCGTCACCGAGCGGCAGCACATCGCCGGCCGCCAGCGGCTCGGGACCGATGCCGGACAGGACGTCGCGCGAGCGGCTGCCCAGCACCTCCTCGACGGCGATCCCGCCGGACACCGCCAGGTAGCAGCGGAGCCCGGCCGACGGCGTGCCGACGGTCAGCGTCTGGCCGGCTCGCACGGGCACCGGCACGTGGGAGCCGAAGGGGCGGCCGTCGACGGAGACCGGGACTGCCGGGCCGGTCACCGCGACCGTCGCCGAGGCGGTGAGCCGCACCTCGAGGCCGCCGAGCAGCGCTTCGATGCCCGCGGCCGTCGAGGGGTTGCCGACCAGCCGGTTCGCCAGCCGCAGCGACGCGGTGTCCAGCGCGCCGGACGGCGCGACCCCGAGGTGCGCGTAGCCGGGCCGGCCCAGGTCCTCGACCAGCGCGTACCGCCCGGGGTCGAGCACTTCGAGGGACCTCACCGGACGGTCCGGAAGCGGACGCGGTCACCCGGCGCGAACAGCGCGGGCGGGTCGGCCTGGGGGTCGAACAGCGTCGCGGACGTGTGGCCGAGCAGCCGCCAGCCACCCGGCGATTCGCGCGGGTAGACGCCGGTGAACTCACCCGCCAGGCCCACCGACCCGGCGGGGACGCGGGTGCGCGGCGACTCCAGCCGGGGCTGCCGCAGCTGTGGCGGAAGCCCGGTCAGGTAGCCGAAGCCGGGCGCGAAACCGGTGAACGCGACCGTGTAGACGGCTTCGGTGTGCAGCTCGACGACGGCGTCCGTGGAGAGCCCGGCGTCTTCGGCGACGAGGGAAAGGTCGTCGCCGTCGTAGTGGACGTCGAGGGTTACTTCGCGCGGCTCGCCGGCGGGCGGGTGCGTCAGATCGGCGTCGTCGAGCAGGGCTTTCACGGCGGCGACCCCGCCGACGACGAGCAGGCTGCGGGCGCCGGGCACGAGCTCGACGACTTCGGCGGGGCGGGCGGCGAGAACGGTCGCGTGCGCCGCCCGCATCTGCTCGAGCGAGTCGCAGTCCAGCAGGGCGGCGTCCTCGCCACACCGCCGCCAGCGCACGGCGTCAGCCGACGACGCGGTGCAGCAGCGCCGAGGTGTGTGGCTGCATCTCCTGGCCCATCATCGCGCGTTCCTCGACGTAGCCGAGGGAGCCCTCGATCAGGCCGTACAGCCGCTGGGCCGCGGTGACGTCCTTGGCCGTGGCCGTGCGGATCACCGCGTCGGTGCCGAGCTCCCAGGACGTCTGGTTGCGCGGCTTGCCGTAGTACAGCTCGACGATGCCGGTGTTGTGGGTGAGCAGCAGCTCGATCGTGTCGTCCTCCTGCGGCCGCCAGAACCCGGACTCGCGGGCGGCGGGGCGGATGACGTTGCCGTCGTCGTCCAGCAGCCACGCGCGGGCCTCGTGGATCAGGAAGGGGCGGCCGTCGTGGGAGATCGTCAGCTGCTGCGCGAACTTGCGGGGGCCCTCGATGGTCGGGTAGTCGACCTCGCCCTCCCCGCGCCAGACGCCGACGAGCGGCAGCAGGGCGAGACAGGCGTCGTTGAGGTTCGGGCCCTCACGCAGGTTCGCGGTGTCGTTCGGGATGGGCAGGTCGTCCCACAGCGGGAGGTTGCGCACGCGGGTGCTCTCCGCGCGGGCCTCGGCTGCCGCGATGGCTTCGTCGCCGCTAGCGGTCATGGGTCAGCGCTGGTCCGCGTACAGCCGGTAAACGACGTAGACGGCGAACCAGGTGATCGCGACGCCCGCCAGCACCAGGAGGGTCGTAAACAAGGCTTCCACGGCTGGCAGCTTAGTCCGCGACCCGCCGCGGGGCCCGGGTGAGGGTCGCCGCGGTGAGCACAGTCACCCGCCCGGAACGCCACGAGGGGCACCTTCGTGGACTCGAAGGTGCCCCTCGTGACGAACGAACGTCAACCGACCGAGATGGCCAGCTGGTGCAGGCCCGGGCCTTCCGCCTTGACCGTCGCCTCGCCGTTGCCCGTGCGGTGCAACGCGCGCACCGTCCAGTCACCGGGCGCCGCGTAGAAGCGGAAGTCGCCTTCGGCCGAGGAGACCACCTCGCCGGTGAAGTCGCCGCCGCCGTCCAGCAGCCGGACGAACGCGCCGCCGACCGGGCCGTCCGCGCCCGTCACCTTGCCGGCCAGGACCACCTGGCCGCGCGTGTCGTAGTCCGCCGGCGTGGCCTCCTGGGCCGGTGCGCCGCAGCTGTCGTCTACCGCCATCACTTGGCTCCCAACTCGACCGGCACGCCGACCAGCGAGCCGTATTCCGTCCACGAACCGTCGTAGTTCTTGACGTCCTCGTAGCCCAGCAGCTCGTGGAGCGCGAACCAGGCGATGGAGGAGCGCTCACCGATGCGGCAGTAGGCGATGGTGCCCTTGCCCTCGTCGATGCCCTCGTCCTTGTAGAGCTCCTTGATCTCTTCCTCGGTCTTGAAGGTGCCGTCCTCGTTGGCGACCTTCGCCCACGGCACGTTCAGCGCGCCGGGGATGTGCCCGGGAACCTGGGACTGCTCCTGCGGCAGGTGCGCCGGGGCGAGCAGCTTGCCGGAGAACTCGTCCGGGGAACGCACGTCGACGAAGTTCTTCGACCCGATCGACTGGACGACCTCGTCGCGGAACGCGCGCAGCGAGAGGTCCTGGTCCTGCGCCTGGTAGTCCGTCGTGTCGCGCTTGACCTCGTCGGAGTTCAGCTCGCGGCCGTCGAGCTCCCACTTCTTGCGGCCGCCGTCGAGCAGCTTGACCTTGTCGTGGCCGTACAGCTTGAAGTACCAGTACGCGTACGCGGCGAACCAGTTGTTGTTGCCGCCGTAGAGGACGACGAGGTCGTCGTTGGCGATCCCCTTCTCCGAGAGGAGCTTCTCGAAGCCCTCCTTGGAGACGAAGTCGCGGCGCACGCCGTCCTGCAGGTCCTTCCGCCAGTCGAACTTCACCGCGCCCCGGATGTGGCCGGCGTCGTAGGCGGTGGTGTCCTCGTCGACCTCGGCGAACACGACGCCGGGGGTGTCCAGGTTCTCCTCGGCCCACTGGGTGGTGACCAGGACGTCTTCACGGCTCATGGGAACAGAACTCTCTTCCTTGGTTGAAATTCAGGACGCGCGGGCTGGGGTGAAGCGTTTGATCAGCAAGTACATTTCGCAGCCGAGGCAGAAGTTGAAGGCCGCGTTGAGGAAGGCGGCGAACAGCGCGAACGCCGTCGCGACGATGCCGAGCGGGGTGATCCCCACCGCGAATCCGATCGTGCCGACCAGGGCGAAGACGAACCCGACGGCCTGGGCGAACCGCAGCGGCGCCGCGTCCTCGCGTTCGTCGGTCGGGCCGAGGCGCGGGGCCACGAGCGTGCGGTACACGATCGAGTAGGGCGCGGGCTTGAGCCCGACGAAGGCGCCGATGGCGAACACGACGGTCTGGATCGCCAGCAGCGGCCACCACTGGGTGACCAGGACGACCGCGAGCACGATCGTGGTCAGGATGGCGGCGAACCGCGGGCCTCGCGGGTCGACGGCCGGTCCGGCGGACATGGTTCCTCCAGCTGGAGCAGGCGGGGTGCGTGCGAACGGCACGCGGCAGCGGCATCAGGGCTGGTGCGGACCGGACGTGCTTCAGCGCCGGTCGGAGGAAAGGCGACACAGGCTGCTGCGGACGCGGCAGAGGTCGACTGCGCGTCGCTGCGTCAAGAAGGTGGTCAGCCCGGTCACGGGTGCGAGGGTACCCAGAGCTCCCTCAGAGTGGGAACCACGTTCATACCTTGGGACGATTCCCAGCAGCCGGAACAACCCCTGGTCAGGACGTCCGGGTCGTGAGATGCGGCCGCAGCGCGTCCAGCAGTTCGGGGCCCTTGGGGACGCCGCCGACGCGCAGCAGCTCCCGGCCGTCCGGGGTCAGCGCGATCGTGGTCGGCGTCCGCAGCACGGACAGCGACTGCGCGACCTCCGGCTGGTTCGTCACGTCGAGTTCGACGTGGTGCAGGCCGTCGGTGCGCGCGGCCAGCGGCTCGAGCACGGCCTTCGCGTGCCGGCAGGGCGCGCAGAAGGTGGTGGAGATCTGGACCAGCGTCACGGCGGACGCCGGGTCGAGCACGTCGGCGACGGGGCCGGGCAGCGTGCGGGCGGGCTTGGCGGCCCGGACCCGGCCGTTGCGCGCCCGCAGCAGCACGCCTACGGCCGCGGCGGCCACCAGCGTCGCCACGAGCACCCACAGCCCCGTCACCAGCCGCTCCTTACCTGCTCAAGTCCGCGAAAGACACGTTCGTCGCTTCGCCCTTGACCGTCACCGATCCGCTCTGCACCCGCACGCCGGTCGGGGTGACCGACAGCGGCAGGTCCTTCGTGTTGATCGAGGCGCTGAAGTTCGGCATCAGCACCTTCTGCACCGCAGCCGGGACGACCGTCGTCTCCTGGTCGTTCCCGAACTGCAGCCGCTTCGGGACGAAGTTGATCGCCCCTCCCTTCGCGTCGGCCTCGATCATCGCGAAACAGAAGATTTCCAGATCCTTGCCCGCGAACTGAAGGTGTCCCGAAATGCGGACACCCGTGCTCGACTCATCCTGCTCGGCCTGGCCCTCGGTGGTCGTCGTGGTCGGCGTCGGCTCGCTCTGCCCGCTGTCGCCGTTCTGGACGTACTGGCTGGTCGACGGCTCGATCCGCAGGTCCTTGATCTTGTCCAGCGGCGACAGGCGGGCCAGGTCGGCGGCCTTGATGGTCACCGAGCCGGTCAGCTTGCCGATCGTGATCGCCTTGGTGTTGCCGTTCGTGAGGTCGGACAGCGGCGCGTTGACGTTTTCGAGCTCGGCGTTCACCGCGACGTCCTGGAGCTTGCCCGCGACCGGCACGCCGGCGGCGGACACGCTGATGTGACTGTAGTCACCGCCGAGGGCCTGCGTGAGGAACGGGAAGCCGTGGATCGTCACCGACGGGTCGTCGGTCAGCTGCAGCTGCGTGCGGGCCTTCTGCGAGATCATGTGCTCGGCGTACGCCGCGGCCCCGAAATCGGCGCCGACCAGCAGCAAGACCAGGACGACGAGCGCGATCACCCAGCGCCGGGCCCGGCGCCCGCGGCGCCGCGCGTCCGGCCTCGGTGCGGGTCGGTCGTCCCGGGTCACGGGCCTGCTCACCATCGCGTCCGTACTCCTGTTCGTCGGGGACACCGGGGATTTCTCCAGGTGTGATCGATCCAGCAAGGGTTAGGTGCCCGGCCGTTGAGCCGCTATTCTCACTTAGCACCGGCAGACGCCACCTGTGAGGCGACGACTTGTGAAGGCGGTGCGGCTGATGAGCCTGGACCTTCTGGTACTGACTGCGGAAGCCGACGCCACTTCGGTGCTCCCCGCGCTGGACCTGCTGCCGCACACCGTACGCGTCCGCGCGCCGGAGGTGACCGCCCTGCTCGACGCGGGCCACCGCGACGTCATCCTCCTGGACGCTCGCAGCGACCTGGCCTCGGCGAAGAGCCTCTGCCGGCTGCTCAAGGGCACCGGCGAGGACGAGGCCGCGACCCCGATCATCGCCGTCGTCGGCGAGGGCGGGCTCGTCGCCGTCAGCGCCGAGTGGCGCACCGACGACATCCTGCTGCCCACCGCGGGGCCGGCCGAGGTCGACGCGCGGCTGCGGCTGGTCACCACCCGCGACGGCGGCTCCCAGCAGGTCGACGCCGAGCTGCGCGTTGGCGAGCTGGTCATCGACGAGGCGACCTACACCGCCCGCCTGCGCAAGCGCACCCTCGAACTGACCTACAAGGAGTTCGAGCTGCTCAAGTACCTCGCTCAGCACGCCGGCCGGGTGTTCACCCGCGCCCAGCTGCTGCAGGAGGTCTGGGGCTACGACTTCTTCGGCGGCACGCGCACGGTCGACGTGCACGTCCGGCGGCTGCGCGCGAAGCTCGGCCCGGAGCACGAGCAGATGATCGGCACCGTGCGCAACGTCGGCTACAAGTTCGAGCGGCCCGCCAAGGGCGGCGTCCCCCGCCAGCCCGCGGCCCCGGCCGAGGCACCGGCGGAGACCCCCGAACTCGCGCACTGACGCCGTCACACTTTCCAGGACGCGGTGAGACCCGTCGCGTTGCCTCCGGCGCGGGTACGGTCGCAGGGTGACTGGAGACGGCGAGTGGCGCCAGGAACTGGACGACAAGCAGCTCGACGACGTCCGCGGGCTGCTGCTGGCCGTCCGCGACGCCGACGGGCGGCCGGAGGTCGAACCTGAGGGGCCGCTGCCCGGTGAGTTCGACGGCGGCGAGCACCTCGTCGCCTGCATCGACGGTGACGTCGTCGGCTACGCCCACCTCGACACCACCGGCGACTCCTTCGGGCACCAGGTCGCCGAGCTGTTCGTGCACCCCGCCCACCGCGACCGCGGCTACGGCGCGAAGCTCCTGCAGGCGGTCGACGAGCGCGCCGCGGTCGGGTTCCGCATCTGGGCGCACGGCGACCACCCGGCGGCGCGCAAGCTCGCGCTGAAGACCGGCTTCGAGCGCAAGCGCGAGCTGCTCATCCTGCACACGGAGGTCGAGGGCGCGGACTGGCCGGAGCCGCGGCTGCGCGACGGCGTCTCGCTGCGCACGTTCGTCCCGGGGCAGGACGAGGACGCCGTCGTCCAGGTCAACGCGCGGGCCTTCGACTGGCACCCCGAGCAGGGCGCGCTGACCGCCGACGACATCCGCGCCGACGAAGCTCGCTCCTGGTTCGACGCCGACGGCTTCTTCCTCGCCGAACAAGACGGCCAGGTCATCGGCTTCCACTGGACGAAGGTCCACGAGCCCACCCCGGGCCGGTTCGGCGGCGAGCGCGTCGGCGAGGTCTACGTCGTCGGCGTCGACCCCGCGGCGCAGGGCGGCGGCCTCGGGCGGGCGCTGACGCTCGCCGGCCTGCGGTACCTGGCGAGCCGGGGGCTGCGGCAGATCATCCTGTACGTCGAGGGCGACAACGCCCCGGCGCTCGCGGTCTACACCAAGCTCGGGTTCACGCGTCACGAAACCGACGTCCAGTACGGCCGGTGACCACGGTGGACGCGGCGCGAACACCTCGTCACGGTGTGCGAACACGCAGGTCACGGCCCGGACACGGCGCCCTATCGGGCTAGTAGCACTCCTCACATCCGGAGCCTTGTTCACTTTTCGTTCACCTGGACAGGGCCACCCGTCCACCGGCGCTGCCTAATGTCCGGATCCGGCGCGGCAGCACAGCCGCGACGACCCGGTCAAGCTCCTGATGGAGGAAACAGCAGTGAAGATCATGCGGCCCCTGAGCGCGGTGGGCATCGTCGCGAGCGCCGCCCTCGTGCTCGCCGCCTGTGGTTCCGACCCCGCGGCGTCCAACAGCAGCAGCTCGAACTCGGCTTCGGCGCCCGCTGCTACCGGCACGGCCGACGTGGAGTGCGGTGGCAAGAGCCCGCTCTCCGCGGAAGGTTCGTCGGCGCAGAAGAACGCCATCGACATCTTCACGCAGCAGTTCAGCAAGAAGTGCGCCGGCCAGCAGGTCAACTACAACCCGAGTGGTTCGGGCGCGGGCGTCAAGCAGTTCAACGCCAACCAGATCGACTTCGGCGGCTCGGACTCGCCGATCAAGGACGCCGACGCCGCGGCCGCCAAGGCCCGCTGCGCCAGCGACGCCTGGAACATCCCGATGGTGGTCGGCCCGATCGCGGTCGCCTACAAGCTGTCCGGCGTCGACAAGCTGACGCTGACCCCGTCGGTGACCGCCAAGATCTTCAGCGGTGGCATCACCAAGTGGAACGACCCGGCCATCAAGGCGGTCAAGGGCAACGAGAGCCTGAACCTGCCGGACAAGCCCATCCAGGTCGTCTCGCGCGCCGACGAGTCGGGCACCACCGACAACTTCCAGAAGTACCTGGGCGCGGCGGCGAAGGCCGACTGGACCAAGGGTGCCGGCAAGAAGTTCAACGGTGGCGTCGGCAACGGTGCGCAGGGCTCCAACGGCGTCGCGACCGCGGTGAAGGCCTCCGACGGCGGCATCACCTACGTCGAGGGCGCGTTCGCCAAGGACGGCCTGACCGCGGCCCTCATCGACAGCGGCTCCGGCGGCGTCGAGCTCAACGCGGCGAACGTGGCGAAGTCCCTCGACGCGGCGAAGTTCCTCAAGGACGGCTCGAACGACCTCGCGCTCGACCTCAACGGCATCTACGCCAGCAACACCCCGGGTGCCTACCCGCTGCTGCTGACGACCTACGAGATCGTCTGCTCGAAGTACGCGAACCCGGACGTCGCGAAGGCCGTCAAGGCGTTCCTGACGGTGGCCGCCACCGACGGTCAGCAGCCGCTGTCCGCCAAGGGCTACGTGCCGATCCCGCAGTCGCTGCAGACCAAGGTCCTGACCGCCGTCAAGGCGATCTCCTGAACCGGCATTGCGACTGACATCCGAGTGATAGAGGCTGGTCAGAAGTAGCTGATGAGCGAGTCATCCTCGACGCGAACGCCCACCGGCGACCCCGGTGGGCGTTCGTCGTCCGCCACGACGCCCCCGGAGGTCCCGATTTCGGAGCAACCAGCCCCGCCGGCGGCGTCGCAGCCGCCCGCGGGCGAGAAAGCGAAGAAGGTGCGGCCCGGTGACCGCATCTTCCAGAACCTGACCACCGGGGCCGGGATCTTCGTCGTCGCCCTGATCGGCCTGATCGGGCTCTTCCTGCTGATCCAGGCGATCCCGGCGCTGCAGGCCGACAAGGCCAACTTCCTGTTCAACCACGGCTGGTCGACCAGCGACCCCGGCAACATGTCGTTCGGCATCCTCGACCTGCTCGAGGTGACCGTGGCGACGTCGGTCGTGGCGCTGATCATCGCGATGCCGGTTTCGCTGGGCATCGCGCTGTTCCTGACCCAGTACGCGCCGAAGCGGCTCGCGCGGCCGTTCGCGTACGTCATCGACCTGCTCGCCGCGGTGCCGTCGATCATCTTCGGCCTCTGGGGCATCCTGGTCTTCGCGCCGGCGATCGAGCCGTTCTCGCAGTGGATCAACACCACGTTCTCGTGGTTCCCGCTGCTGGCGCCCGGCAACGTCGCGCCGAGCGTGCGCGGCACGATCTTCACCGCCGGCATCGTGCTGGCCGTGATGATCCTGCCGATCATCACGTCGCTCTCGCGCGAGGTCTTCGAGCGCACGCCCACCCCGCACATGGAGGGCGCGCTGGCGCTCGGGGCCACCCGGTGGGAGGTCATCCGCACCACGGTGCTGCCGTTCGGCAAGGCCGGGTACATCGGCGCGTCCATGCTCGGCCTCGGCCGCGCGCTCGGTGAGACGATCGCCCTGGCCGTCATCCTGCTGATCCCGCAGGGCAAGAACTTCGACTGGAGCCTCTTCGACGGCGGTGCCACCTTCGCTTCGAAGATTGCCGCGAACTACAGCGAGTTCAACAACGAGATCTCGGCCGGCGCGTACATCGCGGCCGGCTTGGTGCTGTTCGTGCTCACCTTCCTCGTCAACTTCGCCGCGCGCTCCGTCATCGGCAAGAAGGGGGACTGAGCATGTCCACCACCACGCTCGAAGCCCCGGCGACCACGCCCGCGTTCCAGCAGGTCAGCATGGCCCGCAAGGTCAAGAACGGCATCGCCACGGCGCTGGTCTGGCTGTCGTTCCTGATCGCCGTCGTCCCGCTGGTGTGGGTGCTCTACACGGTGATCGCGAACGGCATCAAGCGCATCCCGTACTCCAACTGGTGGTCCCAGGACCTGGGCAACTACCTGTCCGACGAGGTCGGCGGCGGGGTGCTGCACGCGATCATCGGCAGCCTGCTGCAGGGCCTGGTGTGCGCGGTCATCGCGGTGCCGATCGGCATGCTCGTCGCGATTTACCTCGTCGAGTACGGCCGGGGCAAGCTCGCGAAGGCCACGACGTTCATGGTCGACATCCTCTCCGGTGTCCCCTCGATCGTCGCCGCGCTGTTCATCTACGCGCTCTGGATCACCACGTTCGGCCTGCCGCGCAGCGGTTTCGCGGTTTCGCTGGCCCTGGTGCTGCTGATGATCCCGGTGGTCGTCCGCTCGTCGGAGGAGATGCTGCGGATCGTCCCGGACGACCTGCGCGAGGCTTCCTACGCGCTGGGCGTGCCGAAGTGGAAGACGATCATGAAGATCGTGCTCCCGACGGCGATGTCCGGCATCGTCGGCGGCGTCATGATGGCACTGGCCCGCGTGATGGGCGAGACCGCGCCGCTGCTGGTCCTGGTCGGCTACTCCGCCTACACGAACTGGGACATCTTCAGCGGCGAACAGGCCGCGCTCCCGCTGTTGATGAACAACGAGCGCGTCACCAACTCGATGGATCCCGGCTCGGTCGGCTTCGACCGGATCTGGGGCGCGGCACTGACCCTGGTGCTCATCATCGCGATCATCAACCTCCTCGCCACCGTGTTCGCGCGCCTCGTCGCCCCGAAGAAGAAGTGAGCTGTTCCTGATGGCCAAACGACTCGATGTCAAGGACGTCGACATCTACTACGGCAAGTTCCACGCCGTGGACGGTGTCACCCTCTCCGTGCCGCCGCGCAACGTCACCGCGTTCATCGGCCCGTCCGGCTGCGGCAAGTCGACGGTGCTGCGCACGCTCAACCGCATGCACGAGGTCATCCCCGGCGCCCGCGTCGAGGGCGACGTCCTGCTGGACGGCGAGAACATCTACGCGTCGTCGGTCGACCCGGTGCAGGTGCGCCGCACGATCGGCATGGTGTTCCAGCGCCCCAACCCGTTCCCGACGATGTCCATCAAGGACAACGTCGTCGCCGGGCTGAAGCTGGGTGGCACCAAGGGCAAGAAGACCCTCGACGACATCGCCGAGCGCGCCCTGCGCGGCGCGAACCTGTGGAACGAGGTCAAGGACCGCCTCAACAAGCCGGGTGGCGGCCTGTCGGGTGGTCAGCAGCAGCGTCTGTGCATCGCGCGGGCGATCGCGGTCCAGCCGGACGTGCTGCTGATGGACGAGCCGTGCTCGGCCCTGGACCCGATTTCGACGCTCGCGATCGAGGACCTGATCGGGGAGCTGAAGAAGGACTACACGATCGTCATCGTGACGCACAACATGCAGCAGGCGGCGCGGGTTTCCGACCAGACGGCGTTCTTCAACCTGGCCGGGGTGGGCCAGCCGGGGCGTCTGGTGGAGCTCAACGACACGGAGAAGATCTTCTCCAACCCGGACGAAAAGGCCACGGAAGACTACATTTCCGGCCGCTTCGGCTGAGTCGTCGTTGGGGGACAAGGCCTTTCTCGCCGGTGCTCGGGGTCGGCGAGAAAGGCCTTTTTCTTTTGTCCTTTGTGGATCACGCGGGAACGTGGCGCAGCGTCAGGATTCCCGATTCCCACGCTTTGCTTTCCACCAGCTTCAATTCCCGCCGCTCGGTGAACATCGGCTGCCCGGCGCCGATCGCCGTCGGGTAGAGCTTGGTCCAGTACTCGTCCACCAGTCCCTGTCGGACGAACTGCTGCACGGTCGAAACCCCGCCGAAGAGCACCATGTCCTTGCCCGGCAAGGCCTTCAGTTCGGCGACCGTGCCGGCGAGGTCGGCTGCCAAGCGGTGCGGCGCGGCGACCTCGGTCATCGTCCGCGAGAAGACCACCTGCGGCGTCGAAATCATCCACGTCGCGAAGTCGACCAGCTCGGCCGGGCTCGCCGGGTCCGTCGCCTGCGCGCGGAAGTTCTGCTCGATCCCGTGGTGGAAGTTGCGCCCGGTCAGGATCGTGTCGACGCGGGACCGCAGCTCGTCCGACAGGGGGATGTTCATCGCCGGGTCGGGCGTCATCCAGTCCAGTTCGCCCGCCGGGCCGGCCAGGTGGCCGTCGAGGGTGAGGTTGACGTAGGCGATGACCTTGCGCATGTCCGGCTCCTTCGTGGGTGTGCTGTCACCCGTTGAGAGACACCGTCCGCGCGAAACTCATCGGTCTCCACGAAAAAGGCCCCTGACCTGCGTCAGGGGCCTTTTCGAAAGGGTGACTCAGATGTCGTCGTCGGAACCGTAGCCCGGCATCTTGCCGGTGACCACGAAGATCATCCGCTTCGCGACCGACACCGCGTGGTCGGCGTAGCGCTCGTAGAAGCGGCCCAGCAGGGTCACGTCGACCGCCGCGGCCACGCCGTGCGGCCACTCGCGGTCCATCAGGACCGTGAAGAGGTGGCGGTGGATGTCGTCCACCTGGTCGTCGTCGGACTCGATCGTCTTCGCCGCTTCGATGTCCTTCGAGTGGATGACCTGCTCGACCTGGCGGGCCAGCTTGACCGCCACTTCGCCCATCTCGGCGAAGTACGGCTTCACGGCCTCGGGCAGCACCGGGTCGGGGTGGCGGCGCCGCGCGGCCTTCGCCACGTGCAGCGCCAGGTCGCCCATCCGCTCCAGGCTTTCGGCGGCGTGGATCGCCGCCAGCACCGTGCGCAGATCGGTGGCCACGGGCGCCTGCAGGGCAAGCAGGGCGTACGCCTGTTCCTCGCACTGGGCGCGGGCGTCGTCGACCTTCGCGTCGTCGCTGATCACCTGTTCGGCGAGACTGAGGTCGACCTCCAGCAGTGCCCGTGTGGCGCGCTCCATGGCGTCGGCGACCTGGACCGACATCGCGGCCAGGTTGTCGGCGAGCTGATCGAGTTCGACATGGTAAGCCTCACGCATGGCCCAACCCTACGGCCAACCGTGACCAAACACCGCATCGCAGGGTGAACCGCACGTGAACCCGGTCTAACGATCCTCGCGGATCAGCCCGAGGTGCCGCTCTTCTTGCTCGTCGTCGTCTTGGACGTGCTGGTCTTCGACTTCGACGTGCTGGTCGGCGGGGGCTGTTCGCTGTTCGGGACCGGCGCGTTCGGGTCCGGCAGCGGGGTGTTGTTGCGCAGCGCGTCGAAGAGGACCTTCATCTTGCTGCGGATGAGCACCTCGTTGCCGCGGCTGTTGGCCATCCCGGTCGTCGGCACGGTCAGGAACGAGATCTTCGAGGGGTCGAGGCCCTTCATCGACTGCGCCAGCGTCATCATCTGCTTGACGCCGAGGTTGTCGCCGAAGGTGGCCTTCGCGAACGCCGTGATGAAGTCGCTCAGCTTGCCGGGGTCGAGCACGACGTCCGACGACATGACCTTCTTCAGCAGCGCGCCGATGAACTCCTGCTGCCGCTTGATGCGGCCGTAGTCCGACGTCGGGTCGCCCTTGACGTGCCGGGCGCGGACGAAGTTCAGCGCCTGGTCGCCCGAGATCGTCACGTCACCGGTCTGCAGCAGCACCTTGCCGAGGACGCCGTCGTCGATCGGGATCTCGTTGTGGACGGTGACGCCGTGCACCGCGTCGACCATCTCCTTGAAGCCGTTGAAGTCGATGCCCACGAAGTGGTTGATCCGCAGCCCGGTGAGCTGCTGGATCACCTTCGTGACGCACGACGGCCCGCCGACCGCGTAGGCGGTGTTGAGCTTCGCGATCTTCTGCTCGGGGACCTTCTCGTCGGTGTTCTTGTTCTGCGCGGGGTCCCAGCGCTGGCACTCGGGCCGGTCGATCTCGAGGTCGCGCGGGAAGGACGTGACGACGACCCGCTTCCGGTCGGCGGGGATGTGCGCGACCATCACGGTGTCGCTCCGGGCGCCCGGAGTGCTGTCGGCCGTACCGACGCCTTCCTCGGCGGAAGCGCCGTCACGGGTGTCGGAGCCGACCATCAGGAAGTTCTCGTCGTTGGCCTGGGCGTCGGCGTCCTGGATGTCGGACGAGTTCTCGTCGAGCGCGGAGACCTGCGTGAACTTGGCGTCGAAGTAGGTCTGCGCGCCCCAGGCGCCTCCGATGCCGAGGAAGACGAGCCCGGCGACGACGGCCGCGGCGATCCGGCCGAACCGGACCGAGCGCTCGATCTTCCGCGCTTTCTTCTCCTGGAGCCGGGTCTGTTCGGCCTTCTCGGCGTCCGCTTCTTCGGGTGCCGGCGTAGGCGTGACGACGCGCTGAAGCGCTGTACGCGTGCTCTCGATGAGCGAAGCGGGCGAGAGCCGCTCACGGCGTTCGCGACGCTTCGCCTCTTCGGCGTTCATCTCGTCGTGGGCGGCCGAGAAGCGGGCGAGGGTGTGGTCGATCTTGCGGCGGTACTGGGTGGCCTCGTCGATCGCTTCCATCTCATCGGTCATGGTGAGCGGATCGAGCTCGGCCCGAGCGGGCACGGCACCCGGCCGCCGCTTGGGGGCGTCGACGGCGGCTTCGGCACCGCTCTGCGCCACAGCGCCCTCGGTCGCGGCGCGGCGCGGGCCGGGACTGTCGGGCGTGGCGCCGGGGCGCGTGCGGCGTGCGGCAGGCCCTTCGGCAGCGGGACGGCGGGCGGGCCGCTGCACAGCGGCTGCCTCGGCGGCCGAGCCCTCGGGGCCGGGGCGCCGGGCGGCGGCTGCATCAGGCGCTCCGGCCCGGCGAGCCGCAGGACCACCGGCGGCGGCCGGACGCTGCGGTGCGGCCGCTTCGGGGGAACTTTCGGTGCGCCAAGTGGCGGCGGGGCCGTCGGCCGCGCCGCGTCGGACGGCGCCTTCGGCAGCGCGGCGGGCGGGCTGCGGTGCGGGTGCTTCCGGGGAAGCCTCCGGACTCGGGCGTCCCTCGGCGGCACGGCGGGCCGGGCCCGCTGAGCGCGGAGCGGCGGCTTCCGGGGAACCGTCAGGACCCGGGCGGCCCTCGCCGGCAACGCGTCGCCCGGCGGCCGGGCGGGGTCCGGCGGCTTCGGGAGAATCCTCACCCGCGGCACGGCGACCACCGGGCGCGGCCGGGCGCTGCGGTGCGGCTCCCTCCACCTCCGCAGCCGGCCGCCTCACGCGGCGCGGGGGCTGGGGTGCCGCAGTCGTCTGCTGGGGGCCCGGGTTCGCCGCCGGGGGGCGGCGCTGCAGCGGGGCCTCCGGGGCCGGAGCCGCCGCCGTCGTGCGGCGGGGCTGGCGCGGCCTCGGGGGGCGGGGTTGACGAGTGGCGTCCGCGGGTACTGGGTCCTCGCCGGGGTCCGCAGGCCGCGAACGCGGCGGGACGGGCGGCTCGGCCGCGCGGGCTCGGCGTCCCGGCTGTTCGGGACGGTCCTCCCGCGGCGGAAGCGGGCGAACGCCGGTGGACTTGGCTACGACGTCCGAGACGCTGATCCCGCCCTGGTCCTCCATCGACCGGCGTCTGCCGGTGCGGGGCCGCGCGGGACCGTCCGAACGGCAACCGGTTCCCGGGCTGTCGTGCTCGTCCGGCACTCGGTCTCCTTTCGCGCGATCAAAGGCGGGGTCGTGACTTGGCCGTCTTCCCCCGCGAGAGGTGATCGTTCCCCCGGAGGTTTTCGTTATCGTACGGATACCCCCCGTTCGTGACGACACCCTCCCGGAATTTTCTTCACCTTGAGTCGACGAACGGCCGCTGGCCGTCGACAAACGGGTGACAGATGCCCGCAGCTTTCCGGGGTAATGGGGTGTTTACGTTACTCAGAGTGGGTTATTAACTGCGTACTTTGCGCGTCGTGATAGGCGACTTTGTTCCGTCCGGCCCGTTTCGCGGCATAGAGGAGGTCATCGGCGCTGCGCAGCTGGCGCTCGGGCGGCGCGGGGGCGTCCGGCCCCTCGTGGGCGAGGCCGGCGCTGATGGTCACGCGCAGTCCCGGCTGCAGTTCTGACCAGGGGTGACGGGCGACGCGCACGCGGGCGGCGTCGACGATCCGGACCGCGTGCCCGGCGTCGACGCCGGGCAGCCACAGCACGAACTCCTCGCCGCCGTAGCGGGCGCAGAAGGCGTCCGGCGGCAGCTCCTCCTGCAGGAGGTCGGCGACCCGGCGGAGGACGCGGTCGCCGACGAGGTGACCGTACGTGTCGTTCACGCGCTTGAAGCGGTCCAGATCGACGAGCGCGATGCCGAGCGGACCGGTCTGCCGATCGGCGAACGGTCCGTACAAGCGCTCATCGAGGTACCGCCGGTTGTAGCTCGACGTCAGCGCGTCCCGCAGGCTGCCGTCGCGGGCGATGTCCAGCGCGGAGCGGAGGTGCTGGTAGGCGCGCCGCCAGTCGCCCTGGGTGGCGAAGAGCGTCGCGACGGCCTCGTGGAGGCGCAGCAGGTCGGGCGCCGGCGGGGTTCGGCGCAGCACGCCTTCGTCCCCGGCGACCATGCCCACCTCCACCACGCAATGGTTGTCGTCGTAGCGGAGGCCGCGCTTGAGGACGAAGGTGAATTTCGCTCAAACGGGAGTGCGACGGTGACGCTCCGAAGTCGTACCGTCAGAGTCCGGAGAACGGCTCGATGCCCTTGAGCTGTGCGAACTGATCCTTGGCCCAGTAACTCACATTAGCCGTTTCGTTGCTCAGTAGCTCTTGGTAATCGGTCCACGGAACCCAGCGCCACTCGCCGACCTCGGCCGGGTTGGGTTCGGGCTCGGCGTCGGCCCAGGCGGCGAAGACCGGGCAGAACTCGTTCTCGACGATCCCCTGGAACGGCGGCGTCCGGTAGCGGTACTTCGGCAGCACGCAGTGCAGGTCGCTCAGCGACGGGAGCCCGAGCTCGTAGCCGGCCCGCCGGCGGACGGCGTTCTCGAGGGACTCGCCCGGCGCGGGGTGGCCGCACACGCTGTTGGTCCAGACCCCTGGCCAGACCTTCTTGTGCAGCGAGCGCTGGGTGATCAACAGGGCGTTGTCGGCGCGTCGCAGGACGTAGCACGAGAAGGCCAGGTGCAACCGGGTGTGCTCGTGGTGGCTGGCCAGCTTCGGGCCGGTTTCGCCGGTGGGCACGCCGTCTTCGGTGACGAAGACGACCTGCTCGGTTTCGGGTTCGGTCGCGGTGTCCACAGCCCCAGTGAACACGACGGGCGGCGGGCTCCCGTACCGCGATGCGGGTGGGTTACCGGCGGTCCGCCCGGCCGGGTGACGCGCCGTTACCGCGCGTCGAGGTGCTCGACGATGAGCGTCGTGACGGCTTCGGGTGCCTCTTCCGGCGCCCAGTGCGTGACGTCTTCGAGCATCTCGAACCGGTAGGGCCCGGTGACCCAGTTCGCGGTGTCGAGCGCGGCGGTCGAGCCGAAGGAGACGTCCTCGGTGCTCCAGATGTACAGCGTCGGCACGGAGATCTTGCCGATCTTCCCGCCCGGCCGGCCGGCGCGGTACCAGTTGAGGGCCGCGGTGAGCGCGCCCGGCTCGGACAGCCGCTGCACGTAGTCGTCGACCTTCGACGGCGGCAGCCGCCGCTCGAACATCTCCCGCAGCGCGCGGCCGTCGTTCTCCAGCATCCGCCGCTCGGTGACGCGGGTCTGGCGCCACTCGGTCATGTACCGCGTCCGCAGGTGCTGGTCCTCGTCGGTCTTCATGGCGTTGGCGAGCGCGGCGGGGTGCGGCGTGGAGACGACGGTAAGGCTGCGCAGCCGTTCGGGGTGCGCGTCGGCGGTCCACCAGGCGACGGCGCCGCCCCAGTCGTGCCCGACGAGGTCGAACTGCTTCCAGCCGAGCTGTTCGGTGATCGTGACGACGTCCCCGACGAGGTGGTCGATGGAGTAGTCGGTGGCGGGTTCCGGACGCACATCGGGCGAGTAGCCCCGCTGATCGGGCGCGACGGCCCGGTAGCCGAGCACCCCGAGGGTGGCAACCTGGTGCTCCCACTCGACGGCGGCTTCGGGGAAGCCGTGCAGCAACAGCACAGGCCGGCCATCTTCGGGACCGGCGGCGATGGCGTCGAAGGAACCGGCTTCCGTGGGGATGCTGATGTGGTCGATCACGAGGCCGAATCTACTTCGCCCGGTTGAACGTCGGGTGTCAGCCCAGCACCTCCTCCGTCGTGGCCACCTTCACCAGGGGGGCGTACAGCCTCATGATGTCCAGCGCCTTTGCGTGGCTCTCGTCGTCCACACCAGCGCACGCGTCCGAAACCACCGTTACCGATACCCCCGCGTCCGCTGCTGCCAACGCTGTCGACAGCACGCAGCAGTCCGTTGACACGCCCGCCAGCAGCAAGCGCGCGCCGCCTACTCGGGTGGCCATTCGGGGTGTCCACTTGCCGAACGTGGTTGCGTCTATTGTGGACTGTGGCCGGAACGCGTCGATCACTTGGTACAGCGGGGAATCCGGGGGTTGCAACGCGAACGGCCATTGCTCGTAGTACTGCTTCCACGCCCCCTCCGGCCGCTCTGGCGCGACGAACCGCGTGAACACCACGTCGTCGCCGAACGCCGTTACCAAGCGTTGGATGCGGGGCACCGCCTCGGCGAAGCGCGGCGTGAACCACTCGCTCGCCGGGTCCGCGAACACGTTCTGCAGGTCGATGACCGCCAGGACCGATCTCATGCCGCCTCCTGCGTGCGGATGCGCTGCCTGGTCGACAACGTCACCACGAAACCGAGCGCCAGTGCCAGCAGCACGCCGAGGTTCGCGTACGCCCACGAGCCGTCGCGGCCGCCCAAGCCGAGCGGTTCCAAGAGATAGCCCTGCCACTTCAGCCAGCCCGCCGACGTGTTCGTCACCAGGCCCCAGCCGAGTGCCGTCGCCACCAGGACCAGCGCAATCGGCCCGAGCCGGACGTCGCCGTAGCGGCCGGCCGGGTCGAACAGGTCGCGGTCGGCGTAGTCGCGCCGGCGCAGCAGGACGTCCGCGAGCATCACGCCGCACCAGGCCGCGACCGGGACGCCCAGCGTCACCAGGAAACCCTGGAACTGGCCGAGGAACTCGCCGCCGAAGAAGACGATGTAGACCGTGCCCGCCACCATGAGCACGCCGTCGACGAACGCCGCCACCGGGCGCGGCACGCGCAGCCCCGCCGAGAGCAGCGCCAGGCCCGACGAATAGATGTCCAGCACCGCGCCGCCGACCAGGCCGAGCACCGCGACGATCGCGAACGGCACCAGGAACCACAGCGGCAGCAACGTCGTCAGCGCGCCGATCGGGTCGGCCGCGATCGCCTTGTTCAGGTCCGGCGACGAGCCCGCCAGCAGCAGCCCGAACACCAGCAGCACCAGCGGCGCCACCGACGCACCGAACGTCGTCCAGCCGACGACGCCCCGGCTCGACGCCGACCGCGGCAGGTAGCGCGAGTAGTCCGCGGCCGCGTTGACCCAGCCGAGGCCGAAGCCGGTCATCAGGAACACCAGCGCGCCCACCCACTGCTGCGCCGAGCCGGACGGCAGCGCGCTGACCGCGTCCCAGTGCACGTCACCGGCGACCAGGACCACGTAGACCACCGTGAGCACGCCGGTGATCCAGGTGATCCACGTCTGCAGCTTCATGATCGCGTCGAAGCCGAGCACGCCGGCGGCGACCGTCAGCGCGGCGACCACGACCAGCGCGACCACCTTCGTCGCGGTGCCGCCGCCCCAGCCGAGGCGCTCGAAGACGGTCGACGTCGCCAGCGTCGCCAACGCCGTCAGCACGGTTTCCCAGCCGACGGTCAGCAGCCACGAGATCGCCGACGGCAGCCGGTTGCCGCGGACGCCGAACGCCGCCCGCGAGAGCAGCATCGTCGGCGCCGAGCCCCGCTTGCCGGCGATCGCGATGAACCCGCACAGCAGGAACGAGAACAGGATGCCGACGACACCCGCGACCAGCGCCTGCCAGAACGAGATGCCGAAGCCGAGCGTGAACGAGCCGTAGCTCAGCCCCAGCACCGACACGTTCGCACCGAACCAGGGCCAGAACAGCTGCCGCGGGCGCCCGCGCCGCTCGGCGTCGTCGATCACGTCGAGGCCGTTCGTCTCCACCTCGAGCCTGCGGGTACCGCTCATGTCGTGGCCTCCAGCAGCTTGTCGATCTCCGCCCGGCTCGGTGCCGTCGCCGGGCCGCGGCGGGTCACCGAAAGCGCTGCTGCCGCGTTGGCGCGCACGGCGGCGTCGAGGAGGGTACTGCCGCGCAGCAGCTCCGCGGCCAGTACGCCGCAGTGCGTGTCGCCGGCGCCGTTCGTGTCGACGGCGTCGACCTTGAAGCCCGGGACGTCGGTGACGCGCCCGTGCTCGTGGATGCGGCAGCCCTTCGGGCCCTCGCGGACGATGGCCACCTCCGGCAGCTCGCCGAGCGCCTCCGCTTCGCGCGCGTTGCAGCTCAATATGTCTACATAGGACAGTAAATCGTGTAGGTCTCCAGGGGTGAGGTCACCGGCCAACGGGCCGGGATCGAAGAGGGTTCTCGAGCCGGAGATGTGGGGAAGCCACTCGGCGAGAGCCCTGCGATTGCTTCTATGCAACCAACTGTAGCCGGACACGTACACGACGTCGTCACTCTTTGGGAGGATGCTGGCGAGCGCCGCGGGCGTCAGCCGCCCTTCGGCTCCGGTGCCGGTCGCGAAGGTGCGCTCGCCGCTCGCGTCGACGAGCGCGACAACGATGCCGGTGTCCAGCTCCGGCGTCGGTTCGTGGGCCAGTTCGACGCCTTCGGCCGTCAGGGCGGCACGCACGAGATCGCCGAAGGCGCCGGTGCCGTGGCTGCCCGCGTAGAGCACGCGGGCGCCGGAGCGCGCGGCTGCCGCCATGACGTTGAAACCGCCGCCTGGCAACAGATCCGTCGAAGACGCCATGACGTCGCCGCCCGGCGGGGGCAGGGCCGGTACGGCCATGACGAGGTCGAGGACGACCTGCCCGGTGTGCACCAGCCGCCCGGTCATCGGCGGCGCAGCTTGAGGAGCTCGTCGACCAGCGGGCCGAATTCGAGGCGGTTGACGGCCAAGACCGTCTCGACGACGTCGGGGCGGAAGACGCCGACCCCGTGCACGGCGCCGAGCATCGCCCCGCAGATCGCGGCGACCGTGTCGGTGTCGCCACCCAGCCCGGCGGCCAGGCGCAACGCCGCCGGCGGGTCGTCGCCCATGGCCTCGGCCAGCGCGAACGCGGCCACGACGGACTCCTGCGACGCGACGGACGTCCCGATGACCCGCGCGACCGCGTCGGCGACGGCGTCCGGCGCCATGCCCCGCACCCAGCCGCGCGCCCAGTGGATGCGCGCGGCGATTTCCCCGCCGGGGGCCCAATGTCCGCGTTCCCCGCCGACGACGGCGGCGCGCTCACCCGCGTCGAGCGCTTCGGGCAGGCTCGCGCCGTCGACCCCGGCGGAGACCGCGGCCGCGACCGCGGCGGCGGCCGCGATGCCGAGGCTGGTGTTGTGCGTGACGCGCGCGGTCGCGACGACGGCGTCGACCAGCCGGTGCAGGTCCTCGGACGGGGTCGCGATGCCGACCGGCGTGACGCGCATGGCGGCGCCGTTGGTCGTGCCGGTGCGGCCGGCCTCGTCGGCCGGAACGCCGTCCTGCAGCCGGGAAAGCGCGCGTTTCGTCGACGGGCCGAGCAGGTCGGCGGAGCCGCGGCGGACCATGTCCGCCTCCCAGATGAGCAGGGCGTCGGCGAAGACGTGCGGCTCGACGGTGCCGCGGCCGTCGATGAGCAGCCGGGCCAGCAGCAAGGCCTGTTCGGTGTCGTCGGTGACCGACCCGGCGGGCATCGACGGCGCGACCGGCTGCTCGGCGACGGCGGTCAACAGGCCGGTGACGGGCCCGTAGGCGGCG
This sequence comes from Amycolatopsis sp. NPDC114478, assembly GCF_055633805.1. NCBI lineage: Bacteria > Bacillati > Actinomycetota > Actinomycetes > Pseudonocardiales > Pseudonocardiaceae > Amycolatopsis > Amycolatopsis sp. NPDC114478. The sequence continues at coordinate 518,962 of NZ_JBVKDO010000004.1, read as the reverse complement.
GCGATCGCGGCGCGGGACATGGACTGCGTCGGCATGCCGAGCGCGTCGCCGACGGCCAGGCCGGTGAACGCGCCGAGCGCCCGGTCCCGCGCGTTCACCGGTGTCCGAAGGTGAGGTGGAACTGGAACCGGTCGGGGTCCAGCAGGCTGACGACGCGTTCGACGAGCCGGCCTTCGACGTCCACCGAGGTGCGTTCGGCGCGGAGGAAGAGCTCGCCGATGCCGCGGCCGAGGAGTCCGGCGGCGCTGGCGTCGAGGCGTTCGGTGCTGATCCACTGGTCGCCGCCGACGGAGATCCGCCCGGCGGCTTCGAGGGTCTTGGTGAGGGAGCCGTCGCGGAGGCCGGTCTCGGGGAGGTCGGCGAGCAGGCCGTCGGCGGGGACGGTGGCGGTTTCGAGCGAGACGCCCCGGTCTCGCTCCCGCCGCAGCCGCCGGACGGCGACGTAGGCCGTCTCGCCGAATTCCTCTTCGAGGGCTTGGTCTTCGACGGCCTCGATGCCGAGGAGCTCGGTGGTGACGGGGGAACCGGCGTCGGCGAGGGCGCGGGCCCAGCCGATCCGCTGGTCGAGCTGGACGCCGTCGAAGGTGACGAACGAGCCGACGCCGGCCTGGGTGGAGATGAGCTCGAGCTGCTGGAGCTCGGAGAGGGCGCTGCGGACGGTGCCGCGGCTGACCTGGTACTGCAGGGCGAGCTGGTTCTCGCCGGGGAGCCGTTCGCCGTGGGCGAGGCGGCCCGACCGGATCAGGTCGGAGAGGTCGCCGACGAGCTGCTGCCGCTTGCTGTACATGTACACACCTGTACACCCTCGCGTTGTCGCAGGTCAAGCGGCGACGAGTTCCCGTTGCGCGTCGGCCGCGATCAGCTTGCCGGCCTGCTCGGCGACCTTCCCGCCGGCGACCATCATCAGCGCGAAGGCACCCACGAAGATGACGGTGCTCAGCCACACCATGGTTTCGATCGGCAGCGTGAAGGCGCCGACCACGCGGGCCGCGGACTCGAGCACGAACCCGATGCCCCAGATGACGCTGGTGTGGCGCAGGATCGAGTCGAAGCGCGCGGTGCCGCTCAGGCGTTCCCAGGCGGCTTCGTTCTCCGCCTTGCCGCGGGTGAGGAACGGGCGCATCGCCTTGGTCATGATCGGCGCTGCCGTGAACGCGGAGACGAGGATGACGAGCCCGGTGATGCCGCTGCCGATCGAGTCCTTCGCGATCATCATCCGGGCGTCGCCGGAGACGAAGGTCAGCAGCATGCCGACCACGTTCGTGACCAGGACGACCAGCGCGAGGCCGTTGAGGGTGCGGTGCTTGGCCAGCTGCTGGAGGGTCCTCGCCAGGGGGACGACGCCGCTGAGGGCGAGCGAGAGGAAGACGCTCACGCCGAGCGCGTGGAGCCCGTAGTAGACGCCGATGGGAACGGCGATCTCGATCACGAGGGACTTGAGCGGGGAACCGTTGTTCGTCATGGGAAAAGCTTGTCGCGGCAGGGAGTTTTGGACGGATGCCGTCCGCCACGACTTGGACCTGACAGATGTCACGGCCGGAGGACATCCCGGAGATCGCGAAGGCCCTGCACCGGCCTGCCGCTCTTCGGGCTCAGCCTCCCGAGTGCATGTCTTCCGCCTCGGGGACGCAGTCGTCGTCCGGGTCGTCGAGCCAGCCGTGGGGCAGCGTGACCTTGCCCGGCGATCCCTGACGGCCGCGCGGGCCCGTGGCCGCCTCGGGGAACGGCGCGTCGTGGTCGAGCTGGGCGATGAGGTCGTCGAGCTGGGTCATCGAAGACAGCATCGCGAAGCCGCGGCGCAGTTCCGAGCCGACCGGGAAGCCCATCAGGTACCAGGCCATGTGCTTGCGGATGTCGCGCATCGCCTTGTCGTGGCCGTCGTGCTCGACGAGCAGTTCCGTGTGGCGGCGCAGCACTCGCGCGACCTCGCCGAGGTTCGGCGGGGTCGGCAGCGGGCGGCCAGCGAAGGCGGCTTCCAGCTCGCCGAACAGCCACGGCCGGCCGAGGCAGCCGCGGCCGACGACCACGCCGTCGCAGCCCGTCTCGGCGACCATGCGCAGGGCGTCGTCGGCGGAGAAGATGTCGCCGTTGCCCAGCACCGGGATGCTCGTGACGGCTTCCTTCAAGGCGGCGATCTTCGTCCAGTCGGCCTGGCCGGAGTAGCGCTGAGCGGCGGTGCGCGAGTGGAGGCTGACCGCCGCCGCGCCCTCGGCTTCGGCGATGCGGCCGGCGTCGAGGAACGTGTGGTGGTCGTCGTCGATGCCGATGCGGAACTTCACCGTGAACGGCACGTCGCCGGCCGCCTTCGCGGACTCCCGGACGATCGCCTCGAACAGCTTCCGCTTGAACGGCAGCGCCGCCCCGCCGCCCTTGCGCGTCACCTTCGCGACCGGGCAGCCGAAGTTGGAGTCGACGTGGTCGGCGAGCCCTTCGCCGACGATGATCCGGACGGCTTCGGCCATCGTCTTCGGGTCGACGCCGTAGAGCTGCATGGACCGGGGCTTTTCGTTCGCCCCGAAGGTCATCATGTGCATGGTGCCGGGGTGCCGTTCGACGACGGCGCGGGCGGTGATCATCTCGCACACGTAGATGCCGGCGCCGTACTCGGCGCACAGCTGGCGGAAGGCGACGTTGGTGATGCCGGCCATCGGAGCGAGCACGACTGGGGGATCGACCTGGTAGGGGCCGATCTTCAGGGCGGGCTTGCTCAGGGTGGCGGTCACGTCCTCCATTGTCGCTTGTGGTGTCGATCACGTCGACCAGGGGCGGTCAAGCCACGAGGTCGTCCCAGCGGACCAGGACCGCCGTGGCCAGGAGGCCGGCCACGATGATCTTGATCAGGATCGCTCCGGTGCTCAGCCCGGTCACCGACGCGAAGTCCAGCAGCGCGCTCACCACGAACGCCGACGCGAACACCTTCGCGCCCCACCGCCGCTTGAAGGCGAGCGCGACGACCGCGACCAGCTGGATCGCCGTCGCGAACAGCGAGAGCACGAACCACGGCGAGGGATCGGCGGCGCTCACCAGGACCCTGATCGCGGCGACCAGGAGCACCAGCGTGCCGAGGCCGAAGACGGCCAGCATCACGGGCAGGAAGACCCGGCCTGCGCCGACGGGTGTGGCGCGGTCAGGCACACGGCGACGGGGCACGGCGAGCCTCCGCTCGACTCGGGAACCTCCACCGTGCACGACCGCGAGGCGGGCACCCACCGTGCTTTTGCCGACACGGTCCGCGGCTACTTGTCCCAGAACGTGACGTCGCCCGCGCGCTTCGGCGGGTTCAGGTCGACGGTGAAGCGGTCGGGGCGGCGGGTGCGGTGCTCGCGGCCGGCGGATCGTCGTTCCCGCCCGGTGCCGTGTAGTGATCGCACGAACCCTCCAGAACTTCGCCGGACCTATGGTGTGCGTATGACCGACAAGCCCCTGCGCTGGGGAATCATGGGGACCGGCGGCATCGCCGGGGCCTTCGCGAAAGACCTCGAACTGACCGGCTCCGGCGTCGTCGCGGCGGTCGGCTCGCGCACCGCCGAGAGCGCCGAGCGGTTCGCGGACGCGCACGGCGTTCCGACCCGTCACAGCAGCTACGAAGCCCTCGCGAACGACCCCGACGTCGACGTCGTCTACGTCGCCACCCCACACCCCCTGCACCACGGCAACGCGCGGCTCGCGCTCGAAGCCGGCAAGCCCGTGCTGGTCGAAAAGCCGTTCACCATGAACGCCGAAGAGGCGCGAGACCTCGTCGCGCTGGCGAAGGACCGCAACCTGTTCCTCATGGAAGCCATGTGGACGCGCTTCCTGCCGCACATCCGGCACATCCGCGAGCTGCTGCCCAGCCTCGGCGACGTCGTCACCGTCGCCGCCGACCACGGGCAGTGGTTCGCCGAAGACCCCGCCTTCCGGCTCTTCGCGCCCGAACTCGGCGGTGGCGCCCTGCTCGACCTGGGGATCTACCCCGTCTCGTTCGCTTCCATGGTCCTCGGCGCGCCCGATCGCGTCGCCGCCATGGCGACCCCCGCCTTCACTGGCGTCGACGCGCAGATGTCGATGCTGTTCGGCTACCCGAGCGGCGCGCAGGCCGTGCTGAACTGCACGTTGAGCGCCGTTTCGCCGACCACCGCGGTCATCGTCGGCACGGACGCGCGCATCGAGGTCGACGGGCCGTTCTACGCTCCCGCGTCCTTCACGCTCGTGCCGCGCGAAGGCGAGCGAGTCCGCTACGAGTACGTCGACGAGGGCCGTGGCCTGCGGCACCAGGCCGACGAGGTCGCGCGGCGGCTGGCGGCCGGCGAGACCGAGAGCCCGCTCATGCCGCTCGCCGAAACCGTCTCGATCATGACGACCATGGACCAGGTACTCAACGCGGTTGAGTAGTGCTACGGATCCGCCGGCGGGCCCTTGTGGGTGACTCTGTCCGGTATGACCACCGACGCAGATGTGCTCCTCCGGCTCGCCGGCGAGATCGACGACCTGGGGCGTCGTCTCGCCGTGGTGGGCTCCGAACTCCGGTCCGTCCAGGCCGACCGGCCGAAGCCGGCTGAGCAGCCGCGGCAGGCCGTGCCTCCGCAGCCGCAGCCGCAGCCGCAACCCCAGCCGCAGATGCCGCCGCCGTGGCCGCAGAACCCCTGGCAGCCGCCCCGGCAGCAGTACGTCCCGCCGCCGTCGCCCTACCTGCCGCCTCCGCCGCGCCCGACGCTGGGCGAGAAGCTCGGCAAGGAAGGCGCCGGCAGCCGCGTCCTGGCCTGGGTCGGCGGCGCCGTCACGTTGCTCGGCGTCGTCCTGCTGCTCGTGCTGGCCGTCCAGCGGGGCTGGCTCGGGCCGCTGCCGCGCGTGCTCGTCGGGGCCGCCTTTGGGCTCGCGCTGACCGGGGCCGGCGTCTGGCTGCACCGCAAGCCCGCCGGCCGCACCGGGGCGTTCGCCCTCGCCTGGACCGGCATCGCGACGCTCTACCTCGACGCCGTCGCCGCGACGACGCTCTACGACTTCCTGCCGGTCCTCGCCGGGCTCGCCGTGGGCCTCGCGGTCGCCGTCGGCGGGCTGCTCGTGGCCGTGCGGTGGGAGTCGCCGCTGCTGGCTTCCGTCGTCGTCCTCGGCTGTGCGGTCTGCGCGCCGATGATCACCCGCGGGTTCACGCCCGAACTCGTCGCCTTCCTGCTGATGGTCCAGCTCGCGACGGTGCCGGCGCAGCTGCGCCGCGACTGGTCGTCGCTGACGCTCGCCGCCGGGGTGCCACCGCTGTTCGCCTCCGTCGTCAGCACCGCGGTGGTGCACAGCGGCTGGGCGAACACCGCCGCGGCGCTCGGTGCGGGACTCGTCGGCGCCACGCTCGCGCTGATCGTCCTGCGCCGCCGGGAAAACGACCCCGCCGCGCTTTCCGTGCTGGCGACGGCGATCCTGCCGACGCTGGTCGCGGCCGTGCTGCTGCCCAAGGCCCAGGCCGTGCCCGTCGCGGCCGGTGCCGGGGTCGTCCTGCTCGCCGTGTGGGCGGCGCGCCGCTGGTGGCCGGGGCTCGCCGGGCAGCTGGCCGGCCTCGCCGGGCTGCTGGCGATCCTGCAGGCGACCGTCACGCAGTTCGACGGCCCGGCGCGCGCCGCCGTGCTGCTCGGCGAGGCGCTGCTGCTCGTCGTCGCCGCGCTGGGCGGGCGCAACAAGGTCGCCCTGGGCGCCGCGCTCGGCTTCGCGACGATCGGCGGCCTGATCGGTGTCTTCTTCGACGTCACGCCGGTGCTGCTGCTGGTCTACCGGGCGCGGCCGGTCGCCGACGTCGCGGGCGCGCTCGCGGTCGCCGCGCTGCTCCTCGCGGTTTCGGTCGCGTTGCCGTGGGCCGCGCTGCGCTTGGCGATCTTCCGCGGGCCGGCCGACGACCTGCCGATCTGGCTCGTCGCCGGGGTTTCCGCGCTCTACGGCGCCGGCGGCGTCGTGCTGTGCGCGTCGCTGCTGGCCGTCCCCAGCCGCACCGGCTTCCTGCTCGGCCACGCGCTGATCACGGTGTCCTGGACGCTCGCGGCGCTCCTGCTGCTCCTGCGCGGCATCGACGTCGTCGCGCTGCGCGTGATCGGGCTGGCCCTGGTCGGCGCGGCCGTGCTCAAGCTGGTGCTGTTCGACCTGGCGACGCTGGACGGCCTCGCGCGCGTCGGCGCGTTCCTCGGTGCGGGACTCGTCCTGCTCGCGGCCGGGACGCGGTACGCGCGGCGGGTCGCCTCGCGCTGACGCGGGAAGAATTGTCGGTGCCCTGTGGTTACCTGGGTCACAGCCCGACGACCAGGGGGAGCGACCGATGACCCACCCGAACATCGCCGACCGGTCCGCGGAGAGGATCGGCTGGCTGACCACCGTCACGCCGAAGGGACGGCCCGCACCGCGACCGGTGTGGTTCGTCCTGGAGGGCGACGACATCGTGGTGTTCAGCAAGCCGGACACCGCGAAGCTGCGGCACATCGAAGCCAACCCCGAGGTGAGCTTTCACCTCAACAGCAACGAAAGCGGCGGCGCGGTCCTCGTCGTGAACGGCAAGGCGCACCTCGAAGCCGGGAAGGCTTCGGAGGCGCCCGGCTACCTCGACAAGTACGGCCCGGCGTACGCCGCGATCGGGTTCGAGACGCCCGATGCCTTCGACGCCGAGTACTCCGTCCGCATCCGCGTGGTGCCCGACCGTACGTGGGGGTGGTGAGTATCAGTCCACAGTGGACAACTCAATACGCATGACCACGCGGCGCGGTGTCGGGTGGCTGACTTCGGTGAACCCGGCGTCGGCGAACACCTGACGGGCACCGACGTGCAGCTCGCCCCAGGTGTTTTCCTTACCTGGCCGGGTGATCATCGGGTACGCCTCGAGCGCGCGCGCACCGCGTTCGCGGGCTAAGCCGATCGTCGCCTCGGCCAACGGGTAGGTGAGGCCGCGGCCGCGGTAGCCCTTGCGGACGGCGAAGCACGTCACGACCCAGACGCCGGTGTCGTCCTTGTCCTCGGTGCGGCCGGTCCACGGGACGCGCGAGCCGCGCAGCTTGGGGTAGGCGGTCCGCGGCTCGACGGCGACCCAGCCGGCCGGTTCGCCGTCGACGTAGGCGACGAGCCCGCTGGTGGCGGCGCTCCGTTCACCGCACGCCGTCTGGCCGCGCAGCATCGCGGTCCGCTGCTCCTGCGTGGAGTCGCGCCAGATCCAGCCGGCGACCTTGAACCGCTGGCACTGGCAGCGGCCGGGGTAGTCGGCGGTGCCGAAGATCGCGACGAGGTCGTCCCAGGACGCCTCGTTGGCGGGGACGACGGTGACGTCGGCCGTCGAGCGGGTGTCGGTCATGGCCGGGCAGCCTAGGATCGGTTCCGGACGATCCACTTCCGGAATCGGGAACTCCCGTGGCGGACGACACCAGCCCGACGGCGCGGGCGCTGCGCACCCTCGAGCTCCTGCAGGCCGCTCCGGGCATCACCGCCGACCGGCTGGCCGGCAAGCTCGGCGTGTCCGAACGCGCCGCCCGGCGGTACGTCGGCATCCTGCGCGAGGCCGGCATCCCGGTCGTCGCCACCCGCGGGCCGTACGGCGGTTACCGGGTCGGGCGCGGCCTGCGGCTGCCGCCGTTGACGTTCAGCCCGGCCGAGGCGCTCGGCCTGGTCATGGCCGTGCTCGACGGCCACCACGACGCCGGGGACGCCGCCACGCTCGTCGGCGGCGCGCTCGGCAAGATCGTGCAGGCCCTGCCGGAGCCGGTCGCCGCGCAGGCCGAGGCCGTCCGGCGGACCGCCGCGCCCGCGCCGGACGCCGCTGCCGCGCGGCCGGATCCCGGCACGACCGCGGCCCTCGTGCACGCCTGCGCCGACCACCGGCGCGTCCGGCTCGGCTACCGCTCCGAGGTGGGCCGGGAGCGGGAGGGCGAGGTCGACCCGTGGGCGGTCGTCGTCCGCCACGGCCGGTGGTACCTGCTCTGCCGCACCCACCCGGAGGGCGCGCAACGGGCGTACCGGATCGACCGCGTCCGCAGCGTCGTGCCCGGCGACGACACCTTCGAGCCGCCCCCGGACCTCGATCCCGTCGCGGCGGTCGAAGACCACCTCGCCGTCGGCTGGGAGTACGACGTCGAAGTCGTCATCGACGCGCCCCTCGACCGGGTCGGCCGGTGCCTGCCGCGCGCGGTCGGGAAGCTCGAGCGCGTCGACGCCGGGACGACCCGGCTGACCGGCAGCACCAGCAACCCCGCGTGGTACGCCGAGCAGCTCGCCCGGCTCCCGGCGCCGTTCCGGATCGTCCGCTGCCCCGAACTCCGGCAGGCCGTGAGCGTCCTCGGGCAGCGCTTGCTGGCCGCCGCCGGCAACCGGTGAGCCGCCCGGAACCCGCGTATCTTCCTCCTGTGGCGGAACAGACCGGCGAGACCCGCAACGAGCAGCTGCAGCGCAACATCGGCGAGCTGCTGCAGGAGCTGCGCGTCGCGCAGGCCGGGGTGCAGATCCTCTTCGGCTTCCTGCTGTCGGTCGTGTTCACCGACCGCTTCCACGACGCCAGCGGGTTCGAGAAGTCGCTGCACCTGTCCGCGGTGGTGCTCGCGGTGGCCGCGACGGCGCTGCTGACCGCGCCCGCCGCGTGGCACCGCCTGCTGTTCCGCACCGGGAGCCGCGAACGGATCCTGACGGTCGGCAACCGCCTGGTGCTGGTCGGCCTGGTCTGCCTCGCCCTGGCGATCACGTCGACGGTCGCGCTGATCGCCAAGGTGGTCTACGGCGGGGTCGCGATGTTCGTGATGGCCGTGCTGTGCGTGCTGCTCTTCGGGAGCCTGTGGTTCGTCATGGCGCTGCGGCTGAACCCGTCCGACGCCGATCAGCCGACGGGACCGCCCAAGTAGAGCGTGTCTTCCTGGACGAAGCAGAGCGGGTTGCCGAAGGGGTCGTCGGCGTAGAAGGACCGTTCGCCCCAGAACTGGGTCTCGATCGCGTCGTCGATCCAGCGCGGACCGGCGCCGCGCACGCGCTCGAACGTCTCCTCGACGTCGTCGACCGCGAGGTAGACGATCCGCGGGTCCTTGCGCGGCCGCGGTTCGCGGTGTTCGAGCGGCGCCTCGACGCAGGCGACCACCACGCCGCCGCAGGTGAAGTAGTGCCGGTTGACCGAGATCCGCTCGCCGGGATCGCCGAGGACGGCGGTGTAGAAAGCGACCGCGACCTCGATGTCGTCGACGGGCTGGATCAGCCGGAAAACCCGCATGCGCGCACAGTACCGCTGTTCATCCCGTGTTCGGCAGCAGTTGCCGGGGCGGTCGGGCGGCGCCCGTAGCTTCCCGCCCGTGACTGACACTTCTCGCCGGACCTTCCTCCTCGGCGCGCCGGCCGTCGCCGCCGCGGCGACCCTGCCGGGCGTCCTCGGCGCGCCGGCCGCCCAAGCGCAGGGCCAGCACCGCCCCGACGCCGAAGATCCGCGCTTCACGCTCGTGGTCATGCCGGACACGCAGTACCTGTTCGACGAGGACCGCGGTGACGCGGCCCCGCTCGACGCTTCGCTGCGCTATGTCCTCGACGAGTCGGATGACAACGTTGTCTTCCTCGCTCACCTCGGAGATCTCACGCAGAACGGCCGCGCGGACGAGTTCGCTCGCATCAGCCGGTCGTTCCAGGCCCTCGACCGCCGCCGGTTCCCGTACAGCACCCTTGCGGGCAACCACGACATCGACGGCTCGAAGGACGACCAGCGCGGCCCGTCGCCGTACCTCGACGCGTTCGGCCCGCAGCGCCAGCGCAACTCGCCGACGTTCCGCGGCGCCACGAAGGACGGCTACAACACCTTCCACATCTTCCGCGGCGGCGGCCGCGAGTGGCTCCTGCTGGCGCTCGACTGGCGGCCCTCGGCCGGCGGCCTGAACTGGGCGAAGCAGGTCCTCGCGCAGCACCCGACGCTGCCCGCGATCCTCACCATCCACGAGCTGGTCTGGGCCGACGACGACCACCAGGCGCAGTTCTCCACCTTCGGCGAGCTGGTCTGGAAGGAGCTCGTCGACGGCAACGACCAGATCTTCCTGACGCTGAACGGGCACTACTGGCCGACCGGGCGCACGGTCCGCAAGAACGCCGCCGGGCACGACGTGCACGTCCACATCGCCAACTACCAGGACCGCTACTACGGCGGCAGCGCGATGGTCCGGCTCTACCAGTTCGACCTCGCGCGCGGCGTGGTCGACGTCCGGACGTTCTCGCCGTGGCTCGCCGCACAGGACCACCTGTCGGAGATGCAGCGGATCGAGGTCGAACGCAGCGGCGTCGCCGACTACTTCAGCCTGGAGATCGACTTCGCCGAGCGCTTCAAGGGCTTCGCGCCGGTGCCGGTCCCGCCCGGACGGCCGGCGAAGCAGCAGCTGGTGCCGGGCACGGTCGCCTACTGGCGCTTCGAGGGCGGTCAGGACGGCAAGCCCGTGCCGGACGACGTCGTCGTGCGGGACCAGACCGGTCGCGGCAACGACCTCACCCGCGTCACCGCGCCCGGCAGCGGCCCGGACGCGCTGAAGTTCTCCAGCGAGTTCTCGCCTCGGCAGCCGTCGCGGGCGAGCCTGCGGTTCGACGGCGGCCGCGACCCGAGCCGCGGCGCGTACCTGCGCACGGTCGACGCGGCGCCGATGAACAAGCTGACGTTCGAACGCGGCTACACCGTCGAGGCGTTCTTCTGGCTGCCGGCGAACTTCAAGGACGGCCACCACGGCTGGTGCGGCCTGTTCGCCCGGCAAGGCAGCGGCGCGGCCGCGGGCAAGACCGGCGACGACCCGAAGGAGTCGGCGGCCACACTGTCCCTTTCGGACAGTGGCGAGCTGCAGTGGGCGGTGTTCCCGCTGAACCAGGACCGGATCTCGACGAACTGGGGCCACGAGCTGGCGGTCGAGAAGTGGTGGCACGTCGCGGTGGTCAACGACGGGCGGCGCACGGTCGTCTACGTCGACGGCTGCCCGGTGGTGCGGAACCCCGCCACACCGGCGATCGGCCTCGCGAACCCGGGCGGGTCGTGGCTGGTCGGGGCCTCCTCCTACGAGGGCAAGGTCGACCGGAGCTTCGCCGGGTTGCTGGGTGACGTGCGGGTGGTGGACCGGCCGCTGAACCCGCGGGAATTCATGCTGGGCTGAGGCCCTTGACAGCGGGTGGACAATAAAAAATCGACGTGCCTCCCGAGTGAAACAGGAAGATTCGTCGAATGTTCCATCAGTCTAACCGCTGTGAGGGGAATTTGTCAAACCAGGGGTACGACGAGGAATTGCGGGCGGAGCGCGCGTACGTCGACGGGCTGTACGCGCGCCTCGACCGCGAACGCGACGAGGCGCGCGTCCGCTACGACCACGCTCTCGGAGAACCGGGGACCACGCTGGTGGAGCGGGACGCGGACGTGCGCGTCCGGGCGCGCGAAACGGTCCGGCTGAACGTCGCCGACAACGGGCTCTGCTTCGGCCGGCTGGACGCCCTTTCGGGCGAAACCCGCTACATCGGCCGGATCGGTCTTTTCGACGGCGAAAACGGCTACGAACCGCTTCTGCTGGATTGGCGGGCGCCGGCGGCGCGCCCGTTCTACGTCGCCACCGCGGCGACGCCGGAAAACATGCGCCGCCGGCGGCAGTTCCACACAATGGGGCGGAAGGTCGTCGATTTCACCGATGAGGTGCTCGGCCGGCCGGGCTCCGGCACCTTCGGGGGGTCTGGGGGGTCGTCCCCCCAGGAAAGTTTCACAGTGCGCGGCGACGCGGCGTTGCTGGCGGCCGTCAACGCCCCGCGCGGCGAGGGCATGCGGGACATCGTCGCGACGATCCAGGCCGAGCAGGACGAGATCATCCGGCTCGGGCACCCGGGCGTGCTCGTCGTGGAGGGCGGGCCGGGCACCGGCAAGACGGCCGTCGCGCTGCACCGCGTCGCGTACCTGCTCTACACGCGGCGCGAGCGGATGTCGCGCAGCGGCGTGCTGGTGGTCGGGCCGAGCCCGCTGTTCCTGGACCACATCGGCCGGGTGCTGCCCTCGCTCGGCGAGTCCGACGTCGTCTTCATGACCACCGGCGACCTCGTCCCGGGGATGCGCGTGACCGCCGAGGACGCGCCGGAAGTGGCGCGGCTCAAGGGTTCGCTGAAGATCCTCGACGTGCTGAAGGCGGCGGTCGCCGACCGGCAGAAGGTGCCCGACGAACCGGTGCCGGTCGAGCTGGCCGACGTCACCGTCGACCTCGACGCCGCCGTCGCGGACGAAGCCCGGCTCGAAGCGCGCCGGTCCGGGCTGCCGCACAACGAGGCTCGCGCGGTCTTCCGCGAGCACGTCGTGCGGACGCTCGCCGAGCGGGCCGTGGCGCGGATCGGCGAGGGCTGGCTGACCAGCGAAGACCGTGGGGCGTGGGCCGGTCTGCGCGCCGACGTCCTCGACGAGCTGGCCGGGCACGAAGGCCTCGACGCCGCACTCGCCGCGTTGTGGCCGGAGCTGACGCCGGAGACGCTACTGGCACCGCTGTACATGTCGCCGCGCCGGCTCGCCGCCGCCGGGGCCGATCCCGCGCTGTTCCGCGCGGACGGCGCGGCGTGGACGGTCTCGGACGTGCCGTTGCTCGACGAGCTGGTCGACCTGCTCGGCCGGGACGACTCCGCCGAACGCGCCGCGGCCCGCCTGCAGGCAGAGGAGGACGCCGAGTACGCCGAAGGCGTGATGGACCTGATCAAGCTGGACCGCGAGGAGCTGGACGAAGACCTCGGCCTGGTCGCCACCGACCTGCTGTACGCCGAAGACCTGGCCGGTCGGTTCGTCGAGCGTGACGCGCGTGACCTCGCCGAACGCGCGGCGGCCGACCGCGACTGGACGTACGGGCACGTCGTCGTCGACGAGGCGCAGGAACTATCCGAAATGGACTGGCGGCTGCTGATGCGGCGGTGCCCGAGCAGGTCGTTCACGATCGTCGGAGACCTGGCGCAGCGCCGGAGCGCGGCCGGGGCGACGGCGTGGGGGCCGGTGCTGGCGCCGTACGTCGCCGATCGGTGGGTGTACCGGGAGCTGACCGTCAACTACCGGACCCCGGCGGAGATCATGAGCGTCGCCGGCGCGCTGCTCGCGGAGTTCGCGCCGGCCGCGCGGGCGCCCGAATCGGTGCGCGCGTGCGGGATCCGGCCGTGGTCACGGCGAATCGCCGACGGCGAACTGCGGGACGCCATCGACGAGTTCGCCCACGACGAAGCCGGTCGCGAAGGCACCAGCGTCGTCATCGGGCCGCCGGGCGTGCCTGGCGCGGTGCCGCCGTCGGCGACCAAGGGCCTGGAGTTCGACGCCGTGCTCGTCGTCGAACCGGAGCGGATCCTGGCCGCAGGCGCGCGTGGCGCGGCCGAGCTGTACGTCGCGCTCACCCGCGCCACGCAGCGCCTCGGTGTGCTGCACCGGGAACCGCTGCCGGCGGTGTTGTCGGGGCTCGCCGAAGCGGGCGCGACCGCGCGCGCCGGCTACCGGCGGTTCCTGTAGCGGCCTCGTGAGTGAGAAACAGGGTTGGAACACTGTTTCTCACTCACGAGCGGCTACGCCGTGAGCCGGCCCCAGGCGTAGTTCTGCTTGGCCAGCTTGAGGTAGACGAACAGCTCGGTCCCGGACACGCCGTCGATCTTGCGGATCTCCTCGCCCAGCACTTCGAGCATGTGGTCGTCGTCCCGGCAGACGAGTTCGGCCAGCAGGTCGTAGCGCCCGGCGCAGAGCACGACGTAGTGCACGTGCGCGAGCTCGGACAGCTTGTCCGCCACCTCGCGCGGATCAGCGCCGTCGACGCTGATCCCGACCATCGCCTGGCGCGTCAGATCGACGTTGACCGGGTCGGTCACCGCGACGATCTGCATGAGGTCGTCGCGCAGCAGCCGCTGCACGCGCTGGCGGACGGCTCCCTCCGAAAGCCCCACCGCCTTCGCGAGCGCGGTGAACGACGCGCGACCATCCTGCTGCAGCAGGGCGATGAGCGATCTGTCCGTGTTGTCCAGTCCGCGCGCACGTGAATCGTCACCCATGCCGTCCCTCCCTGTGTTTCGGCATGTGATTTGTCAAGTGCGCAGCGTATCGAGCCCTGACCAGAAAGCGAGACCCCTGCGGCAGCTTCACGTGATCCGGCGCCAGGATCGTGATTTGCCGAGGATTCGGTGGCGGAGAGGGAAACCCACGAGTCATTCCGAGGCGGTTTTGTGCGCCCGCGCACAGCCGGGCCCCCTCGCGGGGCCGCGGCGGGTAGCGTCTGGCGGCTCTGCCGTCTTTCGCAACCCCAGGAGGACCAACGCAATGACCGTGGCACTCGCTCCCGCTGTCCCGGAGAAGGGGCTGCGCGGTGGGGCGCTGGGCATGGTGTCCTCGATGGTCATCGGGATGTCGTCGACCGCGCCGGCGTACTCGATCGCGGCCACGCTCGGCCTGATCGTGCTGGCCGGCACCGGTTTCAAGGCGGCCGCTTTCGTGCTGCTCTCGTTCGTCCCGGTGCTGTTCGTCGCGCTGGCCTTCCGGGAGCTGAACAGCGCGGAACCCGACTGCGGCACCAACTTCACGTGGGCGGCCCGCGCGTTCGGCGCGCACGCGGGGTGGTTCACGGGCTGGGTCGTCACGGTCGCCCAGCTGCTGGTGATGAGCAGCCAGTCGGCGCTGACCGGCCGGTACACGCTGCTGCTGTTCGGCGCGTCCGGCGCGGCGGACAACCGCTGGCTCACGACGGCGATCGGTGCCGCGTGGCTGCTGGTGCTGTGCTGGCTCTGCTACCGCGGCATCGAGGTGTCGGCGCGGGCGCAGTGGATCCTGCTCGGCGTGGAGCTCGTGGTCCTGGTGCTCTTCTCGGTCGTCGCGCTCGTCCGCGTCTTCGACGGCACGGCCGGGCCGCAGGCGTCGGTGCCGCGCCTGGACTGGCTGTGGCCCGGCGGGGTCGGCGCGGGGACGGCCGTCTCGGCGGTGCTGCTGGCCGTGTTCATCTACTGGGGCTGGGAAAGCTCGCTGTCGGTCAACGAGGAGTCGGCCGACCCGCGGCACGCGCCGGGCCGCGCGGCGGTGCTCTCGACCGTGTTGCTGGTGCTGAACTACCTGCTCGTCACGGTCGCCGCGCTGGCCTTCGCCGGCGTAGGCACCGAAGGGATCGGCCTGGGCAACGCGGCCAACTCCGACGACGTCCTCGCCGGGCTCGGCGGCGCGGTCTTCGGCGACGGCGTGGGCGGCAAGGTGCTGGGCGTGCTGCTGATCGTCTCGGTGCTCACGAGCGGCGCGGCCACCAGCCAGGCGACGATCATGCCCGCCGCGCGCACGACGTTGTCGATGGCCAGCCACGGCGCGCTGCCTCGCGTTTTCGGCCGGGTGCACCCGAAGTACCGGACGCCGTCGGTGGCCACCTGGACGTTCGGGCTCGTGTCGCTGGCGGTGTACGTGCTCTTGGCGCTGGTCAGCGACAACGTGCTGTCGGACTCGGTCGACGCGGTCGGGCTGACCATCGCGATCGAGTACACGATGACGGCGCTGGCCTGCGTCTGGGTGTTCCGCCGCACGCTGCTGGCGAGCGTGCGCAATTTCGTGCTGCGCGGGCTGCTGCCGTTCACCGGCGGGGTGTTCTTCCTGGCCGTGCTGGTGTTCGCGCTGGTGGAGTACGCGAAGCCGGACGCGGGCGAGACGACGGTGTTCGGCATCGGCGGGGTCGCGGTGATCGGCGTGGTGTCGATCGTGCTGGGGGTGCCGCTGATGTTCGCGGTGCACCGCGCGTGCCGCGACTTCTTCGCCGGCCGCCGGCTGCCACGCGGGGTGGTGCGGCGCGGCGGCGACGTCATCGAGCCGGTCTAGAACCACGACGTCGACCCGCGGTTCGGTCACGTACTCGGTCGTCAGCAGGAGGCCGCGGCCGGGACGTGTGGCCGTCGTCGTGGACGAGTTCGAGGTCCGGGGAGTGCTCGCCGACCGGCTTCGCGGCGGGGTAAGGGAAGTCGTAGCGCGTGTTGATCCCGGACAGGAGGTCCGCGAACGGTCAGCCGCTCCAGGACCAGGGGTTCGGCGCCGGCCAGCTTGAGCACGCCCACCGGGCCCGCGCCTAACAGGTCAAGGCGTCAAGGAGGAGCATGTCGCTGGACGTCGACGGTGCGGTGCGCGTCGCGCTTCGCCTGCTCGAAGCCGACGGGCTACAAGCTGACCGTCCGGCGGCTGGCCACCGAGCTGGGCGTCAAGCCGCCCGCGTTGTACTGGCACTTCCGCAGCAAGCGCGCGCTGCTCGATCGCATGACGGACGCGATCGTCGCGCCGGTCGTCGCCGGGGTGCGGTGCACTTCGTGCTGGGCCGGCGGTACGCGCTGGGCGTGCCGCTCTCCGGGCTCGAAGCGGTCAGCCCAAGTCGCGGCGGCTGAGGTCCTCCTCGGTTTCGCGGCGCACGAGCAGCGTCGCGACGCCGTCCTTGACCCCGACCAGCGGCGGGCGGCCGACCTGGTTGTAGTTCGACGCCAGCGAGTGGTGGTACGCGCCGGTGCACGGCACGGCCAAGAGGTCGCCGGCGCGCAGGTCGGCGGGCAGGCTGAGGCCGTCGGCGAGGACGTCGCCGGACTCGCAGTGCCTGCCGACGACCGTCATCGGGACGCGCTTTTCCTTGGAGCGCCGCCCGATCAGCCGCGTCGTGTAGCGGGCGCCGTAGAGCGACGGGCGGGCGTTGTCGCTCATGCCGCCGTCGACCGCGACGAACGTGCGGCTGCCGCGTTTGACCGCGCACACCCGGTACACCGTGATCCCGGCCGGCCCGACGATCGCCCGGCCCGGCTCGATCGTCAAGCGGGGCATGGGGAAACCGTGCGCCGCGCATTCGTAGGCGAGGGCCACGCGCAGCCGTCGCGAGTAGCCGCCGAGGTCGAACGCGGGCTCGCCGCCGACGTACGGCACCGCGTGCCCGCCGCCGAGGTCGAGCTCCCGCAGCGTGACGCCGTGGGTGTCGCGGAGCCGGACGAGCACTTCGGCCATCCGCCGCGCGGCAGCCTCGTACCGGTCGATTCTGGTCACCTGTGAGCCGATGTGGCAGTGAAGGCCCTGAAGTCGCAACCCGGGTTGCCTTTTCACTGCTTCGACGGCGGAGTCGACGTTGTCGGGTACGCCGTCGAGGAGCGAGAAGCCGAACTTCTGGCCTTCGGTGCCGGTGCTGATCGACGCGTGCGCCCCGGCCGCGACACCGGGCGTCACGCGGATCATCACCTGCTGCGCGCCGTGCGCGAGCGCGCCGAGCTGCTCGATCTCGTCGAGCGAGTCGACGACGATCCGCCGGACGCCGTACCCGAGAGCGGCCTTCAGGTCTTCGGGTGTCTTCGCGTTGCCGTGCAGCAGCATCCGCTCCGCGGGGAAGCCGACAGCGCGTGCGACGGCGATCTCGCCCGCGGAGCAGGTGTCGAGCGACAAGCCCTCTTCGGCGACCCAACGCAGTACGGACCGCGTACACAGCGCCTTGCTCGCGTACGCGACTTCGACGTCCGGCAGCGCTTCGCGGTACTCGCGGGCGGTGTCGCGGACCTGCTGCTCGTCGAGGAGGTAGGACGGCGTCCCGAAGCGGGCGGCGAGGTGGCTGACCTTCGCGCCGGCGAAGAGGAGTTCGCCGTCTTCGCCGATTCGGGTGCTTCGCGGCCAGACTCCTGGCTCGAGGTGATCGGCGGCTTCGCAGCCGAGGCTGGGAAGAAGCTCGCTGAGCGTCACGGGGTGCCTCCGGGCATCACGACAGATCGGACTCGGTCAGGACACCGCGCTTCGCGCTTCCGGTGCTCACCCGTGAATGCCGTCCTGACGGGTTCACGCCGGCCGCTGACGTGTTGTTAACGCGCGAGTAACTTCGGCCACACCCCGGTTGACCTGCGAAGAGCTGAATCTTCGCGCCGGACGGCGTCACACGGGGCATGGTTACCGACACGATGGACGACACGGAGTTCGCCGAGCTGACCGAGCAGCACCGGCGGGAGCTGCGGGTGCACTGCTACCGGTTCCTGGGCTCGCTCGACGAGGCCGAGGACCTGGTGCAGGAGACGTTCCTGCGCGCCTGGCGCGGGCGTGCCCAGTACGCCGGGCGGGCGAGTGTGCGGGCTTGGCTGTACAAGATCGCGACCAACGCGTGCCTGGACTTCCTGGACCGTTCGCCGCGGGTGGTCCCGGTTGTCGACTTGTCGACCGCGTCGGGTTCGCACCTGGCGCCCCGCCCCGCGGCGGCCGTCCCGTGGCTGCAGCCGGCGCCGGACGACCTCCTCGAAGCCGCCATCTCGCGGGAGACGGTGGAGCTGGCGTTCCTCGCGGCCGTCCAGTACCTCTCGCCGCGGCAACGCGCGGTGCTCATCCTTCGCGACGTCGTCGGCTGGTCGGCGAAGGAGACAGCGACGGCGTTGTCGACAACCCCGGCTTCGGTGAGTAGCTCGCTTCAGCGGGCGCGGGCGGAGTTGAAGGAGCAGCTGCCTTCGCGGCGTACGGAGTGGCGTGTGTCTTCGAGCAGCGAAGAGCGCGAAGTGGTCGCGCGGTACATCTCCGCGTTGACGACGGCGGACGACGCGGCGATCGCGGCGGTGCTCAGCGAGGACATCCGGTGCAGCCACCAGCCGGGAGCGGGCGGCCACGACGGCCCCGAGCCGACTTGGTACAGCGGCCGGGAGACGGTCCTCGAAGGCTGGGCGCCGGTGCTGCACGGGCCGCGGTCGATGGAGCTGCGGATGGTGCCGGTCCAGGCGAACGGCGGCCCGGCGGTGGCGACGTACCTGCGCTTCGATGGGGAGTTCCGGGCGTTCGGGCTCAACGCGCTGCGGATCGCCGACGGGCGGGTGGCCGAGGTGACGACGTTCGTGCCGGCGGTGTTCGGGGCGTTCGGCCTGCCGGCGGTGCTGCAGGCGTAGGCGGAAACGGTCGGGCGTGCGCGACTTGCCGAGGAGGCGGACCGGTGGCCGTGCGCCTGCCCGCCGTGCTGCCGGCAGCGGCGCGGCTTGCCGAGGAGGTGGCCCGGTGGGCGCGCGCCTGCCCGCCGTGCTGCTGGCAGCGGCGCGGCTCGCCGCGTGCGGCCGGGAGTGCTTCCGCCGTCCCAAGCCGCACGCGCAGCCACGTCCGCCTGACCAGTGCGGTCAGTCCTTCTTGTGGTCCGCCGCCGTGCCGCAGACGCAGCCGCGGTCGGTTCCGTGGCCGGCCTCGGTCGCCGCGCAGTAGCGGCGCGCGATCGCGTCGTGCGTGCCGAGCGGGTGGGGGCAGCTCGGGCAGCGCGTGCCGGATCGAGACGTCTCGGGCGCGTCGGGCACCGGGGCCGTCATGTCGCCACCCGCGGCTTTCGCAACGGTTCGCTCGCCTCGTGGAGGTGCTGGAGCACGTACCCGTACGAGCGCGCCCAGCCGCACTGGGCGTACGAAATCCCGTGCCGCTCGCAGAACTCGCGGACGATCACCTGCGCGTGCTTGAGGTTCGGCCGGGCCATGCTCGGGAACAGGTGGTGCTCGATCTGGTAGTTCAGCCCGCCGAGCGCGAAGTCGACGACCCGGCCGCCGCGGATGTTGCGCGAAGTCAGGACCTGCTTGCGCAGGAAGTCGAGCTTGTGCCCGGTCGCGAGCATCTCCATGCCCTTGTGGTTGGGCGCGAACGAGCAGCCCATGTACAGACCCCACAGGAACTGGTGCACCAGGATGAAGATGATCCCGGTCAGCGGCGACAGCACGATGAACACCGCGGCGAGGTACGCCACGAGGTGCGCGATCAGCAGCGCGGACTCCAGCTTGCGGCGCCGGATGTCCTTGCGCAGCACCGCTTTCACGCTCGATACGTGCAGGTTCAGGCCCTCGAGCAGCAGCAGCGGGAAGAACAGGAACGCCTGGTACTTGGCCACCCAGCGCAGGAACCCGCGCTTCTGCGCGCTCTGCGCCTTGCTGAACGCGAGCGCGGCGATGTCGACGTCCGGGTCCTCGTCCTCGTGGTTGGGGTTGGCGTGGTGCCGCGCGTGCGTGCCGATCCACCAGCCGTAGCTCAGCCCGGTCAGTCCACCGTGGACGAAGCCGGTCGCGTCGTTCGCCCGGCGGCTGCGGAAGATCTGCTTGTGCCCGGCGTCGTGGCCGATGAACGACAGCTGCGCGAACATCATCGCGAAGAAGGCCGCGAGGAACAGCTGCCACCACGAGTCGCCGAGGTAGGCGAACGCGACCCAGCCGCCGCCGAACGCGGCGAGGTTGAGCCCGATGCGCACCGCGTAGTACCGCCGGCGCCGGCGGAGGAGCCCCGCGTCCTTGATCAGCCGGGACAGCTCGGCGAAGTCGCTGCCGGCCGTGGCGGGGGTGTCCGGAACCTGGGTGGAAGTCATCGGCGTCACCGCTCTGGCTAAGTCTCAAAGGCTTGTCCAGCAACGGTTTCCGGCCCCGACGGGGTCCGGGTCCGGTCCGGGAAAAGGGCACTGGGGCCTGGTCGCGGTGGGCACCGCGTCCTGTGCTCAGCCTCCCATCCCGCCGCCTCCATGGCAATTCCCCACGGCCTGCCGAAGAGGTGTACAGTCAGCCACATCGGGATGAAAGGTGACTTACCACACACCCGAAACTTTCCGGCCGGGCAGCTCCGGCCGGGGGACAGGAGCCGAGTCCGGGTCCGGAACCCGCTCGTACGCAACCGTGTCGGCCGATCGGCCGGCGAGCAGCCGCCCGTAGTCGCGCAGAGCGACGCCCGAGGCGCCCAATTGGGTTGCTGCAGCTTGTTTCTTCCGGCACGACTCCGGTCATCTGGTGGCTCGTCGGCGAGCCGGACTTCGGCGTCACCGCGCTCCGGCGTGCCGACGAGCCACCACCTTCACGAAAGCCCCCAGGACGAAAGCAGCCCGAAGAGCCGTTCGCGTTCTGCTCCCGTCAGCAGGCGGCTCGGCGGCCGGACGTCGGGGCGGCACAGGCCGAGCTGGCCGAGCGCGTCCTTCACCACGCTCACGTTGTTCGCGTTCCCGTTCGCGGCACGCAGCTCTTCGAACGGCCGGATCCGCTCCCACACCGTCATCGCCGCCGGATAGTCCCCTGTGGACAGTGCGCGGAACATCTCCAGCGAGATCGCCGGGTCGACGTTCACCAGGCCCGACGTGAACCCGGTCGCCCCGACGGCGAAGTAGCCGGGCGCCGAGAGCTCCGCCAGTCCCGCGATCCACACGAACCGCTCGAAGCCGGCGTCCCGCGCGACCGAACCGAACCGCACCGGGTCGGGCACGGCGTACTTGACGCCGATGACGTTCGGCGCGGCCTCGCCCAGCGCCCGCAGCTGGTCGCCGGCGATCGCCGGGTTGCGGACGTAGAGCACGACACCGAGTTCGGGCACCGCGGACGCGATCGCGGCGTGGTAGTCGACCCAGCCGTCGCCGGAGACGTACGGGTGCACGGGCTGGTGGATCATGATCATGTCGGCGCCGGCGTCCCGCGCGTGCGCGGCGGCCCGCGTCGCCGAGGTGACGTCGTGGCCGATGCCGGCGAGCACACTGGCCCGGCCCGCCACGGCTTCGACGGTGACCTCCAGGCACTGCCGGGCTTCCGCCGCGTCCAGCGCGTAGAACTCGCCGGTGTTCCCGTTCGGCGTCACGACCTCGATGCCGCCGGTGACCAGCCGGTCGACGAGTTTCGCGTACGTCTGCCCGTCGACGGCGCCCTCGGCGTCGAACGGCGTGACCGGGATGGCCACGACCCCGGACAGCCGCCGCCTCTGCTGCTCGAACGTCATCGGGTTCCCTTCGTCTCGGTGCTGTGCTCACCCGGCAGCCCGAGGGCGACCCGGTCGAGGAAATCCGTGATGTGCCGGCGCAGCAGGTGTTCGGCCTGCCGGGCGTTCCCGCTCTCGGCGGCGCCCAGGATCGCCCGGTGCTCGGCCGCCTCGCCCTGCCACGTCGGGCTGAAGCCCCAGCCGGTGACGGTGATCAGCGCGGCCTGGTCGCGCAGGCCGTCGAGGACGTCGACCAGCAGCGGGTTCCCGCACCCGGCGTAGAGCGCGCGGTGGAACAACCGGTTGGTCAGGCTCGCTTTCGCGCGGTCGGCGGCGTCCGTGCCGGTCTCGACGGCGGCCAGCACCTGCCGCGCGTCGCCGAAGTCCGCGCCGCGCTCGACAGCGCGTCGGACGGCTTCGGGCTCGAGAAGCGCGCGCAAGTCGTACACCGCGTACGCGCTCTCGGCGTCCATGACCCGGACCGAGGCCCCCTTGTACGTGCTCATCGTGACCAAACCGGAACCGGCGAGGATCCGCAGCGCTTCGCGCACCGGCGTCTTCGACACCCCGAGCAGGGCGCCCACCTCGGCCTCGACGAGCGTTTCGCCGGGCCCGAACTCGCCGCTCAAGATCGCTTCTTTGATCGCGTCGCGCACGAAATCCGTCCGCGAGACGGGCGGCGGCGGCCTCCTGGCCGAAGAAGTGCTCGCCACTGGCATGTCCGATCTGATATACGATGCGACATACAACATTATCATGGACCCAGGGAGCAGCCATGCAGCGTCGCAACGGCTTCCGATTCCGACGAGTGCTGCTGGCGGCGAGCCTCGCCGCCGGCCTGGCGGCCTGTGGCGCGCCCGGCGGGGGCGGCGGCCAGGCGGCGGATCCCTCGGCCGTGCCGGACAAACCGAGCAAGCCCGTCGACCTGAACATCCTCGACGTCGCGGGCAACCTGCAGCTCACCAAGCAGATGATCGAGAACTTCAAGGCCGCGCACCCGGAAGTGCTCTCGAAGGTCACGTACTCGACGGCGCCCGCGCCGAGCATGGCGGGCAAGCTGAAGGCCGAGCAGGACGGCGGCGTCGCCCAGACCCACCTCGTCCTCAGCGGCACGGACGGCCTGTCCGCCGGCATCGCGAACGGCACGCTGGCGAAGGTCCTCCCGGACTTCTCGAGCCGGTTCCCGAACCTCATGCAGAACTACCTCGAGCCCGCGGCGAAGATGCAGGAGCTGGCCAACGGCTACGGTGTCGAGGTCGTCTACTACCCGTCCGGCCCGCTGCTGGAGTTCAACCCCGGCGCGGTGCCGACCGCGCCCGCGTCCCCGCAAGAGCTGCTCGACTGGGCCAAGGCGCACCCGGAGAAGTTCCAGTACGCGCAGCCGTCGAACTCCGGCCCGGGCCGGACGTTCCTGATGGGCCTGCCGTACCTGCTCGGTGATAAGGACCCGAAGGACCCGGACAAGGGCTGGGACAAGACCTGGGCGTTCCTGCAGGAGCTGGGCAAGTACGTGAAGTACTACCCCTCCGGCACCACGGAGACCATGAAGAACCTGGCGTCCGGTTCGGTGGACATGATCATGTCGACGACCGGCTGGGACATCAACCCACGCAAGCTCGGCACGGTGCCCAACACGGTCAAGACCGCGATCATGCAGCCGATGCACTGGGTCACCGACGCCCAGTACGCCCTGATCCCCAAGGGTCTCTCGCCCGACCAGGAGTCGGCGATCCTGCAGCTGATCGCGTGGATGCTGAAGCCCGACCAGCAGGCAATCGCCTACGACGACGGCTACTTCTACCCCGGCCCGGCGGTCAAGGACGTCACCCTGCAGATGGCGCCGCAGAAGAGCCAGGACACGATCAAGCAGTTCGGGCGCCCGGAGTACGAGCAGTGGATCTCGCAGTACCCCAAGGAGACCTCGCTGCCGGCCGAGCAGCAGGTGAAGGCGTTCGACAAGTGGAACCAGCTGGTCGGCGGCTCGAAGGTCGGCAAGAAGTGACGTTCGGGCAGCTGCGGCTGGACGGCGTCTCGCGCAGCTTCGGCACCGCGAACGCCCTGAGCGGCCTCGACCTCGCCATCGCCCGCGGCGAGTTCGTGGCCCTGCTCGGGCCGTCCGGTTGTGGCAAGTCGACCGCGCTGAACTGCCTGGCCGGCCTGCTGCCCCTGACCGGCGGCAGCATCTGGCTCGACGACACCCGCATCGACGGGCAGCCCCCGGAGCAGCGCGGGTTCGGGATGGTGTTCCAGAACTACGCGCTGTTCCCGCACATGTCGGTCCGCGCCAACGTCGGCTTCGGCCTCAAGATGCGCAAGGTCGGCCGGGCCGACGCCCGCCGGCGCGTCGACGAGGCCCTGCGCCTGGTCCAGCTCACCGACCACGCGGCGAAGTTCCCCGCGCAGCTGTCCGGTGGACAGCAGCAGCGCGTCGCCATCGCCCGGGCCGTGGTGCTCGAGCCGCCGGTGGTCCTGATGGACGAGCCACTGTCCAACCTGGACGCCAAGCTCCGCCTCGAGATGCGGATGGAGATCCGCCGCCTTCACCAGACGCTCGGCCTGACCACGGTGTACGTCACCCACGACCAGGAGGAAGCCCTGTCGCTGGCCGACCGCCTGGTGGTGCTGCGCGAGGGCGCGGTGCAGCAGATCGGCACCCCCGAGGAGGTGTACGCCCAGCCGGTCAACAGTTACGTCGCGTCCTTCATGGGCTACCGCAACCTCCTAGACGTGACGGTCACCGGAACCGCCGGCTCCACGGTCACCGTGGAAGGCGCGGGAGTTCGTCTGACCGGCCGCGGCTCGCTCACCGAGGGCCCGGCCGAGGTGGCGATCCGCCCGGAGGACTTCGTCGTCGGCGACGGTGCGGAGAACGCCCTCGACGTCACGGTCGAGATCGTCGAGTACCACGGCCGCGAGCTGTCGGTCTCGGCCCGCCTCGAGAGCGGCGTGCCGGTGTACTTCCGGACCGACAAGCGCCTCGCCCCCGGCGACACCACGCGGATCGGCGTCCCGGCCGAACGCGTCCTGGTGTTCGAGCCATGACGGCCGTCGCGAGTGCCCGCCCGGCACTGCGCCACCGCCTGGCCGAACGCGGCATCGACCGCACCCTGCTCCTCCTGGTGCCCGGCCTGCTGGTCACCGCCTGCCTGTTCCTGTACCCCTTCCTGTACGGCCTCCAGTTGTCCTTCGCCCCGCGCCAGGGCGGCGTCTTCGCCAACTACGCGCGCTTCTTCGGCGACCCCTACCTCCGCGACACCATCTGGACGACGCTCGGCATCGCGCTGCCCGCGACGTTCATCAACGTGCTCGCCAGCATCCCGATCGCGTACGTGATGCGCGGCCGCGTCCGCGGCAAACGCCTGCTGACCACGATCCTCGTCGTGCCGATCACGCTCGGCACGGTGCTCACCGCGCAGGGCCTGATCATGTACGGCGGTCCGGCGGGCTGGCTGAACAAGGTGCTCACCGTCCTCGGCGTCACCGACGAGCCGCTCCCGCTGATCCACAACTACACCGGCGTGCTGCTGTCCCTGGTGATCACCGGCTTCCCGTTCTCCTTCCTGCTGACGTTGTCCTACCTCTCGGGCATCGACCCCTCCCTGGAGAAGGCGGCCGCGACGCTCGGCGCCAACGGGCTCCAGCGCTTCCGCCGGATCACGCTGCCCCTGCTTGCTCCCGGCCTGGCGATCACCTTCTGCCTTTCGTTCGTCATGGCGTTCTCGGTCTTCCCGAGCGCCCAGCTCGTCGGCGACCCCGCGAACGAGACCCGCGTCATCTCGATCGCGGCCTACCACGCCGCCTTCGAGGAGTACGACTACTCGATGGGCTCGGCCGTCGCGATGCTCATGGCGCTGGTCATGCTGATCGTGATCGGCCTGGTCATGGCGTGGCGCGGCACGCTGTACCGCGGAGCGACCGGAGGCAAGGGATGACCGGTTGGGTCGCGCGTCCCGGACGTTGGGTCGTCTGGACCATCGTCGCGTTCTTCTTCGTCAACCTCGCCGGCGTCGTGCTCTCGGTCGTCGTCGACTCGTTCGGCAAGCAGTGGTTCGGCACCTGGCTCCCGGACGGCTTCACCACCCATTGGTACGCCGACGCCTGGCGCGAGTTCGGTCTGTCCGACGTCCTCCTCACCACGGCGATCGTCGCCCTGGTGGTGATCGCCGTGTCGGTGGCGGTCGGCGTCCCGGCCGCCTACGCGCTGGCCCGCCGCTCGTTCCCCGGCAAGCGCCTGGTGATGCTGCTGTTCGTGCTGCCGATCCTGATCCCTCCCATCACCTACGGCATCCCGCTGGCCACCGTGCTCTACAAGTTCCACCTCGCCGGCACGATCACCGGCGTCATCCTGGCCAACCTGGTGCCGTCGGTGCCGTTCGTCGTGCTGACCATGACGCCGTTCATCGAGCAGATCGACCCGAAGATCGAAGCCGCCGCGCGCATGTCCGGCGCGCGCACGGTCTCGGTGTTCACCCGGATCCTCGGCCCGCTGCTGCTGCCGGGGATCCTGGCCGCCTCGATCCTCGTGCTGGTCCGGACGGTCGGCATGTTCGAGCTGACGTTCCTCACCGCCGGCCCGGACTCGACGACCCTCGTCGTGGCGCTCTACAACTCCGTGTTCGCCGCGGGCATCCGGGCCAACCAGTCGGTCGACGCCATGGCGACCATCTACACCGCCTCCATGCTCGTGCTCCTCCTCGTCGCGTTGCGGTTCGTGAACCCGACCCAGCTCGTCACCCGGATCCGGGAGGAGGCCTAGCTCGTTCGCTCATGCGTTCGACTCTATCGCGAAAAGTCGAACGCATGATCGACACGATCGAGCGAACTCGCAGGTCTTGCGCCTCCCCCGAGGGGAGCTGCCACGCTTGCGGCATGCGGTATTCGATCGGCGAACTCGCCCACCGGACCGGGCTGACGGTCAAGGCTGTCCGGTTCTACTCGGATCGCGGCCTCGTGCCGCCGTCCGGGCGCAATACCGCGGGCCAGCGCCGTTACGACGACGCCGCGCTCGCCCGGCTCGACGTCATCCGGGTCCTCCGCGACCTCGGTGTCGACCTCGCCACGATCCGGCGGGTGATCGATGGCGAGACCACCGTCGCGGAGGTGGCGGCGGAGCACGCCGCGGCGGTGGAGGTGCAGATCGGAGTGCTGCGCCGGCGAAGGGAGGTGCTGAACGCGGTGGCGGACCGCGGCTCGTGCCCCGGGGAAGCGAGTCTCTCGCACCAACGGGCCCTGCTGTCCGAAGTGGAGCGGCAGTGCCTGATCGGCGACTTCCTCGCCGATGCGCTGGGTGATCGTCCCGAGCTGGCGGGGATCGCCCGGACCCTGACCCCGGACCTGCCCGAGGACCCCAGCCCCGAGCAGGCCGAGGCGTGGCTCGAGCTGGCTGTGCTGATGCGGGACACGGAGTTCCGCGCGAACCTGCGCCGGTTCGCGGACCGTCATGAAGCCGGGTTGCGTCGTGACCTGGCGGCCGAGGTACGGGACGCCGTCACCCCGGCCGTCGTGACCGGGATCGTGCCGAAGTCCCCGGCGGCGAAGGCGATCGTCGACGGGTTGGGACGCGATCCCGACGAGCTCCGGGAATGGCTCGGCGTCGCCAACGATCCGCGCCGCGAGCGCTACATGCAGCTATTGGGGGTGATCAACGGCTGGGCGGCACCGGAAAGCCTGGCTCCCGCCTTCGACTGGCTGGCCGAGGCCATGGCGGCCTGACCGCCTCCAGGATCGATGCCAGCGCGTCCTCCACCGGTTGGGCGTTCACCCGGCTTCCGTCGCGCAACCGCAGGGAAAGCTGCCCGGCAGCGGCCTCCCGCGGCCCGATCACGGCCTGGTAAGGCACCAGCCGGCCGTCCCGGATCCGCGCGCCGAGGCTGCCTTCGGAGGCGATCTCGACTCGCAGGTCGTCGCAACTGTCCAAAAGCGACCGTGCGTAGGGGAGTTCGGCGGCGGACAGCGGCAGCAACCGCAGCTGCACCGGCGCCAGCCAGGCCGGGAACGCACCGCCGTGGACCTCGAGCAGCTGCGCCACTGCGCGTTCGACGCTGCCGATGATGCTGCGGTGCACCATGACCGGCCGGTGCTTCGCCGCGTCCGCGCCCACGTACTCGAGGCCGAACTGCTCGGGCATGTGGAAGTCGATCTGCACGGTGGACAGGGTCGACTCGCGGCCCGCGCTGTCGATGACCTGGACATCGATCTTGGGGCCGTAGAAGGCCGCTTCGCCCTCGACCGCGTCGTACGGGAGGCCGTCTAGGACCGAACGCAGGATGCCCACGGCGTGCTCCCAGTCCCCGGGAACGTACTTCCCGCCGGCGCCGGGCAGGGAAAGCCGGTAGCGGGCCGGGCTGATGCCAAGCGCGTCGTACGCCTGCCGGATCAGGGCCAGTGCGGCGCCCGCTTCGGCTTCGACCTGGTCGGGGGTGCAGAAGATGTGCGCGTCGTTGAGCTGGATCGCGCGCACGCGGCTCAACCCGCCGAGCACGCCGGAAAGCTCGCTGCGGTACATCCCGCCGAGTTCGGCGATGCGCAGCGGCAGCTCGCGGTAGCTGCGGCCGCGGGAACGGTAGATCAGCGCGTGGTGCGGGCAGAGGCTCGGCCGCAGCACGAGCTGCTCGCCGCCGACGTCCATCGGCGGGTACATGTCGTCGCGGTAGAGCGACCAGTGGCCGGAGATCTCGTACAGCTCGCGTTTGCCGAGGACGGGGGAATTGACGTGCCGGTACCCCGCACGGCGTTCGAGACCGCGGACGTACTCCTCCAGGCTATGGCGGACGATCGCGCCGTCGGGCAGCCAGTAGGGCAGGCCGGCGCCGATGAGCGGGTCGGTGCCGAACAGGCCGAGCTCGCGGCCGAGCTTGCGGTGGTCGTGCATTGTGGACTCCTCGTGGACGGCGAGGCGGAGGACCACAAGACGAAAGCCCGGGGCGACCGCCCCGGGCATTTCGCGAACATGGATCAGCGCGCCGGGACACTCTCCGGCGTCGTCGTGTTCGCTGCGCGCTTCATGTTTTCAACAGTAGCCGCTCTCGCCAGTCATTTCCGCGGAGCCAGGAACAGCTCCAGCTGCTCGACGACGAACGCGTGGTCGTCGGCCTGCGGGAGCCCGGAGACGCCGACCGTCCCGACCGGTCCGACGCCGCGGACGAGCACCGGGAACACCCCGCCGTGGGCCGCGTACTCGTCCGGTTCCAGGCGGGAGTCCGCCTCGAACGAGCCGCCCTTCGCGCGGAACTGCGTACCCACGTAGAACGAGCTGTGGCCGTAGCGGTCGACCACGCGGCTCTTGCGGTCGATCCACGCGTCGTTGTCCGCGGACGTCCCGGGCAGGGCCGCGTGGAAGAGGCGCTGGCCGCCGCGGCGGACCGAGACCGTCACCGGCAGCCCGCGGTCCCGCGCCGCGGCCAGCAGCTGGGCGCCGAGAGCGAGCGCCGTCTCGTTGTCGAACTGGGTGAACTGGAGACGTTCTTCCTGGTCAGCGAGCTGGGCGAGGCGATCGGCTTCGGTCATCCACCCATTAAATCAACAGTGTTGTTTAATTGCCAGTGAACTCGGTCAGGGACAGCACGTTGCCGTCCGGATCGCGGAACCACGCGATCCGACCGCCGGGCGTGGTCCAGATTTTGTCGGTGTCCTGTGGCAGCGTGTCGAACGTGAGGAACTCCACGCCCCGGTCGCGCAGGCCGGCCACCGCGACGCGGATGTCGGCGACCGCCCAGCCGAGCACCGTGAACGGCTGGGGCGTGAACTCGGCCACGGCGGTGACGCGCAGCATGGTCGCGCCACTGCGGAACACGCACGCGAAGGGGGTCTGCTCGATGAACTCGAGCCCGGCGACATCCGTGTAGAAGGTACGTGAACGTTCCAGGTCGGTCGACGGTGCGAAGGCGACCAGTTCCGCTGAAGCGAGCATGGCTCCACCTCTCTCTCGGCGGCGACCGTACCCGGTCCGCTGACGTGGGAAAACCTCGTGCGAGGAGGCAGGCATGGGCCGCATCCGGCGGCGCACGGTGCTCGGCGGCGCGGCCGCGGCCACCGTCGCCGGGTCGCTGACGGCCTCGTGCGCGGCCCCGGCGCGGAAGGGGACGATCGAGGACGTCCGCCACGTCGTGGTGCTGATGCAGGAGAACCGGTCGTTCGACCACTACTACGGCACCATGGCCGGCGTACGCGGCTTCGGCGACCGCGCGGCACTGCGGGACGTCTTCCGCCAGCGCGGCAAGGGCGCGCCGGTGCTGCCGTTCCGGGTCGACACGTCCGTTGTGGACGGCCAGGACCTCGGCGAGCTGCCGCACGACTGGAACAGCACACACCGCGCGTGGAACGGCGGCGCGTACGACGCCTGGGTCGCCGCGAAGAGCCCCATGACGATGGGGTACTTCACGCGCGACGACATCCCGTTCCAGCGCGCGCTGGCGAGTGCGTTCACGCTGTGCGACCACTACTTCTGCTCGATCCAGGGCCCGACGCAGCCGAACCGGCTGTTCCACTGGACCGGCACGATCGACCCGGACGGCGTCGCCGGCGGCCCGGTCACGCACAACTTCCCGGACTACGAGCCGTCGTTCCGCTGGACGACCTACCCCGAACGGCTCGAGTCCGCCGGGGTCACGTGGCGGATCTACGCGAACGACGAGGAGCGCGGCGTCCCCGAGCACTTCGTCGGTGACTACGGCGACAACCCGCTGTGGCTGTTCCAGAACTTCCACGACTCGCTGTACTCGATGGACCCGGCGAAGCAGCGGCTGGCCGAGCGCGCGAACCTGCGCACGAAGCTGCTCCCCGACTCGGGGAAGGGCAAGGACCTCGACCACGTGCTGGCCGAGTTCCTCGCCGACTGCGCCGCCGGGACGCTGCCCGCGGTATCGTGGGTCGTCGCGCCGTACGGCTACTGCGAGCACCCCGCCGCCCGCCCGGTCGACGGTGCCGCGTACCTCCAGCGGATGCTGAAAGCGTTGTGGGACAACCCTTCGCTGTGGGAGTCGACGGTCGTCTTCGTCAACTACGACGAGAACGACGGCTTCTTCGACCACGTCGTCCCGCCGACGCCGCCACCCGGGACCCCGGACGAGTACCTGCCGGGCAACCGGCCCGAGAGGGGCGGTGCGTCCGGCGCGCCGCTGCCGATCGGGCTGGGACCGCGCGTGCCGATGACCGTCGTCTCGCCGTGGAGCCGCGGCGGCTGGGTGAACTCGCAGGTCTTCGACCACACGTCGGTGCTGCGCTTCCTCGAGACGTGGACCGGGGTGCGCGAGCCGAACATCTCGGCCTGGCGCCGGGCCATCTGCGGCGACCTGACCAGCTGTTTCGACTTCCGCACCCACGACACGACCATCCCGCTGCTGCCGGACGCGGAGGCGTTGCGCGCCGCCGCCGACCGGACGCAGCCCCGGCTCCCGAAGCCCGGGCTGGGGCCGGGCGCGCTGGTGCAGGACCCCGGCACGGCGAAGGCGCGCCCGCTGCCGTACCAGCCGGTCGCCTGGGTCACGGCCGGGCCGGGCGCGCTGAGCCTGCACCTGGCCAACCACGGGACGCAGACACTGCAGCTGGCCGCGTACGCCTACCACGCGGGCGGAACGTCGCAACGCTTCGACGTCGCCCCGAAGACCGAGATGACCGGCGAAGTCGCGTACGCCGAGTCGTACGACATCGCCATCCACGGCCCGAACGGCTTCGTCGCCGAGGCCTCCGGCAAAGCGGGCCTCGACGCCTCCGTCGCCTTCACGCCGGCGCCCGCGCTGCGCGTCACAGTAACCAACAGCGGTCCGGCGCCGGTCGCGCTGAACGACGTCACGATCGCGCCGGGGGCCTCGCACGACTACCCGGTACCGACGCGGAACGGCTGGTACGACCTCACCCTGGAGGCCCCGGGGTGGCGCCGCCGCTTCGCCGGCCACCTGGAGGATGGGCGCCCTTCGCGAACCGGTCCCTAGCGCAGGGCGTCCAGCGCGAACGCGGCGAGCATCGCGACGCCGCTCGGCATCGCGTCCTCGTCGAAGAGCACGCGGTTGGAGTGGTTCGCGGCCGCCTCGGCGGGGTCGACGCCGGGCTGGCACGCGCCGAGGAACGCGTACGCGCCCTGGACGCGTTGCAGGACATAGGAAAAGTCCTCGGCGCCCATCAGCGGGTCGGCGAGCAGCTCGACGTTGTCCGGGCCCAGCACCTCCGCGCCGAGCCGCAGGACCTCGGCGGCGACGCGGTCGTCGTTCACCGTCACCGGGTAGCCCGGCTCGACGTCGGCGACCACGCGGCAGCCGTACGCCGCGCCGACCTGCTCGCACACCTTGGGCAGCTCGGCGCGGACCAGCGCGCGCGTCTGCTCGGACAGCGTGCGGATCGTGCCTTCGAGCTCGGCGGTCTCCGGGATGATGTTGGTCGTCGTGCCGGCCTGGATCCGGGTCACCGAGAGCACGGCGGGGTCGAACACGCTGACCCGGCGCGTGATCATCGTGTGCAGCGCCCCGACCATCGCGGCGGCGGCGGGCACCGGGTCGATCGTGTGCTGCGGCGCCGAGCCGTGGCCGCCCTTGCCGGTGACGCGCACGTGGAACGAGTCCGCCGACGCCATCAGCGGGCCCGGCCGCACCTGCAGCAGCCCGCTGCGCGCGTTGGCCAGGATGTGCACGCCGAACGCGCGCTCGACCCGCGTCCCGGCGGCGTCGAGCACGCCTTCGTGGATCATGAAGCGAGCGCCGTGGTGGCCCTCCTCGCCCGGTTGGAACATGAACACGACCGAGCCGGCCAGCTGATCCTTGCGCTCGGCGAGCAGCCGGGCCGCCGACGCCAGCATCGCCACGTGCGTGTCGTGCCCGCACGCGTGCATCGACTCTTCGTCCTCGGACGCGAAGTCGAGCCCGGTCTCCTCGGTCAGCGGCAGCGCGTCCATGTCGCCGCGCAGGAGCACCGCCGGGCCGGGCCGGGCGCCGCGCAGGACGGCCGTCAGCGACGTCGTGGCCTTGCCTTCGGTGATCTCCAGCGGCAGGCCGTCGAGGGCCTCCCGGATCGCCGCCTGGGTGCGCGGCAGGTGGAGCCCCTGCTCCGGGTGGCGGTGCACGACGCGCCGGAGCGCGACCGTGCGGTCCTGCAGCGCCCGCGCGTCGTCGAGGAGGCCGGCGAACGGCGTGCCGGGCAGGGTGGGCAGGTCAGTGGGGCCGGTCATGGTCCCGATAGTGCCCCATGCGGCGCTTCGGGCGCACCGTGCGTGCGTTCGGTCGAGCGGCGGAATACGGTGTGCGCATGGCGGTGGATGAGCCGGTCACGGGCTTCGCGGTAGCCGTGGTCCGGGAAGACGGTCGATGGCGGTGCAGCGCGCTCGACCCGGGGGCGTTGACCGAGCTCGACGCGGCGATCACAGAACTGGGCAAACTACGTTCCACCGGCGCGTCCTTCGGGCTGCTGGCGGTCGACGACGAGTTCTTCGTCATCGTCCGCCCGAGTCCACGGGGGCCCTCGCTGCTGCTCTCGGACGCGGCGGCGGCGCTGGACTACGACATCGCGGCGGACGTCCTCGACGTCCTGCGCGTCGATCCACCGGACGAGGAGGACGACTCCGTCTGGCCCGAGGGCGACCTGGCGATCCTCGCCGACCTCGGGCTGCCGGGACCGGAGCTGGAGGTCATCGTCGGCGAGGTCGACCTCTACCCGGACGAGCAGCTGCAGATGGTCGCGCAGCGGTGCGGGTTCGGCAGCGAGTTCGCCAAGCTCCTGGACGAGCTCTGAGACGGCTGTCCGACACCGAGGCCGTGGAGGCCGCGCTGGAGGCAGCGCGGGCTCCGGGCGCGGACGTGCCGATCGGGGCGGTCGTGTTCGGCCCCGACGGCGTCCCCCTGGCGGCGGCGCGCAACGCGCGCGTCGAGCTGGGCGACCCGACGGCGCACGCGGAGATCCTCGCGCTGCGCGCGGCAGCGGCCGTGGTCGGCGACGGCTGGCGCCTGGAGGGCTGCACGCTGGCGGTGACGCTGGAGCCGTGCACGATGTGCGCGGGGGCGCTGGTGCTGGCCCGCATCGCGCGGCTGGTGTTCGGGGCGTGGGAGCCGAAGACGGGCGCGGTGGGGTCGCTGTGGGACGTCGTGCGTGACCGCCGTCTCAACCACCGCCCGGAGGTCCACGGCGGGGTGCTTTCGGCGGAGTGCGCGGCTGTCTTGGAGACGTACTTCGCTACGCGCCGCTGATTTTTGGGTACTCCTCCGGTATGACGATGAAGCACAAGATCCAGCAGGCAATGGGCAGTGCTCGCGAGAAGGCCGGCGAAGTGACCGGCAACCGCCGTCTGCAGGCATCGGGCCGGGCGCAGAAGCGGTCGGCCCAGTTCCGCTCGGCGGTCGGCGACGTCCGGGTGCGAGCGGGTCGCGCGGTGCGGGAGGCGCAGGTCAGGCTCCGGTCGGGCCGCCGTATCGACCCCTCGTGAGGCAGCGGCCGGC
The DNA here is from genome assembly GCF_055633805.1 of Amycolatopsis sp. NPDC114478. Taxonomy (NCBI): domain Bacteria; kingdom Bacillati; phylum Actinomycetota; class Actinomycetes; order Pseudonocardiales; family Pseudonocardiaceae; genus Amycolatopsis; species Amycolatopsis sp. NPDC114478. The sequence goes on along the minus strand of NZ_JBVKDO010000004.1, from coordinate 484,939 downwards.
CCTCGGGTATTGTTCTCGGCGGTGGCGTGTCCGAGCGGCCGAAGGAGCACGACTCGAAATCGTGTGACGGCTAATCCCCGTCCGTGGGTTCAAATCCCACCGCCACCGCTCTCGAACCGCCCGGTGACCTTCAGGTCGCCGGGCGGTTCTGCGTTGCGCGGACCACGCCTCCGGTGACGCTTGACTTGAAGGGCCCTTGAAGTGTGACCGTGGTCGGCGGAGCCGATCACCAGGGAGCACACCATGAAGGTCCTCGTCACCGGGGCCACCGGCAACACCGGCCGGCACGTCGTCCGCGGACTCCTCGACCGCGGCGTCGACGTCCGGGTCCTCGTCCGCGATCCGGCCAATGCCCCCGGAGGAGAAGTCGTCCAGGGTGACATCAGGGACAACGCCGAGGCCGCCGAAGGGGTCGATGCCGTCTACCTCGTCTGGCCCTTCTACTCCTCCGAAGGAATCGACAAAGCCGTAAAACCCTTCAAAGACAAGAAAATCGTCTACGTCTCGTCGGCGGCCGCCGAGGATGGCGGGTTCTGGGGTGATGTCGAAGACGCCGTCGAGAACGTCACCGATGACTGGACCTTCCTCCGCGTCACCGGACTCGCCACCAACACCCTCGGCTGGGTCGAGCAAGCCGGAACCGGCAAGGTCCGAGCCCCGTACGGACAAGCCAAACGTTCCCTCGTCCACGAAAAAGACGTCGCCGACATGGCGATCAAAGCCTTCGCCGAAGACCACGCGAAACAGATCTACCTCGTGACCGGACCGGAAGCCCTGACCCAGGCCGACCAAGTGACGATCATCGGGCAGGCGATGGGAAAGCCCGTCCGCTGGGAAGAACAGCCCGAGCGGGAAGCGATAACGCAATTGGGCGAAGAATTCGCGAAAAGCGCCCTGCCTTACTGGGCCTCGCTGGTCGATGATCCGGAGCCTGTCTCGCTCGACGTTCCGAGAGTCACCGGGCATCCCGCGCGGTCCTTCGAGGAATGGGCGCGGGAACGGTTCAGCTGAGCTCGACCGCCGGTGCCGTCAGCGGCTCCAGTTCCGCCGCCAGCGTGGACAACGACGCGACCTGCGCGGACACCGTCCGCAGCACTGCTGTGCAGGTCGAACTGACCGTGCTCACCACCTCGGCCGAACGGTCGCCCGCCAGGACTGCCGTCACCGACGTGGCGGCCGCCGAGGCCAGCTCGCACACCTGTGCCGCCGTCGAGACCGCCAATGCGTCCAGCTCCGAAGCGATCCGGGCGCCCAGCGCCGCTGTCGCCGCGGCTGCGCGGGCCGCGGCGCCGTACTGACCGTCCACTGTGTCCGCCCAGATGCCGAACGTCTCCGCGCTGCCGCCCGTCTCCGCGTGCTCGACGCCCGCGCGGAACTCCGCCGATGCCGACGTCACCAGCAACGCGCCCGCGTCGACCGCCGAAGCGGACGTGCTGATCGACGTCGGTGCGCAGTCCAGGTGGCGCAGGGCCGCGACCGGGTCCGGGGCGCCGATGCGGCCGGCGGCCTCGCGCAACGACGCCAGCGAAGCGGCCGCCGATGTCAGCGCCGGGTGCTCGAACACCGGAGACGTCACGGCGCCACCGCGATGCGGCCGCGGAAGCCGGTGCTGCGGGTGCTCTCCGCCGCCATGCGCAGGCGGCCGGCCAGGTCGGACGTCGCGTCGCCGAGGACCCGCGCGTCCGCCTCGCGGGCCGCCAGTGCCGCTGACCAGCGGGCCGCCAGCTCGCGGGCCTGCGCCGAGATGCCGAACGGCGTGGAGTCGACGCGGGCCTCGGCGAACCTCCCCGCTGCCTTGTCGTCGGCGGCCGTCGCCTGGTCCAGCAGGTCAGCTGCCGTACGCAGCCGATCCGGGTCGATCCGCGAGCCTCTGCCTTCCGGCATGGGGACCTCCGTCGTCCAAGGGCGCTCACCCGATCGTGGAAGATCTTGCCTCATGCCCCCGAGTCGCCCGCATCGCGGTGACCTGCGGCGTTGACCGTGTTCCACCAAGTGGACGTCTTGACCGCAGGGCGGGAGGAAGAACACCATGAGCGCATGCCCGCCACCTCGGAAAGCACGCCTGTCCGGTGGCACGGCCGCGCCTCCAAGCGGTCGGTCGGGGAAGGCACCGTGGAGCTCCTGCTGCGCCGCGGCCGCCTGGGCTCGCCCCCTGCCTGACGCGAGCCCGGCGTCCGAACCCTCCCGAAAACCCTTGGAGCACAACCATGTCCGTAGACCTGCCTGCCCGGATCCAGCTGCGGGAAGCCGTCACACCCCCGGACGGCCTCCTCGAAGGCCCGCGCGTCCTGCGCCGGAGCGAAAGCGAACCGTACGAACTCCTCCGGATCCGCCCGCTCGGCCGGGTGATCGGCGCCGAGATCGACGGCGTCGATCTGCGCGAGCCGCTCACGCCCGAGCTGCGCGAAGAGCTCAACCGCGCCCTGCTCGAGTGGAAGGTGCTCTTCTTCCGCGACCAGGACATCACGTCGGCGCAGCAGCGCGCGTTCGCCGCGAACTGGGGCGAGCTGGAGACCAACCCGTTCATCCCGAAGGGTGACGACGACGTCGTCACGCGCTTCGAGCGCACCGCCGCCATGCCCGGCTACGAGAACATCTGGCACGTCGACGTCACCTGGCGGCCCGACCCGGCGCTCGGCTCGGTGCTGCGGCTGATCGAGGTGCCGCCCGTCGGCGGCGACACGCTGTGGGCCGACATGGCCGCCGCCTACGACAACCTGCCCGAAGACGTCCGCGCCCGCATCGACGGGCTCACCGCCGTCCACGACTACCTCCCCGGGTTCGACCGGTTCTCCGATCCCACGCTGCTCGCGCAGTGGCAGGACGAGTTCCCGCCGGTCGAGCACCCGGTGGTCCGGACGCACCCGGAGACCGGGCGGCGCACCCTGTTCGTCAACCAGGCGTTCACCACGCACATCGTCGGCATGGACCGCGACGAGAGCGACCGGCTGCTGCGGTACCTGTTCCTGCAGGCCCACACGCCGGAGTTCCAGGTCCGGTTCAGCTGGCGGCCGAATTCGGTGGCCTTCTGGGACAACCGCGCCACGCAGCACTACGCGGTCAACGACTACCACCCGCACGTCCGGATCGCGGAGCGCGTCGCCATCGCGGGCGACCGGCCGTTCTGACCCCTAGCCTGGGGCCATGACCGATGAACCCCAGGCAGTGGTGACCGGTTTCCTGAGCGCCCTTGAAGACCTCGACATCGACCGCGCGCTGACGTTCGCGGCGAGCGACATCGTGTACCAGAACGTGCCGTTGCCGCCCGCTCGCGGCGTCGCCGCGGTCGAGAAGCAGCTGCGTCTGATGGCCCGCTTCGGGTCCGGGTTCGAAGCGCGGACGCACCACATCGCCTCGGACGGCAACGTCGTGCTCACCGAACGCACCGACGTGCTGCGCCGCGGCGCGTGGGAAGCGGAGTTCTGGGTGTGCGGCACGTTCGAGGTCGAAGCCGGCCGGATCGTGCTCTGGCGCGACTACTTCGACTGGACGACGGTGCTGGCCGCGAGCGCGAAGGGCGCCGGGCGGGTCGCGCTCGCCGGTGCGCGGACGCTTCTCGGCCGCTACAAGGCGAAACAGGCTGTGCGCTAGATCCGGTGTTCGCCGCGGTCGTGGTCCCGAAGGTCCACGACCGCGGCTATCCCCAGCACCAGCACGAACACGCAACTGAGAACAATCAGCCCCCACATGATGGTTCTCCCTCCCCCACGTGTTCGTGCTGGTCGAGAGCTGTCGAGGAGTGGTCTGTGCCACTTTTCCGGCGGCTCTCGCAGACCGTACCGCCGCTTCACGCGGGTTGTTCCCGGTCTTAGGGAGCATTTAAGGCAGATGCGCCGGATGGGTGACAGGAGCACCGCGTCCTGTAACAGCTCGCACGCGATCAGTTATGTGCCAACGCTTACCGATGCTATTCCGTCCCGGATGGAGACGGACGTCGAGCGCCGGGCCGAAAGATCCGCGACGTACTGCAGGACTTTGCCCGCTTCGTCCCCGGCGAGCGGTACGCACTCGTTGTCGGCGTTGCGCCGCACCGGGATCAGCTCGAGGCGGGGTTGGTCGCCGAACATGCAGCCGGCCAGCAGCCCGTCGACGTGGCGGCCGCGCATCGCCGGCCAGTCGAAGACGAGGTTGCCGAGGCTGTAGAGGATCGGGCGGCCGCGGTAGACCTCGACGGCCTGGATCGTGTGCGGCCCGTGCCCGGCGACGAGGTCGGCGCCGGCGTCGATCGCCGCGCGGCCGTAGGCGACCTGGTACTCGGCCAGTTCGGCGCCCGGCAGGCCCCAGTGCATCGAGACGACGACGTGGTCGTGGGCCGCTTTGGCCTGCTTGACGTCGGCGACGAGCCGGTCGAGGTGCTCGGGCACGGGTGTCGTGCGCACCAGCGGCGGCCGGCCCGGGATCTCCGCGACGCGCGGATCGGGCTGGTAAGCCGTGGTCGCAAACGCTTGCGCGACGCCGGGAAAGTCCAGATGCGAGCCGTAGGGGCGAAGTGACGTGTACGCGAGGAAGGCGACCTTCTCCCCAGCCCGTTCGAGCACCGCGGGCGCGTGCGCGGCGGCGAGGTCCGGGCCCGCGCCGCAGTGCGCGATCCCGACGTGGTCGAGGACCGGGAGGGTGGTCAGCACGGTGAGGTCGTTGGCGCACGAGACGACGTCGATGCCGCCCGACGTCAGCGCTTCGGCCATCGCCGCGTCGAGGGGGCCTTCGAGGTTCGCGAACCGGACGTCGGCGCCCTTGAGCAGCGGTTCCAGCCGCTCGAACGCCGTCGACGGCGTCGCGCGGCCCTGAACATTGACGTCTCCGCCGAGTACCAGCGTGATCACGAAACCTGCTCTGCCGAACGAGTGACGACGAAAGTAGTTGTTACGAATCGTTGCATCTTTGTCTTCCTCCTCCTCACTTGCCCGGGGGACTATGCCACGACTGTTCAAGCACAAAGGGGACTCAGGGTGACCAAGACCCACAGAGGCAAGGCCGCGCTCACCGCGGCCGTCGCATCCGGCCTCGTACTCGGCGGGGTGACCGCACCGGCCGCGCTCGCCGCGCCGAGCGCCGACGCGGTGATCGCCGAGGTCTACGGCGGTGGCGGCAACTCCGGCGCCACGTTGACCAACGACTTCGTCGAGCTCGCCAACCACGGTACTGCGGCCGCGAGCGTCGACGGATTCAGCGTCCAGTACCTGTCCGGCTCGCCGAGCGCGTCCAGCACGTGGCAGGTGACGCAGCTGGCCGGCAGCGTCGCGCCCGGTGGGCGTTACCTCGTCGCCGAGGGCAAGGGCAGTGGCGGCACGGTCGCGCTGCCCACCCCGGACGCGACCGGCGCGATCGCGATGTCCGCGACCGCGGGCACGATCGCCCTCGTCTCCGGCACCACCGCGCTGACCTGCAAGACCGCCGCGGACTGCGCCGCCGAGCCCCGGATCAAGGACCTCGTCGGCTTCGGCGCGGCGACCGTGCGCGAAGGCGCCCCGACGGCCGCGCCGTCCAACACGACGTCCGTCGCGCGCGCCGCGTCGCTGGCCGACACCGACGACAACGCCACCGACTTCGCCGTCGGCGACCCGACCCCGACGAACACCAAGGGCGAGACGACCGGCGGCGGCACCCCCGGCGACCCGGGAACCTCGGCGAAGATCCACGACATCCAGGGCACCACGCGCATTTCGCCGTTCAAGGACAAGAAGGTCAGCGACGTAACCGGCGTCGTGACGGCGACCCGCACCTTCGGCTCGTCGCGCGGCTTCTGGCTCACCGACCCGAACCCCGACAACGACCCGCGCACCAGCGAGGGCCTGTTCGTGTTCACCGGTTCGACCAGCCCGGCCGTCGCGGTCGGCGACGCGGTGACCGCGACCGGCACCGTCCGCGAGTTCTACCCGGACGCGCCGGCGACGTCGAACTACCAGTCGCTCACCGAGCTGAGCAGTGCACAGTGGACGGTCGGCTCGCACGGGAACGCGCTGCCCGCGCCGACCGTGCTGAACCCCGACACCGTGCCGACGACGTACGCGCCGTCCCCCGGCGGCAACATCGAGCCGCTTACGCTGGAGCCCACCAAGTACGCGCTGGACTTCTGGGAGTCGCACGAGAGCGAGATCGTCCAGATCAGCGACGCGCGGGTCGTCGGCCCGTCGAACTCGTTCAACGAGCTGTACGTGACGTCCAAGCCGGACCAGCACGAGTCGGTCCGCGGCGGCAGCGTCTACCTGGGCTACGACCAGCTCAACAGCGGCGTCATGAAGGTGTCGTCGCTGATCCCGTTCGACCAGCGGCCGTTCCCGAAGCTCAACGTCGGCGACGTGCTGACCGGCACCACCTCGGGCCCGGTCGAGTACAGCAACTTCGGCGGCTACACGCTGTTCGCCAGCGTGCTGGGCACCGAAAAGGACAACGGGCTGCAGGCCGAGACCACGCGCAAGCAGCGGTCGGGCGAGCTCGCCGTCGCGACCTACAACGTCGAGAACCTGGCGCCGAGTGACCCGCAGGCGAAGTACGACCGGCTCGGCGAGGCGATCGTGACGCACCTCGCGACGCCGGACATCGTGAACCTGGAAGAGATCCAGGACAACACGGGCGCGACCGACGACGGGACCGTCGCGGCGGACCAGACGCTGCAGAAGTTCACCGACGCCATCGTCGCCAAGGGCGGCCCGCGCTACCAGTGGCGCTCGATCGACCCGGTGAACGACCAGGACGGCGGCCAGCCGGGCGGCAACATCCGCGTGGCGTTCCTGTTCAACCCGGCGCGGGTGTCCTTCGTGGACCGTCCGGGCGGGACGTCGACGACCCCGGTCGGGGTCGTCCGCGAGCACGGGAAGACGCACCTGACGGCGTCGCCGGGCCGCGTCGACCCGGCCAACGACGCCTGGACGTCCAGCCGCAAGCCGCTGGCCGGCGAGTTCGTCTTCAAGGGCCGCACGGTGTTCGTGATCGCCAACCACTTCAACTCCAAGGGCGGCGACCAGCCGACGCACGGCCGCTTCCAGCCGCCGGTGCGCAGTTCCGAGGTGCAGCGGGCGAAGCAGGCGACGGTGCTGCGCGGGTTCGTCGACTCCCTGCTGGCGTCGGACAAGAGCGCGAACATCGTGGTGGCCGGTGACCTGAACGACTACCCGTTCTCGCCGGCGGTCCAGACGCTCACCGCCGGTGGCGCGCTGAAGGACCTGATCGCGTCGGTGCCGGAAGCCGAGCGGTACAGCTACGTGTTCGAGGGCCAGTCGCAGGTGCTGGACCACATCCTGGCGTCGAAGGCGCCGCGCGGGGTGGACTACGACGTCGTCCACATCAACGCGGAGTTCGCCGACCAGGCCAGCGACCACGACCCGCAGGTGGTCCGGTTCCGGCCGGGTTCGGGCAACGCGATCCAGGACGGGCTCAACGACCTGCTCGACTACCTGGAGCAGCTGCTGGGCAAGTACTTCCCGTAAGCCAGTACCCGGAAAGGCCACCGTCGGGCGTTTTGCCCCGATGGTGGCCTTTTCCGTGCCTGCTCCAATGGGTGACTATGGAACCACGCAGCGTGGACGGCCGTCTCACCTCGGACGGACCACAGGGGAGGGTGTGTGGACGGGTATGCGGTGAAGGTCGACGAGCTGGGCAAGCTTATCGGCGACCTCGGCACGGCGGCGGGGCGGATGGCCGACGCCAACCGGAAGCTGGGCGGCGGCGGGGCGTTCGGCTCGCTGGGCACGGCCGGCTTGGGTCAGGCGGGCGTCGAGTTCGAGCAGGCCTGGGGGTACGGCATCGGGCGGCTCGGCGACGCGGCTTCGGACATCACCGAGCGGCTGAAGCAGGCGAAGGCGAAGTACGAGCAGATCGAGGCGGAGTTCGGCGAGGGGTTGTCGAAGTTCGGCTCCGCGGTGCTGGGTCCCGCGGACGACGGGCAGACCGGCGGCCGGCGGGGGACGTACCCGACGGCCGGACAGCCGATCGGCGACGTGCTCGGCGACGACGGCATGGTCGGCGGCGGCGCGACGGGTGGCATCACGGGCCTCCTGGACGGACTGGACCGATGAGCACCCGCGACTTCCCGGCCCTGGGCTTCGACCCCGCGCCGGGCGAACTCGACGGCGTCACCGACCTGGCCGGCAAGTACCGCGCGGTGAGCACCGACCTCACCGAGGCCGACGACGCGCTGCGGCAGATCGTCCGGAAGCAGGGCATCTGGCAGGGCGACGCGAGTGAGGCGTTCGCGCGCCGCATCGGCCCGCTGCCGCAGTACCTCGAGGGCGCGGCGAGGTCGATGGGCTCGGCGGCCGACGCACTCGAAAAGTGGTCTCACGACCTCGGTGACCTGCAGAAACGGGCAACGGACCTGGAGGCCCGCGCGGAGGCGGCGGCGAAGGCGGCCGAAGCAGCGCGAGCGAACCCGGACCTCGCGCTGGCCAACCGGACGTTCCCGGACCAGCAGTCCCTGCAGATCGCCCAGCGGTTGCTGGACAACGCGGGCCGGCAGCTCCAGACCGCGATCGACGGCTGCCAGAACGTCCAGGACGCGGCGAAGCAGCTCCAGCAGGAGCACGCGGAGGCGGCGGCCCGGGTCGCGGAGGCGCTTCGGAAGGCGAAGGAGCTGGCGCCGGAGGAGCCGGACGTCCTCGACAAGCTGAGCGACGCCGTCGGCGGGGCACTTGTCGACTTGTCGAACACCCTCGCCGATGGGGTGGACCAGGCTTGGGACTTCGTCCAGGACCACGCCGAGGTGATCTCGAAGGTCTCCGACGTGGTCGGCGACCTCGGCAACATGCTCGGGATCGTCAGCGACTTCGTGCCTGATCCGGCTGGCATGGTCGTGGGGGCCATCTCGGCTGGCCTGGGAGTCGCGGCCTTGGAGGGGCACCTGACCGCGAAAGCCGCGGGCGCCGACGTGGCCCCCGAAACGCTCACGTTCGATGCGCTGGGCGCGGTCACGTCCATCGCCGGGGTGGTTCCGGGAGTGCCGGAGTCGGCGGCCAAGGCGATCACCTTTGCGGGATACGGATTGCTGGGGGAACAAGCGGGCGGAGAACTCGCCGCCGATGCCATGGGTAAGAAGTTCGAGGGACCGATCGGCGACTTCAACAACTACTGGGTGCCGAAGAGCGCCGCGCAAGTAGTCGAGATGAGGCTCTCGTGGGCGGGCGTCGCGGCTTGGAACGCCATGGACGCCGGGGAGCAGGCCGACAACGCGCCGGAGCGGCGTCGTGCGCGGGCGGAAGAAGAGGTGTGGAACTGATGCCTCTGCAGATCGATCTACCGCCCGGGTTCGCCGGCATGCCGGTCGGCGCCGACGACAAGATGAACCGCGGCTACGCGTGGACCGTCGCCGAGAACGCGGCGGCCGGTGCCGGGAAGTCCGTCGAGGAGTTCGGCAGCTACCTGATGGCCCTGGTGCCCACCATGCAGGCCAACGGCATCCGCGTCTTCGGCAAGTTCGCGGTCGGTCCTCGTCAGGGAGACGTCGCCACCCTGACGCTGGGCGTGGCGCACTGGCCGGAAACCCCGCCGGGGAACCGCGAGGCGCTCGTGGCGGCCTTGGCCGAGCAGTACCGGAGCCGGCACAAATGTGCGGTGGTGCAGCCGGTGCACCTCCCGATCGGACCGGCGATCGTCGCCATCAGCGGGGGCGAGTTCCACCTGCCCGGCCAGGACGTGCGCCCCCAGCTCAAGGCGGAGTACCAGATCCCGCTCCCCGACGGCCGGTCGGTGGTGATCCTTACGGCGGTGGCGGAGTCGGAAGACGCCTGGCCGGCGATCGCCGAAGCGACCGCGAAGGTCGCCTGGAGTCTCCGCGGTAGCGAGGCGGCACGGTGACCACCGAGATGAGCAATGCGGTCGGGCCCTGGATCTTCTTGCTCACTGTTTGGGTCTTCGGGAGCGCTTTCGCTCTCGTGGTGACGGTGACGATCGTCCGGCTGATGCGACGAGGGGAGCCACGCGAACAGCAGTTGAACCGCTTGGCTGCCCGGCTTGACGGCCGGAGCCGCGTCACCATCCGGAGGGTGGAGTTCGGCGTCGCGGAGGCCGATCTCCGCTGGATGGCGCAGAGCCGGGGCTACTCCATGATCGACCGACGGTTCGGCAGGTACTACGAGTTCGTCTTCACACGGCACCAGGGGAGGCCATGAACAACGAACAGCTGATCGAGGAAATGCGTTGGCAGCTCAAGCAGATCGAAGACCGCAAGGCCGAAAACCAGCGCCTCCTCGCAGCGAGTGAGCACACCACCCGGTTGGTCACCGTGGTGGCCGGTCCCGGTGGGATCGTCAGCGAGGTGCGACTCGCGCCCGAAGCCATGCGACTCGACGCCGGCACGCTCGGCCGGACCATCACCGCCGCCATCCGGGAGGCCGTCACCGGACGCGTTGCCACGCCGCCGCAACGCAAGCCGGTGCCCGTCGACGAAGACGCGCCCTATGACACCGTCTACGACCTCTAAGCCGGCGGCTGGTCTCCCCGCTTCGACGCCGCCCGCTTGGCGCGCCAGCCCAACGCGAGCACCGCCTGCACCAGCTCCTGGTAACTGGGCTTGACCTCCTCGAGGTACCGCTCGAGGTACGCCGGACGCGCCGTCGCGATCGGGTGGGGCTCGTCGCCCGGGTCCAGCCACAGCAGGCCCTGGATGTTGTGCAGCGCCATCTTCCACCAGCGCGTCGCGCGTTCGGCCGCTCGCCTCTCGCGTTCGGTCGCCGCCTCGATCGCGGCCTCGGCCTCCTCGATCTCCGCTTCCAGCGCCTCCGCGCGCTGGAGCTCCCAGTCGCGCAGGTTCTCCGCCGAGCCGCGGGACAGGGCGATGATTTCCTTGTACCGCATGGCCGCGGTGGCGCCGTCGTCGGTCACTGGAGGTTCTCCGGGCGCTGGAACGGGATGATCACTTCGGGGGCGCCGTGGGTCGTGCGGTCGAAGAACAACGCGCGGCCCGGACGCGGGGACCAGTGCACCACCTGGCCGGCCGCGAACGGCGACAGCTCGTTGCCCTGGACGTCGAGCGCCGCCCACGTGCCGATGTCGTCGGTGCCGGCGAACCCCAGCGTGTCCTTCAGCCGGGCGATGCTGCGCCACCAGCCGATCGTGTGGATGCCGTGCCCCGGCCCCTGTTTCAGCACCACGCGCAGGTGGTCGAGGCCGCTCTTCAGCTGCCCCACGGCCTTCGTCTCTAAGGCAGGCAGGGCCGCGTCGACGCCGTACAGGAGCAGGATCTTCGCGCCGCCCGACATCGCGCCCGTCATCGACTCGAGCACGCCGGTCAGGTCGTCGACCAGCGTCGCCGCGTGGCCGTCCGCGCGCAGGCGCTCGGTCAGCTCCAGCGCGGCCGGGGCGCACGCCTCGATCGGGCAGCTCAGCAGGAACTCGACCTCGCCGGGTTCGTACTGCCGGGACAGCGAGCGCGCCGCCGAGTCCATGATGGACAGTGCTTCGGCCGTCGCCGACCCGAGCACTGCGACGTTGCGGCCCGGCGCCCGCGGCAGGTCCACCCCGCAGGCCGTCTCGGTCACGTCGATCGACTGGCCCAGCAGCGCCCGTGGCTTCGAGTTCGTCTTGAGGTCGAGGTACGCCGGGAACTGTTCCAGGACCGGCGAATGCGCGCCGTCGAACAGGCGCGGCCGCGGGAAGTACCCCGCGTACGCCTCCCACAGCCGGTGCTGCAGCCGGACGAAGACGTTCTTGCTGCTCGCGTCCGGGATGTGCGCCAGCTGGTTGCCGTGCGCGACGCCGGAGTCGTGGTTGATCACCGCGTGCCACTTCGGCGCCGACACCGCCGCGTTGTTCGCCTCGGCCAGCACGCGCCGCGCCTTCGGCATCGCGATCCGCAGCGTGCACTGCTCGAACACCGCCGGCTTGCCCCAGAACGCCTCGATGCCGGCGACGTCCTGACTGGCCAGCACCAGGTGGATGCCCTGCGACCGGCCGCGCCGCGCGATGTCCTCCAGCAGCTGGGTCGCCGCCGCCGTCACCTGGTCGCGGCCCGCGAACAGGTACTGGAACTCGTCGATCACCGCGACGATCCGCGGCCAGTGCCCGCCCGGGTCGGCTTCGCGCAGGTCGGCGAGGTTGGTGACCTCGTGCTCCTTCGCGGCCGCGGACCGGCGCCGCAGCTCGTCGGCCAGGAACCGCAGCAGCGCCAAGCCGAACTCGCGGTCGGTGTTGACGTTGACGCCGACGAGCCGCGCGTGCGGCAGCCAGCTCGCGTCCTTGCGCCCCGGCGCCAGCCCGGCGAACGAGACGCCTTCCTTGAAGTCCAGCAGGTACAGCGCCAGCTCGTCCGGGGTGTACCGCGCCGCGAGGCTGCCGAGCAGCGCGTACAGGAAGTTCGTCTTGCCCGAACCGGACGGTCCGCCGATCAGGGCGTGCGGGCTCGCGTCGCCGATGACGACCTCGACCGGCTCGCCCTCGAAGAACCCGACCGGCGCCCGGAGTTCCCGCGCGGAACTTTCGTGCCCGAGCTCGGCCGGGAGCAGGTCGTCGAACGACCGCGGGCCGCCCTGCTTGGCGATCAGCGCTTCCGCGATCTTGGAGACGGCGCGGATCACCTGCCCCGACGGCAGCGGCGGGTCGAGCGCGACGGTCAGATCGGTCCCGGTCATGCTGCTGATCGCGTGCCGGTCGTCGATGAGGCTCAGCGTTTCGACGGGCGCGCTCACCGCCGTCGGCACGTCGACCATGATCAGGCAGATCCCGGCGGCCAGCGCGCCGGTCGCGACGCGCTTGAGGTCGCGGGCGCGTTCCGGTTCGAGGGTTTCGCCGTTGCCGTACAGCACGACGACGCGGTACGGCTCGCTCCGCTGCCCCGTCTTCTGCCGCATTTCCCGCAACGACGTGTATCCGGCGGACATGCAGCTGGCGTGGATGCGGCGGATGTGCCCGGCCAGCTCGTCGAGGAGGTCCTCGAGCCGGCCCGGGTCGTACAGCGAAAGCGCGCTGGTGCGGCTGAGCGGGTAGAGGTCGGGCAGGATCGCGGTCAGCTGCCCGATGTCCCACAGGTGCACACGCACCGCGCCGGCTTCGAACGTCGAAAGCATGCGGAGCAGCAGGTTCTGCACGATGCCGTCGATGGTGGGCCGCGTCTTCGGCGCCGACGTGATCGCCAGGTGCGACTCGTCGAGGAGCGGCACGGCGACGTCGAACGTGCGGGTGGCGTCACTGCCCGCGGCCGTCGCGGATCCGACGCGCCACAGGCCGGGCGAGGTGAGGCCGGCGTTGTGGCCGACGCGCCCGAGCCACTCGCCCGGCGGCAGCCCGGCCGGGCCCGGCGCGTTCTGCGAGACGAGCTCGCGCAGCATCGACGGACCTTGGCTCCAGTCGGTGTAGAAAGCGCTTCGCGCACTCCCCAGCGCGCCGAAGACTTCGTGCGCCGCCGGGTGCTTGGACCACTCGTTCTGCTGCTCGGTGGTGGCGTGGTTCATGCCGACCTTGACGATGGCGCGTTCCAGCTCGAGCTTCGCGAGGTCGGCCTCCGCGGCTTGGCGCGCACCGGCCGCCGCGCCCAGCACCAGTCCGATCTGGTGGCGTACCCGGTCGAGCGCGGTTTCGACGCGGTTGCGTTGTTCGGCTGCCCTGTTGGCCATCGGCGTCCCCAAAAACGGTGTCCCCTGCAAGGATTACAAACGCGACCGGTATCCGCTCACCAGATCTTCCGCGGAGGCCAGGCGGCCGAGGAGCTGGTCGAGCCCCTCGCCGGCCTGTGCGTACTGCGAAGGGAGCCAGGGATCGGCCTTGGCCTGGGCGTCCACGAGAGCCTGTCGTGCTTCCCCGAGCAGGCTGGTGGCGCGCTCGGAGTGGGCTCGCGCGTCGGCGAGCCCGGTGACGACAGCGGTGAGCAGCTGGTGGAGTTCGGCGAGCGTCATCCCGCTAGAGACGCGCCGAGTAGGAGTCGGCGGAGGAAATGCTCGCTTGGACGGTGCTCTGCAGACCGTTGATGCCCTGCAGGGCTTCCGCGAGCAGACCGTGGGCCTGGCTCACTTCGTGCTGGCTGCTGCCTTGGGTCGCCTGCGACAGCGACTGCTGCGCTTCTTCGAGAGACTGCGCTGCTTGTTGCAGAGCGGCGATGCTCGCGGACGCCTTTTCGTTGGCGAGAGCGATGCCAGCGCGGATCTCTTCGACTCCGGCCATCGGGCCTCATACTCCTCGGAATCGGGGTGGTTGAGAGGGGGACTTCTATTGAAACAGATCCAACGACTGAGCGTGATCATCTGATTGTGCGGAGTGATCGCGATTGCTAAATCGACAAGGCCCCGGACGTGGGAACGTCCGGGGCCAGACCGATCACGGTGTGTGCTGGGGGTGGCCCGGCACCACAACCGCGCGCGAAACGTCGTTGGCCAGCGCTGTCGCAGGTCAGAGCGGTTTTCGTGCCACTGCTGGCCTTTCTGGAAGCGTCGGGCTTGGTTCGGGGTGAGACTAGCGCGACCGGAGCAGCGGGCTGCGATCAGCCCCGCCGGTAACTCCCTGTGGGCGCACGAATTTGTCCGTCAGTCTGTCGAAGACATTTCACCTTCCGGCCGGTGGCTTGCTCCGACCGGCGGCACGGCACTAGGCGGTTCGCCCCGGAACGACGAAACGCCGGGCGCGTGGCCCGGCGTCTCGACTGTTCAACGGCGGAGGATACAGGATTCGAACCTGCGAGGGCGTGAACCCAACACGCTTTCCAAGCGTGCGCCTTAGGCCGCTCGGCCAATCCTCCGCGGGAGACGATACCGGATGGCTCCGGTCTCCCGTGCAGGTGGGTCAGCTCGTGACGTCGGCCACCACGCAGGTGATGTTGTCCGGGCCGCCGCCTTCGTTGGCCAGGCGGATCAGCTCCGGGATGACTTCGGCCGGGTCGGGGATCGAGTCCAGGACGTCGCGCATGGTCGCTTCGGTCACTGGGCCGCTCAGGCCGTCCGAACACAGCAGGTACCGGTCGCCCGGCCTCGCCTTGAACGTCCAGATGTCGGGCTCGCTGGAGCCCGTGGTCTGCAACGCTTTCATCAGCAATGACCGCCGCGGGTGGGTCGCCGCGTCCTCGGCCGCGACCCGGCCGTCCTCGACCAGCGCCTGCACCAGCGTGTGGTCGCGGGTCAGCCGGCGCAGGTCGCCCTTGCGCAGCAGGTAGCCGCGGGAGTCGCCGATGTGGGCCGCGGCGAACTCGGCGCCGTCGAACATCAGCGCCGTCAGGGTCGTGCCCATGCCTTCGGTCGTCGGCTCGTTGGACGCGACCTCCGCCAGCCGCTCGTCGATCGACTTGACCACTCCGGTCAGCGTCGCCGCCAGGTCGACGTCTGTAAGGTCCATTCTCCGGAGGTCGACGTCGAGCTCGCGCAGCACGTCGACCGCGGTCGCGCTGGCGACTTCGCCGTGCGGCTGGCCGCCGATGCCGTCGGCGACGGCGAGCAGGCGGGAACTCGCGTACAGCGAGTCCTCGTTGACCTTGCGGCGCCTGCCCACGTCCGACCCCGCGGCGTACCGCAGGACGTACCGATCGTGTGTCATGCCACCCATGAAAGCATTGGTTGACTGAGTTCACAAGCAACTCGGCTGAATGGAGCACCCTCCGATAGAGTGCCCGCCATGGACGACGACGCCACGGTCAGCGCGGCCGACATCGCGCGGCTCGCCGGGGTCGGCCGGGCCGCCGTGAGCAACTGGCGCCGTCGCTACCCGGACTTCCCGCCGCCGGTCGGCGGCACGGCGTCCAGCCCGTTGTTCGGCCTGTCCGCGGTCGCCGGCTGGTTCCGCGCCCGCGGCAAGAAGTTCGAGCTGTCCGCCGGCGAACGCGCGTGGCAGCGCCTGCGCGCGCTGGGCGACGACCTCGACCTGGCCGAGCGCGTGAGCCGCGCCGGCGTCTTCTTCGCCTTCCAGGCGGGCATCCTCGACACTTTCGACAGCCGGCTCGACGACCCCGAGCTGATCACCCTGCTCAGCGAGATGACGCACCGGGCGGGCCCGCTCGAGTCCTTCGAACTGTTGTGCCGCCGGTACTTCGAGGCGCATTCGCGGCGGTTGTCGGCTACGCCGGAGCCGGTCGCCGAGCTGATGGCCCGGCTCGCCGGTCCGGTGTCGACGATCCTCGACCCCGCCTGCGGCTTCGGCGCGCTCGCGCTGGCGAGCGGCGCGAAGACCGTGCTGGGCCAGGACAGCGACCCGATGACGGCCTCGATCACGACGCTGCGGCTGCGGCTGCGCGGCATCGAGGCCGAGGTTCACGCGGTCGACGCGTTGCGCGAAGACGCTTTCGCCGGCCGGACCGCGGAAGCCGTGTTGTGCGATCCGCCGTTCAACGAACGGGCCTGGGGACACGACGAGCTCGTCGGCGACGCGCGCTGGGAGTACGGCCTGCCGCCGCGCGGCGAACCCGAGCTCGCCTGGGTGCAGCACTGCCTCGCGCACGTCGAACCCGGGGGGACGGTGGCGATCCTGATGCCGGGCGCGGCGGCCGGGCGGCGCAGCGGCAAACGCATCCGCGGCAACCTGCTGCGCGCGGGCGCGGTCCGCGCGGTCGTCACGCTGACGTCGGCGGGGCCCGACCTCTGGCTGCTGCGGCGGCCGGTGCCCGGGCAGCGGCCGCCGTCCACCGTGCTGCTCGCCGAGGCGGGCGACGATCTGTCCACAGTGGACGAACTGTGGCAGGAGTTCCTCGAGCGCCCCGAATCCGGCGTCCGGATCATCGACCTGCTCGACGACGACGTCGACCTGACGCCGGCCCGGCGCCGCGGTCGTGACGAGGACCTCGGCCAGGCCTTCCAGGTGGTGCACGGCCGGTTCGCCGAACTGGCGCCCCGGCTGCCACCGCTCGAAGCGGCCGACGGCGAACCGGCGTTCACGACGATCGGCGAACTGGTCAAGTCCGGTGTGGTCGAGGTCAAGCACGCCGCTCGCACCGACGGCGAGCACCCGATCGCCGAGGAGGGCGACGTCGTCGCCTCCGTGACCGGGATCGCGTACGTCCACAGTGGAGCGTCGGCGCCGGTGGGGGCCGGCCTCACCGTGTACCGCGTCGACGCGGACCGGCTGGACGCGGACTTCCTGGCCGGCTGCCTGCGCGCGGCCGACCTGCCTGCCGCGTCGGCGTCGACGCGGATCGACGGCAGGCGCGTGCGGATCCCGCGCGTGGCGATCGACGTCCAGCGCGAGTACGGCGAGGTCTTCCGGCGCCTGGCCGAGTTCGACACCGTCCTGCGCCAGACGGCGGAAACGGGCCGCGAGCTGGTCCGGCTAGGCTTCGCTGGACTTGTCGAGGGACGGCTCAGGCCGGGCCATTAGGGGAACGGATGCTGATCGCCGACCGCTACGAGCTCGACGAGCTGCCGCTCGGCCGCGGCGGGATGGGCGCGGTGCACGGCGGGCACGACCGCAGGCTGGGCCGACGGGTGGCGATCAAGCTGCTCAGGCTGCCGGGCCGCGACGAAGAGCTCGAAGCCCGCTTCGCTCGCGAAGCGCGGATCTTGGCGACGCTCGACCACCCCGGCGTACCGACGTTGTACGACTACGGCACCCACGACGACCGGTTGTTCCAGGTCATGCAGTTCGTCGACGGCGTGACGGTGGCCGACCTGCTCGCCGAGCACGGGCCGCTGCCGGTGGCGTGGGCCGCGGCGATCGCGGCGCAGGCGTGCGCGGTGCTGGCCGCCGCGCACGCGCTCGCGGTGTGCCACCGGGACCTCAAGCCGTCCAACCTGATGCTCGGGCCGGACGGCGGGGTCAAGGTGATGGACTTCGGGCTCGCGGTGCTGCGCGAAGCGGACGCCGCGCAGTTCACGCGTGCCGGCCAGCTGCTGGGAACGCCGTCGTACATGGCGCCGGAGCAGATCCAGCGCGGCGGCGCCGAACCGCGCAGCGACCTCTACGCGCTGGGCTGCGTGCTGCACGAGATGCTCACCGGGCGGCGGCTCTTCGACGGGCCCACCGCGTACGCCGTGTTCGAGCGGCAAGTCAAGGAACTGCCGCCGCCGGTGCCCGGGGTGCCGAAGCCGCTCAACGCGCTGCTCACCGAGATGCTGGCGAAGGACCCGGAAGCCCGGCCGCCGGGCGCGGCCGTGCTGTACGAGCGGCTGGGCGCGTTCGTCGGTGCGCTGCCGCCGCTGCCGGGGTTCCTGGTGCCGCCGTCGGTGCCGAGCCCGGGCCGGATGTACGCGCGGATGCTGGGGCGCGTCAGCGGCTGAGTGCCGCCCGCCGCTGGTCGGCGAGCGGCAAGCCGCGCTGCTGGACGCGGTAGTAGGTCGTGGCGTTCTGCACGGCGATGCTGACGCCGATGGTGAGCGCGATCGACGCGGAGGTCAGCGGGCCGGTGATCCCGAGCGCGGACCCGAGCGCGACGAGCCCGACCCGCACCCCGATCGTGAGCACCCACAGCCCGATGGTGATGGCCGAGCCCTTCTGGAAGGTCGTACCGTCGCGCTCGGTGAGCGTGGTGGTGGTGCTGCGCAGGACCCCGAGCCCGGCGAGCACGACGAGGTCGACGGCGAGCAGCCCGAGTTCGGCGGCCGAAGCGCCGGGGAGCGCTTTCGCGGAGGCAAAGCCCCCGACGGCGACCAGTACCAGCGGCATGACCGTCAGCGTCCGGCGGTCGAGCAGCGTGCCGCGGACCTGCTTGTAGACGACCCGATAGAGGACGTAGGCGGCGATGGCCACGTAGAGCAGTACGTTCGCGGCGCTGGGCATGTCGGGGCTCCTTGGTTGGCGAGGTGCCTCCAGCTTCGGCGAACGGCGGTCCGGTTTCGTCGGCGTGGGGATCGGGTCTGGGTTGATCCGGAGGTCAACCCACGGGTTGAGGCGCTTCTGCCCAAATCGTGACCTTCCTGGACGAACCTCGACCGGGTGACCCCCGTCTTTACGGGTGTCCACAAGCGATGATCGAACAACTGGGGGTTACGGATCGTGAAGAGGCTTTTGGCGGGAGCGGCCGCGCTGGCCACCGCGTTCGTGCTGGCAGCCTGCTCCGGGGGTGGGGCGGCGACGCCGAACGCCGGGGGCGGGGCCGTCGCCGCGGCCGGGACCGCGGGTGGGACGCCGACCACGTCGAGCAGCAGCGCCGCCCCGACCACGACGACGACCAGTGCCACCCCGACTCCGACGCCGTCCACCACGAAGCCGGCGCCGACCACCAGCGCCAAGCCGAAGCCGAAGCCCAAGCCGGCCGCTCCGGCGAGCGACCCCGGCGTTCCGTGCGCCGCCGCCGCGGCTTCGGCCGGGACCGCCGCCTGCGTCGACCTCTCCGCGCACAAGGCGTGGATCCTGCAGGGTGGCACGGTCGTCTACGGGCCGGTGCCGATGCTGCCGGGCCGCAAGGGCTTCGCGACCCCGACCGGCACGTTCCACGTGCTGTCGAAGGAGAAGGTGCACCTGTCGAAGGAGTTCGACGACGCGCCGATGCCGAACTCGGTCTTCTTCTACCCGGGCGACGCCTTCCACACCGGCAGCCTCTCGGTCTACTCGCACGGCTGCATCCACCTGTCGGCGGGCGCGTCCCTGAAGTTCTTCAACACCTTGCACGTCGGTGACGTTGTCCAGGTCGTTCCGTAACCGGTACCGGACAGCTACGGACAGTAGATCACAGTAAGGTAAATTCACTCAGACGAGTGCAACTGGCCCCCCTGTTCAGGCGATAAGTGATCGCTTGGGAAGGGGGGCCAAATGGCCTTGGGAAAGCTCAGAGCACTACGCCACGCCTTCGTGGCCACGGTGCTGACTGGGGCACTGCTGCCCGTCGTGACCACGGGGGTGGCGGCAGCGGTGACCACTCTCCCGCCGGGGTTCGTCCTGCAGGACACCGCCACCGGCACGGGGCAGTACCAGCTCACCGACTTCGCGTACCTGCCGGACCAGTCCGTCCTCGCCACGGCGAAGGACGGCCGCGTCCAGTGGGTCCCGACGAGCGGGGCACCGCGGACCATCGCGACGCTGCCGGTCCGCGAGATCAGTGACATCGGGCTGGTCGGGCTGGCCGTCGCGCCGGACTACGCGACGTCGCACACGATCTACACCACGCGCTCGCTGAACGTCGGAACCGGCTTCGTCATGCGGCTTTCGAAGTTCACCGTGGGCCTGGACGCGGCCGGGGCGCCCGCGTCGCTGGGCGGCGAGCAGACGCTGTTCGAGGTGCCGGGCATGTCCGAAGTCCACGGCATCAACGGCATCATCCCCGCCGCCGACGGCACGCTGTGGCTGTCCATCGGGGACAACGGCGACTTCACGAAGGTGGACGCGGGCTCGCTGCGTTCGCAGGACATCAACCAGCCGTACGGCAAGATCTTCCACCTGGCCGCCGACGGCAACGGCGTGCCGGGCAACCCGTACTACGACGCGGCCAACCCGGCGTCGACCGCCAGCAAGGTCTTCGCGCGCGGGTTCCGCAACCCGTTCCGGATGACCATCGACCAGAACTCCGGCCTGCCGGTCGTGGGTGACGTCGGCTGGAACACCTGGGAAGAGGTCGACGTCGTCCAGCGCGGGTCCAACCAGGGCTGGCCGTGCTGGGAAGGCAACCACGCGACCTCGGGCTACAGCACCATCCCGGGCTGCGCCGGCGTGCCGAACCAGGCGCCGCTCTACGAGTACCAGCACGGTACCGGCCCCATGCAGGGCAACAGCGTCACCGGCGGGATCGTCTACAACGGATCCAGCTACCCGGCGGCCTACCGCGGCTCGTACTTCTTCGGTGACTACGTCGGCCAGAAGATCTGGACCCTGCGCTACGACGACCAGGGCAACCTCACGCAGGCCCCGGAGAACCCGCCGGTCTTCACCGGCATCGGCGGCCCGGTCAAGTTCGCGGCGGCGCCCAACGGCGACATCGTCTTCGCCGACATCCTCAGCGGCAACCTGCGCCGGCTGAGCTACTCGGCGGGCAACACCGCGCCGGTCGCCCGGGCCACGACGACGACCGACCCGGACACCCGCACGGTGTCCTTCGACGGCTCGACGTCGGTCGACTACGACAACGACCTGCTGAAGTACGACTGGGACTTCGGTGACGGGACCACGGCGGCCGACGCCGGGCCCACCACCAGCCACCAGTACGCGGCCGGCACCGAGTCGTTCACCGCGAGGCTGACGGTCCGGGACCCGCTGGGGCTCACCGGCACGGCCGACATCAAGGTCGCGCCCGGCAACCACACCCCGCAGCTCACACTGACCACGCCCGGCGACACCGCGACGTTCGCGGTCAACCAGCAGGTCGGCCTGAGCGCCACGGCGACCGACACCGAGGACGGGCCGCTCACGGTCAGCTGGACCAGCGCGGTCCGGCACTGCCCGAGCGAGGCGACCTGCCACGCGCACCCCGGCGCCGGCGGCACCGGGGCGAGCTTCTCGCAGCCGTTCACCGAGCACCCGGACTCCCGGATGGAGTTCACCGCGTCGGTGACCGACAGCGCGGGTGTCACCACGTCGAAGACGTACGTGGCCCAGCCGCGTCAGCACCGGATCACCCTGCTCAGCACGCAGCCCGCGGCGCTGAGCATCCCGGTCGAGGGCGACGTCAACACCGCGCTGGTGACCGAGGGCGCCAGCTTCGACGTCGAGGCCTCGCCGCTGGGCACCGACGGCGTCTCGAAGTTCACCGGCTGGCAGGGCGGTCCCACGGACACCACGTGGGTCGTCACGGTCGGCACGAGCGACCTGGCGCTGACGGCGAACTACGACACCCCGATCGACCAGCGCTACAACGCCGACGCGGCGTTGCGCGCGACGCTCGGGGCGCCGACGGCGGCCGAGGTCACCGACGGCGCGGTCCGCTACCGGACCTACGCCAACGGCCGCATGTACTGGGGTGCCGACACCGGAGCGAAGTACCTGACCGGCCCGGTGCTGGACAAGTACCTCGCCGTCGGCGGGCCCACCACGCTCGGCCTGCCGACGAGCGACACCGCCCCCACCACGGACGGTGCGCAGTTCAGCAACTTCGTCCTCAACGGCAACGTGGGGTCGATCTTCTACACGCCCGCGACGGGTGCGCACACGATCTACGGTGAGATCCGGAAGAAGTGGGCGGCGCTCGGCTACGGCGCTATCTTGGGCTACCCGACGAACGACGAAGACGGGACGCCCGACGGCATCGGCCGCTTCAACCACTTCCTCAAGGGCAACAACGTCGGCTCGATCTACTACACGCCTTCGACGGGCGCGCAGGCGATCTACGGTGAGATCCGGAAGAAGTGGGCGGCGCTGGGGTACGAGCGCGGTCTCGGCTACCCGACGAACGACGAGGACGGCACGCCGGACGGCGTCGGCCGGTTCAACCACTTCAGCCTCGGTCACTCGATCTACTTCACGAACGCCACCGGCGCGCACGCGGTGAAGGGCGAGATCCGCAAGCGCTGGGCGGCGCTGGGCTGGGAGCGGTCGTACCTGCGCTACCCGACGACGGACGAGTACGTGACGGGCGGGGTGTACCGCAGCGACTTCCAGGGCGGTTACATCACCTACACGCCGCAGACGGGAGCGGTCGACCGTCCTTGGTGACGGGTTTCCGCGGCAGCTGAACGAGGCTCAGGCCGTCTCCGGACCTCCGGGGGCGGCCTGAGCCGTTTCCGTGGAACCTCGCCGCCGGTCGCGCGTCTTGGTGGCAGAGAGCGGGAACCACGGATTTCTGGGGGAACACATGCGCATTCGGCGCGCGCTGGCCGGTCTGTCCACTTTGGTCGTAGCGGCGGTGCTGACCGCCTGCTCGGCGGGGCAGACCGCCGACGTCCGGTTCCGACGATGGCGCCCGGGGTTCCGTGCACGATCACCGCGAAGGCCTGCGTTTCGCTTTCCGGCAAGCAGGCCTGGCTGCTCGACGAGGGCAAGATCGTCTACGGCCCGGTGAAGATCATGCCCGGCAAGAAGGGCAGCACCACCCCGGTGGGCACGTGGCACGTGCTCTACAAGGAAAAGCTGCACCTGAGCCGCGAGTTCGACAACGCGCCGATGCCGAACTCCGTGTTCTTCTACAACGGCGTCGCGTTCCACGAGGGCAGCCTCAGCAAGTACTCCAACGGTTGCGTGCACCTCTCGGCCGGGGCGTCGCTGAAGTTCTTCTCCTCGCTGGACAAGGGTGACGAGGTTCAGGTCATCCGTTGAGCAGGTCCGCCGGGGTGGTGCCGGCCGACGTCAGCGGCAGCCCGAGCGCGACGCGCTCGGTGAGCCACGGGCTCGGCCGGTACCGCGGGTCACCGGTGCTCGCGGCCAGGCCGCGCAGGATGCGCAGCACGATGTCGCCGCCCACCAGGTCGCCCCACTCCAGCGGGCCGCGCGGGTAGCCGAGGCCGAGCCGGACCGCCGTGTCGATGTCCGCCGGCGTCGCCAGGTGCTGGCCCGCGATGAAACACGCCGTGTTGACGATCGAGGCCAGGAGCCGCTGGGCGATCGGGGCCGGGCCGTCGCGGACCACCGTCACCGGCCGGCCGGTCGCCGCCAGCGCGCCCCACGCCGCGCGCCCCGCCGCCGGGTCGAGTCCCGGGTGGACGGACATCGTCAGGCGCCTTTCGTAGCCGCCCAGGGGATCGACGCCCGCGACGCGGTCCAGCCGCAACCCGGCCCGGGTCCCCGCGTCCACTGTGGACTCGCCGTAGAGCGGGACGAGCATGACCGTGTCCGGGTAAGCGTCCGACACCACCTGCACGCCGGCCGCGGACAGCACGCGGGCGAGGTGCTCGTCCGCCGTGAACACCGGGCTCGTCGGCTTCGGCGGCGCGGCCGGCTCATCGGCGAGCTGCTGCTTCCCGTCAGCGTAGTCGTAGAAGCCCGAACCGTTCTTGCGCCCGAACAGCCCGGCGGCGACCCGCGGGCGGGTCAGCCACGACGGGCGCAGGCGCGGGTCACCGTGGAAACCGCTCCAGATGCTTTCCAGCACGGCGTGGGACACGTCGAGGCCGGTCAGGTCGAGCAGTTCGAACGGCCCGAGCTTCAGGCCGAGCGTTTCCCGTGCGACGCGGTCGACGTCGGCGGGCTCGGCCAGCGCCTCGGCGAGGATCTGCAGCGCCTCGGTGTTCAGGCCGCGGCCGGCGTGGTTGACCAGGAAGCCCGGCGCGTCCTTGGCCAGCACCGGTTCGTGGCCCCAGCTCCGGACCAGCTCGAGCGCCTCGCCGGGCAGCCAGTCGTGCGTGCGCGTGCCCGGGACCACCTCGACCAGGCGCATCAGCGGCACCGGGTTGAAGAAGTGCAGGCCGATCAGGCGCCCGGGGTCGGCGAGCTCGGCCGCGATCTCGGTGACCGACAGCGAGCTGGTGTTCGTCGCGAAGATCGTCTCTTGTGGACAGACGCGCTCGAGGCCGGCGAACAGGGCCCGCTTGGTCGCCAGGTCCTCCCGCACGGCCTCGATGACGAGGTCGACGCCGTCCGCGGGCGCGTCGGGCGCGTCCACCGGCACGAGCCGCGCGCGCACCGCCGCCGGGTCGTCGAGCTTGCCCTTGGCGGCCAGCTTGTCCACCATCGCGCCGACGTGCTCGACCGCCTCGGCGACGGCCTCGCGGCGGACGTCGGCCAGCTCGACGGTCACCCCCGCGGTCGCGGCCAGCTGGACGATCCCGCGGCCCATCACCCCGGTGCCGATCACCCGGATCCTGCCGACCTTCCCGGCCCACCCCGTCACGTCACGCCCGCCTTCCGCCGTTGGACTTCCGCCCCAGCCTAGAGGCCGACGAACTCCGCCATCCGCTTCGCCGAGTGGGCGAAGAACGCGTCGGCCGGGTCGACGCTGCCGACGTACTGGCCGAACAGGTCGAAGCTGATCGCGCCGAACAGCTGGGTCCACGCCATCAGTAGCCGGGCCACGGTCTCGGGGCCGGCGACGATCCCGAGGGTCTTCGTGAGCACTTCCGCCTGGGTGCGCAGCTCGGGCGGGACTTCGCCGTCGATGTTCCGCAGCTCGGTGTGCGTGAGCACCTTGACCAGGGCGAGCGCGACGCGGGCGGCCGGCACGACGGTGTCCTGCGGCGCCGCGTACCCGGGGATCGGCGAGCCGTAGATCAGCGCGTACTCGTGGGGGTGCGCGCGCGCCCAGTCGCGCGTTCCCTGCCAGATCGCGAGCCACCGTTCCCGGGGGGCGCCCTGGCCGGGGTCCGCCTTCTCGGCGGCTTCGCCGATCGCGTTGTAGGCGTCGACGATCAGGTCGGTCAGCAGCCGGTCGCGGCTGGGGAAGTACCGGTACAGCGCGGACGACACCATGCCCAGCTCCCGCGCCACCGCGCGCAGCGAAAGCCCGTGCGCGCCGACGTCGGCGAGCTGGCGGCGGGCCTCGTCCTTGATCTCCTGGGTGAGTTCGGCGCGGGCTCGTTCGCGCGCGGTCCGGGTCGCGGTCATGGGGATCAGTGTGCCACGACGAGAGCGCCGCCCAAAATAGAGAGCACTGCTCTTGACAGAGAGCGGCGCTCGGGTGTTCACTGCTCCTAACCGAGAGCACTGCTCTCCCAAACTCCCGGAGGACACCATGACCGCCGCCCGCTACATCGAGCCGAAGAAGGCCACCAGCACGTTCAACGAGGTCGTCGCGAAGCTGACGAACCTGGGTGTGAGCGTCTGGGGCAGCCGGGTGCTGACCGTCGTCGGGCGCAAGAGCGGCGAGCCGCGGTCGGTGCCGGTCAACCTGCTGACCGTCGACGGCGTCCGCTACCTCGTCGCCCCGCGTGGCGAGACGCAGTGGGTGCGCAACCTGCGCGTCGCCGGCGGAGGCACGCTTCGCGTCGGGAAGCGCGTCGAAGAGTTCACGTTCCGCGAGCTGGCCGACGACGAGAAGCCGGGCATCCTCCGCGCGTACCTCAAGCGCTGGAAGTTCGAGGTCGGCGTGTTCTTCGACGGCGTCGACGCGAAGGCGTCGGACGAGAAGCTGCGCGAGATCGCGCCCGGCTACCCGATCTTCGAGATCTTCACGAAGTAGGTTTGCGCCGCGTCAGGTTGGCCGCGACCAGGACCACGCCGACGAGGAACGCCGCCAGCCCGATCAGGAACCACAGCTTCTGGCCGGTCATGAAGCTGCCGGTGATCACGCCGATGCCCTGCAGCACCCAGACGGCGCCGACCAGCACGAGCACGACCCCGACCGCGAGGGTGATCCACCGCCTCATCGGCCCAGCTTAGGCCGGTCGCCCGTCCGGCACGAGTTTGTGGCGGTAGGCGTAGACGACGGCGTGCACGCGGTCGGGGAGCCCGAGCTTGCTCAGCACGCGCGAAACGTGCGTCTTGACCGTCTCCTCGCCGACGTGCAGCTGCCGCGCGATCTCCGCGTTGCTGCAGGCGTTGGCGATCAGCAGCAGGACTTCGCGTTCGCGGGAGGTCAGCCGGGCCAGCTCGGGGGGTTCGGCGGCCGCGGGTTCGAGCACCGCGGTGAACTTCGCGACCAGCCGCCGCGTCACCGACGGGTCGATCAGCGCGTCCCCGCGCGCGGCCACCCGCATCGCCGCGACCAGCTCCTCCGGCGCCAGGCTCTTCAGCAGGAACCCGCTCGCCCCGGCGCGCAGCGCGCGGTAGACGTACTCGTCGGCGTCGTAGGTCGTGAGCACGAGGACGCGGGTGTCGTTGCCCGGCGCGGCGAGGATGGCTTCGGTCGCGGCGAGGCCGTCGAGCCGGGGCATCCGGACGTCGAGGACCGCGACGTCCGGGCGCAGGCGGGCGGTCTCGGCGACGGCTTCGCGGCCGTCGGAGGCTTCGCCGACGCAGGTGAAGTCGGGCTGGGTGTCGAGCAGCGCGCGCATCCCGGAGCGGAACATCGCGTGGTCGTCGGCCAGCAGGACGCGGATCATGTGCTCTCCACCGGGAAGGTCGTGCGCAGCTGCCAGTGCTCGCCGGTCTCGCCGTAGGACACCTGACCGCCGAACAGGGTGACGCGCTGGCGGATGCCGGCCAGGCCGCGGTGGGCGTGCTGTTCCTGCGGGCCGCGGCCGGTGCGCAGGCCGTTCGTCACCGTGAGCACGACCTCGGTGCGGCCGTGGTGCAGCTCGACCTCGACCGGCCCTTCGCCGTGGCGCAGCGCGTTGGTCAGGGCTTCCTGGGCGATCCGGTACAGGGCGACGTCGAGCGAGCCGGGGAGGTCGCGGGGTTCGCCGCGCAGGGTCAGCCGGGTCGGCAGCCCGGCCGCGCGGACGGTCTCGACGAGCTCGTCGAGGTTGTCGAGGCCGGGTTGTTCGGCGTTGGGCTGCGCGTGCAGCAGGTCGAGGAGGCGGCGCAGGTCGGCCATCGCCGAGCGGCTCGCGGACTCGACGGCACCGAGGGACTTGCGGACCGGGCCGTCGCCGTCGGGGAGGCCGAGCCGGGCCGCGCCGGCGTGCACGCCGATGGCGCTGACGTGGTGGGAGATGACGTCGTGGAGGTCGCGCGCGATGGTCGTGCGCTCCTCGAGGACGGCTCGTTTGACGGCTTCTTCTTCGTGCTGGCGGCGTTCGTGGGCCGCGCGTTCGAGGTCGGCGATGTAGGCGCGGCGGGCCGTCGTGTACCGGCCGACCAGCCACGGCAGGAGGCCGCTGACGCTGACGCTGATGGCGGTCAGCCGCCAGTCGGACGCGGTACGGCCGCCGCCTTCGAGGCACCCGGCGACGACGCCGGCGAGCAACGCGAGGAGCGCGAGGACGGCGGGTTTCGGGCGCAGCCAGGCCCCGGCCCGGTAGCCGGCGATGAGGATGCCGGCGTTGTTCCCGACGACGTAGCCGGAGCAGGTGCAGAGCAGCAGGGGCGCGCCGGCGAAGAGGACGGCGTGCGCGAGGGCGACCCAGCCGGAGTAGCGGGCGGGTCCGGCGAGGGCGGCGTTGACGGCGACCCCGCCGAGCAGGACGGCCCAGGCCCGCCAGCCGGCTTCGGCGAGCGGGGCGCGAAGGCCGAAGAGGGCGGCATCGCAGACGACGCAGACGAGCGCGACCAGCAGCGACTGGCGTCGCAGGGAGCCGCTGATGTCGTGCACAGCTGCCACTGTGCCCTAGTCGCGGGGCGGGATGGGCGGGAACGCCCCGATGCGGCGGGAGGGGACGCGGCATGGGGCGTTCCCTGGTCGGGGAGCCTCCCGGCTCAGTTCGTCGGGCGGGCCGAATACTCCCCGCCGCGGCGCTGGCCCGGCTGGCGCTGGCCCGGCTGGAAGCCCTGCCCCAGCGTGGTCGCCGTCGCCGTGGTGCCTTCGACCTTGGCCACCACCGTCACGTTCGTGTCGCCCTGCTTCACGTTGCCCGTCTTCTGGGTCGAGTCGTTGAGCGTGTACGTCTGCTTGTAGCCGTCCTTGCTCGTCAGCGTCACCGAGGTCGCGCTCAGCTCCGTCACGTCGCCCGTCTGCAGCCGCTCCGTCGTGTAGCCGCCGCTGCCGTTCGACACCACGAAGTCGCCGTGCAACGCCTCGCGCAGCGCGGCCATGCCGCCGCCCAGCCCGCCGCCCGGGAAGCCCTGGCCCTGGCCGCCGCGGGGGAACTGGCCGCCGCCGAAGCCGCCCGGGCCGCCCTGCTGGGCCGAGTTGTCCGCGCTGCTCGTGCCCGCCCAGATCGCCGCGCCACCGCCGGCCGCGATCACCACCGCGATGCCGGCCGCGATCGCCGTCTTCTTGCCGGACCAGCCCTTCTTGGGCGTGGCCGGGGCCGGGTCGCCCCAGTTGGCCGGGGCCGGCTCACCCCAGGCCGGGGTGTTCGCGGCAGGGGCCGGCTCGCTCGGCGGCGGGGTGTTCGGCTCGGTCGTCATCGTGTCCTCCGGTGGTGCCCACACTGGTCCAGGCCAGGTTCGCCGCCGTGGCTGTGTTTGAGCTGTGCGCGCCGTCAGCGCGTGCTGTGGCTCCCTTACCCGAACGAAGGACCTTCACAGGAAACGCACAGCGGTGTCACAGTGAGCACTGAAGACCCGCCGAGAAGATGGCACTATGACCGCTATGAACGCCACGTCACCCGGCCCTGGCAAGGCCGACCTGCGCCGCGCCGACGGGAGCCCGGTGCGGGTCCTCGTCGTCGACGACGAGGCGACGCTGGCCGAGCTCGTGTCGATGGCCCTGCGCATGGAGGGCTGGGAGGTGCGCAGCGCGGGCGACGGCACGGAGGCCGTCCGGATCGCGCGCGACTTCCGGCCCGACGCCGTCGTTCTCGACGTCATGCTCCCCGACTTCAGCGGTCTCGAAGTGCTGCGGCGGATGCGGTCCGAGGCACCGAACCTGCCGGTGCTCTTCCTGACGGCGAAGGACGCGGTCGAGGACCGCATCGCCGGGCTCACCGCGGGCGGCGACGACTACGTCACCAAGCCCTTCAGCCTCGAAGAGGTCGCGCTGCGCCTGCGCGCGCTGCTGCGCCGGGCCGGCGGGGTGACCGGCGCGAGCGGGTCGACTCTCGTCGTCGGCGACCTCACCCTCGACGAGGACAGCCGCGAGGTGCACCGCGGCGGCGACCTCGTGCCGCTCACCGCGACCGAGTTCGAGCTGCTGCGCTACCTCATGCGCAACCCCAAGCGCGTGCTGTCGAAGGCCCAGATCCTGGACCGCGTGTGGAGCTACGACTTCGGCGGCCAGGCCAACATCGTGGAGCTCTACATCTCCTACCTGCGCAAGAAGATCGACGCCGACCGCGAGCCGATGATCCACACCATGCGGGGCGCCGGGTATGTCCTCAAGCCAGCGGGCTGAGCGGCGGCGGTTCCGGGTGCGGCGGCCGTGGTCGCTGCGGCGGCGGCTGATCGTCCAGCTCGCCGCGCTGCTCGCGCTGGTGTGCGTGGTCGTCGGCGTCGTGACGGAGTTCGCGCTGAGCGAGTTCCTGGTGCGCCAGCAGGACGACCGGCTCAAGGCGGCCACCGACCGCGCCGCGCACGGCGGGGAACGCCCGCCGTGGCCCTACGGCGAGGCGCCGCCGCCGGACCCGCTGCGCGTGCTCGGCCAGGGCGACGGCACGCTCGCGGTCGTCCAGACCGGCAACCAGGCGCAAGCCGGAGTGCTCGACTTCAGCGCGGGGACGCCGTCGAAGCGCCGTCCGCCGCTGAAGGCGATCCCGACGGCCCAGGTGCTGACCCTGCTGGCGGTGCCGTCCGACGGGAAGCAGCGCAGCATCGACCTCGGCGGCAGCCTCGGCGAATACCGCGTCGTGTCGACGATCTCGCGCAGCGGGGACAAGACGGTCATCGGCCTGCCGCTGAAGGACGTCAACGAGACGCTCTGGCGGCTGGGCTTCATCCTCGGCGGCGTCGCGCTCGCCGGGATCCTGGTGGCCGGCGCGGTGGGCGCGGCGACGATCCGGCGCACGATGAAGCCGCTCGACCGGCTGGCCGCGACGGCGACGCGCGTCTCCGAACTGCCGCTGGACCGCGGCGAAGTCGCGCTGTCGGAACGGGTTCCCGAGGCCGACACCGATCCGGGCACCGAGGTCGGCAAGGTCGGCTCGGCGCTGAACCGGATGCTGCAGCACGTCGCGAACGCGCTGACCGCGCGGCACGCGAGCGAGAACCGCGTCCGCCAGTTCGTCGCGGACGCGAGCCACGAGCTGCGCACGCCGCTGGCGGCGATCCGCGGGTACGCCGAGCTGACCCGGCGCAGCGGCGAGCAGGTGCCGCCGGACGTCGCGTTCGCAATGGGCCGCGTCGAGTCCGAGTCGCGCCGGATGACGACGCTGGTGGAGGACCTGCTGCTGCTCGCGCGCCTGGACTCCGGGCGCCCGGTGGTGCACGAGTGGGTGGACCTGTGCCGGCTGGTGGCCGACGCGGTCGCGGACGCGCACGTCGCGGGCCCGGACCACAAGTGGCTGATGGACGTCCCGGGCGAGCCGCTCGGCGTCCTCGGCGACGCGGGCCAGCTGCACCAGGTGGTGATCAACGTGCTGGCCAACGCGCGCACGCACACCCCGGCGGGCACGACGGTGACGACCACACTGTCCACATCGGACGGAGTGGTCCGGCTGCACGTGGCCGACGACGGCCCGGGCATCCCGCCGGACGTCCTCCCCGACGTCTTCGAGCGCTTCGCCCGCGGGGACAACTCGCGCTCCCGGGCGGCGGGGAGCACGGGCCTCGGGCTGGCGATCGTGGCGGCGGTGGTCGGCGTGCACGGCGGCCGCGTCGGGGTGCAGAGCCGGCCGGGGCGGACGGAGTTCGAGATCACGTTCCTGGAGGCGCCGGCGCCCGCGTGAGCACGCTCGACGGCCGCAGCCAGCGGCTCGGTTCCAGCGGCGGCTCCGCCCCTTGCCCTGCCCGCCGCCGTCCAGGACGAGCATGTCGAACGGCGCCGCCGCGGCCGCGTGCCGCCCGGGGTCACGCTCGACGCTGACCACCGTTGTGCCGCGTGGCGCTCCGGTGGCGAGCCAGGCGAGGCCGGCTCCGCAGCCCGTCCCGGTCTCGTCTCCGCCATGACCTTCACCACTCGATCGGAGCCGATGCACAGCTGACGCACAGCTTCGGCACAAGTTCACCACATGCGGCGCCGACACGGTGAAGCCCATGACGACCACGCTGTCGGCGCCCGCACACGCGCAGCCCGCTCCCGAAGCCGTCCGGAAACCGCGGTGGGTCAACCCTTCCGTGGCCGCGCTGCTGGTCGGGACCGGCCTGCTCTACCTGTGGGACCTGGCGAAGACGGGCTGGGCCAACAACTTCTACGCCATGGCCGCCCAGGCCGGCACGTGGAGCTGGAAGGCCCTGTTCTTCGGATCGCTCGACCCGGGCAACGTCGTCACCGTGGACAAACCGCCGTTCTCGCTGTGGGTCATGGGGCTGTCCGGCCGGATCTTCGGCTTCTCCAGCTGGAGCCTGCTCGTGCCGAACGCGCTCGCCGGGGTCGCGTCCGTCGGGCTGCTCTACCTCGCCGTGCGCCGGCTTTCCGGGCCCGCAGCCGGCCTGCTCGCGGGTGCCGCGCTCGCGCTGACGCCGGTTGCCGCGCTCATGTTCCGCTACGACAACCCCGACGCCTTCCTCGTGCTGCTGCTCGTCGCCGGCGCCTACTGCGTCGTGCGCGCGCTCGAACGCGGCAGCACGATGTGGCTGGCGCTCGCCGGGGTCGCGATCGGGTTCGGCTTCCTCGACAAGATGCTGCAGGCGTTCCTCGTCCTGCCCGCCTTCGTGCTGGCGTACGCCGTCGCGGCGCCGACGTCGCTCGGGCGCCGGATCGGTCAGCTCTTCGCCGCGGCCGGGGCCGTGGTCGTCTCGGCGGGCTGGTGGATCGCGGCCGTCGCGCTGTGGCCGGTCGCCGACCGGCCGTACATCAGCGGTTCGACCGACAACACCGTGCTGGAACTGGCTTTCGGCTACAACGGCCTCGGCCGGATCTTCGGTGAGGGCCGCGGTGGCGGCGGGACGTCCACCCCACCGGCCGGCGCCGGCGGCCGCGGCTTCGGTGGCTTCGGGGGTCAAACCGGCCTGACGCGGTTGTTCAGCGGCGAGTTCGGCGGGGAAGCCTCGTGGCTGCTGCCCGCCGCCGTCCTCGGCCTGGTCGCCGGCCTGTGGTTCACGCGCCGCGCGCCCCGCACCGACCGGACCCGCGCCGCGCTGCTGCTGTGGGGCGGCTGGCTGGTCGTCACCGCGCTCGTCTTCAGCTACATGAGCGGCATCATCCACCCGTACTACACGGTCGCGCTGGCCCCCGGGATCGCCGGCACGCTGGGCATCTCCGCGCGTGAGCTCTGGCGCGGCCGGGCGAACTTCGCGGCCCGCGCGGTGCTGGCCGTCATGCTCGCGGTGTCCGCGGTGTGGGGGTTCGTGCTGCTCGCGCGGACGCCGGACTGGCAGCCGGGGATCCGCTACGCGCTGCTCGTGCTCGGCGCGGCCGCCGTCCTGGCACTGCTCTTCGGCGCCGACCGCATCCGGCGGCTGGGTCCGGTCGTGGCCGCGGTGGGCCTGGTCGGCGCACTGCTCGGGACGGCGTCCTTCACCGTCGCCACCGCGGCGACCGCGCACTCCGGCGGCACGCCGTCGTCCGGCCCGTCCGTCGCGAGTGGACGCGGGTTCGGCCGCGGCTTCGGCGAGGGGCAGACCGACGCCGCGGTGATCGACCTGCTGAAGGGCACGACGACGAAGTGGGCCGCGGCGCAGAGCGGCGCGATGCAGTCGGCCGGCCTGGCGCTCGCGAGCGGTCGCCCGGTGCTCGCGATCGGCGGCTTCAGCGGCAGCGACCCGGCGCCGACGCTGGCGCGGTTCCAGCAGTACGTCGCCGCCGGCGACATCCGCTACTTCGTCGCCGGCGGACGCGGTGGCTTCGGCGGCGGCCGCGGGACCTCGGGCGAGATCACGTCCTGGGTCGAACAGAACTTCGCGCCGATGACCGTCGGCGGCACGACGATTTACGACCTGACAAAATCGGTCAATTGATCGAAATTCGGCCGATTGTTTCAGGCGTGTTAACAGTCGAGGAATCATTCGTGGCCCCGAACCCGGTGCGCTAACGATGGAGGCGCACACCTGTTCGAACGAGGTCTCGGTCAACGGTGGATTGCGAACGATTGTTCGGCTCCCGCGAGTAGCCCTCGGTGATGATCACGGGGCGGCGTAACGACGAGGGACTACGGCCCGTGCAACTGCACGCGCTCGCGGCCGCGATCTTGGCCGGGCGGCCGACAGAAACACGGGGGTCCTCGATCGTCGAAGTTGTCGATGTTGCTGGTTGACACGGTTGATGGTCACTCGTTCGGATGCACTGCCGAGGCGTTGTGGGGATCTTGTGCTACTCGCTAGGCTCTCCGCCGGGAGAGGGACAAGGGGTGGCTGACCCAGCGCGCTGAGTGCTGGGTTTTGGGGGTGCTCCCGGTCCTGTTCTCTCGCCATGACCCGATCAGGCGCGACTGGAAGAGAGCAGCGATGACCGTGCGCGGTGGCGCCGCTCGACCCGACCACCCTTCTCGTCGTCACCGGTCGTAGTTTCGAGCACCGCAATTCCCCCATTGGTCGGCACCACTCCACTTCCCCCGCAACCTGGAGTTCGTTGTGATTTCCCGTTCCCGCCCCCGTCTGCTGACGGTGCTCCTGACCTTGCTGACCCTGGCCGGTGTCACCGCCCTTTCCGGGTGCAGCGACAGCGGCGCCTCCGGCACCGGCGGCAAGATCACCCTCGGGTTCAGCGCCTGGCCGGGCTGGTTCCCCTGGCAGGTGGCGCAGGAACAGGGACTGTTCGCGAAGAACGGCGTGAACGTCGACCTGAAGTACTTCGACAACTACACCGACAGCATCAACGCGCTGTCCAGCGGGGCCATCGACGCGAACAGCCAGACCCTCAACGACACGCTCTCCTCGGCGTCCGGCGGCGCCAAGCTGTCGATCGTGCTGGTGAACGACAACTCCACCGGCAACGACAAGATCATCGCCCGCGACGGCATCACCAGCATCGCCGACCTCAAGGGCAAGAAGGTCGCCGTCGAGCAGGGCGCCGTCGACCACTACCTGCTGCTGCTGGCGCTGCAGGAGGCGAAGCTGACCGAAAAGGACATCGAGCTCGTCAACCTCCCGACCGACGCCGCGGCCGCCGCGTTCAAGAGCGGCCAGGTGGACGCGGTCGCCGCGTTCGCGCCGTTCACCTCGACGGCGCTGGAGCGCAAGGGCAGCCGCGCGATCTCGACGTCGGCGGAGTTCCCCGGCGCCATCCCGGACCACCTCGTCACGTCGCAGAAGCTGGTCAAGGAGCGCCCGAAGGACGTCCAGGCACTGGTCAACACCTGGTTCGAGACGCTGACCTGGATCAAGAACAACAAGGCCGCGGCCATCGGGATCATGGCCAAGCGCGGCGGGGTCTCCGACACCGACTACAAGAGCTACGACGCCGGCACCACGATCTTCACGCGGCAGCAGAACATCGACGCGTTCACCCCGGGCGTCACCGCCCAGCACCTGGACTTCCAGGCGAACAAGATCATCGACTT
Source organism: Amycolatopsis sp. NPDC114478 (assembly GCF_055633805.1). Classification (NCBI taxonomy): domain Bacteria; kingdom Bacillati; phylum Actinomycetota; class Actinomycetes; order Pseudonocardiales; family Pseudonocardiaceae; genus Amycolatopsis; species Amycolatopsis sp. NPDC114478. Next base: position 450,236 of record NZ_JBVKDO010000004.1, on the reverse strand, counting down.
CATCACCAGCACCGGCCTCGCCCAGCAGCGGCCGTCGCTGGACGGGGTGTTCGACGACCAGTTCGTGAAGGCCGCGCCGCAGTGACCGGTCCGACCCAGCGCACCACCCAGCCTGCCTCGGCGGACGAACGGGCCGCCGAGGCACTGGAAGCCGAGCAGCGGCTCGCCGAAGCCCACGAGTCCGGCGAGGGCCGCCCAGCGTGGGCGCCGCTGCCGCGCCGGGCCGCCCCGAAGCCGGTGTCGGCGCTCCTTTCCTTGCGCACGCCCATTTCCGCGGCTGCGCGCTGGAGGCTGGGGTTGCTGTCGTTCGCCATCCCGCTCCTGGCCTGGGTCGGGCTGACCGTCACCGGGGCCGTCGACTCGACGTACCTGCCGTCCCCGGTCGCGGTCTTCAAGGCCGGGGTCGACATGGCGAGCAGCGGTCAGCTCTTCGACGACCTCTGGACGACGACCCAGCGGGTGCTCGAAGGCTTCGGCCTGGCCGTGCTGGTTTCGGTGCCGCTCGGCATCGTCATGGGAAGCTTCTCCGCCGGGCAGGCGTTCTTCGAGCCGCTGATCGGCGTGCTGCGCTACCTGCCGGCGAGCGCTTTCATCCCGCTGCTGATCATCTGGCTCGGCCTCGGCGAGCCGTCGAAGATCGCCATCCTGTTCATCGGGACGGTCTTCTTCAACACGCTGATGACCGCCGACGTCGTCCGCGGTGTGCCGGGCGCGCTCATCGACGTCTCCTACACCCTCGGCGCGCGCCGGGGCGAGGTGCTGCGCAAGGTCGTCGTGCCGCACTCGCTGCCGGGCATGATCGACGCGATCCGGGTCAACGCCGCCGCCGCGTGGAACTTCGTCGTCGTGGCCGAGCTGATCAACTCCTCGGCCGGTCTCGGCTACCGGATCGTCCGCGCGTCGCGGTTCACGTACACGGACCAGATCTTCGCCGTGCTCGTGGTCATCGGGCTCGGCGGACTGGCCATCGACGTCCTGCTGCGCCTGCTGCGCACGCGGGTCGGGAAGTGGGCGGCATGACGCTGGAACTGCGGAACGTCGCGAAGGACTACACCGTGCGCGGCAAGGTGACGCGCGCGCTCGACGGCGTCGACCTCGAAGTGCTGCGCGGGGAGTTCGTCTGCGTCGTCGGCGCGAGCGGCTCGGGCAAGTCGACGCTGCTTTCGCTGGTGGCCGGGCTCGGCAAACCGACCGAGGGCGAGATCGTGCTCGACGGCGTCCCGGTGACCGGCCCCGGCCCGGACCGCGGGCTCGTCTTCCAGGCGGGCGCGCTGTACCCGTGGCGCAGCGTCGAGAAGAACGTCGCGTTCGGGCTGGAGCTGCTGCCGGTCGACGCGGCCGAGCGCGCCAAGCGCGTCGACTGGTACCTCGCCGAGACGGGCCTGCACGCCGTGCGCAAGTCGCTGCCGAAACAGCTTTCGGGCGGCCAGAAGCAGCGCGTCGCGATCGCGCGGGCGCTCGCCTGCGAACCGGATGTGCTGCTGCTGGACGAACCCTTCGGCGCCTTGGACGTCCAGACCAAAGAGGACATGCAGGTGCTCATCCGCCAGGTGTGGGCCGACACCGGCACCACGGTGCTGATGGTCACCCACGACGTCGAGGAAGCGGTCTTCCTGGGCGGCCGGGTGGTGGTGCTCGCCTCCGACCCCGGCCGGATCGCCGCCGACGTCGAGGTGACGCTGCCGGCGGAGCGGGACCTGGCGGTGAAGCGCGAGCCGCGGTTCCTCGCGCTGCACGCCCGGATCGAGGACCTCGTCCGGGAGCAGCACCGCGGGCACGTGAGCCGGGTGGCCGCGGTCGAGTGAGAACGGAAGACGGGAAGGTGGCGGGATGAGGCACGGCGGGGCGACCGCGGAACGGGCCGGCGGCGGGGGAATCCTGGCCCGGCTCGGCATTCGCGGCAAGCTGAACCTGCTGCTCGTGCCCCCGCTCGCCGCGGTGGTGCTGGTGTCGGTGCCGTACGTGCTGACCCAGGCGAACAGCGCGGTGGCCGCGACGCAGTCGGCGACGGTGGCGCGGCACACCCAGCAGCTCGGCGGCCTGGTCTGGCAGCTGCAGCGCGAACGGCTGCTCACCGGCGCCTTCGTCGCGACGCCGTCGATGCCCCCCGACCAGATGCTCCAGCAGCAGAAGGCGGTGGACGCGGCGGTCGAGAACGTCCGGTCGTCGCTGGGTGCCGACGCGCCGGACGAGCTTTCCGCGGCCCTGACCCGGATCGGGTCGCTGAACGAGCTGCGGCACAACGCGCAGCTGCGCGGCGTCGCGCTCGACAGCGTCGCCCGCACCTACCACGCGGTGATCGGGGCGGTGATCGACTCGCTGCGGCTCGTCCCGCAGCTGACCGGTGACGCCGAGGGCACCCGCGAGCTGACCGCGCTGGAGGCGCTGCTGCGCGCGAACGAGGAGAACTCGTTGCGCGGCATGGCGTTGATCGTGACGGCGGTCTCGCCCGACGCCGGCCGGTCCATCCTGGACGACGCGACCCAGCAGGCGCCGATCTTCACCGAGCGGTTCGTCCAGCAGGCCGACGACGAAGAGGACCGCGGCCAGTCCGCGCTCGTCGTCAACGTCGAGGAGAGCGAAGCCGGCCGCCGGATCGACGACCTCGCCGCCCAGATCGGCAACCCGCGGGACCCGGCGGCCACCACCCGGTACGTCACCGACGTCCTCACCGCGTCGGAAAGCCAGGCGAGCCAGCGGAAACTGGTGCAGGAGCGGGTCACCGGCGAGATCGCCGACGCGGCGACCGGGCGAGCCGACGCCGGCACCCGGCTGGCCTGGACGGTCGGGGTCGGGGCCGGGCTGCTGTTCCTGCTGGTCGCCTTCCTCGCCGTCGCGGTCTCGCGGTCGATCGCCCGGCCGCTGCGGCGGCTGACCACGGCGGCGACGTCGGTCGCCGACCTCGCCGGCACCGAGCTCGTCCGCGTGACCGACACCGAGGAGGCCGAGGAGCAGGTCCCGCGGCTGGCCACCATCGACGTCGTCTCGAGCGACGAGCTGGGCAAGCTCGCCGCCGCGTTCAACCGGGTCCAGACCACCGCGGCCGAGCTGGTCGAACGGCAGGCGCTCACCCGGCGCAACACCAGCCTGATGTTCGCGAACGTCGCCAAGCGCACGCAGAACCTCGTCGGCCGCCAGCTCGCGCTGATCGACGAGGTCGAGCGCAACGAGCAGGACACCCGGCTGCTGGCCAGCCTCTACCGGCTCGACCACCTCTCCACCCGCCTGCGCCGCAACGCCGACAACCTGCTCGTGGTGTCCGGCACCCGTGACGAAGCCCGGATCGCCGGCCCGATCGAGCTGTCCACGGCCCTGCGTTCCGCGCTCGCCGAGATCGAGGACTACCAGCGCGTCAAGCTCGGGGTCGTCGCGGAGATCCTGCTGTCGTCGGCCCTCGGCGCCGACCTGGTGCTCGTGTTCGCCGAACTGCTGGAGAACGCGACGTCGTTCTCGCCGCCGGGGTCGGTGGTCGAGGTCGACACGATGATCCTCGCCGACGGCTCCTGCCTGGTGAACATCGTCGACCACGGCATCGGCATGACCGCCGAGAAGCTGGCCGAGGAGAACCAGCGGCTCGTCGAGCGCGAACGCCTGGAGCTGGCGCCGACCAGCGTGCTCGGCCTGTTCGTCGTCGGCCGCCTCGCGCGGCGCTACGACCTGCGCGTCGAACTGCTCGCGACGCCGACCACCGGCGGTGTGACCGCGCGGCTGACGATCCCGCCGTCGCTGTTCAGCCACCGTTCCGGGCTGCGGCCGCCGAGGGAGACACCGTCGATCCCGGCGCAGGCGCCCACCCCGGTCCACGCGCGGCCCGCGGAGGCCGTCGCGGTGTCCACTGTCGCGGTGTCCACTTCGGACGATCTGCGGCCGGCCGAGCCGTTGCCGGCGCCGGCGATCCCGGCGTTGCTCGACATCCCGCGCGCCAACGGCTTCCGCTGGTTCAACCAGCTCGAACCGGTGTGGCCGGACACCGAACCCGCCGAGCCGCCCGCGGCCGAACCGGACACCGAGTCCCGCGGTGGCCTGCGCCGGCGCGTCCGCGGCGCGCAGCTCCCCAGCCCGGGCACGACCGCGCCGGTGGCCGGGGAGAAACCGCGGCACGACCCGGACGCGACCAAGGCCGCCATGGACGGGTTCGAGAGCGCTTTCGCGAAGGCCGCCGAGGTCAGCGCGATGGAGCACGACCCGCCGTCCGCGCCGCCGACCGTCGTGACGGCACCAGTGCCCGCGCCGGGCGACGGCGCGTCGCTGCCGGTGCGCGTGCCCGGGGACTCGGCGATGCCCGCGTCGCACCGCGTCGCGACCCCGCCGGCCGGCGTCCCGGCCACCCCGCAGTCCCGGGACGGCCTGGTCCGCCGCGTCCCGGGTGCCCAGCTCGCCCCCGGACTGCGCCAGCAGCCCGCGGGCAGGCCGATCGCCCGCGCCGTCGTGAACCGCACCAGGCGGGACCCGGCGGCCGAGCGAGCGGCGTTCGACGCGTTCGCCGCCGGCCTCGCCAAGGCGGACGTGGTGACGGCAGACAGCCCGCCGCGAGGCGTGGTCGCCGGTCGTATGACGGAACGAGCAGAAGAGAGCAGGAAATGAGCATCCCCGCAGCTGGCGTCAGTGTCGAAGCCCAGAACTTCAACTGGCTGGTGAGCCGCTTCGCGCAGCACACGGCGGGCGCGATCGCCGCCATCGCGGTTTCGGCCGACGGCTTGCTGATCGCGATGTCGTCGGAGCTCGAGCGGTCCAACGCCGACCGCCTCGCCGCGATCTCCTCCGCCATGCTCGGCCTCGCCCACGGCGTCTCCGAAAGCCACCCGCTCGGCTCGCCGGACAAGGTGATCATCGAGCTGGAGCACGGGTACCTGCTGGTCTGCACCATCAGCATCGGCTGCTCGCTCGGCGTGCTGGCCAACAAGCAGGCGAGCCTCGGCACGATCGCCTACGAGATGGCGATGTTCGCCAACCGCGCCACCGAGGTCCTCACGCCGGGGCTCATCGAGGAGCTGAAGAACACCGTGGGTTCGTGATGACCGAAGAACCTTCGCTGCTTCGGCCGTACCTGATGACCTCGGGACGGGCCCAGCCGGTCGACCAGAGCCTGGAGATCGAGGCGCAGGTCATGACGTCCCGCCTGGGCGCGGCGTCGCACCCGAAGCTCACGTTCGAACGGCAGGAAATCGTTTCCCTCTGCCGCACCACCATGTCGGTCGCCGAGGTGGCGGCCATGCTCGGCCTCCACATCGGCGTCGCCCGCGTGCTGGTGGCCGACCTCGCCGAGCTGGGCTACGTCGTCGTCCGGCGGCCGGCGAACCACACGTCGCAAGACCTCGGCATGATCGAAAGGGTCATTCGTGGACTCGAAGCCATTCACTGAGGCGGCGCCCCGCCCACCGGCCCCGGTCAAGATCGTCATCGCGGGCGGCTTCGGCGTCGGCAAGACGACGGCGGTCGGCGCCATTTCGGAGATCAAGCCGCTGACGACGGAGGCGGCGATCACGTCGGTGGCGGCGAACGTCGACCGCACGGGCCACGTCCCGGCCAAGACCACGACGACGGTCGCGCTGGACTTCGGCTGCATCACCATCGACGACGAGGTCAAGCTGTACCTGTTCGGCACGCCGGGCCAGGACCGCTTCGGCTTCATGTGGCAGGACCTGGTCCACGGCGCCCTGGGGGCCCTGGTGATCGTGGACACCCGCCGCATGGACGACTGCTACCCGGCGGTCGACTACTTCGAGAACGCGGGCCTGCCGTTCGTGGTGGCGGTGAACATGTTCGACGGATCCCTGGGCCACAACCTGGACGACGTGCGGTGGGCGCTGGCGGTCAGCGAGGACGTCCCGCTGATCACGTTCGACGCCCGGCAGAAGCTTTCGGTGCGGGACGCCCTGCTGGCGGTCCTGCACAACACGTTCAAGAAGGCCCGTGCCCAGGCGGGCGCGGGGGCTTGAGGGCCCTTGGGTACACTGATCCACGGACCCCGCGCGGCGTCCACCCTGTGAACCTCCCCAGGGCCGGAAGGCAGCAAGGATAAGCAGGCTCTGACGGGTGCGCGGGGTCCCCTTCTTTTCGGGCTCCGGCTCTCGGGGCTTCGCCCCTTCGCCGGGCCCTTCACTTCGTCCTTTCACCCGGGGGCCGAGCCCCCGGACCCCCACGGTGCCTCCCTCGCGGGTCTGCGGGTCTGCCGCGGCCGTCCTCGCGGGTTGTCGGTCTGCCGGCCTCCTAGAACAGGCCCAGCACGTCGTCCGGGGGCTGCGGCGACGGCGGCCGGTCCTCGTCCGTGATCGGGGTCGCCCTTCCCGCCAGCTTGCGCAGCTCCGCGCCCTCCACGCACCTCGTCGGGAACGCCGCCGACGCCGTCCGGCGGGCCAGCTCCGCCGTCGGCAGCGGCGATGCCGATGCCGCGAACACCAAGTTGCCGAACCGGCGGCCCTTCAGCACCGCCGGGTCCGCCAGCAGCAGGACCTCCGGGAACACCTCGCGCAGCGTCGCCAGGAAACGACGGGCGAACGGCAATCCCGAGCCGTCCGTGATGTTGGCCAGGTAGATCCCCGGCGGGCGCAGGATCGTCGCGATCGCGCTCGTCGCCTCCACCGTCGCCAGACCGCCCGCCAGCGTCGCGCGCTCGAACGCGTCCACCACCGCCAGGTCCGCCGTTTCCGCGCGGCGGGTCGCCAGGCCGGCCCGGCCGTCCGTGACGCGGACGCGCAGGCCCGGCACCCGCAGCCCGAGCTGGGCGCGGACCAGCTCCACCAGCTCGCCGTCCGCGTCGAACACCAGCTGCCGCGAACCCGGGCGCGTCGCCGCCACGTACCGCGGCAAAGTGCAGGCCGCGCCGCCGATGTGCAGCGCGTCGAGGGGACCCGGCGGCAGGTGGTCCACGACGTCGCCGAAGCGCCGGACGTAGTCGAACTCCAGGTGGGCCGGGTCGTCGAGGTCGACGTACGACTGGGCGACGCCGTCCACCGACACCAGCCAGGCGTTGCCGCGGTCGGCGTCGCGCAGCAGCTCCGCCGTCCCGAACCGGACCGGGTACCGCCCGGGCACCGGACCGGGCTTCCGCGAACGACTCACGAAATCGGAGCGTATCGGAAACATTCCGCCCGGCCGCGCGATAAGGGGACGGAACGATCATCGATCGAGGGGGATTTCCTTGCGTGCAAACGCAGTAATCGTCGCCGCGGCGCTCGCCGCCGGTGTCTTCGCGACGCCGGCGGCCGCGGACGCGCTGCCCGACCGGGCCCAGGCCGTGGGGTACCTGGAAACCGGTGGGCCCGGCGTCGCCAGAGCCGCCGAGGCGGCCTTGCTCGGCAGCCCGGCCGACCTGCAGACCTTCCTGGCCACCGGCCGCCAGCGGGCCCAGGACGACGACGACCGGGTCCGGGTGACCCAGACGCTGTCGACCGGCGGCCCGGCCACCAAGCGCGCGGCGCAGCAGGCGCTCGACGGCACCATCGAGGACGTCCGCGCCTTCCTGGCCACCGGCCTCGCCCAAGCGCGCATCGCCGACGACCGCATCGCCGTCGGCCAGGCCATGAGCACCGGTGGCCCGGTCGTGAACGCACGCGCCCAGAAGGCGCTCGACGGCACGCCCGCCGACGTCCGGGCGTTCCTCGAGACCGGCCTGCAACAGGCGCGCGACACCGACGACCGCATCACCACGAACCAGGCGCTCGCCGCCGGCGGACCCGAGGTCCAGGCCGCCGCGCAGACCGCGCTCGACGGCACCCCGGCCGACGTCCGGTACTTCCTCTCCGTCTGGCGGCAGGTCGCCGCGAACGGGGACGCCGAGCTCGCCGCGGTCCAGGGACAGCTCGACGGCGCCAAGGCCGGCGCGGCCGCCCACCACCCGCTCATCGTGCGGCTCGCCGAGGAGCGGGCCCGGAAGCTCGCTTCGGCCGCGCGTCAGGCGAACACCGACCGGCTCGCCGCCCAGCAGTCCGCGGCCCAGCACGACGCCCAGGTCGCGGCGGCCGCGGCCGCCGACGCCGCGCAGCAGGCGCGTGACGCCGCCGCCCGCGCGGCGCAGGCCAAGGCCGACAACGACAAGCTGCTCGCCGACGCGGTCGACCCGGCGCTGACCGTGCCGAACGGCCGTCGCGCGTCGGTCTACCTGCTGCGCACCGGCGGCGCCGCCGTCAAGAACGCCGCCCGCACCGCGCTGAGCGGCACGGACGACGACGTCGTCACCTTCGTGCGCGGCGGGCTCGCCGTCGCGCAGGAGTCCGACGACCGCGCCGCCGTCGCGGCGATCGCGGCCGATCCCACGGCCCGCCCCGGGCTGCGGCAGGCCGCCCGCGACGCGCTCGCCGGGCCGTACGCCGGTGTCGCCGCGCTGCTGCGCACGCGGGACTACCCGGGCCGCGACACCGATGACCGCGTCGAGGTCAACCAGATCATGGCGGCCGGCGGTCCCGCGACGAAGTCGGCGGCGCAGCAGGCGCTGGACGGCACCGTCGCCGACGTCCGGGCGTTCCTGGCCACCGGCCAGTACGTCGCGCGGACGCACGACCTGCGGATCCGGGTGGCGCAGACGCTGTCGGAGGGCCCGGAGGTCACCGCGGTCGCGCAGGGCGTCCTGGACGGCCCGGAGTCGTACCTGCAGCCGTACCTGGACGGCGAACTGGGCAAGGCGCGGGCGCGTGACGCCTTCACCGCGGAGCACGTCGCCAAGGTGAACGCGCTCCTCGCGCAGCTGCCCTGACCGCACGGCGAAGGTTGTCGGTGGTGCCCGGTACCCTCGCGACGTGGCTCTCGCGCTGTACCGCAAGTACCGTCCGGCAACCTTCGCCGAGGTCGTCGGGCAGGAGCATGTGACCGAACCCCTCCGCACGGCGTTGTCCGCCGGGCGGATCAACCACGCCTACCTCTTCTCCGGTCCACGCGGCTGCGGGAAGACGTCGAGCGCGCGCATCATGGCGCGCTCGCTGAACTGCGTGAAGGGGCCGACGCCGGACCCGTGCGGCGAGTGCAACTCGTGCAAGGCGCTTGCGCCGGAGGGCTCGGGCAGCGTCGACGTCACGGAGCTGGACGCGGCGAGCCACGGTGGTGTCGACGACGCCCGCGAGCTGCGGGACAAGGCGTTCTACGCGCCGGCCGAGTCGCGGTACCGGGTGTTCATCATCGACGAGGCGCACATGGTCACCACGCAGGGCTTCAACGCCCTGCTGAAGATCGTGGAAGAGCCGCCCGAGCACGTCATCTTCATCTTCGCGACGACCGAGCCGGACAAGGTGCTGACCACCATCCGCTCGCGCACGCACCACTACCCGTTCCGGCTGATCCCGCCGAGCTCGATGCGCGCGCTGCTGGAGCGCAACATCGCCGCGGAGGGCGTCGAGGTCGAGCCGTCGGTGTACCCGCTGGTCATCCGCGCGGGCGGCGGCTCGGCGCGTGACACGCAGTCGGTGCTGGACCAGCTGCTGGCGGGCGCGGGCCCGGACGGCGTCTCGTACTCGCGCGCGGTGGCGCTGCTGGGCGTCACGGACGTCGCGCTGATCGACGACATGGTCGACGCGCTGTCGACGGAGGACGCCGCGACGGTCTTCTCGACGGTGGAGAAGCTCGCGGAGGCGGGTCACGACCCGCGCCGGTTCGCGACGGACCTGCTCGATCGCCTGCGCGACCTGGTGCTGCTGCGCGCGGTGCCGGACTCCGCGGGCGGGCTGGTGTCCGCGCCGGAGGAAGAGCTGACCCGGATGGTGGCGCAGGCGGAACGCATCGGCCTGGCGACGCTGTCCCGGTACGCGGACATCGTCCACAATGGACTTCTGGAGATGCGCGGCGCGACTTCGCCGCGGCTGGTGCTCGAACTGTTGTGCGCGCGGATGCTACTGCCGTCGGTGACGGAGGCGGAGAACGCGCTCTTGGCGAGGCTCGAACGGCTGGAGCGCCGGGCGACGCTGGCCGGCGGCGGTGGCGCGCCGGCGGAGGGTGGCGTGGAGCCCCCGCTGCGAGCGGCGCCGGAGAAGGAGTTTTCCCGGCCGTCGCAGCGCGCGGGTTCGGCCGGCCCGGCGCCGGTGGCGGCTCCGGAACCGGCCGCACGGCCGGCACCCGCCCCAGCCGCGGCGGCCGGGCCCAGCGCCGCGCCGGGTCAGTCCGCTGATGGAGGGCGGGGAACCCCGCGCACCCCGGCCGCGCAGCCCGCTGCGGCGGCTCCGGCGACCCAGCCTGCCGATGGTGGTTGGGGAACTCCGCGTACCCCGGGCGGCGGCACCCCGGCCCCGGCGGAGCAGGCCCCCGCGACCCAGCCTGCCGATGGTGGCTGGGGAACTCCGCGTACCCCGGACGGCGGCACCCAGGCGCCGGCGGGACAGGCCCCCGCGGCCCAGTCCGCCGATGGCGGTTGGGGATCCCCGCGCACTCCCGGCGGCGGTACGCCCGCCCCGGCGGCGGAACCGCCCGCCGCGGCCGAACCCAGCGCCCCCGCGGCGTCCGGCGGGTTCGATGCCGCCGCGATCCGGAACGTCTGGCCGCAGCTCATGACCGCCCTGCGCAAGTTCACCGGCGGGCGGAGCCTCGAGGCGATGCTCACCCAGGCCACGGTCGCGAGCGTCGACGGGAACGCCGTCACCCTCACCCACAAGTCCGAACCGCTGGCCCGCCGGCTGTCCGACCAGGACAACGCGCAGAAGATCGCCGGCGCGCTGACCGACGTCCTGGGTGGCGACTGGCGGGTCCGCTGCGTCCACGGCAACGCCTCGGCCGCCCCCGCCGCCCGGACGCAGCAGGCCGCGCCCGCGCCGGAACGATCGTTCACCCGGCAGTCGACGGCCGCCGCCGCGGCGCCCGCACCGGCGCCGGAACGGCCCGCGCCCGCCCCGGTCGCCGCCGCGCCGGCGCGGCCGAAGGTGACCACCGCCGAGCCGGACATCCCGCTGCCCCCGGAACCCGCCGACGAGGACGACGAAGACCTCTACAACGAGGACGCCAGCCCGGCCCCGCCGCCGCCCCCACCGCCGCCGGACCAGGACCCGGACGAGGTCGCCCGCAAGCTCCTCGCGGACCACCTCGGCGCCCGCCCCCTGGACTGACGGTCACGCCGCCCAGGGGCCGATGCCCGTCACCCGGTCCGCGGTGATCCGCACGATCACCGCGGTCGGCGAGCCCTGGTTGCCCAGCAGGTACTTCGGCACGCCGAGGTACCGCTGAGCCTGCCGGTCCATCAAGGCCGTGAACTCGTCGGCGATGTCCGGGCCGACGACCCGGGCCGTCCCCCGGACCAGCAGGTACTGCGGCAGCCCGCGCGCGTCGTGCCCGTCGTGGTCCTCGATGAGCACGGTCACCCGCGGGTCGCGGCGGATGTTGCGCACCTTGGGCCGCCGCCCCTCCATGCCCATCACGATCTCGTCGCCCTCGCGGCTGGCCCAGACCATCGAGGTCTGCGGCGAGCCGTCCGGGTTGATCGTCGTCAGCACGGCGTTGAACGGCCGCTCGAAGAGGCGGTGGCAGCTTTCGGGGAGTTCCATGCTCCCGAGCCTAGGAACCCGAAAGGTACTGCTGGGTACCTTGGTTCCCATGGGTGACTTCTCCCGCGACGTCTTCCTCGCCGACTGCCCGGCCCGGCTGGCGATCGAGATCATCGCCGACATCTCCCGCAAGGTCCTCACCCAGACGTTGCGCAAGCTCCAGGGCTACGGCCTCGTCGACCGCCGCGCGTACGCCGAGGCGCCGCCCCGCGTCGAGTACCGCCTGACCGAGCTCGGGCAGACCCTCGTCGAGCCGATCGGCGTCCTCACGAAGTGGGCCACGGTCAACGGCGACGCCGTCGTCGCGGCTCAGGACGCCAGGTAGGCCTCGATCGCCGCCGCGATCGCGGACGCGTACTGCTGGCGTCCCTCCGGGCTCGTCATCCGGGCCGCCTCCGCCGCGTTGCGCATGTTGCCGCACTCCACCAGCGCCGCCGGGCGCGTCGACAGGTTCAGCCCGGCCAGGTCCGCTCGCGCCGACAGGCCGTCGCCGCCGATGTAGTTCGACGTGCTGAAGCCGTCCGTGCGCAGCGTGTCCCGGACCACCTGCGCCAGCCTCGTCGACGGCTCGCCCTGCGCCGCGTTCAACGGCGGTGACGAGTACGCCACGTGGAAGCCGTTCGCGCCCGCCGCGGTCGAGCCGTCCGCGTGGATCGAGACGACCGCGTCGGCGTTCGCCTCGTTGCCGATCGCCGCCCGGCGGTCGACGCAGGGGCCGACGCCGCTGTCGTCCTGTCGCGTGTAGACGACGCGGATTCCCTTGGCCGCCAACGCTTTTCCGACGCGCTGCGCGACGTCCCAGGTGAAGGCGTGCTCGGGGTAGCCGGCGTTGGTCGCGGTGCCCGTGGTGTTGCACGGCTTGGTCTGCCCGCGGCCCGCGGGTACCTGCCGGTTGATCTCGGCCGGGTGCGCGGCGTTCCCGCCGTTGTGCCCGGGGTCCAGCACGACGACCTTCCCGGACGCGACCGGCGGCGCGGCGACCGACGAAGACGGCGGCGCGACCGAAGCCGAAGAACCCGGCGGAGTGGACGTCACGGTCGTGGGCGTCACCGTCCTGGTCGTCAAAGAGGCAGGCGCCGCCGGGACGTCGCCGGAGCACCCGGTGAGCAGCAGGGCACCGGCCAGCAGGAGGGGGACAATCGCGCGTCGCACGGCGACCACGGTGCCACAGCCCGGCGCCCCGCGTGGCGCGACTACCCTGGTGGATGACACAGGCGTGCAGAGAGGATCGAGCGAACCATGGCGCAACCCGGCGGCGGCTTCGACATTTCCCAGCTTATGCAGCAGGCGCAGCAGATGCAGCAGAAGCTCGTCGAGGCCCAGGAAGAGCTCGCCAACACCGAGGTCACCGGCAGCGCCGGCGGCGGGCTGGTCACCGCGACCGTCTCCGGTGACAGCCAGCTGAAGAGCCTCAAGATCGACCCGAAGGTCGTCGACCCGGACGACGTCGAGACGCTGTCCGACCTGATCGTGGCGGCGGTCCGCGACGCGTCGGCGAGCGCGCAGAAGCTCACCGAGCAGAAGCTCGGCCCGCTGGCCGGTGGCCTCGGCGGCGGTGGCGGCATGCCGGACCTCGGCAGCCTCGGCTTCGGCGGCTGACGAACTTGTACGAAGGTGTCGTCCAGGACCTGATCGACGAGCTCGGGCGGCTGCCCGGGGTCGGGCCGAAGAGCGCCCAGCGGATCGCGTTCCACCTGCTGGCCACCGACCCGGCCGACATCGCGCGGCTGCAGGACGTGCTCGGCAAGGTCAAGGAGGGCGTGCAGTTCTGCGAGGTGTGCGGCAACGTCTCCGAGCAGCAGAAGTGCCGCATCTGCCGCGACGAGCGCCGCGACCTCACGATCATCTGCGTGGTCGAGGAGCCGAAGGACGTCCTGGCGGTCGAGCGGACGCGTGAGTTCAAGGGCCGCTACCACGTCCTGGGCGGCGCGCTCGACCCGTTGTCGGGCATCGGGCCGGAGCAGCTGCGGATGCGCGAGCTGCTCAAGCGCATCGGCGAGGCGGACATCAAGGAGATCATCATCGCCACCGACCCCAACACGGAGGGCGAGGCGACGGCGACGTACTTGGTGCGCATGCTGCGGGACTTCCCGGGCTTGAGCGTGACGCGGCTGGCGTCGGGCCTCCCGATGGGCGGTGACCTGGAGTTCGCGGACGAGCTGACCCTGGGCCGCGCGCTCTCGGGCCGCCGTGCCCTTTGACGGGCGTCCGGTTCCGCGGATCCGGACGCTCCTGCTGATCGGGCGGGGGCGGAAGGGGCGGTACCTCGACATCGCCGACTGCGCCGAGCTGCCCGGGTCCGCGAAGTCCGGCCTCGTGGAAGGCTCGATCGAGCTGCCGTTCGGAGAGCCCGCCGTCATCGGCCGCACCACGCTCGACACCGAGGTCGTGATGATGTGGTCCGACATCGCCGGCCTCGTGGCCCGGTACCGCGAGGCGGGCAAGGCCACGACGAGCCTGCCCGACCAGCCCGGCGAACTCCGGCTCGAGGCGATCCCCGGCGGCCTGGCGCGGCTCACCGTGGCGTACAGCGAAGACGCGAGCCTGACCAATGTCGCCGGCGAGGAGGACCTGCTCGCCGCCCTCGCGTTGGGCGGGGTCGGGTTCTTCGAGAAGCTCGGCGAGCTGACCGGCCGCTTCCACGACGAGGAGATCGCCAAGCTCACCGGTCGAAGCGGCGCAGGTCGTACAGGTCCATCAGCCTGATCACCTTGTTCGCGTACTCCGGGTCGGTGGCGTACTTCCGCGCCACCGCCTGGACGAACGCGTCCGGATCATCCCGCACCGGCAACGCCGCCGCGTAGTTCGATGACGTCGTCAACAGCCGTCCGTAATCGCGGAACGAGTCGGAAACCGACGCGTACGAGCGGAAAAACGCGTCCACCGGGTGGCACGGCGACGGAATGCACTCCGTCGTCGGGTACCGGGCGCACCGCAACGCGATCGGCCCCGGGCTCGTCGGCGTCACGCACTTGAAGCCGAAGTAGTTCAGCTCGTTCACCGACAGCTTGCTGCGGCCCCAGTTCGACTCCAGGATCGACTGCGCCACCGTCACCGACGCCGGGATGTCGTACGCCGCGTGGATCGCCCGCGCGATCGGGCCCGCCTCGCCGACGTACGCCTCCTGGAAGCCCGACGAAAGCGCGTCGTCCCGCACCGCCGTCTGGTCGATGGGCGGCGGGACCACCGCCAGCAGCGCCACCAGTCCGATGTGGATCATGGGCGAAAGCTGCCCGATCGCCGCCCGAGCGGCGACCGGGATCACTCCAACGGGGTCCTCAGCAGTAGCCGAGCTGCGCCAGCGTGTCGACGATGATCTCGGACGGGTGGTACTTGTCCATCCAGGACTCACCGCGCCGGTTCTGGTACGTGTCGAGGAAGTTCTGCAGCTTGTCGCCGCGCATTTCGGTCAGCACGACCGTCTCGCCGAGGTGCTGCGGCGTCTCGGTGCGCTCGCGGTGCACCGCGCACGGCAGGCCGAGGTAGTAGCACTCCGCCGAAAGACCACCCGAGTCGGTGACGACGTACTCGGCGCGCGCCACCAGCGGGAGGAACTTCAGGTAGCGCATCTTCGGCTGGACGATGAACTGGTCGTCGAAGATGTTCCCGATGCCCAGCGAGCGGATCTTCTCGCGCTCCGGCGCGCCGGCCATGTACAGGATCGGCATCTTGCGGCTCTGCTCGCGCAGGATCTCCAGCGCCTCGCGGTACTTGTCCGGGCGCGAGACCAGCTCGAAGCGGTGCAGCGTGGCCAGGCCGAACTTCTCCGGCAGGTTCGGCACGTCCAGCGGTTGGTTGATCGCCAGCCGCATCGCGTCGATCGCCGTGTTCGCCTCGGTGTCCACGACCACGCCGCGGGCGTTGCGGAGGTTGTTGACCTCGCGGATGCTCGGCGCGAAGTGGATGTCGACGATCTTCGCCGCGATCTTGCGGTTGAGCTCCTCGGGCAGCGGCGACAGGATGCTGCCCGACCGCGCGCCCGCCTCGACGTGGCCGACGCGGGACTTGAGGATCCGCTTACCGATCAGCGAGCCGTACGGCGTGGTGAACGTGTCGCCGTGCACCAGCACGAGCGGGGGACGGCCGTCCTCGGTCAGCGCGGCACGCAGCTCGTGGCGGCGGCTCCAGGCGGTGCGCATGACCTGCGCCGCCCAGCCCGGCACCTGCGCCGGCGACTCGAGGTTGTGGGCCTTCTCCTCCGGCACCAGCCAGACGTCGGGCGCCGGCATGTTCAAGTCCGCGAGGACGTCCGCGACCTCGTCGACGTGCTGCGCGGTGAACCAGATCTTCGGCCGCATCCCGCGCTCGCGGATCCCGTGGTAGACGGGCGCGATCTTGATCAGTTCCGCGGTGGTGCCGAGAATGAAGGAAATCACCGTGAAGGCCCATTTCTGGTCGGGTGCGGTGGCGCAAGGATACTGGCCGACCCGCCGCCGGGACCGCCGGGTAGCCTCGGCCCGGTGAGTGCGAACCCGCTCCTCCCCTCGCTCAGCGTCGTGATCCCGGTCTACAACGAGCAGGACTGGATCGAACGCAGTGTCGGCGCGCTGCTCGCCTCGGCCGAGACGGCCAACTGGCCGATCGAGGTCGTCGTCGTCGACGACGGCAGCACCGACGCCACGCCGTCGCGGCTCGACGAGCTGCGCGAACGCCACGGCATCACCGTCGTCAGCCAGGCCAACGCGGGCCGGTTCGAGGCCCGGCGGGCGGGCCTCGCCAAGGCCGGCGGGGAGCAGATCCTGCTGCTCGACAGCCGGGTCGTGGTGGACGACGGCGCGCTGACCTTCCTGCGCGACCAGCTCGTCGACCACCCCGAGCGCACGGTGTGGAACGGGCACGTCAACGTCGCCTCCGAAAACAACCCGTACGCCGGTTT
Source organism: Amycolatopsis sp. NPDC114478 (assembly GCF_055633805.1). NCBI lineage: Bacteria > Bacillati > Actinomycetota > Actinomycetes > Pseudonocardiales > Pseudonocardiaceae > Amycolatopsis > Amycolatopsis sp. NPDC114478. The sequence continues at coordinate 433,904 of NZ_JBVKDO010000004.1, read as the reverse complement.
CATGGCCGGGCTGGTGAAGATTCCCTGGCGCCGCTACTGCGCCGACCCGCGCCTGATGTCCTTCGGCATCGAGGAGTTCGACCTCTTCCCGAAGGGCACCGGATTCTTTTCCGCGCCGCGCGGCGTTCTCGAGGCAGCTTCGGACGCTTTCGTGTCGCTGTTCGACGACGTGCGCTTCGCCAGTGACGACACCGGTGTCCTGCGCTGGATCGCCGAGCGCCACCGCATCCACCTCGCTCCGGGCTTCTCCGCGACCTACCACGGGCGCGACAGCTTCAAGAAGTTCGCCGCGCAGGCCTACTTCCGCGGGACGACCTTCGTGGACTCCTACCTCGGCTCGCCGGGCCCGGCCCGCAACGGCCTGTTCGCCGCGTTCGGCGTCGGCGTGCTGGGCCTCGGCCTGGCGCTGCGGAAGCCGAAGACGGCCGTGGTGCTCGCGGCCGCCGGTTCGGCCGCGGCCGGTGCCGCCGTGACGCGCTTCGGCGCGACGAACGCGGAGGCCAAGGCCGTCGCGAAGCTGGCCCCGGTGTTCGGCGCCGGCTTCGGTGCCGGTGCCGTCCGCGGCCTCGTCATGGCGGTGCGCGCCCGCCGGCGGCGGGGACGATGAGCTCACCGGTGACCCACGAGTCCGACGAGGCCGACGGGCGCAGCCTGGCGAAGGAAACCGGGCGCTCGGCCGGGAAGATCGGCGTCTCGCTGCTCGTCGCGATCGCGCTCGGCTACGTGCTGACGCTGCTCGCCACCCGCTGGCTCGGGCCGGAGAACAGCAAGGTCTACCTCTCGTTCTGGGGCATCCTGATGGGCCTCGGCAGCGCGCTGTCGCCGCTGGAGCAGGAGCTGTCCCGCCAGTCCGCGGTGGCCGCGCTCGACGGCGGCAAGGCCGGCAAGCCCGCGCTGCGCGCCCTGACCGTCGGCGCCGTGACCGTGGCCGTCGTCGCCGGGCTGACGATGGCGGTGCCGGTGCTGTCGGACCGGCTCTACGCCGGGAACGCCGCGCTCGGCGTCATCGTGCTCTGCGGCGCGATCTCGTTCGCCTGCCAGTTCGCCGCCCGCGGCCTGCTCGTCGGGCAGCAGCGGATCAAGCCGTACTCCTGGCTGGTCGTGGCCGAGGCCGCGGTCCGCGTGCTCGTGCTGTTCGGGATCGCCGCCGCCGGCCTCACCGGCGTGACGTCGTACGCGATCGCGGCCGCGGCGGGCTCGTTCGCCTGGCTGCTGTTCGTCAAGCCGGTCTCCGGGCTGGTCGACCCGCACGCCGACGGCGAGGGCTGGGGCCCGGTGACCGGCCGGATCCTCGTCCTGCTGACCGGCGCCGCGCTGACGGCGAGCGTCATCACCGGCTACCCGGCGATGGTGAGCCTGCTCGCGCCCGGCGGGTCCGAACGCGCCGTCGGCGTCCTCTTCGCGACGCTCACCGTGTCCCGGGTGCCGCTGCTGCTGCTCTCCCCGCTGCAGGCGCTCGCCGTGCCGACGGTCGTCCGGCTTTCCGGCACCGAGGACGGGCAGCACCGGCTGCGGAAGCTCCTCGCGGTCGGCGCGCTCGGCACGATCGTCGTCGGCGTGGTCGGCGCGCTGGTCGGCTGGCTGATCGGGCCGTGGCTGGTCTCCCTGCTCTACGGCTCGGGCTTCGTCGCCCAGGGCTGGTGGGTGGCGTGGATGGTGTGGGGTGCGGTGCTGCTCACCGCGCTGCAGCTGATGACGGCCGTGCTGGTGGCCCGCAAGGAAGCCAACAAGGTGCTGGTCACCTGGGCCGTGGTCGCGGTCGCCACCGCCGCGACGCTGCTGCTCGTGCCGGGTGACCCGATCCTCAAGGCGGTCGCCGGGCTGGCCGGGGGCCCGACGCTGGGTCTCGTGGTCGTGTTGATGTTCGTCTTGCGGCGCCCGGGCAACGTGCGGCCTGCTCCGGACGTCCCAGTAGGGTGACCCCGGCCGGACCCGGGACAGGGCGGCGTGAAACGCCGGTGAGGTTGGACAGCGGAAACCATGAACGTACTTCTGGTCGTGCTCGCCTTCTGGCTGCCGGGCCTCGTCTTCGGGGCGGCGATCCGGCTGCGTGGCTGGCTGCTCGCCGCGGCCGCGCCGATCCTGACGTTCGGCATCGTCAGCCTGGGCGTCCCGGTGCTCGGCGGCCTCGGCATCCGCTGGACCACGCTCGACGTCGCGTTGTGGACGCTCGTGCTGTCGGTGGTCGGCTTCGGGCTCGCGTTCGGAGTGCAGCGGTTCACCGCGCGCCGCCACCCGGACTGGGCCGAGAAGGACGCCGCCGCGGCCGCACCCGCCCGCTCGCTGCGCGAGCACCTGCTGATCGGCGCCGGCGTCGGGGCCGGCAGCCTCGTCGGGATCGTCACGTTCCTGCGCGGCGCCCGCGGCCTCAACCAGGTCCAGCAGGGCTGGGACGCGCCGTTCCACGCCAACCTCGTCCGCTGGATCGCCGAGCACGGCGACGCCCGGCCCTCGACCGTCGGCACCATCGCGAACCTGCCGAACCAGACGAACTACTTCTACCCGGACACCTACCACGCCCTGCTCGCGCTGGTCTTCGACAAGGCCGGCCTGGCGATGATGCCGACGCTCAACATGGGCGCGCTCACCGTCATCCTGTGCGTGCCGATCGGCGTCGCGGCGATGTGCCACGTCTGGCGGATGCCCACGCTGGCGGTCGCCGCGGCCGCCGCGGTGTCGGCGTCGTTCACCAACTTCCCGTACGACTCGCTGTGGCGCGGCCCGCTGTGGCCGTACGTCGCCGGGGTCGCGCTGATCCCGGCGATGCTCGCGCTCGCGCGCCGGCTCCTGGAGCCGCGCGGGATCTCCGGCCCGGTCGCGATCGGCGTCGGCGTCGCGGGCCTGATCGGCCTGCACACCAGCGTCGCGTTCGTCGTCGTCGTGTACTTCCTGCTGATCCTGCTCGCGGTGCTCTTCAAGTTCGAGCCGATCGACTGGCGCCGGTCGGCGGCCTCGCTCGGGGCCACGATCGCGCTCGCCGTCGTCTGCGGGCTGCCGCTCGCGCTGCCTTCGCTGTACAACGCCGGCGGCGTGACGAGCGCGTACTGGGCGTCGGAGGCCACCGTCACCGGCGGCCTCGGGGAGACCATCACCTTCTCGCCGATGGCCGCGTTCCCGCAGTGGTGGATCGGCGTGCCCGCCCTGATCGGCGTCTTCCTGCTGGTGAAGCACCGCCGGATGCTGTGGATGGTCGCCGCCTACGTCGTGTTCGGCGGCTTGTTCGCGGCCACCGTGTCGCTCGAGACGCCGCTCATCCACACCCTGACCGGCATCTTCTACAACGACCACTGGCGGATCGGCGCGCTGGTCCCGCTGGCCGGCGCGGTCGCGTTCGGCGAGTTCACCGACACCGCCGCCCGCTGGTTCGCGCGCAAGGCCGGCGGCCGGCTGCCGACCGTCTCACCGGCGACGCTCACCGCGGTCGGTGTCGTGCTGCTCGTGGTCGTCGTGGGCGGCCTGAGCCGCGGTGGCTACATCGGCCGCAACGCCGCCCGCCTGCAGATGAACTACAGCGGCGGCCCGACGGTCAGCAACGACGAGCGTTCGGCCTTCGACTGGCTCGCCGGGCACGTCGCGCCGGGCGAGCGGGTGATGAACGGCAAGGCCGACGGCTCGGTCTGGATGTACGCGCTCGACGGCGTCCAGCCGGTCGAGTGGACGTTCTACGGCGCCGAGGGGAACACCCCGGCCGGCTACCTCGGGGTCTACCTCGACGACATCGACAAGTTCCCGCGCGTGCGGGAACTGCTCACCGACCTCAAGGTCCGGTACGTCTTCGTCGGCAAGGGCAAGGTCACCCCGGACACGAACAACGGGCCCGGCCTGAACCACCTCGACGCCACCACCGGCTTCAAGGTCGTCTTCCGGAACCCCGGTGCCACGGTCTACGAGATCGAGGGTCAGCAGGGCGTCGTCTCAGCTGGGGCCGCTCCCGGGTCCGGGGCCGGTAACGGGCAGTGAAAGGCTAGAGTGATCGCGTGTCCAGCACCTCTGTGACCAGCCGCCGCGTGCTCATCGTGATGCCCGCGCTGAACGAGTCCGCGAGCGTCGCTTCGGTCATCGACCAGGTGAAACGCGCCCTCCCGGACGGCGACCTGCTCGTCGTCGACGACGGCTCGGTCGACGAGACCGCCAAGCTCGCCCGCGCGGCCGGGGCCGAGGTGGCCCGCCTCGCGGTCAATCTGGGCGTCGGCGGCGCGATGCGCACCGGGTTCCGCTACGCAGCCGCTCGCGGGTACGACGTCGTCGTGCAGGTGGACGCGGACGGCCAGCACGACCCGGACGAGCTCGACGCGCTGCTGCGCGGGCTGGACGACGCCGACATCGTGATCGGTTCCCGGTTCGCCGGCAAGGGCTCGTACAAGGCCAGCGGGCCGCGCAAGTACGCGATGGTCGCGCTCTCGCTCGTGTTCTCGCGGCTGGCGAAGACCAAGCTCACCGACGTCACGTCGGGGTTCAAGGCGATGGGGCCGCGCGCGATCAAGCTGTTCGCCGGCTACTACCCGGCGGAGTACCTCGGGGACACCGTGGAGTCCCTGGTCATGGCCATCCGGGCCAAGCTGACCATCAAGGAGATCCCGGTCGTCATGCGGGAACGCGCGGGCGGCACGCCCAGTCACTCGCCGCTCAAGTCGGCCGTCTACCTGAGCCGGGCCGGGCTCGCACTGCTGCTGGCGCTGGTGCGTCGCCGCCCGGCGGTCGACTCCTCCGACTCGGCGTAAGGGGAAGCAGAAATGCAGGGTTGGCGCATTCTCAGCATCATCGTCGCCTGCGTCGTGCTGTTCGTCGTCCTCGAGATGATGCGACGGCGGAAGCTGCGGGAGAAGTACGCGGGCGTGTGGCTCGTCGTCTCGATCGGTGTGGTCGTCCTCGCGGTGCTGCCGCAGGCGGCCGACTTCCTCGCCAAGCACACCGGCGTCCAGACGCCGTCGAACTTCGTCTTCCTCCTCGCCGGCGTCGTGCTGGCCCTGGTGTCGCTGCACCTCTCGACCGAGGTCGGGCACCTGGAGGAGGAGGTGCGCACGTCGGTCGAGGAGATCGCGCTGCTGCGCTGCGAGCTCGAGGACGCCAAGCGCGAGCTGGCGGGCCGGATCAGCGAGCTGGAGGCGCGCACGACCGCGCCGGACGATGTCAAAGGGCTTCCCGAGGTCGAGCGCGTCAGCAAGTGACCGCGTGATCGACGCCCTCCTCGCCGCGCCCGCGCGGCTGGGAGCGGTGCGGCTGCTGGCCGTCGATGGCCCGTCGGGCGCCGGGAAGTCCACACTGGCCGCCCAGGTCGTCGCCGACCTGCGTGCGCGCGGCTGCCGGACCGAGCTGGTGAGCACCGATGCCTTCGCGACGTGGGAAGACCCGGTCTCGTGGTGGCCGCGGCTGGTGAACGGCGTTCTGAGGCCTCTCGCGGCCGGCGTCGAAGGCGCTTACCGGCCGATGGACTGGACAAGCGGGACGCCGCGGCCGGGCGAGCTCGTCCGGGTGCCCGTGCCGGACGTCCTGGTGCTGGAAGGCGTCTCGAGCGGCCGCACTTCGGTAAGACCCCTGCTTTCGCACCTCTGCTGGCTTTCCGGCGGCTCCGATGCCGACCGGCTGGCCAGAACCGTGGCACGGGACGGCGAGGCCGCACAGGCCGAACTGGACCGCTGGCAGCGCTTCGAGCGCGGCTGGTTCGCCGTCGACGGCACTCGCGCGGCCGCCGGCACCCGACTTTCGTAGGGGTTCGTTCGGTCACCGTGCGTGAACGCTGGACTCCGGATCGATCAAGGTGGAACGGTTGCGCCACCACGACCGGGCTAACGTTGGTACCGCCATCTGAGTTAGTGATCCGGCACCGGGTGCGGTTGCGGGCCACAAACGGTCACATTTTGTCACGAATTATGGACACATTGCGGTCAAATCGGTGCCCACGTAGCGCGATCGTAACCTCACGTACTTAAGCCTGGGCCGAGTTCCCGCTAGTGTCGCGGGGCACACCGATCGTCCGTCGAGTTCCTGACCGACCGGACGGTGACTTTGATCCCGAACATCTCCCAAGGGGTGCCAGATGCAGCAATTGCGGCTGACCCGAACACGCCGCGTGGCCCTGATCGGGCTCGCCGGCGCGCTCGCGGTTTCGCTGTCCGCTTGTGCGGAATCCAAGCGTGATGAGGGCGCGGGGGGTGGTTCCGGGGGCACGATGATCTTCGGTGCGGCCGGTAACCCGAAGTTGTTCGACCCGATCTTCAACGATGAGGGCGAGACTTTCCGGATCACGCGGCAGATCTTCGACACGCTGATCCAGAACAAGCCGGGCACCGCCGACCTCGAGCCCTCCCTCGCCGAGAAGTGGGAGCCCAGCAACGACGGCAAGACCTGGACCTTCAGCCTGAAGCAGGGCGTGAAGTTCTCCGACGGCACCGCCTTCGACGCGACCGCGGTCTGCTTCAACTTCGACCGCTGGTACAACATGAAGGGCGCCGCCGCCCAGAGCCAGATGATCTACTACGCCGACGTCTTCGGCGGGTTCGCCAAGAACGAGAGCGCCGACTACAGCGACCCGGTCTACAAGAGCTGCGAAGCCAAGGACCCGGCGACCGCGGTCGTGAACCTGAACAAGGCCAAGGGCGCGTTCCCGGCGGCGTTCACGTTGCCGTCGTTCGCGATGCAGAGCCCGGCCGCGCTGAAGCAGTACAACGCGGACCAGGTCACGCAGAGCGGTGACTCGTTCACCTACAGCGAGTACGCGAACAAGCACCCGGTCGGCACCGGGCCGTTCAAGTTCGACAGCTGGGACCAGGGCAAGGGCGAGATCACCCTGTCCAAGAACGACACCAGCCCGACCCAGACGGCCAAGCTCGACAAGCTGATCTTCAAGGTCATCCCGGACGAGAACGCCCGCAAGCAGGCGCTCAAGGCCGGCGACATCCAGGGCTACGACTACCCGGCGCCCGCCGACTACAACCTGCTGCGCGGGGACGGCGAGCAGGTGCTCGTGCGGCCGCCGTTCAACGTGCTGTACCTGGGCATCAACCAGTCCGGCCCGGCCGGGGAGAAGCTGAAGGACGTCCGCGTCCGCCAGGCGCTGGCCTACGGCATCAACCGCGAGCAGTTCGTCAAGAGCAAGCTGCCCGAGGGCTCCGAGGTCGCCACCGAGTTCGTCCCCAAGACGATCTCCGGCTACACCGACGACGTCACCAAGTACCCGTACGACCAGCAGAAGGCCAAGGACCTGCTGCAGCAGGCCGGCGCGACGAACCTGACGCTGAAGTTCTACTACCCGACCGAGGTCACGCGTCCGTACATGCCGAACCCGGCGGACGTCTTCACGTCGATCTCCGAGGACCTGAAGGCCATCGGCATCAAGGTCGAGGCCGTCGCCAAGCCGTGGAACGGTGGCTACAAGGACGACGTCCAGAAGTTCGGCAAGCAGGACCTGCACCTGCTCGGCTGGACCGGTGACTACAACGACGCCGGGAACTTCGTCGGCACCTTCTTCGGCCGCAAGAAGCCGGAGTTCGGGTTCGACAACCCGCAGCTGTTCCAGGCGCTGTCCGCCGCGGACGCTTCGCCCGCCGGCGACGCGCACGCCAAGGCGTACCAGGAAGTCAACAAGCAGATCATGGACTACCTGCCCGCCATCCCGATCTCCTACGGCCCGCCCGCCATCGTGGTCGGCCCGAAGGTCAAGGGTCTGGTCGCCAGTCCGCTGACCGACGAGCGGTTCAACACCGTGACCGTGAACTGAGTTCTGCCTAGAGAGCATGGGGTGGGCGCTACCGCGCCCACCCCATGCCCGTACCTCCCGGGCTGGCCCCAAAGGACACCAAGTGCTCCGTTTTCTCCTGCGTCGGCTGCTACAAGCGATACCGACGCTGCTCATCCTGTCCATCCTGGTCTTCGCCTGGCTCCGCTCGCTGCCCGGAGGGCCCGCGGCCGCCCTCCTCGGCGACAAGGCCACGCCGGAGAAGATCGCCAACCTCAACCACGTGCTGGGGCTCGACCAGCCGGTCATCATCCAGTACTTCAAGTTCCTCGGCCGCGCCTTGACCGGTGACTTCGGCGCCTCGCTGGTCTCGACCCAGCCGGTGATGTCGGAGATCGGCACGTTCCTGCCGGCCACCATCGAGCTGGGGATCTCCGCGATGATCGTCGCGGTGCTCATCGGCATCCCGGCGGGCTACCTTTCGGCGCGCTACCGCGGTGGCGTCGCCGACAACGTGATCATCGTGCTGACCCTGGTCGGCGTCGCGGTCCCCGTCTTCTTCCTCGGCTACATGATGCAGGACCTGCTCGCCGGCCCGCTGGGCCTGCCGTCGCAGGGCCGGCAGACCGCCGGGCTCGACGCCACCGCCGTCACGAACTTCGCCGTCCTCGACGGCATCATGACCAGCGAGTGGGACGCCGTCTGGGACGCGATCAAGCACCTGATCCTCCCGGCGTTCGCGCTCGCGACCATCCCGCTCGCGGTGATCACCCGGATCACCCGCGCGTCGGTGCTCGAGGTCCTCAACGAGGACTTCATCCGCACGGCCAACTCCAAGGGCCTCACGCAGCCGGTGGTCCGCCGCCGGCACGTGCTGCGCAACGGCCTGCTGCCCGTGGTCACCACGATCGGCCTGCAGACCGGCGCGCTGCTCGGCGGCGCGGTGCTGACCGAGCGCGTGTTCAACTTCCGCGGCCTCGGGTTCCTGCTGGCCGAAGGCATCGAACGGCGTGACTACCCCCGGCTCCAGGCACTGCTGCTGTTCGGGGCTCTGGTGTACGTGCTGGTGAACATGCTGGTCGACGTCTCGTACGGGATCATCGACCCGAGGGTGCGTGTGCGATGAACACTTTGGTGAACAAGAAGAAAGAGCCGATCGACAAGCTCGCCGCGGCGAGCGGGCAAAGCCTCGGCGGCGAAGCCCTGCGGCGGATGCTGCGCAGCCCGGTCGCCATCACCGGCGCCGCGATCACCGGCCTCTTCGTGCTGCTGGCGGTGTTCGCGCCGCTGATCGCGCCCAAGGACCCGTTCGAGCGGTACCTGCAGGACAAGGTCGCCCTCGGCCAGGGGATCATCCCGGGCGCCCAGCCGGGCTTCCCGCTCGGCGTGGACGACTTCGGCCGCGACGAGCTGTCGCGGCTGATCGTCGGCGCGCAGAACACCCTCCTCGTCGGCGTGCTGGCCACGGTGATCGGCGTGCTCCTCGGCGTCGTGATCGGCGGGCTCGCCGGCGCGTTCGGCGGCTGGGTCGACACCGTCCTCATGCGACTCGTCGACGTCATGCTGTCGGTGCCGTCGCTGCTGCTGGCCATCTCGGTGGCGGCGCTGTTCGCCAAGCCGAGCCAGTGGACGGTGATCCTCGCCGTCTCGATGATCGGGGTACCGATCTTCGCGCGGCTGCTGCGCGGTTCGATGCTGGTGCAGCGCAGCAGTGACCACGTCCTCGCGGCGACGTCGCTGGGCGTGAAGCGCGGCGCGATCGTGTTCCGGCACATGCTGCCGAACTCGCTCGGCCCGGTCATCGTGCAGGCGACGCTGACCCTGGCGACCGCCATCCTGGAGGCCGCGGCGCTGTCGTTCCTCGGTCTGGGCGACCCGGACCCGAACCGGGCGGAGTGGGGCATCATGCTGAGCAAGGGTGCCCGGCAGTTCCTCGACGTCCGGCCCGAGCTGGCGTACTACCCCGCGATCGCGATCATCGTCGTCGCGCTCGGGTTCACGCTGCTCGGCGAGTCCCTCCGCGAAGCCCTCGACCCGAAGAACAGGCGGTGAACCCCGATGGCACTCCTTGAGGTCCGTGATCTCACGGTCCAGTTCGTCCGCCGTGGCGAGCAGTCGTTCACCGCGGTGGACAACGTCAGCTTCGACGTCGAACCGGGCCAGACCGTCGGCCTGGTCGGCGAGTCCGGCTGCGGCAAGTCCGTGACGTCGCTGGCGATCATGCGGTTGCTCGCCAAGCGCGGCAACAAGGTCAGCGGCTCGGTGCGCTTCGAAGGCACCGACCTGCTGCGGTTGTCCGACCGCGAAATGCGCGACCGCCGCGGCCGCGACCTCGGCATGGTGTTCCAGGACCCGCTGTCCTCGCTGAACCCGGTCATCCCGATCGGGCTGCAGATCACCGAGGTGCTGGAGCGCCACCGCGGGATGTCGCGCAAGGCGGCGTCCGTCGAAGCGGTGGACCTGCTCGACAAGGTCGGCATCCCCGACCCGTCGCGCCGGCTTTCCGAGTACCCGCACCAGCTTTCCGGTGGGATGCGGCAGCGCGCGCTGATCGCGATCGCGCTGGCGTGCCGGCCGCGGCTGCTCATCGCCGACGAGCCGACCACCGCGCTGGACGTCACCATCCAGGCGCAGATCCTGGCGCTGCTGCGGGAACTGGTGCAGGACACCGGCACCGCGCTGATCATGATCACGCACGACCTCGGCGTCGTCGCCGGGCTCTGCGACGAGGTCAACGTGCTCTACGGCGGTAAGATCGTCGAGCGCGCGCAGCGGCACCAGCTGTTCGCCGAGCCGCGGCACCCGTACACGCACGGGCTGCTCGCCTCGATCCCGCGCCTGGACGCGGGCCGCGGCGAGAAGCTGATCCCCATCCGGGGCTCGGTGGCCGACAACATCCCGTGGGACCACGGGTGCGCGTTCGCGCCGCGCTGCCCCAACGCGCTGCAGGTCTGCCGCGAGGTCCAGCCGCAGCTGGTGCCCGACCAGGGCGCGCTGCTGCGCTGTCACAACCCCGTGCGGCCCGCGGTCGCCGCGGGAGGAGGAGCCCGATGACCCGTCCTGCTGGTGACGTGCTGCTCGAGGTCAGCGACCTCAAGGTGCACTTCCCGATCAAGCGCGGCGTCGTGTTCGACCGGACGGTCGGGCACGTCTACGCGGTCGACGGCGTCGACCTGGCCATCCGCCGTGGCGAAACCTACGGCCTGGTGGGCGAATCCGGCTGCGGCAAGTCCACTTTGGGCCGGGCGATCCTGCGGCTCAACGAGCCGACCGCCGGTTCCGTGAAGTTCGACGGCACCGACGTCGCTCAGCTCAAGGGAGAGGAACTGCGGAAGGCCCGGCGCCGGATGCAGATGATCTTCCAGGACCCCATGTCCAGTTTGGACCCGCGCCAGTCGGTCGAGTCCATCCTCGTCGAGGGCATGCACGCGCACGGCCTCGACAAGGACAAGGACGCCACCCAGCGGCGGCTGCGGCAGCTGCTGGCCGCGGTCGGCCTCCCGGAGACGTCGCTGCGCAAGTACCCGCACGAGTTTTCGGGTGGGCAGCGCCAGCGCATCGGCATCGCGCGGGCGCTGGCGGTGGAGCCGGACCTGATCGTCGCCGACGAGCCGGTGTCCGCATTGGACGTTTCGGTGCAGGCCCAGGTCGTCAACCTGCTGGAGGACCTGCAGGACCAGCTCGGCCTGACGTACGTGGTGATCGCGCACGACCTCGCGGTGGTGCGCCACATCTCCGACCGCATCGGCGTGATGTACCTGGGCGCGCTGGTCGAGGAGACCGACGCGGACTCGCTGTACCGGGACCCGCTGCACCCGTACACGCGGGCGCTGCTGTCGGCCATCCCGGTGCCGGACCCGCAGGTCGAGGACACCCGCGAGCAGATCCTGCTCGCCGGTGACCTGCCCTCGCCCGCCAACCCGCCGTCGGGCTGCCGCTTCCACACGCGCTGCCCGTGGAAGCAGGCGAGCCTGTGCGACACCGACCGCCCGCAGCTGCGCGAGATCGGCGGCGGGCACCGGGTGGCGTGCCACTACGCGGAGGACATCCGCGACGGGCGCATCCAGCCGCACGAGGTCGAGCCGGAGCTGGTGGAGCTCACCGGGGCGCTGAACCCCGACCTGGGCCCGCCGGACGTCGGCACGGCCGCCGAGATCCTCTGAGTTCTCGTTTTGCGGGGCCGGCCGGGGTTTTCGCCCCGGCCGGCCCCTTTTTCACGGCTTGAGGTCGAGCGCGGCGCTCATCGAGCCGTCCATGTAGAACGGCGTCGAGTCGTGGACGTGGGTGATCCGCCAGTCGCCGTCCTGCTCGCGGAAGCAGACGGTGGAGCGGAACCACAGCTCGAAGGGCTGGGGCATCCCCTTCGGCGTCGTCGACAGCCGTGTCAGCGCGTGGCAGTACGCGAGGTCGCCGCCGACGACGATTTCGAGGTCGCGGGTCTCGTACTCGATCGGACCGTCGAAGCCCGCGAACCACGCTTCGCGAGCCTCGACGTCTTCGCCGTGGTGAACCAGCGGCGGGGCGAGCGTGAACGCCACGGCGTCCGGTGCGTACTGCGCCGCCAGCGCTCGGGCGTCACGGGTCGTCATCGCCTTTTCACGCGCCGCCATCAAGTCGCGGATTCGCTGCTCGGTCATGCCATCCTCCTGGGGTGTGGTGAGCGTTCGCCGGAGACGTAGGCGCCACCGCGCGGATTTCGACACCGGCCGGGAGGCGTTCGTGAAATACGTGGTCCTGATCTACGGCAACCCCGAGTCCCGCCAGGCGTGGGAGGGCATGAGCGAAGAGCAGCGGGCCGCCGGGCTCGCGTACTACCAGCAGCTCAACGACGACCTCGACGAGTCCGGCGAGCGGATCGTCTCCGAGCGGCTCGCGTACCCCGAGCTGACGACGAGGATCAGCGCCGGCACGACGACCGACGGGCCGTTTGCCGAGGCCAAGGAGTTCCTCGCGGGCTTCTACCTGCTCGACTGCGCGGATCCGGATCGAGCGGTCGAGATCGCGAGACGGATCCCGGAGGCGGCGTTCGGGGTGGTGGAGGTGCGGCCGGTGATGGGGCTGCACGGGCCGGAGCTGTGAACCCGGAGCTGCTGCGGTCGCTGGCGCCCCAGGTCCTGGCGGCGCTGGTCCGGAAGTACGGCGACTTCGAGGCGTGTGAGGACGCCGTCCAGGAGGCGCTGCTGGCGGCGTCGCAGCAGTGGCCGTCGTCGGGGGTTCCGGACCACCCGAAGGGGTGGCTGATCACGACGGCGTCCAGGCGGCGCATCGAGCAGTGGCGCAGCGACTCGGCCCGGCAGCGGCGCGAGGAGGCGGTCGCGCTGGCCTCGCCGCCGGACCCGTCGCCGGTCGCGGTCGACGACACGCTGACGTTGCTGCTGCTGTGCTGCCACCCGGCGCTTGCGCGGCCTTCGCAGGTGGCGTTGACGCTGCGCGCGGTGGGAGGCCTGACGACGGCGGAGATAGGCCGCGCGTTCCTGGTCCCGGAGGCGACGATCGGCCAGCGGATCAGCCGGGCGAAGCGCGCGCTGCGTGGGGAGCGGTTCTCTGGGGACGCGGGCCCGGAGCGGCTGGCGGCGGTGCTGCAGGTGCTGTACTTGATCTTCACGGAGGGCCACACGGCCAGTTCGGGCGGCTCGGTGAGCCGAGTCGAGTTGACGACGGAAGCGATCCGGCTGGTGCGCGGATTGCACGCGGAGCTCCCGGCCGACGGCGAGGTGACGGGCTTGCTGGCGCTGATGTTGCTGACGGAGGCCCGCCGCCCGGCCCGGGTGTCGGCGTCGGGGGCGCTGGTCCCGTTGGCTTCGCAGGATCGGACGCTCTGGAACGCGGAGTTGATCGCGGAGGGGGTCGCACTGATCACTGATGCGTTGGCGACGGCCCCGATCGGGCCATACCAGCTCCAGGCGGCGATCGCGGCGGTCCACGCGGAGGCCGAGTCGGCGGAGTCGACGGACTGGCCGCAGATCTTGACGCTGTACGACTTGTTGCGCGTGGTGGCGCCGGGGCCGATGGTGACGTTGAACCGGGTGGTGGCGTTCGCGCAGGTCCACGGGGCCGAGGCGGGGTTGGCGGAGCTGGCCGGGGTGGAGTTGAAGGACCACTATCGGGTGGACGCCGTCCGGGGTCACTTGCTGGAGGAGGCGGGGGATTTCGGTGGGGCGCGGGAGGCGTATTTGGCGGCGGCTCGGCGGACGTTGAGTTTGCCGGAGCAGGGGTACCTGCAGGCTCGGGCGGCGAAGCTGAAGCCTTGATTGGGCTTGACTGGGATCCCGCCCTGGCAGGTTCCGGCGAAGTCGCGCCGCCAGGCTGGACTCGGTTTGCTGGAGCGGGGCTGCCTGCAGGCGAGGGCTGCAATGCCGAAGTCTTGCCGGGTCCGCCGGGAGTCGGCGCCCCCGACCGAAACCGCCGCTCGACCCAACCACCCACAAGTTGTCCACATGGGGGTGAACCCTGTGGACAACTCCACCCCGACCGGGTGACCCCCGACTGAAGTCGTACCCCTGGCAATACCTGAGTAGGCCGCCCCGGACACCCCGACCCCGGTACCCTTTGAAAAGCAGCTTCCGAAACAGCAGGGGGTACGGCCAGTGCACATCGACCAATGGCTGGAGGCGATCCCGCCGCTTTCGGTGTACCTGATCGTCGGTGCGGTGATCATGATCGAAAGCCTGGGCATTCCGCTGCCCGGCGAGATCGTGCTGGTCAGCGCCGCCCTGCTGGCGTCGCAGCACAGCACCCTGAACCCCCTGTGGATCGGTGTTCTCGCCAGCGCCGGGGCGATCATCGGGGACAGCATCGGCTACCTGATCGGAAAGACCGGCGGGCAACGGCTGTTCGCCTGGGCGGGCCGGAAATTCCCGAAGCACTTCGGCCCGACGCACATCGCCAACGCCGAACGGATCTTCAACAAACGCGGTGTGTGGGCCGTCTTCCTCGGCCGCTTCATCGCGTTCCTGCGCATCCTCGCCGGCCCGCTCGCCGGCTCACTCCGCATGCACTACCCGAAGTTCCTGCTGGCGAACGCCGCCGGCGGCATCATCTGGGCCGGGGGCACCACCGCCGCCGTCTACTACCTCGGCGTCGTCGCCGAACAGTGGCTCGGGAACTTCTCCAAGTACGGCCTCGTCGCCGCCATCGTCCTCGGTGTCGTCGTCTTTTTCGTCATGAAGAAGCGGCTCGGCAAGAAGCACGAGAGCGAAGAAGCGCCGAAGCAGGAAGAGAACGCGGCCTAAACCGCCACCAGCTCCGGCGCCGGCTTGCGCGCCGGCCGCAGCGAGCCCAGCAGCACCCCGGCGATCACGACGACGGCGGCGCCGACCTCCAGCCAGGTCGGCCGCTCGCCGAGGAACGCGAACGACGCCGTCAGCCCGACCACCGGCACCAGCAGCGAGAACGGCGACACCACGCCGGCCGGGTTGCGGCGCATCAGCGTCGTCCACAGGCCCGATCCGACGACCGTGCCGATCAGCACCACGTAGGTCAGGCCGCCCAGCGCGGTCAGCCCGGTCGGCGTCCCGAGCGTGGTCAGCGACCGCCACTGCGCGGCCGGGCCCTCCATGACCAGCGACAACGCGAACATCGGCAGCGGCGGCACCACCGACATCCACAGCGTGAAGTGCAGCGGGTTGTCCGGCTCGGCCTTGCGCGTGCTCAGGTTGCCGAACGCCCAGCTCAACGCGGCCAGCAGCGTCAGGATCATCGGCAGCAGCGCCGCGTGCCCGGACTGCTGCCACGCGATCGCGGCCATCCCGGCGACGGCCAGCGCGATGCCGGCCAGCTGGTGCGGCGTGACGCGTTCGCGCAGGAAGACCGCGCCGAGCAGCACCGTGAACGGCGCCGACGCCTGCAGCACCAGCGACGCGAGCCCCGTCGGCATCCCGGTGTCCATCGCGATGAACAGGAACGCGAACTGCCCGGTGCCGAACCCGAGGCCGTAGCCGAGCAGGTACCGCACCTTCACCTTCGGCCACGGCACGAACAGGATCGTCGGCACGGCGATGACGGCGAACCGCAGTGCCCCCGCGAACACCGGCGGGAACTGGCCGAGCGTCGCGTGGATGGCGAGGAAGTTGAGGCCCCAGAGGACGGCGACGAGCACGGCGAGCAGGCGGTCACGGGTGGGCATGCCTCCACTGTGCCGAGGGCGACCGTGAAGGACCAGCGAGAATATCTGTACGAACCTTGTAGCCGTGCTTCACGAAAACCGGTCCTGACCTGGGCCGATCGGTGGACGTGACGTCTCGGGCCGTGCTCACCCGGCCGCCGCGCTATTGCCCGGGATGTCCGGATCCGGTGACGATGGGCGTCCGTCGACGACTGGGGAGTTTCCGATGCTGCGAGGCGTACTGCCACTGACCGGGTTCGCGGCGCTGACGGCGGCGCTCGACGTCTTCGCCGGCAACCAGCTGGAACAGCTGCGCCCGGCGACCGTCGCCGCGGTGTCCTTCACCCTCGCCGCCGTGTTCTTCCTGGCGTTCGCGCTGCTGCGCGACGGCGTGGCCGCGACGTTCCGCCCGCTGCGCGACCTGCGCCGGGACGTCGTGATGATCAACGTGACGACGGCCGCGACCTGGCTGTCGATGCTCTTCGCGCTGCGCTACCTCGAACCGGCGGTGGTGAACGTCGTCGGCATCGCGCTCGGCCCGGTGCTGACGCTGGCGTTCAACCCGTTGCTGCGCAAGGGAACCGCGATCCTGCGCGCCGAAGCCTGGGTCGCGGTCGGGATCGGCGTGCTGATCGGGCTGCTGGTCTGGGGCTCGTTCACCGGCCACAGTGGACTCGACCGGACGCCGGGCGAGACGCTGGCCGGCGTCGTGCTCGTGCTCATCACCGGGGTCGGCTCGGTCACCAACGTCATCTACTCGAAGCGGCTGAGCGACGCCGAGCTGCCGCCGCGGCGGGTGCTCGCCGTGCGGTTCTTCCTGATCCTGGCGATGACCTGGGTGCTCGTGGCGGTCGACGACGCGCCGGCCGTCGGGGCGGCGTTCGGGCCGTCCGCGCTGATCGCCCTGTTCGGCGTCGCGCTGCCGCTCTACCTGCTGCAGGTGGGCATCCGGCGGACCGAGCCGATCACCGCGTCGATCCTGCTGACGCTGTCGCCGCTGTTCGCGTACGTGCTGCAGCTCGCCGACCACCGCCTGACGCCGTCGGTGCTCACCCTCGGCTGCGTGGCCGGGATCGTCGCGCTGGTGAGCGCCGGGACGGTCGCGCGCCTGCGGCACGACCGTGAAGCGAGGGCGGCCGAAAGCGTCGCCACTGTGTAGCCGCGCTTCAACTACGCTGGGGTCGTGGACCTGGGTCGCCTGCGCACGCTGCGCGAGTTCGCCGACCGCGGCAGCGTGACGGCGGCCGCGCGGGCGCTGCACTGCACGCCGTCGGCGGTTTCGCAGCAGCTGCGGGCCCTGCAGGGCGAGGTCGGGCTGCCGCTCACCGAACCGGCCGGGCGGGGGCTGCGGCTGACCGACGCCGGTCGCGCGCTGGTCGCCCGCGCCGACGAGGTGCTGGCCGCGCTCGAACGCGCGGAGTCCGAACTGGACACCTACCGCAGCGCGCCGCGCGGCCGCGTGCGGGTCGCGATCTTCCAGTCGGCCGGGCTGATGCTGCTGCCGGGCCTGCTGACCCGCGTCGCCGGGCACGACGGCCTGGAGGTCGACGTCCGCGACGTCGACATGACGCCGCCGGAGGTGCCCGGCCTGGTCGCGGACTACGACGTCGTCGTCGCGCACCGGGACGAGCACGCGCCGGAGTTCGACTCCGGCCGGCTGGACGTCGTGCCGCTGCTGCGGGAGCCGCTCGACGTCGCGCTCCCGGCCGGGCACCGGCTGGCGGCCAAGCGGCGGGTGGACCTGGCGGAGCTGGCCGACGAACGCTGGATCGGCGTCGACCACGGCTTCCCGGTGGACGACGTGCTGCGCTCGCTGACCGTCCGCACCGGCGTCCGGCCGGTGGTGGTGCAGCGGATCAACGACTTCCGCATCACCGAGCGGCTCGTCGCGGCGGGCCACGGGATCGCGCTGGTCCCGCGCTACACGATCGACACCCGCCGCGGCAGCGGCCTGGTCAGCAGGCCCCTGGCGGGCATCCGCGCGGCCCGGCTGGTGGAG
This sequence comes from Amycolatopsis sp. NPDC114478, assembly GCF_055633805.1. Lineage (NCBI taxonomy): Bacteria > Bacillati > Actinomycetota > Actinomycetes > Pseudonocardiales > Pseudonocardiaceae > Amycolatopsis > Amycolatopsis sp. NPDC114478. The sequence goes on along the minus strand of NZ_JBVKDO010000004.1, from coordinate 416,126 downwards.
GCGGTCTGCCGCACGGGAGCCCGGCAGCGGCCGGCGGTGGCCCAGGTGATCGACGAACTGCGCGCGGAGGTCGCTCAGCTCACCGCTTGAAGCCGCGCAGGTAGGCCAGCGCGATGCCCAGCGCGTCCTCCAGCGCCGTGAGGTCGTGGCGGATGTGGGCCAGCAGCAGTCCACCTTGGACGGACGTCATCGCCGCCTGCGCCAGCCGCGCCGGGTCGGCGTCGGGTGCGAGTTCTCCCTTGTCCCGCAACGTGGTCAGCCCGCGCTCCAGGTGGGACTCCCACGTCCGGTAGGCCTGGTCGACCAGCGGCGCGAGCTTCGGGTTGTCGCCCACCTCGCCGGCGAGGTTGCCCAGCGGGCACGCGATCGGCCCGCCCGCGCGGCGGTGGACGTCCAGCAGCTGCTCGGTCCACGTCTCGAGGTCGGCCCACGAGGACAGCGTGAAGATCGCCGGCTGGTTGCCGAGGATCTGCTCGAGGTACCGGTCGATCACGGCGCCGACCAGCTGCTCCTTGTTCTTGAAGTAGTGGTACATCTGCGATTTCCCGGCCCCGCTCGCGGCGAGCACCTTGTCGACGCTCGTGCCCGCGACGCCGTCGACGTACATCAGCTGGGCCGCCGCGTCGACGATCGCGTCCCGCGTCCGCTTGCCGCGCGGGGTCGAAGCCGCTTGCGTCTCCATGTACTGAATAGTACAGTTCGCTCCACTGTACCGATCAGTACAACTGAACCAGGGGGACCCATGACGCTCAACGACGCCCTGACCGACGTCAACGCGAAGGCCCGCGGCGCGCTGCCGCCGGAGATCTTCGAGGTCCTCGAAGCGGCCCGGCGCCGGGCGACCGGGACGAAGTTCGCCGAGGTCGGCGACGAGATCGACGACTTCGAGCTGCCCGGCGCCGACGGCACACCGTCGCGCCTGGCCGATTTCCTCGTGGACGGGCCGGCCGTGCTGGTCTTCTACCGCGGCCAGTGGTGCCCGTACTGCAACCTGACGCTGCGCACCTACCAGCAGGAGCTCGTGCCCGAGCTGAAGCCGCTCGGCGCGAGCCTGGTCGCGATCAGCCCGCAGCGGCCGGACGGTTCGCGTCCGCTGGAAGACCTGGAGTTCCCCGTGCTCTCGGACGCCGGCAGCACGGTCGCGCGCGGGCTGGGGCTGAGCTACCCGGTCTCCGCGCCCGTCCGCGAGGCCATGGAGAAGCTCGGCACGGACCTCGAGCGGGTCAACGGCACCTGGGAGCTGGTCCACCCGGCGGTCGTCGTGGTCGACCGCGACCGGGTGCTCCGGTTCGTCGACGTCCACCCGGACTTCGTCACGCGCACCGAGCCGGCCGACGTCCTCGAAGCCGTCAAATCGCTCTAGCGCCGCGCTTCACGCCGTAGGTGATCACCGAACCCAGGATCAGGGCGACGCCCAGGGAGAGCAGCATGCTGATCCCGGGTTCGGTGATGATCCGGCCGCCCGCGTAGCCGAGGAAGGCCACGTAGGACGTCCAGAGCGTGACGCCGACGGCCGAGGCGGTGAAGAACTCCGCCATCGGCCAGCGGAGGGAGCCGGCGAGCAGTGCGCCGACCGTGCCGCCCGACGGCAGCCAGCGGGCGACCACCAGCACGGGACGCGGGTGGCGCTGCAGCCGCCCGTCGACCCAGCCGATGCCGGCGGCGATCTTGCGCCGCCGGCTCAGCCGGTTCAGCGCCGCCCGGCCACCGAACCGGCCGAGGGCGTAGAGCGCCTGGTCGGACGCCAGGCAACCGGCGCTCGCCACGGCGATCACCAGGGCCAGCGAAGTCCCGCCCTGCGCTGCCGCGACACCCATGCCCAGGAGCGTCACCTCGGTGGGCAGCAGAGGCACCAGCGAGACGACGAACAGCACCAGCAGTCCAGCCGTAGTCGCGTCCACATCTCCATTAACCGCCTGCCGAGTCCGGAAAACTCCTGATCAAGGGGGACTCACAGGAACCCGACAGGCGGCCCACAGGTTCAGCGGTTGGCGCGGTTCACCGCCGAGACGACCGCGCGCAGCGACGCCGTCACGATCGACGGGTCGATGCCGATGCCCCAGAACACCCGGTCCGAGATCGCGCACTCGATGTACGACGCGGCGCGCGCGTCGTCGCCCGGGGAGAGCGTGTGCTCGGAGTAGTCCAGGAGCCGCAGGTCGAAGCCCACGGTCGACAGCGCGTCGAAGAACGCCGCGATCGGGCCGTTGCCGCGGCCGGTGACCTCGTGCTCGTCACCCTCCACCTTCACGGTCGCGGTGATGTCGTACTCGCCGTCACCGTTGTCGCGGACGTGCTGGCGGACCAGCTCCAGCGGCGTCTTCAGCTCCAGGTACTCGGCCGAGAAGGCGTTGTACATCGTGGCCGGGTCGACCTCGCCGCCCTCGGAGTCGGTGTAGCGCTGGATGACCTTCGAGAACTCGATCTGCAACCGCCGTGGCAGGTCGAGCTGGTGCTCGGCCTTCATGATGTAGGCGACGCCGCCCTTGCCGGACTGCGAGTTCACGCGGATGACGGCTTCGTACGTGCGGCCGACGTCCTTCGGGTCGATCGGCAGGTACGGGACCTCCCACGGGTACTCGTCGATCGGGACGCCCGCCTTGTCGGCGGCGTCCTTCAGCGCGTCGAGGCCCTTGTTGATCGCGTCCTGGTGGCTGCCCGAGAAGGCGGTGAACACCAGGTCGCCGCCCCACGGCGAGCGCTCGCCGACCGGCAGCTGGTTGCAGTACTCGACAGTCCGCTTGATCTCGTCCATGTCGGAGAAGTCGATCTGCGGGTCGATGCCCTGGCTGTAGAGGTTCATGCCCAGCGCGACCAGGTCGACGTTGCCGGTGCGCTCGCCGTTGCCGAACAGGCAGCCTTCGATGCGGTCGGCGCCGGCCTGGTAGCCCAGCTCGGCGGCGGCGATACCGGTGCCGCGGTCGTTGTGCGGGTGCAGCGACAGGATCACCGAGTCGCGGCGCTCCAGGTTGCGGCTCATCCACTCGATCGAGTCGGCGTAGACGTTCGGCGTCGCCATCTCGACGGTCGCCGGCAGGTTCAGGATGACCGGCTTCTCCGGCGTCGGCTGCCAGATCTCGGTGACGGCGTTGCAAACCTCGAGCGCGTACGACAGCTCGGTGCCGGTGTAGGACTCCGGCGAGTACTGGAAGCGGAAGTCGGTGTCCGGCTGCTTCGCGGCCAGCTCGACGACCATTTCCGCGGCCTGCGTCGCGATCTTCTTGATGCCTTCGCGCTCCTCGCGGAAGACGACGCGGCGCTGCAGGATCGAGGTCGAGTTGTAGATGTGGACGATCGCCCGCGGCGCGCCTTCGAGAGACTGGAACGTCCGCTCGATCAGCTCGGGGCGGCACTGGGTCAGCACCTGGATGCTGACGTCGTCCGGGATGGCGCCCTCTTCGATGATCTCGCGGACGAAGTCGAAGTCCGTCTGGCTCGCGGCCGGGAAGCCGACCTCGATCTCCTTGTAGCCCATGCGTACGAGCAGGTCGAAGAACTTCCGCTTGCGCGCGGGCGACATGGGGTCGATCAGGGCCTGGTTGCCGTCCCGCAGGTCGACGGCGCACCACAGCGGCGCGCGCTCGATGCGCTTTTCGGGCCAGGTGCGGTCGGGCAGGTCGATGTTCTCGACGAGGTCGTACCAGGGGCGGTAGCGGTGGACCGGCATGGACGTGCCGCGCTGGGTGTTCCAGACGGGCTGGTCGGCGGGCGCGGTACGCGAAGGCTTGCGGATCTTGCTCATGGTGTTTCGAAGGTCTCCAGCTCGACGGGTGCGACCGGCACCACGAAGCCCCGCGACGAGGAGCCGGTCAGATCAGGCCCCGTCGCGGCAGCGAAGCAGGAGAACACGCGCCACGCACCCACCATAACCACGCAACGCCGGGTGAGGGAAGCCGGGCGGCCCGTTCCGGGGGTTACCTGTGGGTAGCCATCGGTCGGTCGCCGTGCGAAACTGCGAGCATGGGTGAGCACGCAGAGTCGTCGTCCTCTTCGTCGGCGTCGTCTTCGGAGGAGACGAAGGTCTCCCGCCGGGCCCCGGTCGACTGGCGCGGCGCGAGCGGCCGGGTGGCCTCGGTGCTGGCGTCGATCGTCCGCTGGGTGGGGTTGATCTTCGCCGCGTTCCTGGTGATCCACGTGATCTTCACGGTCGGTTCGGCGAACCCGGACAACGGCATCGTGTCGTTCGTGAAGTCCTGGGCGGACTCGCTGGCGCTGGGCTTCAGCGATCTGTTCACGCCGAGTGACGAGAAGCTGCGAGTCCTGGTGAACTACGGCATCGCGGCGATCTTCTGGCTCGTGGTGTCCGGGATTCTCGCGAAGGTGATCCGCCGGGTGGGCGGCGGAGCCTGATTTCGCGGTGATCACGATCGGCGCGGCGTCGTAACGCACGGTCGCCGCCGGGCGACATCAGCACGCCGGAAGGGGTGCTGACCATGTCCGTTTCACAGCCTGTCGTGGCGAAGCCGAGCGCGGTCGCCCGCGTGGGCAGCCGCTGGTACTTCGTCGTCACCATCGCCACTGTCGGGCTGTTCGCCTGGGTCCCGTTCGTGCACGCCGCCGTCCGCCTCGGGCGGAAGTCGCTGTACGCGCGGGCCGCCGCGTTCGGTGCGGCCGCCGCGGTCATGGGTGTGCTGCTCTCGCTGGCACCGAAGGACGCCGCAGGCAAGACGGTCGGCACGACCGGGGACGTGCTCACCTCGATCGCCACGATCCTGGGCCTCGTCGTGGTCGCGGTCGCCTGCGTCCAGCAGGTCAAGCTCCGCCGCCAGGTCCTGGGCCTGGCGCCGGTCGAACAGGGCGACCCGGCCCTCGCCGCCGCGCTCGCCGCGCGGGAACGGCGTGCCGAAGCCAGGAAGCTCGTCGCCGCCGATCCGCTCATCGCTCGCGACCTGCGGATCGGGCGGCCCGACCTGCCGCGGAACTACGACGATGGCGGCCTGGTCGACCTCAACAACGCGCCCGCGGCCGTCATCGCGTCGGTTTGCGGGCTCGACCCCGAAACGGCCGCCGCCATCGTCGACATCAGGGCGGAAGTCGGTGGGTTCGCCGCCGTGGACGACGTCGGCACCGTGGTCCCCTACGCGGCCCTGGACCGGGTGCGCGACCGGGCGATCGTCCTGCCGAGCTAGAACGCGGCCGTGCCCCACTGGTCGGTGAACGCGAACTCCGCCAGCGGCAGCCGCACCCGTTCCGACTTCTCCCGCTCGACCCGCCAGTCCTCCTCCAGGACGTCGGGTGGAGCCGGTAACCCCACCGCGATCGCGACCAGCGGGACGGCGTCGGCAGGCAGCGAAAACGCCGACCGCACCGCGTCCGCCGAAAACCCCGCCATCTGGTGCGCCACCAACCCCAGCTCCACGGCCTGCAGCACGAGGTTCTCCGAAGCCAGCCCCAGCCCGTACTCGGCGTACGGCACCGAACCCTTCTCGTTCGTCGTCACCATCACGCCGATCAGCAGCAACCCGGCCCGGTGCGCCCAAGCCCGGTTGCCCGAGTTCAGCGTCGACAAGATCGCGTCGAACGACGGTGTCCCGCGCAGGCCCACCAGGTAGCGGGCCGGCTGGGTGTTGCCGAACGACGGGGCCCAGCGGGCCGCCTCCAGCAGCGCCCGCACCTGGTCCTGGGTCACCGGAACAGACGCGTCCAACGCCCGCGGGCTCCACCGCTCGGCCATCAGGGAAGCGATCGGGACGCTCGTCACAGCTGGTTTGCGCACGATCAAGACGGTACTGCGGCGCGAAGCGCCTCCGTTGAGGGTGGTGGTGGGGGCATGGGAGGACGTACCCAGGCGTGCGCTGCATCACTCGGGAGGAAGGGCTCCGCGCATTTCGTTGGTGTTACGGAAGATTTACTTCCCAACGACCCGCGCCCGGAGTCCGCCGCACGTCAAGAGGGTGGCGGGCCGTCCAACCCCCGGTAGGCTCCACTTCAAATCATGGGACGCGGGGGCTCTCCGGTGCCCACCAGGGAGCCGCCCGGCCCGCGAGGAGGTTCGGGCGTGGCCCTCGTGGTCCAGAAGTACGGCGGATCGTCGCTGGAAAGTGCCGACCGGATCAAGCGCGTCGCGGAGCGGATCGTCGCCACGAAGAAGGCGGGCAACGACGTCGTCGTGGTCTGCTCGGCGATGGGTGACACCACCGACGAACTGCTCGACCTGGCGCAGCAGGTCAACCCGGCGCCGCCGGAGCGGGAGATGGACATGCTGCTCACCGCGGGTGAGCGCATCTCGAACTCCCTCGTCGCCATGGCCATCGCGGCCCAGGGCGCCGAGGCCTGGTCGTTCACCGGTTCGCAGGCCGGCGTCGTCACGACGTCGGTGCACGGCAACGCGCGCATCATCGACGTCACCCCGAGCCGCGTCACCGAGGCGCTCGAGCAGGGCTACATCGCGCTGGTGGCGGGCTTCCAGGGCGTCGCGCAGGACACCAAGGACATCACCACGCTCGGCCGCGGCGGGTCGGACACCACCGCCGTCGCGCTGGCCGCCGCGCTGAACGCCGACGTCTGCGAGATCTACTCCGATGTGGACGGTGTGTACTCCGCCGACCCGCGGATTGTGCCGGACGCGAAGAAGCTCGACGTCATCCCCTACGAGGAGATGCTCGAGCTCGCCGCGAGCGGGTCGAAGATCCTGCACCTGCGTTCGGTCGAGTACGCGCGCCGCTACGGCGTCCCGATCCGAGTCCGCTCTTCCTACAGTGACAAGCCGGGCACGACGGTGACCGGTTCTATCGAGGAGATCCCCGTGGAACAAGCCCTGATCACCGGTGTGGCGCACGACCGCTCCGAAGCCAAGATCACGGTCACCGGGGTGCCGGACCACGCCGGTGCCGCGGCCCGGATCTTCCGCGTGATCGCCGACGCCGAGATCGACATCGACATGGTGCTGCAGAACGTGTCCAGCACGGTGTCCGGCCGCACGGACATCACCTTCACACTGTCGAAGGCCAACGGCGCCAAGGCGGTCAAGGAGCTCGAGAAGGTCAAGGCGGAGATCAGCTTCGAGTCGGTGCTCTACGACGACCACGTCGGCAAGGTCTCGCTGGTCGGCGCCGGGATGCGCTCGCACCCGGGTGTCACGGCGACGTTCTGCGAAGCGCTGGCCAACGCCGGCGTCAACATCGAAATCATCAACACCTCGGAAATCCGGATCTCGGTGCTGATCCGGGACGCCCAGCTCGACGACGCCGTGCGCGCGATCCACGACGCGTTCGAGCTCGGTGGCGACGAGGAAGCCGTGGTCTACGCGGGGAGTGGTCGCTGATGGCGGAAGGTCTGCGGGTCGGGGTGGTCGGCGCGACCGGCCAGGTCGGCGCGGTCATGCGCAAGCTGCTGGCGGAGCGGGAGTTCCCGATCGCCGAGCTCCGGTACTTCGCTTCGGCGCGCTCGGCGGGTTCGAAGCTGCCTTGGCGCGACACGGAAATCACGGTCGAGGACGCGGCGACGGCCGATCCGTTCGGTTTGGACATCGCGCTGTTCTCCGCGGGCGGCTCGACGTCCAAGGCGCAGGCGCCGCGGTTCGCCGAGGCGGGCGCGACGGTGATCGACAACTCCTCGGCGTTCCGGATGGACCCGGACGTGCCGCTGGTCGTCAGCGAGGTCAACCCGCAGGCGATCAAGGAGGCGCGCAAGGGGATCATCGCGAACCCCAACTGCACCACCATGGCCGCGATGCCGGTGCTGAAGCCGCTGCACGACGAGGCCGGGCTGGTGCGGCTGGTGGCCTCGACGTACCAGGCGGTGTCCGGCAGCGGGCTGGCCGGCGTCGACGAGCTGGCGGGCCAGGTCAAGGCGGCCGCCGAGCACGCGTCGCTGCTCACCCACGACGGCGCGGCGATCGACTTCCCGAAGCCGGAGAAGTACGTCCGCCCGATCGCGTTCAACGTCCTCCCGATGGCCGGGTCCATTGTGGACGACGGCGAGTTCGAGACGGACGAAGAGAAGAAGTTCCGCAACGAGAGCCGCAAGATCCTCAGCATCCCGGGCCTGGGCGTGTCGTGCACGTGCGTGCGCGTGCCGGTGTTCTCGGGCCACTCGATCTCGGTGAACGCCGAATTCGAGCGGGCGCTGACGGTCGAGCGCGCGACGGAGCTGCTGGCGCACGCCCCGGGTGTCGAGCTGTCTGAGGTCCCGACCCCGCTGCAGGCGGCGGGCAACGATCCGAGCTACGTCGGCCGCATCCGCGTCGACCAGGGCATCGAGGGCGGCCGCGGGCTGGCACTGTTCATCTCGAACGACAACCTCCGCAAGGGTGCGGCGCTCAACGCCGTGCAGATCGCGGAGCTGATCGCCGAGCAGCACTAGTACACAGTGGACAGCTGAAAACTCGCTTGGCCGTTTCGCGGTGCCCGGGAGATCCTGGGCACCGCAAGCAAGTCCAGGGGAGGAAACCATGTACACCGCCGTCGACGGCGCGCGCGTTCCGATTCGGATGTGGGCGGATCCCGCGTCCGTCGAAGAGCAGGCCATGCGGCAGCTGCAGAACGTCGCGAACCTGCCGTGGGTGCACGGCGTCGCCGTGATGCCCGATGTGCACTACGGCAAGGGCGCCACCGTCGGCAGCGTCATCGCCATGCGCGACGCCGTTTCGCCCGCCGCCGTCGGGGTCGACATCGGGTGCGGGATGAGCGCCGTCCGCACGTCGCTCACCGCCGCCGATCTGCCCGACGACCTCGGGAAGCTGCGCCGCCGGATCGAAAGCGCCGTGCCCGTGGGCTTCGGGCTGCACAAGACGCCCGTGAACCCCGCGAAGGTGCACGGCGTCGGCGGCTGGGACGCCTTCTGGAAGGGCTTCGGCCAGCTGCACGAGGGCGTCCAGGAGCTGCACGACCGGGCCGCGCGTCAGATCGGGAGCCTCGGCGGCGGGAACCACTTCATCGAGGTCTGCCTCGAGCAGGGTGGCGCCGACGAGGGCCGCGTCTGGCTGATGCTGCACTCGGGTTCGCGCAACATCGGCAAGGAGCTCGCGGAGCGGCACATGGCCGTCGCGCGGAAGCTGCCGCACAACGCCGACCTGCCGGACCGGGACCTCGCCGTGTTCGTCGCGGGCACGCCGGAAATGGCGGCGTACCGGCGCGACCTGTTCTGGGCACAGGACTACGCGGCGCGCAACCGCGCCACGATGGTCGCGCTCGTGAAGCAGGCGCTGAAGGACGTCGTCCCGCAGACGACCTTCGACGACGCGATCTCGTGCCACCACAACTACGTCGCCGAGGAGACCTACGACGGCGTCGAGCTGCTCGTCACCCGGAAGGGCGCGATCCGCGCCGGATCGGGTGACCTCGGGATCATCCCGGGCAGCATGGGGACCGGTTCGTACATCGTCCGCGGGCTCGGGAACGAGTCGTCCTTCCAGTCGGCGTCGCACGGCGCCGGCCGCCGGATGTCGCGCACCAAGGCCAAGAAGCTGTTCACGGCCGACGACCTCGCGGCGCAGACGGCGGGCGTCGAGTGCCGCAAGGACTCGGGCGTCGTCGACGAGATCCCGGCCGCGTACAAGGACATCGAAACGGTGATCCAGGCCCAGACGGACCTGGTCGAGGTCGTGGCGCACCTCAAGCAGGTGGTCTGCGTCAAGGGCTGAGCGGTACCTTGGCGCCATGACGAGGGGTGGAACGACGGCCGCGTTGCTGGCCGGGGCCGCACTGCTGCTGAGCGGGTGCGACGAGGTCAGCAACGCGGTCGACCAGGGCTCCAAGACCGTCGACAAGGTGAGCGTCTGCACCGAGGCGCTCGGGCTGGCGGACCTGAACCCGCTGGTCGACCCGGACAAGCTCAAGGCCCGCGCCGCCGACAAGGAGAAGCGGCTGCGGGAGCTCGCCTCGGACGTCCAGGACCAGGACGTCAGGAACGCGCTGCTCGGCATGGCCGGGTCCTACGTCGAGGTGCAGAAGGAGCGCATCGAAGACGCCGGCGTCGTCGCCCAGTGGGTGCAGCGCAACGTCAAGAAGCTCGACGCCCTCCGCGCGGCCTGCGGCTAAGCCGTCACGTCCGGAACCGCGAAGCGCGGGTTCGCGCCGGCAGCGACCATCCGCATCACGAAGCCGGCGGCTTCCTCGGCCTGCCGGGCCGCGGTGAGCCCGCCCAGCACCGCGGGCCGCGCGCCGAGGTCACGGATCAGCGCGGCGGTCCGGCTCAGGGCGTCGGTGTCGTCGCCGCAGAGCGCGACCACCGGCGACGCGGCCGGATCGCCGGTGAACGGCCAGGACGCGCCGGCGAACAGGTGCAGTGCCTTGACCACGCGGGCACCGACCGCGACTTCGGCGACCAGTTCGGCGGCCGAGCCGGTCTCCGGGAGCAGGCGCCCGGTCGCGTAGTCCACGGCGTTGGTGCAGTCGATGACGGTCTTCCCCGACAGCAGCCCATCCGCGCCGCCGACGAGCTTCAGTGCTTCTTCCAGCCCGTCCCAGGCGATCGCCACCACGACGGCCTCGGCCTGGCCGGCGAGCTCGCCGGGGTCGAGCGGTGTCGCGGCGACACCGATCCGGTCCGCGGCGGCCTTGGCCCGGTCGGGGCGACGGCCGGTGACCGCGATCGAGTGCCCGGCGCCCGCCCACGCGCTCCCCAGTGCCACCGCGAGGTTCCCGGTCCCCAACAGTCCGATCTTCACCCTGGTCTCCTTCGTCTCGTGAGGTCTCACGACGACGCTAAGAGACTGTCTCCCACCAATCGGTAGGAGCGCGGGTGGCAGGCTGGACGGGTGAACGAACAGGGCTGTGAGACCTTCATCTCGGACTGCCACGTACGAGCCGCGGTCGAGCTCATCAGCCACACGTGGGACCCGGTCGTCGTCTCCGCTCTGCGCATGGGGCCCACCCGGCGCACCGTTCTCCTGGATCGCATCGCCGGAGTCAGCGACAAGGTGCTGACCGAGTCCCTCCGGCGCCTGGCCTCGCGTGGACTGGTCGCGCGGACGGGTCGCGACGCCGCCGTCTACGAACTCACCCCGCTGGGGGCGTCCTTCGCCACGGGGCCGCTGGCTCACCTCGCCGAGTGGGCCGCGGAGAACCAGGGCGAACTGTCGTCGACGTCATGACCCGCTAGCTTTCGGCCAGCGCCGGGACCGGCTCCGCGGCCGGTTCCGGCGTTCGCCGGTGGAGCAGGCCGCCCGCCGCGATCACCAGGCCGCCGAGCCCGGCCGCGGCGAAGCCCCACGCCGGGCTCGAGTGGTCGATCGCGAAGCCGACTACCGGGCTGCCCAGCGCCAGCCCGAGCCGCGTCGACGCGTCCTGCAGCCCCATCGCCTCGCCGCGCACCTGCGGCGGCGCGATCCGGCTGACCGTCTCGGTGGTCGCCGCGAGCGTCGGCGCGCAGACCAGGTTCGTCGGGATCAGCACCAGCATCAGCAGCCACCACGGCTGGTCCGCGAGCCCGACCGGCACCACGAGCAGCGCGAGCAGGAGCATCAGCAGCCCCTGCGGCAACGACTTCTTCACCGCGCCGTGCACGACGCCGCCGGCCATCGACGCCACGCACATCACCGCGATCACCAGCCCGGTCACGCCGATGTCGCCGCTCGCGCGCAGCGCCGCGAGCGTCGCCAGCTCGGTGCCGACGAGCACGAACAGCGTGCCGGCGGCGATCAGCAGCGTCGCCACGAGCCGGCCGGTCAGCCAGCTCCGCAGCGGCGGCCGGGTCGTCGACGCACCGGGCTCGACCGACTCGCGGATCGGCGGATTGATCAACCAGATCAGGAACGCCGTACCGCCGAACAGGACGCCGAGCGCGCTGAGCGTGAACGTCGGTGAGAGCGTGGTGATCGCCGCGATGCCGATCGCCGGGCCGATCATGAACGTCGCTTCGATCGAGATCGTGTCGAGCGAGTACGCCGCGCGGCGCTCCTCGACCGGGACGAGCGCGGCCAGGACCTGCCGCGCCAGCGAGCCCGCCGGCACCGAGAGCATCCCGGCCGGGACCGCGACCGCGGCGAGCGCCGCGTAGGGCAGGTGCGGCGCGGCGAACCAGAACACCGTCGTGCCGATCCCGCAGACGGCGACGATCGGGCGCAGGCCGTAGCGGTCGAAGCAGCGGCCCAGCAGCGGCGCGCCGAGGGCCATCCCGAGGGTGATACCCGCGCCGACCAGCCCGGCGGCGCCGTAGCCGCGGCCCAGGCCGGTGACGATGTACAGCGTCATGAGCACGCCGTTCATGGTCATCGGCAACCGCGCCAGGAACATCAGAGCCATCGTCGACGGGACTCGGGGAACGGACAGGACCCGGCGGTACGGCTGGAACGGCACGTCTCGATGAGAACCCAAGGTGGTACGCGCGTGCAAGTTATTTCCCGCTGGTGCTCGGAGATTCTGAGGGTTACTCTCATTTGGTAGTCACTATCAAGTGGGGGTAGCTATGACTCAACTCCAGCCACGCAGGTGGTGGGCGCTCGGAGCGCTCGCGGTGAGCCTGCTGACCGTCGGCCTCGACCTGACGGTGCTGAACGTCGCCGTGCCGACGCTCGCCGTCGACCTCGGCGCCACGACCACGCAGCTGCAGTGGTTCGGCAACGCGTACACGCTCGCGCTGGCCGCCTTGCTGCTGCCCGCGGGCCTGCTCGGCGACCGGTTCGGCCCGAAGAAACTGCTGCTCGGCGCGCTCGCGCTGTTCGGGCTGGCGTCGCTGGCCTGCGCCTACGCGAGCACGCCCGGCCAGCTGATCGCCGCCCGCGTCGTGCTCGGCGCCGGTGCCGCGTTCCTCATCCCGCTGTCGCTTTCGCTGTTGAACACCCTGTTCCCGCCGGAGGAGCGGGCGAAGGCGCTGACGACGTGGGTCATGGCGACGTTCGCCGGCATCCCGCTCGGGCCGTTGCTCGGCGGCTGGCTGCTCGACCACTACGCGTGGGGTTCGGTGTTCCTGATCAACGTCCCGCTGACCGTGATCGGCCTGGCCGCGGTGCTCTTCCTGGTGCCGCTCACGCGGGGCTCCGGCCGCGGCGCGATCGACCTCCCGGGCATCGTGCTCTCGGCGGCCGGGCTGGTCGCGTTGACCTACGGGTTCGTCCACGCGGGCGAGCACGGCTGGGCCGACCCGGTGACGTACGGCCTGATCGCGCTCGGCGCCGCCGTGCTGGCGGTGTTCGGCTGGACGCAGACGCGGACGGCCGCGCCCCTCACCGACCTGGCGCTGTTCCGCGAGCCGCGGTTCGTCTGGGGTGCGGTGCTCGCGACGATGGCGTCGTTCGCGCTGATGGGCCTGCTGTTCGTGCTGCCCCAGCTGTTCCAGGCGGTGCAGGGGGCCGACGCGCTGCAGACCGGCGTGCGGCTGCTGCCGCTGATCGGCGGGATGCTGGTGTCGGCCAAGATCGCCGAACGGCTGGTCGCCGCGGTGGGCGTGCGGGTGGTCGTCACGGCGGGGTTCGCGCTGCTCGCGGCCGGGCTGGCGTGGGGTTCGACGACATCGCCGTCGGACAGCTACGGCGTGACGGTGGCCTGGGAGGTCGTCATCGGCTTGGGCACGGGGTGCACGCTGCCGCCGCTGATGTCGATGGCGATGGGTGCGCTCACCGAGGGCCGTTCGGGGGCGGGGTCGGCGCTGATCCAGGTGTTGCGCCAGGTCGGCGGCACGATCGGGGTGGCGGTGCTGGGCACGGTGCTCAACGGCGTCTACCGCGACGGCGTGGCCACCGGTGGCTTGCCGGCGCCGGTGGCGGACGCGGTGCGCGGCAGCGCGTCGAGCGCGGTGGCCGTCGCGGTGAAGCTGCACCTGCCGTCGCTGGCCGACTCCGCGCGGGTGGCGTTCACCGACGGCATGGCGGCGACGCTGTGGGTGTGCGCCGGGCTCGGCGTCGCCGGCGCGCTGCTCGCGCTGCTGTTCCTGCCCGGGCGGACGGCCCCGGAGGCGCGGCCGCGAGAATCGGAACATGACGTCGTCGCCAGCTGAGCCCTCGGGGCTGCGGGAACGCAAGAAGGCCAAGACGCGCGCCGCGATCCAGCGGCACGCGTTGCGGCTGTTCCACGAGCAGGGCTACAGCGCGACCACGGTCGACCAGATCGCGGCGGCGGCGGAGATCTCGCCCAGCACGTTCTTCCGCTACTTCCCGACGAAGGAAGAGACGGTCCTGTACGACCCGTTCGACCCGTTGCTGATCGCGGCGGCCCTGGCCCAGCCGGCCGAGCTGAGCCCGATCGGCGCGTTGCGCGCGACGATGGACGTGCTCCGCGAGCACCTGTCCGGCGAGGCGTGGGAGCAGGAGCGCCAGCGGCAGCAGCTGGTGTTCCGCGAGCCGGAGCTGCGCACGGCGGTGATGGACAAGTTCGCCGAGGGCATCGAGCTGCTGGCGGGGCTGGCGGCCCAGCGAACCGGCCGAGCGGCGGACGACTTCGAGGTGCGCAACTGGGCGGGGGCGGTGGCCGGGGTGGTGCTGGCGGCATTCGTCGGCGCGGCGGGTGACCCGGAGGTGGACCCGCTGGTGGTGGTGGACCGAGCCGTGGCGCACTTGGAGGCGGGGTTGCCGCTGTAGGGGGCGCTGCGGGGCGCGAGCGGCTCGGTGCAGGTAGGAGGGAGGCGCCTGCTCGTGGCGGGTGCGCGCGGTCGGCGGCCTGCTGGCCGGTGAGGGGCGCCTGCCCGCGGCAGGTGGCACTGCGGCCCGGCGGCGGCCCGGGGCGGCGCTTGTGTGGGCGGGGTTGCCTAGCTGCGGCGGACGTGCGCGCGACCCGGCTGGGCTCGTGCGGCTGGCCGGTGCGAGGCGAATGGGCCGGTGGAAGCCCGTCCGACCCGATCGGCCATCCGTGTCTCCAGCCGCAGCTCTCCACCGCGCACCGACCCTCTCCCCGCGGTTTCCCCACCCTTCCCCGCGCCCGATTTCGGAATTGATTTCGCATTCCCGCGCCCACCTCGGGGAACACCGTGTGGGTGGCGGTGCGAGCGTGGGGGACGACCCTTCTGGAGCAGTCGCGACACGCGGTCCGACGGAGTGATGAAGCTAAATGATCACCGTTTACACCCGCGTGAGTGACCCATCTGCTCCACAGTGGACATCCACTACCAGCAGTGACGGTAAGAATCGATCATGATGATCTTCAGGGGGATGGGCAAGGTTTCGACGTTAATCAATTGCGGGGCAGTTCGCCTCTCGTGCATCCGGCACGTAAGGGTTAGAAAACGTCCCCAACCGGTGATCGCCTGGCCTATCTCCGATACGGGGGGTATCGATTTACCCCGTCAGGCTTCGACGCCAGGAGGTAGGAATGAAAGGCAAGTTCGGGCGATCCGTCGCCCTCGTAGCCGCGAGCAGTCTGCTGGCGGTCGGTATGGCGGGGATCGCTTCGGCGAGCCCGGCGAGCCCGGACGGGGGCAAGGGTTCCTCCAGCACCCAGGCCCTCGCCGCACAGGTGCTCCAGATGCGTGACGACCTGACCAAGGTGGCCTACGCGGGCAACGTCGGTGCCACGCGCGGCGATCTCGGTCAGCTCAGCCCCGTGCTCGGGGACATCGCGGCTGGCAAGCGCTACACCGTCCAGACCGACACCGAGCAGCTCGCCGGTCTGGCCAAGGGACGTGCGGACGAGAGCACCCGGCTCCTCGCCGACCCCACGGCCAAGGCGCGCCAGCTGCCGCCGCTGCCGTTGCCGATCCCCTCGCTGCCGGACCTGCCGGGACCGCTGAAGATCGTCAGCGACCTGGTGAAGGCCCTGCTCGGCGCGGTCACTGGCATCCTGGGCGGGCTCCTCGGCGGCCTGCCGGTGCCGCCGCTGCCGGTGCCGCCACTGCCGGTTCCCGGCTCGTAGCCACCGAAAAACAGGGGGGCCCGGAGCCCGGCCGCGGACATTCCTCCGCGCCGGGCTCCGGGTTCGTTCCTGCCAGGGCCGCCGCAAAGTCCCGGCAACGTCATGACCCGGCTCAGTCCCGTTTGGACAGACCCTGCCGCAGGGCGCCCGCCGTCTCGGCCAGTGCCTCGCGGAACCGGGTGCCCACCCCGGTGAAGTTGATGAACCCGTGGATCAGGTCGTCGTGCCGGCGCACCGCCACCTCGACACTCGCTTCGCGCAGCTTCTCCGCGTACGCCTCACCTTCGTCGCGAAGGGGGTCGAACCCCGCCGTGACGACCAGGGCCGGCGGCAGGCCGCTCAGGTCGTCCGCGTGCAGCGGGGACAGCCGCGGGTCGGTCAAGTCCGTGCCCGAAGGCACGTAGTGGCCCTCGAACCACTTCATGTGCACGTCCGTCAGGAACAGGTCCTCGGCGAACAGGTCCTGCGAGCGGTACCGCCGCGCGAAGTCCGTCGCCGGGTAGATCAGCAGCTGGAACGCCGGCGCCGGCCCACCGCGCCGCACCGCCTGCTGGGCCGTGACCGCCGCGAGGTTGCCGCCCGCGCTGTCGCCGCCGACGGCGATCCGCGCCGGGTCCGCGCCGAGGTCGCTCGCCTTCGCCACCGCGTACTCGAACGCCGCCAGAGCGTCTTCCGTCGCCGACGGGAACGGGAACTCCGGCGCCAGCCGGTACTCGATCGACAGCACCCGCACCCCGGCGTGCTTGGCCAGGAACCGGACGGCGTTGTCGTGGCTCGCGCGCGTCCCGATCACCCAGCCGCCGCCGTGGAAGAACACCAGCAGCGGCGACTTCTCGGGCAGCCCGACCGGCGTGTAGAGCGTCGCGGGCAGGTCGCCGTCCGGCGTCGGCACGGCGATCTCGCGCACCGAAACCGGCTCGATCGGCTTGCCGCTGACCAGGTGCCGCCCGACGTCGAGCAGGGCGCGCGACTGCTCCACCGACCCCTGCACGAGCTCGGCGCCGGACAGCTTCTGCAGCCGGAGCAGCAGCTGGGCGTCGAGCGCGAGGTCCTGGCCGTCGATGCGCACCGGGCGCCCCGCGATCGCCCGCCGCACCGGCGTGGGCAGCCAGAACGCCAGCTGGGACGCCGCGGCCTGGGCGCGGACCGGGAGCGGGATCGCCATCGTTGCCTCCTGAACGTCGATGCCGCCCCGGACGTTACTCGTCAGTAGGTAACAGGTCCAGCTGTGACGCGGCCCTCGGTCCCAAACTCTGGATATCCACTTAAGTGGAGGGGTTAGCCTGAAAGACGTGACTTCAGCCAGGACGCTCAACGTGCTCGGGATCGGCGGCTCTCTGCGGGAGGGCTCCCAGTCCGAACGCGCGCTGCGGATCGCGCTCGAGGGCGCGGCGGAAGTCGGCGTCCGGACCCGCATGCTCAGCGGGCCGGATCTGGTGCTGCCGTTCTACGACGCCGGCGAGCCGGACCGTGACGAGCGCGCCGCCACCCTCATCGAAGCCGTGCGGCAGGCCGACGGGCTCATCGTCGTGTCGCCGGGCTACCACGGCGCGCTGTCCGGCCTGGTCAAGAACGCCTTGGACTACGTCGAAGACCTGCGTGACGACCGCCGTCCCTACCTCGACGGCCGCGCCGTCGGGCTGGCCGCCGTCGCCTACGGCTGGCAGGCCGCGGTCACCACGCTCGAGCAGCTGCGCACGATCACGCACGCGCTGCGCGGCTGGGCCACCCCGCTGGGGGGTTCGATCAACTCGGCCGAGACCAAGTTCGACGAAGGCGGTGGCGCGTCGGACGAGAAGAGCGTCCGCACCCTTCGCCTGATCGGGCGGCAGGTCGCCGAATTCGCGGTGACGCGCGCCGCATGACGTTTTACCCGGTGGGCGCCGGGTAAACGATCCGCGTGATGCCTGCCATGTGGGGGCACTGTTCCGCGGGTGCGGGATGTTGTGCCCGATGAGACGCTCGCTGTGGAGTGTCCGCGAAACGAAGGCAGGCTGAGCATGGGTCAGGCGATTTACACGGCGGTGGCAACGGCGCGCGGCGACGGCCGCAACGGCGAGGTGACCTCTTCCGACGGCGTCATCGACGAATCCCTGGCCATCCCCAAGGAGATGGGCGGCCCGGGCGGCGACAAGACCAACCCCGAGCAGCTCTTCGCCGCCGGTTACTCGGCCTGCTTCCACAGCGCGTTGCAGCTGGTCGCGCGCCAGGCCAAGGTCCCGCTGAACGGCTCGACCGTGACCGCGGAGGTCAGCGTGCTCAAGCAGGAGGTCGGGTTCGGCCTCGGCGTCGCGCTGAACGTCTCCCTGCCGGGTCTCGAGCAGGCGCAGGCCGACCAGCTGGTCGAGCAGGCCCACCAGGTGTGCCCGTACTCCAACGCGACCCGCGGCAACATCGAGGTCGCGCTCTCCGCCACCGTCTGACCCCTTCGAACCCACCCGAGCCGCACGAGTCCGAGGAAAGGATGACCGCCAGATGAGCAAGTCTCCGATCAAGAGCCCGCTTTCCGAAGCCGACAAGGAGATCACCGGCAACGCCCTCCAGGCGACGCTGGTCGACCTGGTCGACCTGTCCCTCATCGCGAAGCAGGCGCACTGGAACGTCGTCGGCGCCAACTTCCGCAGCGCGCACCTGCAGCTCGACGAGCTGGTCAACACCGCGCGCCAGTACGTCGACGAGGTCGCCGAGCGCGCCAACGCCATCGGCATCTCGCCGAACGGCAAGGCCAAGACCGTCGTCGAGAGCTCGGGCGTGCCCGAGTACCCCGACAACTGGCAGTCAGTGGAGTCCACGGTCGCCGCGATCGTCGACATCCTCGCCGCGCTCATCGAGCGGCTGCGCCAGCGCATCGACGAGACCGACAAGAGCGACCTCGTGACGCAGGACCTGCTGATCGAGATCACCCGCGCGCTCGAAGAGGCGCACTGGATGTGGCAGGCCCAGCAGGCTTGATTTTCCCGTCAAAGGGGTCGTTCCGGACGGAGCGGCCCCTTTCGCGTTGCCAGGCTCAGTACGTTCGGTGGCATGGTCTTGCATCAGGGGAAAACCGACCGCCCGGACCGCACCGGTGGCACGAACCCGCTGTACGCCGGGGCGAACCCGGCGCTGGCGGCGGGGTTGGTCATGCCGCACGACAAGCTGCGCGACGACCCGCTCCCGCCGGACGCCGCGCTGCAGCTGGTGCGCGACGAGCTGATGCTCGACGGCAACGCGCGGCTCAACCTCGCCACGTTCGTCACGACGTGGATGGAGCCGCAGGCGCGCGAGCTGATGGCCGAGTGCGTCGACAAGAACATGATCGACAAGGACGAGTACCCGCAGACGGCCGAGCTGGAGCGCCGCTGCGTGAACATCCTCGCCGACCTGTGGCACGCCCCCGACCCGACGGACATCATGGGCTGTTCGACGACCGGGTCGTCGGAGGCATGCATGCTCGGCGGGATGGCGCTGAAGCGGCGCTGGTCCAAGCTCGGGCGCACCGGCAAGCCGAACCTGGTGATGGGCGTGAACGTCCAGGTGTGCTGGGAGAAGTTCTGCGAGTATTGGGAGGTCGAGCCGCGGCTGGTGCCGATGGACGGCGACCGGTACCACCTCACGGCCGACGAAGCCGTCGCGCAATGCGACGAGAACACGATCGGCGTGGTGGCGATCCTCGGCTCGACGTTCGACGGCAGCTACGAGCCGGTCGCGGAGATCACCGCGGCCTTGGACGCCCTGCAGGAGCGGACCGGCTGGGACATCCCGGTGCACGTCGACGGCGCTTCGGGCGCGATGATCGCGCCGTTCCTCGACCCGGACCTGGAGTGGGACTTCCGGCTGCCACGGGTGGCGTCGATCAACACGTCGGGCCACAAGTACGGGCTCGTGTACCCGGGCGTGGGCTGGGTGGTGTGGCGCGACCAGGCCGCGCTGCCGTCGGAGCTGGTGTTCAACGTCAACTACCTCGGCGGCGAAATGCCGACGTTCGCGTTGAACTTCTCGCGCCCGGGCGCCGAGGTCGCGGCCCAGTACTACACGTTCGTGCGGCTCGGCCGCGAAGGGTTCCGGGCGGTGCAGCAGGCTTCGCGCGACGTCGCCATGCACCTGTCGTCCGGGATCGCGGAGCTCGGGCCCTTCGAGCTGCTGACCCGCGGGGAGCAGCTCCCGGTGTTCGCGTTCACGACCCGCGCGGACGCGGGCTTCGACGTCTTCGACGTGTCACGCCGGCTGCGGGAGCGGGGCTGGCTGGTGCCTGCGTACACGTTCCCGGAGCACCGGACGGACCTGGCGGTGCTGCGGATCGTCGTCCGCAACGGCTTCACGAACGACCTGGCGGACCTCCTGCTGGCCGACATCAAGCGGCTGCTGCCGGAGCTGGCGAAGGAAGGCGGTCACCCGAAGGACACCTCGAAAGCGACCGCCTTCCACCACTAGTGCCAGGACTTGGCGCGGGCGTATTGGTCGGGCCAGGGCACGTCCGCGCCTAGCGCGTTCGCCGCGCGCAGCGGCCAGTGCGGGTCACGCAGCAGCGCGCGGGCCAGGAACACGACGTCGGCCTGGTCGTCCTCGACGATCTTCTCGGCCTGGTGCGGGTCGGTGATCATGCCGACCGCGCCGGTCGGGAGGCCGGCTTCGGCGCGGATCCGCTCGGCGAACGGCACCTGGTAGCCGGGCCCGACGGGGATGTCCGGGTTCGGGGTGTTGCCGCCGGTCGACGTGTCGACCAGGTCGATCCCGCGCTCGGCCAGCAGCTTCGCGAGCCGGACGGAGTCGTCGAGGGTCCAGCCGCCGTCGGTCCAGTCCGTGGCGCTCAGCCGGGCGAACAAGGGGACGTTCGTCGTCGCGCGCACGGCGTCGGCGATCTCCAGCGCGAGCCGGGTGCGGCCTTCGAAGTCGCCGCCGTACCGGTCGGTGCGGGTGTTCGACAGCGGGGACAGGAACTGGTGGACGAGGTAGCCGTGCGCGAAGTGCAGTTCGAGCACGTCGAACCCGACCCCGACGGCCGTCCGGGCGGCCTCCGCGAACGCTTCCGGCAGCGCGCTCACTTCGTCCGTGGTCAGCGCGCGCGGGGTGGCGTACTGGCCGAACGCCGTCGCGGACGGGCCGACGCTCTCCCAGCCGCCCTCTTCGGGCGGGACGCTGCCGGTGCCTTCCCACGGCCGGTGCGTGGAGCCCTTGCGGCCGGCGTGACCCAGCTGCATGCCGATGGCGGTGCCCTGGCCATGCACGAAGTCGACGATCCGGCGCCAGGCTTCGGCCTGGGTCTCGTTCCAGATGCCGGTGTCCTGGGGACTGATCCGGCCTTCCGGCACGACGGCGGTGGCTTCGGTCATGACGAGCCCCGCGCCGCCGGTGGCGAACTGGCCGAGGTGCACGAGGTGCCAGTCGCCCGGGACGCCGTCGGTGGCGGAGTACTGGCACATCGGCGACACCCAGGCGCGGTTCGGCAGGGTCAGGCCGCGGACGGTGATCGGGCTGAAGAGTCGGCTCACGTAGAGGATCAACGACACGTGCCGGTGGTCTCTTCCCGTCGCCAGAAGTGGGTACCGGCGAGTAACGTCGGCCACATGGGTGTCGCTGCTGACGAACGCCAGGCCTTGAGCTCCCTCCTCGACCAACTCGGGCCCGACGCGCCCACCCTGTGCGAGGGGTGGACCACCCGGGACCTCGCCGCGCACCTCGTCGTGCGCGAGCACCGGCCCGACGCCGCGCCCGGGATCGTCGTGCCCGCGCTCGCCGGGTACACGCAGAAGGTCCAGGACCGCTACGCCGGCAAACCCTGGGCCACGCTCGTCACGCAGGTCAGGCAGGGTCCGTCGAAGTTCTGGCCCACCGCCATCGGCCCGCTCGACGAGCTGACCAACACCGCCGAGTTCCTCGTCCACCACGAGGACGTCCGGCGCGCGCAGCCCGGGTGGGAACCGCGGCCCGCCGACGCCACCCGGGACGCCGCCGCCTGGAAGTCGGCGAAACAGGCCGCCAAGCTCAACCTCCGCAAGGCGCCCGTCGGCGTCACGCTCCGGACGAAAGACGGCCGGGAGGCCGCCGTCAAGACCGGGCCCGACCCGGTCACCGTCGTCGGCGAGCCCGTCGACCTGCTGCTGTTCGTGTTCGGCCGCGACGCCGTGCACCTCGAGTTCGAAGGCGACGCGGCCGCTGTCACGAAGCTGCAGGCAGTGAACCGCGGACTCTGACCGAGACCCACCGCCCCACCGGCAACGCGACCACGATCGCGGCCAGCGCCAGGTGCACGGCCATGAACGCGACCGCGGCCGGCACGCTCGGCGGCCCGCCGAGGAACACGATCATGTGCGACGCCCACTTCAGTTCGGTCGGCTTCGTGCCCGCCGCCCAGACGTCGTTGAGCGCCCAGAACGTCAGGTCGTTCACGCCCGAGATGACCACCAGGATCGACGCGATCCCGACCTTGAGCACGTTCGCCGTCCGCCCGCCGCCTAGGCGGTAGGCCAGCAGCGCGAACAGCACGATGAACGTCGTCACGAACAGCTCGAACTGGTACACCGGCTGGAAGTCCTGGTCGGCCGAGCGCGCGAACGCCTGGACCCGCATGACCAGCTCGGTGTCCAAATAGGACATGTAGGCGAACACCGCGAACACGATCAGGGCCGGGCCGAAGCGGCCGCGCGGGAACAGCGAAACCGTTAGTACCGCGAAGACGAACGGGCACAGCTTGAACGCCCAGTCGCCGACGTTGTCCAGGGTCTGGTCCGGCGGCAGCACCACCATGATCAGCAACGCCGTGACCACCGCCGGGACGGCGGCCACCAGCCACAGCCACTGCCGCCGCCGGTACAGCGCGGCGACCAGGCCGGGCGACTCCAAAACCGTCACAGTTCCTTCTCCACCCAGAACGGGCCCAGCGCCAGCGCGTCGACGTCGGTCTTGAGGTAGCACGCGATCGCGTCGGCCGGGCTCGCCACGATCGGCTCGTTGTTGTCGTTGAACGAGGTGTTGACGACCATCGGCACGCCGGTCAGCTTCTCGAACTCGCTGATCATCCGGTAGTACAGCGGGTTGTCCGCCCGGCTGACGGTCTGCACGCGCGCGGTGCCGTCGACGTGCGTGATCGCCGGGACCTCGGCCCGCTTGTCCGGGAGGACGTCGAACACCAGCAGCATCACCGGGGAAGGGTAGTCGCTGACGAAGTACTCGCCCGCCCGCTCTTCCAGGCACGACGGCGCGAACGGCCGGAACGCCTCGCGGTGCTTCACCTTCTCGTTCATCCGCGTCTTGGACTCCGGGTCGCGCGGGTCCGCGACGAGCGACCGGTTGCCCAGCGCCCGCGGTCCGCACTCCATCCGGCCCTGCACCCAGCCGACGATCTTGCCTTCGGCGATCTTGGCGGCGGTGTGCGCCGCGATGTCGCCGACGCGCTCGTACTCGACGCCCGCGTCCTGCAGCGCCAGCTCCATCTCGGCTTCGGTGTAGTCGGGGCCGGTGTAGGTGTAGCCGTCGCGGGGGCGCGGCTTGCCGTACTTCGCGACCGAGACGTCGAGGGCCGCGCCGAGTGCGCAGCCGTCGTCGGCCGCCGCGGGCTGCGCGAAGAAGTCCTCGAACGGCGTCTCCAGCAGGATCCGGCCGTTCATGACGCTGTTCAACGCGACCCCGCCGGCGACGCACAGCCGCTTCGAGCCCGTCTCGCGCTGGAGCCACCGCGCCAGGTGCAGGCCGGCTTCTTCGAGCGTCACCTGCAGGGCGTACGCGATGTCGCAATAGTGCTGGGGAACGGGATTCGCAGCCGTGACGCGGGTTTTCGGCCGCGCGGGACCGAAGGCGTCGGTGAACTTCTTCGACATCACGTGCTTGCCGGTGCGGTGGTGGCCGAACCAGGACAGGTCGAGTTCGAAGCCGCCGTCGTCGTCGAGGTGGATGAGCTGCTTGAACGCGTCGACGTAGGTGTCCTCGCCCAGCGGCGCGAGACCCATGATCTTGCCTTCGTCGCGGGTCGGGTAGAAGCCCAGGTAACCCGTGACGCCGGCGTACATCGCGCCGAGGGAGTGCGGGAACTTGATCCGGCGCAGGTCGACGATCTTGTTCCCGCGGCCGTGCGCGAGGTAGGTCGCCGTGCCGTCGCTGCCGATGCCGTCGAAGGTCAGGACGGCCGACTCGTCCCACGGCGAGATGAAGTAGCCGCTGGCCGCGTGCGCGCGGTGGTGGTCGACGAGGTGGGTCTTGAACTTCGTCGGCCCGGTCCAGCCGACGGCCTCCTTGACGTCGTTCGCGAGCGTGTAGGACCGCTTGATGTGCGCGAGGACCGCGCCGCCGACGTGGTAGTCGTCGTGGCCCTGGCCGCCGCCGGTCCGGAAGGTGTCGACCATGCCCGCCGACTTGCCGCCCTCGTCGCCGTTGGCGTTGCGGAAGACGTCGAGCGTGCCGGGGAAGTAGCGCGCGAACACCTTGGCCGCGTGGATGCCTTCCTTCCAGCGCTGCCAGTAGTAGGCGACGTGGTCGACGTCGGCGAGCGTGATCCCGCCGCGTTCCAGGCAGAACTTGATGGCTTCGGCGGGGAAACCGCCGTCGTGCTTGACGCGGGTGAAGCGTTCCTCCTCGGCGAAGGCGATGATCTCGCCGTCGCGGACGAGTGCCGCGGCCGAGTCGTGGACCCGGCTGATGCCCAGTACGTACATGACTTTCTCCCGGAGTTTCAGCGGCGGCGGACCAGGCGTCGCAAGACGGCGGCCTTCACGGCGAGGGCGAGGACCAGCGCGGCGAACCCGCCGACCGGCCCGAGGGCGGGGACGAGCAGCGCCGCGGCGACGGCGGTGGCGGCCAGCGAGAGGACGGCGGTGCCGGACGTCAGCGTCAGCACCTTGCTGTTGGTGTTTTCGATGAGGAAGCACGCGTACAGCCCGATCGCGTACAACGCGGTCTCGGCGAGGACGAGCAGCCCGAGGACGACGTAGGCGTCTTCGGCGGTGAGCAGGCCGCGGGTCCCGGGGATGGCGAGGCCCGCGGCCAGCAGCACGACGACCGCGATGCCCGCGCGTTCGACCAGCGCCAGCAGGCCCACGGCCCGGGCCCGGCCGGCCGCCGCGCCGGTGCCGCGCATCCGCCGCGACACCGCCGGCTGGTGCAGCTTGAGCTGGTAGTACAGCAGCGAGCAGACCGCGCTCGACGCCAGCAGCGCCAAGTAGAACGGGCCGCTGTCGGTGGTCCGGCCGGACAGCGCGAGCACCGCGAACACGACTGAGGTCGAGATGACGTCGAGCAGTTCGGTCAGCCCGAGCAGCACGGTGCTGCGGCCGAACGCGGGCAGCAGCCGGTGCCCCGGCACCCCGCCACCGCTCAGCCACGGCTTCGGCAGCAGGGCCACCGAAGCACCGAGGATCACGAGGATCCCGCCGAGCAGCAACGCCAAGTGCGTCTCGGGGGACCACCGGAGCGCCCACGTCACGCACGTGACGGCACCGACGACGACCGCGCCCGCGGTGAACGCCAGAGCGTCCAAAGTGGACTTCTCGCGCAGCCGGTGCAGACCGGACACGGTCATCAGCAGCCCGCCGGAGATCGACCAGGCCGCCGCGGTCAGGTACAGCGCGGCAGCCGAGCGCGGGGCCACCACCAGCGCGACGGCCGTCGCGGCCAGTACCGCCAGCACCGGCACCGCGGCGATCCGGACCGCGAGCGCCGCGACGGCGTCCCGGGTCCGGCGCAGCCGCGGCAGGCTCTTCAACGCGGACTTCTCCGCGGCGGCCGGCACGAAGTTCAGCCAGGTCATCAGGCCCAGCGCGTTCGCGAACCGGCCGTAGTCGCGGGCGCCCCACGCGGTGATCAGCACCAGCCCCATCAGCTGGACCGCCAGCCGGAAGGCGCCGCGGCCGGCGAGCAGCCGCAGCACCACCGCCGGCCGCGGCGGGGCCGCGACCGGCGGGGCGGCAGACGGCGCGGTCACGGCAGGGGTACCGCCATGTCCTGGTCGTGCAGCAGGAACTTCAGCGTGCCGCGGACGGCGTTTTCGCGCGAGAGCAGCTCCGGCACCGAGCCGGCGGTGAGCACGACGTACCCGAGCTTGTGCCCGGCCTGTTCGTAGGGCCGGACGAATGAACCCTCGTCGGCGAACAGGTGCAGCCCGACCAGGCCCGGCATCGCGCGGACGTCGTCGGCACCGTCCACTCGGGACAGGTGGCCGCCGCGGTCGGACGCGAGGATGTGCACCAGCGTCGGCTTCGGCTCGTGCAGGTCCAGCCGCACCTCCTCACCGGTGGCGGCAGCGATCCCGGCGCCGATCAGGTCGGCGCCGTGGCAGTGCGCGATCGCCTCGGCGAGCCCGTTGCCGCCCATCCGGGCACCCATTTCGACCAGGTACAGCCGCCCGTCCCGGCCCAGGACGGCGTCCAGCGTCAGCGGTCCGGTCCGGTAGCCGAGCTCGGTGCAGATCAGGTCGAGGGCCTCGATCAGGCCGAGTTCGACGTCGGCCGGGAGCTCGCCGGGCAGCAGGTGCGACGACGTCACGAAGAACGGCGGCGGCGTGAGCACGCGTTCGGTGACGGCGTGGAAGACGATCCGGCCCTCGACGGCCAGCGCCTCGATGGTGAAGTGCGAGCCGTCGAGGTGTTCCTCCACCACCAGCCGGCCGGACGGCGAGAACGCGAGCGACTCGGTGAACGCCTTGGTCAGCAAGCCGGGCCCGGCGCACGAGACGACCCCGCGGCTGCCCGAGGAGTCGACCGGTTTGACGAGCGCGGGGAACCGCAGCTGCTGGGCGGCGTGCACGAGCTCCGGACCCGGGCGGCCGTCGACGCTGCGGTAGCTCGGCAGTCCCAGGTGGTCGCACAGAGCGCGGAAGACGGACTTGTCCGTCGACGCGCGGACCGCGTACTCGGGCAGCGGGTCCGGCATGCCCCAGTGCCGGGTGAGCCACGCCAAGGCGGGCAGGCCGACGTCGCTGGCCGGGCACAGCACGCCGGCGAGGTCGCGGCGGCCCTCCAGCGCCGCCGCGATCTGCTCCGGCGCCCGGACGCTGACCTGCAGGAACTCGTCGGCGTAGGCCACCGCCGGCGCGCCGGGCCGGACGTCGACGCAGATCGTGCGGAACCCCAGCTCCCGCGCCCGCTCGTAGGTGCTGACCGAACCGTCCGCGCCCCCCAGGACCACCAGGGTTCTCGCGGGGTCCTTCTTCGAACTCGTCACGCTGAAACGCCTTTCCCCAGGTGCACATCGATGAGCCGGGGACCCGCGGGGTCCGCCGGGGTGAAGAGCCGGTCCTCGGCGTCGACGACGACGTTCGCCTCCCGGACGTAGAACTGCCGCGGCCGCGGCTGCCCGGCGCCGACCACGACGAGGTAGCGCACGGTCAGCGACGCCACCAGCAGCAGCACCGCGAGCAGCGCGAACAGCAGCGTGGCCGTGACCCCGGCGCCGAGCAGGCCGAAGGCCGCCGCGCCACCGGCGAGCACCGCGATCCCCGCGGCCAGCAGGGCCGTCGCGGACGCCGCCGTCGTCAGCCGCCGGGTGAACCCGACGAAGAGCTCGATGGCGTGCGAAGTCAGGAACCCGAAGCCCACTTTGGACTCACCGCGCTCCCGCGCCCGGTGGGCGACCTGGACGCAGGTGTAGCGGCTGGTCAGGCGGGGCACGGTGGCCAGGAAGTACGGCGTGCCGAGCCGCAGGTCCACGATCTTGCGGGCCAGCTCCGCGCGGACCAGCCGGAACGCCGTGGCGCCCGGCGGGATCTCGATGCGCAGCACCCGACGGCCGAGGAAGTGGAAGGCCGCGGTGCCCCAGCGCCGCGGCAGCGGGTCCTGGCGGTTGGTGCGGACGCCGAAGACGGCGTCGTTGCCCTGTTCGGCGGCCGCGATCAGCTTCTCCGCCTCGGCCGCGGGGAACTGCTGGTCGGCGTCGACGTGCAGGATCCACGGCTGCGACGCGTAGCGGTAGCCGGCCGAGAAAGCGGCCTCGAAACCGAAGTTCCGCGAAAAGGACAGATACCGCACGCGCGGGTCGGCCGCCGCGAGCTTGCGGATCTCCTCCAGCGTCCCGTCGACGCTCCCGTCGTCGACGAAGAACAATTCCAGTGAATGGTGGCCGAGTTCGTTGGTTATTTCCCGATAGGACGGTCCGATGTTGTCGACTTCGTTGAAGCACGGGATGACTACGGTCAGTCCACTTTGGGCAGGCCCCGGGAAAGGGGCGGTCATCTCCGGCGCCAGGCGGGCAGTGGCGTTTTCGTGGCCGAACGGTCACGGACAGTGTGAAAAGCGATCATGAATCCCCCAGTCGGATCCGGTAAGTCCGCTTGCCGATATGCGGTGTTGCGGAGTTATAAGCAGACGGATCGTTGTTGTGCGACGGCAGGACTACGAATTCCTCCGTTTAGACCCAGACCAAAGTAGTAACCCATCCGGCATTCGGGGTGTCCTGACGGCGAAGTCCTTCCCACGACCGGGTCGATGACGCAGACTCCCCGGCCATGTGGAATCTGGGGGCGGGGGTCGTTTGGCGCGCGGCTTACGCACGGGCGGTGCGCTCGGCGTTCGCGACGGTGCCGTTCTACCGGGAGCGCTGGGCGCTCGACGGCCGGGAAGACCCGGTGCTGGTGCCCGGGCGCACCGGGACGAACGGCGGTGCGGCACCCCTCGCGGAAGCGGTGCACCAGCTGGTCGACCTCGTGCCGCTCGCCGGCGGCGCGCAGCGGACGGAGCCCGCGCGCGGGCTCGGCCGGGTGCTGCGGACGGCCCGCCGGCCGCGGCCCGGCGACCTCGTCGTCCTGCTGGGACCGGACGACCTGCGGCCGCCCGCCGACCTGCCGAAGGGCGTGCGGGGCTGCGTCGCCGACCCGGACGCGCCGGGCCCGTCGGTGCTGCGCGAGGTGACGGCCGTGCTGGACCGCGGGCACCGCGTGTTCGCCGTCGGCGACGACAAGGCGATCGCCGCGTTCGCCGGGGATCCCCGCGTCGAGGCCGTGCCGCAGCGCGAACTCGATTCGCTGGACGCAGGCCCCTACGGCGTGCTGCACGACACGGTGCTCGGGTACCTCGGCGCGTTCGGCGACTGCGGGCGGTGGCACCTCGACTGGCCGCACGTCTACGCGCGGAAAACGGCCGGCGGTCTCGCGTTCACGCTGTTGCGGCAGGCATCCCCGCGGTTCGTCGACGTCATCCCGGCCGGCGGGGTGCGCGGCGAGATCGCGCCGTGCCCGCGGCACGGCAGCCCGGTCGTCCTGGCATGAGGTTCGAGGTCCGCGATCCCCGGGCCGACCCGGCCCCCGCGGGCTGGGCGGCGTTCGCCCAAGCCGCGCGCGTGCACCCCGTCTGGAGCTACGACGTGATGGCGCTCGAAGCCTGGGGCGCCCGCAACCCGCAGCTGCTGGTCGTCGCCTGCGAGGGGGACGAGCTCGTCGCCGCGATGTCCGTTCTGGTCTGCCGGCCGCGGCTGGCCCCGCGGTTCGCGCCGCGACCCGGTAAGCGCTTGCTGAGACCGTTCTGGGCCGAGGTTTACCAGCCGTGGCTGAGCGGCTACCCCGGGGTGGTCTTCGCGCCGGGCTTCCGGGACCGGGCCGCGTTGCTGCGTGCGTTCGAGCGGCAGGCGGCCCGGCTGCTCGGCCCCGGCCTGATCGCCGTGGTGTACCGGGCGATCGGGGAAGACCTCGCCGGCGGTCTCGAGGGCCGCGGCCGGCTCGTCAAGCGCGTGGACCCGGTGGCCGTGCTGGAGAACCGGTTCGAGTCCGAAGAGGACTGGTTCGCCACGCTGTCGAAGTCCCGCCGCGCCGCGCTGCGGCGGCAACGCCGGCGGCTCGCGGAGGACCCCACACTGGTGGTGCGGGGCGGCCCGGCCCGCACCGACCTCGACGGTGCCGAGCTGGCCCGGTTGATCCGGGAGCACCGCGAGCGGTACGGCCGGCTCGCGTTGGACACGCGCACGATGCCGTCGTCGACGTTCCTCGACCGGTTCGTCCGGCGGCCGGACGTGCACACGCTGACCTACCGCGGCACCGACGGGCGGCTGCTCGCGGTGCAGACCTTGCTCGACCACCCGGACGCCCCGGTCCTGCAGCACTGGGCCGCGCTGCCACCCGGCGCGGGCGGGAAGCGGTGGCTGTACTTCGACTCCTACGTCCGCGCGGTCCGCTTCACCGCGCAGCGAGGGGCGATTGAGCTGTCCGCGGGACGCGGGATGATCGAGCTGAAGGAAGATCTCGGCTTCCGGGCGCGGCCGCTGTACACGGCCGCGGTGCCGAGGCCGGTGCTGGGCCGATGAGCGCGCCGACGACGACCGCGGTGTCGCAAGTGGACATCCACGACCCCCGGACCGGCCCGCGGCCGGAGGGGTGGGCCGAGTTCCGGGCCCGGTGCCTGCCGCCGGTGTGGGACTACGAGCTGCTGCGCCGGGAGGCGTGGCTGGCGAAGAACCCGCCGGTGCTCGCCGTCGTCCGCGCGGGCGGCCGGATCGCGGGCGCGTGCGCGGTGATGGTGTGCCGGGGCTGGGGAGGGCGGGCCTTCGGGCCGGTGTCCGGCGGCCGGCTGCGGCCGCGCTGGGCCGAGGTCTACCTCCCGCTGCTGAGCGGCTACCCGGCCTGCGTCTTCGACGAGGAGTTCACCGATCGGCACGCGGCGATCCGGGAGTTCGAGCGCGCGCTGCGGGCGTACGTCGGCCCGGGCCTGCTCGGCGTGATCTACCGCGCGATGGACCCCGGGCTGGTCCCCGCGCTCGGCGGGCGCGGCCGGATGACGCGGGAGATCGATCCCGCCGCGGTGCTGGTGAACCGCTACTCCACAGTGGACGAATGGGCGGCGACGCTCGCCCCGGACGTCCGCCGGTACCTGAACCCGGACGTCGCCACCGAGGCGGCCTTCGGGCGCACCGACCTCGACCCGCACGAACTGGCCGCGCTGCTCAACGCCCACCGCGCGCGGCAGGACGACCGCGCGTGGGCCGGCGGGCAGCGGTCGCGGATCGGCGGGCTGCACCTGGACACCCGCAGCCCGGTCGCCCCCGCCTACCTCGGCGCGCTCGTCCGGCGGCCGGACGTGCTGACCCGCACCTACCGCGACGGAACCGGCCGGCTGCTCGGCTTCAACACCATGATCGACCACGAAACCGGGTGCGCGGTGCACCACTGGGCGGCGCTCCCGAGCGCGGCCGGGGGCCGGAAGGGGCTCTATGTCGACTGTTACGCCCGGTGCGTGGCGCACATGATCGCCGAAGGGCGGCCCGAGCTGACCGCGGGCCGCGCGATGCTGCCGGAGAAGACGGCGCTGGGCTTCGGCACGCGGAGCCTGTTCTCGGTGGCCGTGCCGAGGCCGGTGCTGGGCCGATGACCTGGTCGATCCGGGTGCTCGACCCGCGCACCGATCCCGAGCCGGCCGGCTGGGCCGCGTTCCTCGAAGCCCAGCAGGCCCCGCTGACCTGGGACTACGGCCTGCTGTGCACGGAGTCGCGGCCGTCCCGCAGCCCATACCTGCTGACCGTGGTCACCGACGGCGCGGACATTGTCGCCGCGGTGCTCGCCATGGTCTGCCGGCCCACCTCGTCGTCCGCGCCCGGCCCGGTCGACGGTCCGGTCCGCTGGGGGCCGCGCTGGCTGGAGGTCCAGCACGCGTGGTTGTCGGCGTACCCGGCGTGGCTGTTCGCCGAAGGGCTCGACGCCGCCGCGCGCCGCGAGATCCTGCACCGGTTCGAACGCGCGGCCTGCCGGCGCACCGGCCCCGGCTGCCTCGGTGTGGTGTACCGCGCGATCCCGCCGGACGACGCCGGGCTGGTGTCCGGGCGCGGCCGGCTCGTCCGGGAGATCAACCCGACCCTGCTGCTGGAGAACACCTTCGGCGACCTCGACGACTGGCTGGCGTCGTTGAGCCGCAACCGGCGCTCGAGCCTGCGCGGCCAGATCCGCAAGATCGCCGCCGACCCCGGGCTCGTCGTCCGCGCCGGGACGGCCCGCCACGACCTCGACCCGGCGGAGCTGGCGGCGATGCTGCGCGCCCACCGCGAGAGGAAGGGCCCGGTGAAGTTCGACCAGCGCGGCCCGGTCACCGCGGAGTACCTCGGCGAGCTCGTCCGCCGCCCCGACGTCGTCACCACGACCTACCACGACGACCGCGGCCGCCTGCTCGCGTTCACCGACCTGCTCGACCACCCGGTGATGCCGCTGCACCAGCACTGGGCCGCGCTGCCTCCGGGGGACGGCCGGCCGAAGCACCTCTACTTCGACGTCGTCGTGCGGGGAGTGCGGCACATGATCGAGAACAACCGGAAGTTCCTTTCGCTGGGCCGCGGGGTCACCGACCTCAAGACGTCGCTGGGGTTCACGCCGAGCCCGATGCTCGGCGTCGTCGTGCCGAGGCCGGTGACGCGGTGGTGATCGACGTGCTCGACCCGCGTCACGACGCGGAACCGGCGTACTGGACGGCGTTGCGCGAGCGCGCCGGCCTGCGGGCCGACTGGAGCTGGGAGGTGCTCGCGACCCAGGCGTGGGCCGCGCGGACCCCGCAGCCGGTGACCGTGCTGCGCGAGGGAACGGACCTCCGCGGGGTCGTCAGCGCCGCCTGGGTGACCGGCCGGACGCGGCGGCACCGGTTCGCCGGGACCGGCCGCGGCCGGTTCGGCGGCCTCGACGTCCGCGGGCCCGGCGCGGGTTCGCAGCCGGGCTGGTGGTTCGCGGACGCGGGCGAAGACGGCGGCGTCCGACGGCTGCTTGAGTCCTACGTCCCGGCGATGCGCGCCGAGCTCGGCCGCGGGTTCCGCGGTCTGCTCGTCCGGCAGGTCGGCGAGCCGGGAGTGCCCGCCGTCGACGGCCGGTTCCGGCTGGTGCGCCGGACCGAGGACATCGCGGTGCTCGACGTCGCCGCGTTCGGCTCCCGCGACGACTGGATGAACTCGCTGGCCCGCAAGCGGAAGCAGAACCTGCGCAAGATCTTCCGCACCTTCGACGCCGACCCGTCGGTCGAGGTGCGCTTCCGGCCGGGGAAGGAGGCCGACCCGGTCGCCGTCGCCGAGGTGCTGCGGCACAACGAGCGCAAGCACCACGACGTCCCGATCGTGCCGCTGCCGCACTTCACCGGCTACCTCACGGCGCTGCTGCGGCAGCCGGACGTGTGGGTGATCGAGTACCACGACACCCGGACCGGCCGGCTGCTCGCGCTCGCCACCCTGCTCGACCACCCGGACCTCCCGATCGCCCGGCACTGGGGCGCCCTGTCCCCGGAGGCGGGCGGGCGCCCGAACCTGTACTTCCACTTCTACGGCGAGGCGGTGCGCTGGGCGATCGCGACCGGGCGGCCGTCGGTGGTGTTCGGCAAGAAGATGACGGAGATGAAGGCGACCCTGGGCGCGCGGCTCGTCCCGCAGTACGCGGCGGCGGTGCCGGTGCTAGCTTCGCGACGTCCCGTCTAGCACCCAGGAGCCGCCATGCCGATGATCAGCGTTGCCATGTTCCCCGGCCGCACACCGGCCCAGAAGAGCGCGTTGGTCCGGGAGCTGACGGACGCGTTCATCCGCACCTGCGGAGGCAAGCCCGAGGGCGTCCAGGTGACACTGGTCGAGGTCGGCGCCGACCACTGGGCCACCGGCGGGGTCCTGCACTCCGAACGCTGAAAGTCCGTGAATGCCACATTGACGGACATTTGGTCCCTCGATGTGGCATTCACGGACTTCGGATCACTGTGCCCGCTTGGGCATCAGCAGGTCAACGGCAAGAACGCCAGTGACCTGCCCGTCATCATCGAGAGGTCGACCGGGAGGCAGTCATGCGGAGCCGATGACTCTCACCGAGAGCACCGCTCCGGCTCTGTTCAGGGAACTGGCGAGGACCGGGCGGCGATGGGAGTTCCTGGCGAAGATGTTGAAACGGCGTTCGGAACCGGGGGAGGCGTCCGAGAGCCACGAAAGAGACCGCCGGTCCCAGTCCGAAGAGGTCAGCCGACCACAGGTACGGGGGCGTCCTGCATTTCCGGCGCTGACCCGCCGGGAGACCGTCCGGCCTCCCGGCGAGTGCGTCAGCGCAGGCCGAGGGCCCGGAGCGCGAAGTGGACCTCGATCGACGTCTGCTTGATCGTCTCCGCGATCACCAGCGAGCCGTGGCCCGCGTCGTAGCGGTAGAACTCGTGGTGGAGGTCGCGGCCGCCGAGGCGGTCGAGGTAGTTCTCGATCTGGCGGATCGGGCAGCGCGGGTCGTTGTCGCCGGCCAGCACGAGCACCGGCGCCGTCACGGCGTCGACGTACGTCAGCGGCGAGCACTCCCGGTACACCGCCGGCACGTCCTCCGGCGAGCCGCCGAACAACGCGCGGTCGAACGAGCGCAGCTGTTCCATCTCGTCCTCGTACGCGGCGACGTAGTCGGCCACCGGCACCCCGGCGACGCCCGCCGCCCACCGCGTCGGCTGCGTGCCGAGCGCGAGCAGCGACAGGTAGCCACCCCACGAAGCGCCGTTCACGACGCACTTGGCCGGGTCGCTGAGTCCACTTTGGACGGCCCAGTCGTGCACCGCGGCGACGTCCTCGAGCTCGGTCAGCCCGGGCCGGCCCTCGATGGCGTCGCGCCAGGCCGAGCCGTAGCCGGTCGACCCGCGGTAGTTGACCTCGACCACCGCGAACCCGGCGTCGAGCCAGGTCGCGCGGTAGGCGGAGAAGCGGTCCTCGTCGGCCGAGTGCGGGCCGCCGTGCAGCGAGAACACCGTCGGCAGCGGGCCCTCCGGCGCGTTCGACGGCCGGGAGACCAGCGCGTGGATCCGGCCGCCGACGCCTTCGACGAACGCGTCGGTCACCGGCTCCGACCCCGGCGCGCGCTCGCCCGGCGGCTCGAGCAGCACCGAGTCGGTGCCGTCGGTCGCCCGCGACCGGACCGCGGCCGGCTCGGCGGCGCTGGACCACGAGTACTCGACCGTCCCGTCCGGACGGACGCCGGCGCCGCCGATGCGCCCGGCCGGCGTGTCCACAGAGGACAGTTCGGCCGTGTCGAGGTCGTAGCGGTACAACGAGCTGCGGCCTTCGTGGAAGTGGACAACGAGCAGGGCCCGCGCGTCCGGGTACCAGCCGGCGACGACCTCGCCGGGCAGGTCGAGCTCGATCTCGGTCTCGCTGTCGGCCCGGACGTCCCAGACGAGCAGCTCTTCGCGGCCCCGGCGTTCGTGCAGCACCAGGAGGCGCTGGTCGCCGGGCAGCGGGGAGAACTCGAGGGCGGTCAGGCCCTTGCCCTCGCCGTCCCACTTGTCCGCGACGGTCCCGAACCCGTCGGTGGCGAGCACCCGCAGGGCGGGGTGGCGCGAGTCGCCGTGCTCGGAGTGGGAGATCGCGATCAGGCTCTCGTCGCGGGACATCGACGCGATGCCGGCGTCGTCCGCGTGGCTGTAGAAGCGCTGCGTCTCGCCGCCGGTCCGGGCGAACAGCTCGCTGCCGTCGTCGGTCGAGACGCCGACCGCGACGAGGTTCGCGCCGATCTCGAGGCCGGCGGGGTAGCCGTCGTGGACGTCCGGCACGGCCTTCTCGGGTTCGCTGCCCTCGGTCGCGGCGAAGGGCTCGCGCACCCAGGAGCCGAACTCGTCGCCGTCGGTGTCGTCGAACCACCAGATCCATTCGCCGTCCGGGGACGGCGTCGCGTGCAGGGTGCCGTTCGGCCGGTCGGTGACGCGGCGGTGCTCGCCGGTCGCGCGGTTCCAGGCGTAGACCTCCCAGACACCGCTGGAGTTGGAGACGTAGATGTTGGCGTCGGGGGCGTCGCGGGCCCACTCGGGCGTCGAGATGCGCGGCGCGTGGAAGCGGGCGCGCCAGCGGTTCTCGGCTTCGGCGTCGTCGAACAGCCGGTCCGGGACCACCGCGGGCGGATATTGGTTCGCTGACTGCGTGCTCACCCCTCGATCCTGCCACCTTCTGGCCGTACTGTGTGCGGGGTGCTGGAGGGTTACGCGCCGGGCTACGGGCGAGACGCGGTTTCGATGATGTCCGCGCGCACGGCGGCGGAGCGCGCGACGTTCGCCCAGCCGCTGTTCGCACCGGGGATGTGGGTCGTCGACCTCGGCTGCGGCCCGGGTTCGATCACGCTCGGCCTCGCCGCGGAGTCCCGGGTGACGGGCGTCGACCTCGACGCGGGGCAGATCGCGATGGCCCGCGACATCGCGCGCCGGTCCGGCCGGTCCACAGTGGACTTCCTGGTGGCGTCGGCCTACGACCTGCCGTTCGCGTCCGGCAGCGTGGACGTGGCGTTTTCCCACGCGCTGTTCGAGCACCTGTCCCGTCCGCTGGACGCATTGGCGGAGCTGCGCCGGGTGCTGAAGCCGGGCGGTCGGCTCGCTTTGTCCACATCGGACTGGAGCAAGGCGAGGCTGCGCCCCAAGACGGCGAACGTCGACGCGGCACTGAGAGGGCACTACTTGCTGCGCCGCCAGGCGGGCGGCAACCCGTTCGCGGGCCGGGTGATCGCCGACCAGTGCGTCACGGCGGGGTTCACGGAGGTGGTGTCGAGGGCGCGCTACCGCTCGGACATGAGCTACCGCGACCTGGCGAAGTACGTGGAGTCGCGGCTGGAGGCGGCGCTCAAGGAGGAGGGCCGCGACCGCGACCAGCTGGCGAGCGCGGCGCGGTCGGCCTGGGTGTGGACCCGCGGCGGCGACGGTGATTTCAGCCAGTGCTGGGTCGAGGTGACGGCGACGCGGTGAAACGGCCTTGAAACCAGAAGAGCCGGTGTCCGAAGACACCGGCTCTTACTCGTCGGGGTGGCGGGATTCGAACCCACGACCTCCTCGACCCGAACGAGGCACGCTACCAAGCTGCGCCACACCCCGAGGTACTGCTTAACGGGTCGTGAAGAAGTCTAGCGGACGGTGTCGCGGGCTTTTCGGGGGGCCGTCTTTCGCGACTTCGGGGACCCCGAACCGCGCGGGACCAGGGTCAACAAGCTGGCCTCGGGCGGGCACGCGAACCTGGCCGGCGCCCACGGCGACGTCCCCAGCCCGGCCGAAACGTGCAGCCACATGTGCGCGCCCCAGCGCGAGGCGCCGCGGGCCCGGGTGCGATCCAGCTCACAGTTCGTGACCAAGGCGCCGTAACCCGGGAGCCGGAGCTGGCCGCCGTGCGTGTGGCCCGCGAGGACCAGGTCGTAACCGTCCGTGGCGAACGTGTCGAGGACCCGCGGCTCCGGCGAGTGCGTCACGCCGATGCGGACCGCCGCGCCGCTGTCGGCCGGGCCCGCGATGTCGGTGTAGCGGTCGCGGCGCAGGTGGGGGTCGTCGACGCCGGCCGCGAACACCGCCTGGCCGCCGACGTCGATCGTGCGGCGGACGTGCGTCAGGTCCGTCCAGCCGTGCTCGACGAACGCCGCGCGCAGGTCGCGCCACGGCAGCTGGATCCCGTGGATGCGCTTCTTCTTACCCTTCGGCATCAGGTACCGGGCCGGGTTCTTGGGCTTGGGCGCGTAGTAGTCGTTGCTGCCGAAGACGAACAGGCCGGGCCGGTCGAGCAGCGGGCCCAGCGCGCGCAGCACGGACGGGACCGCCGTCCGGTGCGAGAGGTTGTCACCGGTGTTGACGACGAGGTCCGGGTTCAGCTCGTCCAGCGCGGCGACCCAGCGCTGCTTGCTGCGGTGGCCCGGCAGCATGTGCAGGTCCGAGACGTGCAGGATCGTGAAGGGCCGGGACCCGGGCGCCAGCACCGGGAGCTCGGCGGTGCGCAGGGTCCAGTGGCGCCGTTCGATGCCGACGGCGTAACCGAGGGTCGCGACGCCGAGCGCCACCGTCCCCGCGGCGAGGCGCTTCGCGGTCGCCCCCGACGTGCTTGTGTTACTGAGCGTGCTCACGAAGTCCAGGATACGTGCTCAACAGTTGGATGACTTCGCCGCCGTTCCGGGGAACCTGACGCTTAGCATTTGCGTCGGCCCGATGGACGGGATCTGAGCCGGGGGGCTTGGGGAGCACGATGGAGCAGTTCGGGCCGTACCGGATCGAGGGCCTGCTCGGTCGCGGTGGCATGGGCGAGGTCCACCGCGCCTACGACACCGCGCACGACCGCGTCGTCGCCTTGAAGCTGCTGTCCGGGCCGAACGCGGACGACGAGGCCTTCCGCGCGCGGTTCCGCCGCGAGTCGCAGATCGTCGCGCGGCTGCGGGAACCGCACGTGATCCCGATCCACGCCTACGGCGAGATCGACGGCCGCCTGTACCTCGACATGCGGCTCGTCGAAGGCAAGGACCTGAAGGAGCTGCTGGAAGACGGCCCGCTCGAGCCCTCGCGGGCCGCCGGGATCGTCGAGCAGGTCGCGGGCGCGCTCGACGCCGCCCACGAGGACGGGCTGGTGCACCGGGACGTCAAGCCGTCCAACGTCCTGGTGACGAGCGCGGACTTCGTGTACCTCGTGGACTTCGGCATCGCGCGGTCGATGACCGCCGAGGGGACGTCGATCACCGGCACCGGCAACGTGATCGGCACGCTCGACTACATGGCGCCCGAACGCTTCGGCGACGCGCCGATCACCGGGCTCGTCGACGTCTACGCGCTCGCGTGCGTGTTCTTCGAGTGCCTCACCGGGCGGCGCCCGTTCCCGGCGGAGGGCGCGGCCGCGCAGATGGGCGCGCACCTGAACGCGCCGCCGCCGGTGCTGTCGCAGGAGTGCCCCGGGCTGCCGCCGGCGCTGGACGCGGTGGTGGCGCGCGGGATGGCGAAGAACCCCGCCGACCGCTACCCGACGGCGCGGGCGTTCGCCGACGCCGCGCGCGCGGCGGTGACCGCGCCGGCCGCCCCGCAGCCGACGTGGCAGAAAACGTTGCCGGGCCCGGTGACCCCGGCCGCGCCGCCACCCACGTTGACCGGGCCGCCGCCCACCTTCTCCGGGCCGATCCCGCGGCAGCACGCGGGATCCGCCCCGATGACCCCGCCGCGCCCGATGCCGGCCACGCCCTACGCGGGCGCGCCGACCGGTTCGTACCCCGGCCCGCAGCCGTTCACCGGGCCGCTGGGCAAGCTCGCGCCGGCCGCGGGCGGACCGGCGAAGTCCCAGCGGAGCCGGTGGATCGCGTTGTGCGCCGCGCTGGCGGGCGTCGTCGTGGTCGCGCTGCTGATCACGTACCTCGTGACCAAGGACCAGACGACGCAGACGGGCGGCCCGCGGACGCCGGTGACGGTCGAACCCCCGACGTCGTCGACGCCGGCGCCCGAGAGCTCGAGCCCGCCACCGTCCACTTCGGAGTCGAAACCGGCACCCGACGGCAAGCTGTTCGACGCGCTTCCCGCGGTCTACAAGCAGTTCACGTGCGTGCCGGCGGCGCCGCCGCCCGGCGCGGCCGCGGCGGCCGAGTGCACGGACTCGAACGTCGGCGACGTCAAGATCGGCAACGTGGTCTTCCGGCAGCCGACCGGAGCGAGGTTCCTGCGCTTCGCGGACGCGGCGGCGATGGACGCGTTCTTCCAGGACATCGTGAAGACCCAGGGTCTCACCCGCAACGACGCCCAGGGCGCGTGCCGGCCGGACAAGTACCCGAAGATCTGGGGGACGTACTACCGCGCGGCGAACCCGATCCCGGGCGAGTACCTGACCTGCTTCCTCGGCGACCCGGCCCAGCTGGTCTGGACGGAGAAGAACAACCTGGTGGCGGGGATCCTGCTGTCCACCAAGGTGACCGACAACGACCAGCTGGACCAGCTCTACCAGTGGTGGAACACCGAGATCCTGTCGGACATGCCGCAGAACTGACGGAGGACCCGCGGTTCCCCGCGGGCCCTCCTACCGAGCTACCGGGCGCCGCCGCCCATGTACTGGGGGTCCGGCTGCGGTAGCGGCGCCTCCGGTTGGCCGTCCAGGATCTTCGACACCGCACCGAACCACGTCCTGGCCGGGGCGTGTCCACCGAAGATGTTGCCGTCGCGACCGCCGGGACACAGGCTGACCCGGCCCGGGCCGGCGTCGCAGATACCGCCTTGACCGCCGCCGAACTTGAACGTCATGGCCGCGCCGGCGATCTGCGGGGTACCGCCCACGAAGGCCGCCGAGACGTTCGACTGCGTGGTTCCGGTCTTGCCGATCAGCGGGCGCGTCCAGCCCGCCGCGGCCGCCGCCTGTGCCGAGGTACCGCCGCCCGGCTGGTCGTCCTTGCTCATGCCGACCGCGAGCGTGTTCGCCAGCCCCTCCGGCACTGCCTGGTCACACGGGGCTTCCTTGATCGGTACCGGCTTCCCGTTGCGGTCGGTAACCCCCGCGATCGGTGTCGGCGGGCACCAGACACCGCCGGACAGCAGGGTGGCGGCCACGTTGGCCATCTCCAGCCCGCTTACCGGGCTCACCCCGAGGGTGAACGAGCCCAGCCCGGGGCTGTTGCCCTGGGGGCCGTAGAACTTGCTCTGGGGGTCCCGCAGCTCGCCCCTGGTCGCGTTCGGGTCGGGCGTGCGGCCCGCCGCGCTCGTGGCCATCGTCTCGCGCAGCCCGAGGCGGTGCGCCATGTCGATCGCCGGGCCGGTACTGCCGATCCGGTCCTCGAGCTCGACGAACGCCGTGTTCGGCGAAGTCGCCAGTGCTGTCTGGATGTTCGCGCCATTGGCAAGCCTGCTGTAGTCGCCGGCGTTGCCGACGCAGTACCAGAACGTTCTCGGTTTCCCGGTCGGCCCGCCGCATCCGCCGGGGCCCGTGGTGAAGACGTGCGAGGTGTACTTGTCCGGGATGTCGATCGGCGAGTAGATCCCGGCGATCCCCTTCTCCATCGCGGCGGCGGTGGTGAAGATCTTGAAGGTCGACCCGGCACCGCCGGTGTTGTAGACCCCGGCGGGCAGCGTGTACGTCGTCTGGCCCGCGTCCGGGTTCTGCCCGTAGTCCCGGTTGGCCGCCAGTGCGACCACCTCGTGGCGGTCCTTCCCCGGCTTGATCAGCGACAACGTGTTCGCGATGTACGGCTGCGTCTTGTCGACCTGGTTCTCCGCCGAGACCTTCGCCTCGTGGTTGGCGCGCTCGTCCAGCGTGCTCTTGATCGTGTAGCCGCCGGAGTAGAGCTGGTCCTTCGTCATCCCGGACTTGATCAGGTAGTCCTCGAC
Source organism: Amycolatopsis sp. NPDC114478 (assembly GCF_055633805.1). NCBI lineage: Bacteria > Bacillati > Actinomycetota > Actinomycetes > Pseudonocardiales > Pseudonocardiaceae > Amycolatopsis > Amycolatopsis sp. NPDC114478. The sequence continues at coordinate 375,466 of NZ_JBVKDO010000004.1, read as the reverse complement.
GTATTGGCAGAAGAACCCGGCTTCGGCGCCCGCGCCGATGCAGTTGGCCGCGGGCTTCGCCGGGAAGTCCGGCACGACGCCCAGCGGCTCGCCCTTGAAGCGGTCGGCGTCGGCCTTGGCCAGCTTCTTGTTCTCCACCATCCGGTCGAGCACCAGGTTGCGGCGCGCGGTCGCCTTGTCCGGGTGCTTCCACGGGTCGTTGTTGATCGGGTTGTTCACCAGCCCGGCCAGCAACGCGGCCTGCGGCACGGTCAGCTTCTCCGGGGTGGTGTCGAAGTACGCGTGCGCGGCGGCGCCGATCCCGTAGATCTGGCGGGAGAACTCGACGATGTTCAGGTAGCCCGCGAGGATCTGCTGCTTGGTCAGCTTCGTCTCGAGCTGGATCGCGATCCGCGCTTCCTTGAGCTTGCGGGCGATCGACTGCTCCTGGGCCTTCTTCTGGCCGATCGGGTCGTTCCGGTAGACGACGTTGATCAGGTAGTTCTTGGTGTACTGCTGGGTCAGCGTCGACGCGCCCTGCGTGTCCGCGCCGGCGCTGTTGCTGACGGCCGCGCGCAGGGTGCCCTGCCAGTCGACGCCGTGGTGCTCGTAGAACCGCTTGTCCTCGACCGAGACCAGGGCCCACTTCATGGCCTCGTTGATCTGGTCCGGGGTGATCGGGAGCCGGTACTGGTCGTACAGGGTCGCGATCGGCTTGCCGGTGCTGTCGGTGACCGTCGTCACCAGCGGCGGCGGGATGTCGGCGAGATCCGACGACGTCTTCTCGACCGTCTCGCTGGCCTGGTTGGACATGACACCGGCAGCCCCCACGACGGGGAAGAGCATGCCGGCGACGAGCACCCCCGCGAGCAGACAGAGGCCGATGAGCTTGAACAAACCATCCGCTTTTCGCACGAGGGCCAGGCTACCCGGAGCGGGTCAGGTGCCGGTGACGCCGTGTCTCCGAGGGTGTGAAATCAGTGACAAAACCGACCCCCTTCGGTGACATCTGGTAACGGAAGGCATTCTAGGTCTTGGCGGGGGGAACCGACGGCCCCTACAGTCCGTCAACGTCTCACGAAGAAAAGCCGTCGGATGGATCAACGCGGGTGGGAGCTCGCGTGGTCCGAACGGCGGCGCCGGCACCGGGGAGGTGCCCGGAACCGACGTGAGCAGAGGGAGACACGCTCGCGGGGGCAGGGAGCGCAGTGCCTTTCCCCGCTGGTGCGTCGATCACCAGGGTAGGGAGCTGGGGGTATGGAAACCAACCAGTCGAGCTGGCGAATCAACGCGTCCTGCCGGGACGCCGACCCGGACGGCCTGTTCGTCCGGGGTGCGGAGCAGAACCGGGCGAAAGCCGTCTGCATGGGCTGCCCGGTCCGCACGGAATGCCTCGCCGAAGCACTCGACGGCCGGATCAACTTCGGCGTGTGGGGAGGCATGACCGAGCGGGAGCGGCGGGCGTTGCTGCGCCGCCGCCCCGACGTGGTGAGCTGGGCCGACCTGCTCGAAGCGGCCAAGAGGGACGCGGAGGAGCGGGTCGAAGTCGGCTGAAGCCGGGGCGGGTGGGCGCGGCCCTGCCGCCGCGTCCCCCGCGCCGCTCAGCCGGCCAGCTTGACGCCGATGTCGCGCAGACCGTCGAGGTCGTGCACGTCACCGGCCAGCGCGGGCACCCGGGCTAGTGCCACCTCGGGGTGCGCCCGGGTGAACCGCGCGAGCAGCCGCTCTTCGCGAGCCGCCAGGTCGACGCGGTCCGCGTGCAGCCGCAGCACCGCCTCGGCCAGCGGCGCGTTCGTGTCGCCGTCCTGCAGGGACTCCGCCGCCGCGCGCGCCTCCGCGCCCGACAGCTTCGCGAGCACCGGGTGCGTCCGGTTCGCGATCAGCCCCGCCAGCGGCATCGACTCCGACGAGAGCCGCTCCACGAAGTAGGACGCCTCGCGCAGCGCGTCCGGCTCCGGCGCGGCCACCACCAGGAACGACGTCCCGGACGAGCGCAGCAGCTCCGCCGTCTTGCGGGCGCGCTCGCGGAAGCCGCCGAACATGCTGTCGAAGGCCTGCATGAACGCGGACGCGTCGGTCAGCAGCTGGCCGCCGATGATCGTCGACACGGCCTTGGCGAACATCGAGAAGCCCGCGTTGACGACCTTGCGCAGGCCCCAGCCGCCGGCCTTCGCCGGGCCCGTCAGCAGGCGGATCATCCGGCCGTCCAAAGCGGACGACAGCCGCGTCGGCGCGTCCAGGAAGTCCAATGCGGACCGGCTCGGCGGGGTGTCCACGATGATCAGGTCCCAGTCGCCGGTGGCCGCGAGCTGGCCCAGCTTCTCCATCGCCATGTACTCCTGCGTGCCGGAGAACGACGTGGAAATGGTCTGGTAGAAGGGGTTCTTCAGCAGTTGCTCGGCGCGTTCCGGGCCGGCGTGCACGCGCACCATGTCGTCGAACGTGCGGCGCATGTCGAGCATCATCGCCCACAGCTCGCCCTTGGGCTCGAACCCTTCGACCTGCACCTGCTTCGGGTGGTTGCCGAGTTCGCGCAAGCCGAGCGCCTGGGCGAGCCGGCGCGCGGGGTCGATGGTCAGCACGACGGTCTGCCGACCGCGCTCGGCCGCGCGCAAGGCCAGCGCCGCGGCGGTGGTGGTCTTGCCGACGCCGCCGGAGCCGCAGCAGACGATCACGCGGCTCTCCGGGTCGTCGAGCAGCGCGTCGATGTCGATGGTGGTCACAACCGCACCCCCTGGTCGGTCAGGGCCTCGGCCAGGTCGTAGAGGGCCGCGACGTCGACGCCGTCGGTCAGGTCCGGCAGCTCCAGGGTCGGCAGGTCGGCCTCGGCGAGCTGCTCGCGCGCCCGCTGCTCGGCGGCGACCCGCACGGCGTGCTCGACGGTCTCGTCGACCAGCGCGTCCAGGGTCTCCTGCGGCAGCTTCAGCCCGGCCGACGCCAGCCCGGTCCGGACGCGGGAGGCGTCGACGCGCCCGTCCGCGGCGGCGGTCACCGAACGGGCGGGCAGCCGCGGCGGCCGGACCCGGTTGACCAGCACCGCGCCCGGGCGCAGGTCGGCGCCGTCCAGCTCGGCCACGGCCTCGACGGTCTCGCGGACCGGCATCTCCTCCAGCAGCGTGGCCAGGTGGATCACCGTCTCGCCGGAGTGCAGCAGCCGCACCACGCCCTCGGCCTGGCCGCGGATCGGGCCGGTCTTCGCGAGGTCGGTGAGGGCCTTGGTGACGTCGAGGAACTTGACGACCCGGCCGGTCGGCGGCGAGTCGACGACGACGGCGTCGTAGGTGTGCCGCCCGTCGGACTCGGTCCGGCCGACGCACTCCTTGATCTTCCCGGTGAGCAGGACGTCCCGCAGGCCCGGCGCGAGGGTGGTCGCGAACTCGATCGCGCCCATCCGCCGCAGCGTCCGCCCGGCGAAGCCCAGGTTGTAGAACATCTCGAAGTACTCGAGCAGCGCGGCTTCGACGTCGATGTGCAGCGCGCGCAGCTCGCCCCCGCCGGGGACGGCGGCGATGCGCTGCTCGGCGTAGGGCAGCGGCTCGGTGTCGAAGAGCTGGGCGATGCCCTGGCGGCCCTCGACCTCGATGAGCAGCACGCGACGGCCTTCGCGGGCGAGCGCGAGGCCGAGCGCCGCGGCGAGCGTCGTCTTGCCGGTTCCGCCCTTGCCGGTGACGAAGTGCAGCCGGGCGCGGGCAAGCTCGTCGGTCCAGCCGGCATGGGGAGTGGTCACTTCTTCACCCTAAATCAGCTCTCAGCTGGCCAGCAGCATGACGCTGACCGCAGCGGCGACCGCCGCGACCAGCACCCAGGCCGCGAGCCCGGGCAGCACCGTGAGGGTGAGCACGCCCACCACGAGCAGCAGGGTGAAGGTGATCACGCCGCCGAGCGCGACCTGACCGGAGCTTTGCGTCCGATCGCGCACCTTCGCCATCACGACGAGCACCAGGGGCAGCCCGGCCGCCGCGAGCAGCGCCGTCGCGATCACGCGCCACGTTTCCACGAGCCCACGCTAGCGGCGTGAGATGGACCACACTCCGGCGCGTCGCGCGCGTCAACCCGGCGGTGGCCCCCGCCGGTCTTGCCCGCTTGGCTACGCTCCCGTTCCATGAGCGCCACCAAGTGGGAGTACGCGACCGTCCCCCTCCTGATCCACGCGACGAAGCAGATCCTCGACCAGTGGGGCGAGGACGGCTGGGAACTGGTCACCGTGCTGCCGAACCCGACGGGCGAACAGCACGTCGCGTACCTCAAGCGTCCGAAGGGCTGATCCGCGTGAGCTGGAGCGAACGGCTGAAGGAGCTCGGCATCGAGCTGCCCGGCGTGGCGGCCCCGCTGGCCGCCTACGTGCCCGCCGTCCAGAGCGGCAACCACGTCTACACCTCCGGCCAGCTGCCCTTCGTCGACGGCGTGCTCGCCGCGACCGGCAAGGTCGGCGCGGAGATCAGCCCCGAAGAGGCGAAGGGCCACGCCCGCACGTCGGCGCTCAACGCGCTCGCGGCCGTGCACGCCTTGGTGGGCATTGACAACGTCACGCGGATCGTCAAGGTTGTCGGCTTCGTGGCTTCCGCGGAGGGCTTCACCGGCCAGCCGGCGGTCGTCAACGGCGCGTCCGAGCTGCTCGGCGCGGTCTTCGGCGACGCGGGCATCCACGCCCGCTCGGCCGTCGGCGTGGCGGAGCTGCCCATCGGGTCGCCGGTGGAGGTCGAACTGATCGTGGAGGTGCAGTGATGGACCCGGACATCGAGCAGTCCACCCACGAGCTGCTGCTCCGGCTGGCCGGGCGGCTGCCCGACCAGCTGCTGTGGCGGTTCCGCGACTGGCTCGGCGAGGGCGCCATGGGCACGCTCGCCCGGACCCTGCCGAGGTCTTTGCTTAAGCACAGGATTGACCTCGACCAGACGGAGTACCGCCTGCTCGTGGCCGGTCTCATCCCGCACGGCGCCGACTGGCACCAGGTCAGTTCGACGCTGGGGGTAGACGACGTTGCCGAGAACCGGTACACATTCACGGCGAGTGCGCCCGAATGGGTTAACTCGGTCGACTCCGTGTCCGTGTTGATCCACGCAACGTTGCGAGGGCGCCCGGACGTGGGGGAAGTGCGGCAGAGCTGGCGACACGTCGGTGTGGTCGGGCAGGGCACGGCCAAGCGCGTCCTGCTGATCACCGCGCTGAACGGTCTGCCGAGGTTGACCGGCGAGCTGCAGCGGGTGCTGCGCGTCCTGGGCGACGAAGAGCCCAGCGTCGAGGTCATCCCGTCGCGCTTCGACCTGCCGGAGTACCACCGGGCCGCGCTGGCCGATTCGGAACTGGTCTGCGTGGGCGCGGTGACGGGGAACCGGCTAGTAGCCGCATAACGCTCGCCCGCCAGCGAGCTGGGAGGGAGCAAGGCAATGGTGGAGGTCCACGACGGCCCGCCCATGGACGGGTTCTCGGTGCCCCTGCGCCTGCACAACCTGTTGCTGGCCCTGGCGGGCCGGATCGACGACAGCGCGCTCACCGAAGCGCGTGAGCTGATTGCCCGGGCCCACATCGACGAGGCGGTCGAGCTGACCACCGGCACGCTCATCGCGGGCCGGATCCCGGTCAGCTCCGCCGAGCAGCGCGAGCTCGCGCTCGTCCTCGAGATGAGCCGGTCGGACGCGACGTTGGCGAACGACCTGCTGGTCGACGAGGCCGAGCCGGTCAGCACGCACCGGTTCACCGGCGAGAACTCCCCGGAGTTCGGCATCGCCGAGGCGCTCGACCGGACGCTGCAGGTGCTGCCGGACGTCCGGTCGGTGCACGCGGTGTGGCGCAACACGCCGGCCGGCAGCGTGCCGGGCGCGCTGCCGCAGCGCGTGGTGCTCGTGGAGCTGGGGCCGGAGGGCAACCCGCCGGCCGTCGCGTTCCGCGTCGACACGGCGTTGCGCCGGGCCGGGATCCACTCCGTCGTCGAGGTCAGCGGCCCCGGCGTCGCGCACTCCGAGTACCACCAGGCCGCCGCGGCGGCCGCGTCACCGGCGTGGGTGACCGGGAACACGACGTCGTCCGCCTCGGCGTACCGGCCGTCCGAGCCGGTCAAGCCGCCGGCCGTGGTGAAGGCCGAGCCGGTCGCGGAGTCGTCGGGCAGCCGGCACAGCATCCGGTCGAGCACCGCGACGACGACTCCGCCGGAGCCGGTGGCCCCGGTGGTGCCGATCGTGTCGCCGCCGCCCGCCCCGGAGCCGCCCCGCCCGTCGCGGGTGGACCGGTCGTCCGACCGGACCGAGACGCGGGCGGAGCGCACCGCCGACCTGACGCCGGCCGAGGTCGCGCAGCTGCGGCAGGCGCTGGCCGAGGACCCGGAGAAGGGCCGCGAGATCGCCGCGGGCAAGCCGTCGATGCACGAGGTCGTCGAGCTGCCCGCGCTGGACCTGGACGACCCGAGCCTGAGCGAGCGAGACCGGGCGTTGCTGCGCGAGCTGCACGCCGAGCTGGCCGAGCGCGAGCGGGCCGAAGCGGCAAAGATGCGGCTCAACGGCGCTTCCCGCTCCGGCGGCGACCAGCGCGGCTGGACCGCCCCCTAGGTCGATCTTCGGCAAAGGCGGAGCTTTCCCGTGAAGGCTCCGCCTTTGTCGTGTCCGGCGTGCCACAACTGCGCGACGGGGCGTCGGGGTCCGGAGGTATGTTTCCCGGGTGGAGCAGCCAACGGAGTTCGTCTTCGACATCCCGGTGGGAGCCGGCGTCGCCACGCGGGCCAATGCAGACGGCCCGCCGGCCACGCCGAAGGACGCGGCCACCGTGATCCTGGTCCGGGACGGCGCCGACGGCGTCGAGATCTTCCTGCAGCACCGGGTCAGGGGCATGCCGTTCGCGGGCGGGATGACCGTCTTCCCCGGTGGCGGGGTCGACAAGCGCGACGCCGACGCGTCGGTGGCGTGGGCCGGCCCCGAGCCGTCGTGGTGGGCCGCGCGGTTCAGCTGCGACGACGCGCTCGCGCGGGCGCTGACCTGCGCGGCGGTGCGCGAGACGTTCGAGGAGTCCGGCGTGCTGCTCGCGGGCAGCGCGGACGCCGTCCTCACCGACGTCACGCCGTACGCGGCCGCCCGCCAGGCCCTGGAGACGCGGGAGGTGTCGCTGGCGGCCTTCCTCGCCGACGCGGGCCTGACCCTGCGAGCCGACCTGCTGCGCCCGTGGGCGCACTGGATCACGCCCGAGGAGGAGCCCCGCCGGTACGACACCCGCTTCTACGTCGCGAAGCTGCCGGACGGGCAGCAAGCCGACGGCGCGACGTCGGAGGCGTCGAGCTCCGGCTGGCAGCGCCCGGAGGACGCGATCGCCGACGCGCGCGAAGGCCGCCGGATGCTGATGCCGCCGACCTGGCTGACGCTGAGCGAGCTGGCGAAGTTCGCGACCGCCGACGACATCCTGAACGAGCAGCGCGAGATCGTCCGCATCGCGCCGACGCTCATCCGGGAGAACGACCACGTCCGCGTCGTGCTGGAGAAGCGATGAGCGCCCCCGCGTACGGCGTGCTGCGCCAGGTGTCCGAGACGGCGTCGGTGCTGCTGGAGAACAACCCGTCGTCGATGACGCTCGAAGGCACCAACAGCTGGGTGCTGCGGGCGACGCCGTCGAGCCCGGCCGTGGTCGTCGATCCGGGCTACCGCGATCTGGAGCACCTCGAACTGCTCGCCGCGGTCGGCTCGGTGGAGCTCGTCCTGCTGACCCACTTCCACCCGGACCACGCCGAGGGCGCGCCGTGGTTCGCCGAGCGCGTCGGCGCGCCGGTGCGGGCGTTCGACCCGTCGCTGTGCCTCGGCGCTTCGTCCTTTGTGGACGGTGAGGTGATCTCGGCGGGCGGCCTTTCCCTCCGGGTCCTGCACACGCCGGGGCACACGGACGACTCGGTGTCGCTGGTGCTCGACGGCCAGGTGCTGACCGGCGACACGATCCTCGGCCGCGGCACGACCGTGCTGCACGACCTCGGCGACTACCTGCGCTCGCTGCGGAAGCTGATCGAGCTGCCGGCGGGCACGCTGGGGCTGCCCGGGCACGGTCCGGAGCTCCCCGATCTGGCCGCGACCGCCGGCGAGTACCTCGCCCACCGGGAACAGCGGCTGGACCAGGTGCGTTCGGCATTGAAGACGCTGGGGGCGGACGCCACCCCGCGCCAGGTCGTCGAGGTCGTGTACGCCGACGTCGACCGGGCGCTGTGGGCGCCGGCCGAGCTGAGCGTGCAAGCGCAATTGGACTACTTGCGGTCGGAGGAGCAGGGATGAGCAACGTCGAGGTCGAGTTCTACTGGCGCCCGGGGTGCGGGTTCTGCGCGGCGCTGGACCGCCCGATGTCGCGCAGCGGCTTCAACATCCGGAAGATCAACATCTGGGAAGACCCGGCCGCCGCCGCGCGCGTGCGAGAGGTCGCGAACGGCAACGAGACCGTGCCGACCGTGATCGTCGGGTCGACCGCGATGGTCAACCCGTCCTTCGCCGAAGTCGAGGCCGCGGTCAAGGCAGCTTCGGCGAGCTGAGCGCACCGGGCTGCGAGCCGCCTCGCTACCGGGGCAGCATCGGCATGAGGTAGTACGTCAGCTCCACCTCCCCGGGCTCCGCCGACCTCAGGACGCACGCCCGCATCCCCGGCTGGATCGACAACTCCACCCGGTCGCCCGCGAACGCCTGCAACGCGTCGAGCAGGTACCTGGCCTGGAACGACGGCGACGTCCGGCCACCGCTGACCTCGGCCTTCAGCGTCTCCTCCGCCTCGCCCGCGTCCTGGCGGGCGCTCGCCAAACGGACCTGCGTATCGCCGACCTCCAATGTCAGCACTCGCCGGTCCTCCGCGTACACCCCGACCCTGCGGACCGCCGCCGCCAAGGCGTCCGCACTCAAAGACACCCTCGTGTCGACCGCGGAGGACGGGATCGAGTCCTCCGACAGGAACCCCGCGTCGAGGACCGCCGTTCCCACCAGGCCGCCCGGCCAGCTCAGTCCGAACCGGCCCGGCCCCGCGTGCAGGCCGACCGTGCCCTTCGCCTGGCGTGCCGCCTCGGTCAGCAGTGTTGCCGGGACCAGGACGTCCAACGATCCCGGGAAAAGCAGCGGCAGCCGGGCCACCGCCATCCGGTAGCGATCCGATGCTGTCAGCGTCAGCCGGTCGTCCGCCTGCAGCCGGACGCCGGTGAACAGCGGGAGCGGGTCGTCCTTCGACGCCGTTCCCGCGACGATCCGCAGCGCCGACGCGAACGCCGCACCGTCCACTTCGGACACTCGGGACAGCTCGAGGACCGGCGGCCCGGCCTCGGTGGACAGCAGCGGCAATGCGAAACGCGCGTTTTCGACCCGCAGGGCCAAGCGGCTGCCTTCGACGACCAAGCGCACCAACTCGGAGTCGAGCATCTTCAACGTCTCGGCCAGCGGTGCCGCGGGCACGGCGACCGAACCGTCCGTGTGGGCGGTCGCCGGGCAGTCGAACCGGACGGCGAGGTCCGGGTCGTTGCCGGCGACCGTCAGCCCGGCCGCGTCCGCCCGCAGCCGCAGCCCGGCGCGGGCAGGCAGCAGCCGCGAAGCGGCGGAAACGGCCGCCGAGAGGCGGTGGGCAGGCGCGGTGACGTCCATTCCCGCAAGCTAGCGGCGACCACCGACAAAAACGCCGCGCATGGCAGCTGACCTGCGGAAATGCTTACCGGACGCCGACCAGCTCCGCAGCCGCGGCGGCCGGCTGAGGTGCCCGGACCGTCCCCCGCAGCAACCAAACGAGCAGAGCGAGCACCAACCCGGCCACGCTCGCCGTCAAGAACGCCGCCGACGGGCCGGCGTGCTCCACGACGTACCCGCTGACCGACTGCCCGGCGGCCAGCCCCAGCGTCACCGCCGTCAGCACCCAGCCGAACGCCTCCGCCGCGGTTCCGGACGGCGCGACCAGCTCGATCGCCGACGAGTGCGCCGTCGACTGGGGCGTGATCAGCGCGCCCGCCAGCAACATCATCAACGCCAGCCCCCACAGCGACGACGGCCACGCGAGCAGCGCCACCAGCGCCCCGAAGCCGCCGAGCAACGCCGGCAGCCGCAGGCCCATCCGGCGCGGCCACGGGCGCAGGCTGTACGCCACGCCGAACGCCACCGAGCTGAGCGACCACGCCGAGAGCAGCAGCCCGCCGAACGAAGGCGCCCCGGCTTCGGTCGCCGACGCCGGGACCGCCACCTCGACGAACCCGATCACCACGCCGAACCCGAGCGCCGCCAGCGCCAGCGTCCGCATACCCCGGCTGGCCAGCGCACCCAGCATCGAGCCGGACGAACCCGAGGACGGACCCCATGCGCGCACCGCCGGGCTCAGCGCGAACAGCACCGCGCCGGTGAACTGCACCGCGACGCCCAGCACCAGGCCGGTGCCCGCCCACGGGGCCAGCACCAGCAGCCCGGCCACGCCGGGACCGAGGATGAAGAACACCTCCATGCTGATCGCCTCGTACGAGAACGCCGCGTTGCGCGCGCCGCCCGGGGGCAGCAGCCGCGTCCACAGGGCGCGGGACGCCGAGCCGACCATCGGCTCCGACAGCCCGGTCGCCGCGGCGAACGCCACCAGCACCGTCGTCGGGGCGTGCGACTCGATGGCCGTCACCAGGGCGGTCATGGACAGCGCGAGCAGGGCCGCGACGACGAGCAGCGGCCGCGTCGGGCCGAACCGGTCGATCAGCCTGCCCTGGATCACCGCGCCCACGGAGACGCCGACGAGCGAGCCGGCCGAGACCAGCCCGGCGGCGGCGAAGGAGCCGGTCTCGCGCTGGACGTAGAGCAGGGCCGAGATGCCGATCATGGCGATCGGCAGGCGCGCGAGCACGGACGCGACGGCGGGCCACCGGGCGGCGCGGGTCGTCAGCGCGCCGCGGTAGTCGGCCAGAGACGTACGACCTTCGGAGTGGGACACGCGTACTAGTATGCCGCAGAGTGGTACGTGAGTACCAGTTTTTTTACGGTCAGCTGCGTCACCAAGTCTCGATCGGGTAACGCTATCGATATTCTCCGTGAACTCGTGCAACGAAACGACCGGGACGGCGTCCTTGAGAGTGAATGGCCTTGAATTCGTGGGTATGGGCCGTGATGGTTGAACAACAGCACAGAACCCAGCTCCCTCCGGCACTTGGGTCGGGGCCTGATCCCGGAGGGCGGGGAGCGCGGATCGTCGGGGGATGGTCCGCGCGACAACGAAGAGCCGGTGCGCCACGTCGGGGGTGGCGCCCGGCTCTTTGTTTTGGGTCACCAACGCAGAAGGCCCCCTCGCCCGGAAGGGTGAGGGGGCCTTCTGGCGTAAGAACTCAGCGAGCCCGGCGAGCCAAGCGCTCCGGGTCCAGGATGAGCACGCTCTTGCCTTCGAGCCGCAGCCAGCCGCGGTGCGCGAAGTCGGCGAGCGCCTTGTTGACGGTCTCGCGGGACGCGCCCACGTACTGGGCGATCTCTTCCTGCGTCAGGTCGTGCGTGACCCGCAGCAGACCCGCCTCCTGGCTGCCGAACCGCTGCGCGAGCTGCAGCAGCGCCCGCGCCACGCGGCCGGGGACGTCGGTGAAGATCAGTTCCGCGACCATGTTGTTCGTCCGGCGCAGGCGGCGCGCGACCACGCGCAGCAGCTGCTCGGCGATCTCCGGCCGGGTCGAGATCCACTGGCGCAGGGCCGGGCGGTCCATGGTGACCGCGCGGACCTCGGTGACCGTGGTCGCGCTCGACGTCCGGGGGCCGGGGTCGAAGATGGACAGCTCGCCGAACATGTCGGACGGGCCGAAGATGCCCAGCAGGTTCTCGCGGCCGTCGGGCGACTTGCGGCCGATCTTCACCTTGCCGGACTGGATGATGTACAGCTTGTCGCCGGGCTCACCCTCGTTGAAGATGACATGGCCGCGGGGGAACTCCACGGATTCCAAGGTCTGGGCCAGCGCCTCCGCCGCTGCCGGCTCCACACCCTGGAAAATGCCCGCACGGGCCAGGGTTTCGTCCACCTCGGGTGCCTCCTCGTCGAGAAACGTTCACGCCCTCCCGTGTGTGGAAGAGCGTGACGCCGATCACTTGCGCGTCAGTCTAGGGCGTACTCACGAGATCGCCCGTCGGACGCGCGCGCCCGCCGGATGATCTCGTTCGAACGTGGAGCCTAACTCCGCACGCGACGCGCGCGTAGCCTGGCTGCCCGTCCGCCCAGCCTACGCAGCCGGAACAGCTCCAGCGCGCGGCCGATGCCGTGCCCGTAGAGCGCCCTGACCTCGTTGGGCTGCGCCTGCTCGAGGAACTCTTCGACCTCGTTCTCCTGCACCGCGACGTGCTTGAGCCGGCTCTCCACGCGCTCCATGAACAGCGCGAAGAACATGATCACCAGGGGGACCAGGATGACGAACCAGACGGTCATGACCGGACCCCGAAACACTCAGTGAAAAGCATCTACTCCAGATCCTCGCTCATGGCGGCCGGAAAACTGCGCCGAGGTGGTGCTCTGGCGTGTCGGTCGTCCACCGGTGCACTGACCGGCTCGCCCGACGGCGCCCGTAGGCTATCGGGGTGCCACCTGCCACCACGAACGCCCCCCGTGAGGGCGCTGGTGAAAGCCGGTTAGCTCTGGTGAGACGCGCCAGGCGGATGAAGCGTTGCCTCGACGACGTGTATCCCGACGCCCACTGCGAGCTCGACTTCACCACTCCACTGGAACTGCTGGTCGCGGTCGTGCTGTCCGCGCAGACCACCGACGTCCGCGTGAACCTCGTCACGCCCGCGCTGTTCAAGCGCTACCGGACCGCCGCCGACTACGCGGGCGCCGACCGCGCCGAGCTGGAGGAGTACCTCCGCAGCACCGGCTTCTACCGGGCCAAGGCGAACTCCGTCATGGGCCTGGGCGCGGCGCTGGTCGAGCGCTTCGACGGCGAGGTGCCGGGCAAGCTCGAGGACCTCGTCACGCTGCCCGGCGTCGGCCGCAAGACGGCGAACGTCGTGCTCGGGAACGCCTTCGACGTCCCGGGCATCACCGTCGACACCCACTTCGGCCGGCTGGTCCGCCGCTGGGGCTGGACGGCCGAAGAGGACCCGGTCAAGGTCGAGCACGCGGTCGGCGAGCTGATCCCCCGCAAGGAGTGGACCATGCTCTCGCACCGGGTGATCTTCCACGGCCGGCGCGTCTGCCACGCCAAGAAGCCCGCCTGCGGCGCCTGCCCGCTGGCCAGGGACTGCCCGTCCTACGGCACCGGCCCGACCGGGTTCGAGGAAGCCGCGAAGCTGGTCAAAGGCATCGAAAAGGACCACATCCTGGCGCTGGCGGCGCCCCGGTGACGACCGTCACCAAATGGGCGCTGGCCGCCGCCGTGCTGGCGGTGGCGCTCATCCTCGCGCTGCTGCCCCGCGGCGGTGGCGACAGCGCCGCGAAGCCGTCCGAAGACCTGGCCCCGGCCAGGTCCGCGGCGGCGCTCCAAGCGTGTCCGGCGCCGAGCTCCGCACAGCCCGTGAAGCAGCTCGAGGGCGTCACGGCGGACTGCCTCGGCGACGGCGCGAGCGTCGACGTCGGCAAGGCCCTCGCCGGGGCTCCGGTGCTGGTCAACGTGTGGGCGTCGTGGTGCCAGCCGTGCCGGACCGAGCTGCCCGTGCTCCAGGAGTACGCGAAGCAGCCGGGTGCCGTGCGCGTGCTCGGCGTCCAGGTGCAGAGTCCGGCGAAGGACGGCTTGAACCTGCTCGCCCAGCTGGGCGTGCACCTACCGTCGGTCTTCGACGGCGAAGGGCAGACGGGGCCGGTCCGCACGGCCCTAAAGGTGCCGTCGTCGCTGCCGGCGTCCTACCTGGTCACCGCCGCCGGTGAGGTGCGGTTCATCGCGAATCCCCGCACGTTCGGGAACACTGACCAGGTGCGTGCAGCAGTGGGAGGGACTTCATGATCGGACCGCTGGTCGAGCCGGAGTCCGTCCCCGAGTGGCTCCGGCCGCTGGTCAAGGTCAGCGGCGAGGTCGATTCGAAGACGTTCACCCGGTTCAGCCCGCCCGAGGACAGCTACACGCGCGCCGCCGCGGTGCTCATCCTCTTCGGCGAGCGCGAGGCCGACGGCGAGCCCGACGTCCTGCTGCAGCGCCGCGCCGACACCCTGGGCTCGCACGCGGGCCAGGTCGCCTTCCCGGGCGGCGGCGCCGAAGACGGCGACGGCGGCCCGATCGGCACCGCGCTGCGCGAGGCCGAGGAGGAGACCGGGGTCGTCCCGTCCGGCGTCCGGCCGGTCGCGGTGCTGCCGGAGCTGTTCGTCCCGGTCTCGAAGTTCGCCGTGACGCCGGTGCTGGCGCACTGGGACGTCCCGTCGCCGGTGCACGCCGTGGACCCCGGCGAGACGGCGTCCGTCGCCCGCGTCGCGCTCGCCGACCTGGCCGACCCGGCCAACCGGTTCATGGTCCAGAAGGCCGGCGCGCCGTGGAAGGGCCCGGCGTTCGAGGTGTCGGGCCTGTTCGTCTGGGGTTTCACCGCCGGGTTGCTGTCCGTCCTGCTCGGCCTGGGAGGCTGGGAGCGCGAATGGGACTCGGGCGACGTCCGGGACCTCGACGAAGCGCTCGCCGCGTACCAGGCGCGGTTGACGGAAGGGTGACGCGGTGAACTGGGTCGATGTGCTGGTCCTGCTGCTGGCCGTCTTGGCGGCGGTGTCCGGCGCATACCAGGGCGTGATCGTCGCGCTGCCGTCGCTCGTCGGCGTCGTGCTCGGCGCGCTCGTCGGCATCAAGCTCGCGCCGGTGGTCGTCGCCTTCTTCGACGACCCGGTCTGGAAAGTCGCCTTCGCGGTCGCGACCGTCGTCTTCCTGGTCGCCTTCGGCGAGGCGGTCGGCGTCTACGCCGGCCGCAGGCTCCGCCAGAAGATCAACCCGGACAAGCTGTCCGGCATCGACAAGACGCTCGGCGCGGTCGTGCAGGCCCTCGTCGTCTTCGTGGTGGCGTGGCTGATCGCGACCCCGCTGACGACCGTGTCCGGCGTGCCGGGGCTCGCCAAGGCGATCAACGGCTCGGTGGTGCTCGGCAAGGTCAACGACGCCATGCCGGAGGCCGCGCAGGGCTTCCCGAGCCAGCTGCGCAAGCTGCTCGACGCGTCCGGCTTCCCGTCCATCGTCGACCCGTTCCAGAAGGCCCCGACGGCCGACACCTCGCCCCCGGACCCGACGCTGCAGAGCAGCGGGACCGTCCAGCAGCTGCACGGCAGCGTCGTCAAGATCCGCGGCAGCGCCAGCTCGTGCTCGCGGTCGCTGGAAGGCAGCGGGTTCGTGATCGCGCCGCAGCGGGTGATGACGAACGCGCACGTCGTCGCCGGTACCGACACCGTCGGCATCGAGACCACCCAGGGCGACTTCCCGGCTCGCGTCGTCTACTTCGACCCGGAGGTCGACATCGCGGTGCTCGCCGTGCCCCGGCTGCGCGCCGAGCCCCTCCGGTTCGCGACCGAAACAGCCACGGCGGGCGACAGCGCGATCGTGCTCGGCTACCCGCTCGACGGCCCGTACCGCGCGACGCCCGCCCGCGTGCGCGGCCGGATCAACCTGCGCGGCCCGGACATCTACGACGCCAACACCGTGCAGCGGGACGTCTTCACGGTCCGCGCGGAAATCCGCAGCGGCAACTCGGGCGGTCCGATGGTGACACCGGACGGCCGGGTCATCGGCGTCGTGTTCGGCGCGGCGGTCGAGGACCCCGAAACCGGCTTCACGCTGACCGCCGAGCAGGTGCGCGCCGAGGTCGACGCGGCACCGTCGCAGACGGCGAACGTCTCCACCGGCTCCTGCGCCGCCTAACGCCCGTACCGCATCGCGAGACCGTCCAGCAGCGCCGGCTCGGAACCGCTGCCGCGGATGGCCGTCCCGGAGCAGAAGCGGCTCGCCGCGGACGTCTGCTACTTCGACGCGATGGCTCAGATCCACTTGGACCGCTGGTCGGCCGGCCGGGTCGCGCTCGTCGGCGCGTACGTCCTCGCGCAGGAACTCGGCCGCGCGGAGCACGAAACCGCCTTCGCGGTTTACGAACGGCGGATGCGGCCCTTCGTCGCGCTCAACCAGGCGCTGGCCACGGAGAATCCGACCGAGCACGCGAAGAACGCCATCTCACTTGAGGAAGCCCACTAGCGCCGCCGATGTGCGGTCCGGTGCCTCGAGGTGGGGGAAGTGCCCGACGCCCGGCCAGAGCTCCGGCTCGGCGTGCGGGCCCGCCCAGCGCACCGACGCCGCCGCCGTCTCGGGGAGGATGCAGGTGTCGTCGGCGCCGTGCAGCTGCAGGGTCGGCGCCGCGATCCGCCCGCCCAGGGCGACCGTGAACCGGCGGCCCTCACCGCGGAACTGGGCGCGGAACGCCCACCGGTAGTACTCGAGTGCGCTGTGCGCGACGCCGGGCACGAGCATCGCCTGCCGGAAGGCCCCGACGCTGCGGTCGAAGTCCGAAGTGGACCGCCAGCCGCTGCCGGCCCAGGCGCCGAACAGGTCCGCGACGGCCTGGGCGTCGTCCTTCACGAGCCACTTCTCCGGCGCCATCGGCACCTGGAAGCGGAAGAGGTGCCCGGCCGCGCGGCCCTGGCCGCGCCACGGGCGGACCGACGAGCGCAGCGCGAGGGGGTGGGCGGCGCCGATCGCCGTCACCGAAGCCACGAGCCGGGGGTGCAGCGCCGCGACCGTCCACGCGAGCAGGCCGCCCCACGCGTGCCCGACGAGGTGCGCGCGGCGCGCCCCGAGCGACTTGATCAGGCCGCCGACGTCACCGGCGAGCGTCCACGCGTCGTAGCCGCGGGGCGGCTTGTCCGAGTCGCCGTAGCCGCGCAGGTCGACGGCGACCGCGCGGAACCCGGCGTCGGCCAGCGCCCGCAGCTGGTGGTGCCAGGTCCACCAGAACTCGGCGAACCCGTGCAGCAGCACCACGACGGGCCCCTCGCCGAGCTCGGCGACGTGCAGCCGGATGCCGTTCGCGGACACGTCGCGGTGCGCCCACGGGCCGTCGAGCCGGACGCTCGACGGGTCGGGGGACGGGTGCAACGACTCAGTCGCGCGTGGTCGTCAGGTCGGCGTCGGGCGCCTTGTGCGGCTTGAGCGCGGCGGCCGTCTCCTTGACGCTGGCGATCGTCCGCTCGGGGGCCTTGAACTTCTTCACCTTGCGGTAGCCCAGGAACCCGGCCGCGGCCACGACCAGCAGCATCAGGACGAACACGATGCCGAACGCGCCCCAGCGGTGCAGCGGCCGGAACCAGTCCGCGAGGCCTTCGGACAGGAAGAAAAAGAAGAAGAACGAGCTGTACAGCAGGACCGTCAGCGCGATCAGGAAGTAGATGGCCCCCTTGAGGCCCTTCTTCACCTCGCCGACCAGCTCGGACTTCGCGAGCTCCATCTCGGCCCGGACCAGGGTCGAGATGTGCTGGGTCGCGTCGCCGACGAGCCTGCCGATCGACTGGTCGCCGGGGACGTCGGTGTCGGAGGACAGCGGGAGGTAAGGCACGGCCCCCACGCCGTCGGGGCCGGTGCGTTCGTGTTTGGGGCTGCTCACCGGGTCATCGTGCCATGTGTCGGTAAACCGGGCGCGGCGGCGTCACAGTGTGTCGGAGATTCGGGCGTGCACCTTGCTACGGCGCAGTAGCAGTGCCGCCGCCAGCAGGGACGCCGCCGCCGACGCGATCAACACCGCCGCCTTGGCCAGTTCGCTCGCGCCTTCCGGCAACGCCAGCTCCGCGATCAGCAGGCTGACCGTGAACCCGACCCCGCCGAGCACGGACAACGCGGCCATGTCGCGCCAGCCCATGCCACGCGGCTTCTCCGCCAGGCGCAGCTTCACGGCGAGCGTGCTGGCCCCGAGAATCCCGACGACCTTGCCGCCGAGCAGCCCGGCGAGCACCGCGAGCGGCAACGCCGTCGTGAACACCGCGCCGAGCGCGTCGCCGCTGACCGAGATCCCGGCCGCGAACAACGCGAACACCGGCACGGCGACGGCCGCCGACCAGGGCTGGAGCCGGTGCTCGAGCCGCACCGCGGGCGCCTCGGCCTCGCCTTCGTCGGCGCGGACGCGGGTGAGCAGGCCCAGCGCGACCCCGGCGATCGTCGCGTGGATGCCCGCCGAGTGCACGGCGACCCAGACGACCAGCGCGAGCGGCACGTACAGCCACGGCGTCCGGATCCGGCGGTGCTGCAGGAAGGCGTACAGCGCGAGCCCGGCCACCGCCACGGCCGCCGCGACCAGGTCGAAGCCGGTCGTGAAGACGAGGGCGATGACGACGATGGCGCCGAGGTCGTCCACCACGGCCAGCGACAGCAGGAAGACCCGCGCGCTCGAGGGCAGGTTCGACGCGGTCAGCGCGAGCACGCCGAGCGCGAACGCGATGTCCGTGGCGACCGGGATCGCCCAGGCCCGCTCGATGCCCGGCGTCCCCCAGCCGACCGACAGCGCGACGAGCGCGGGCACGACCATGCCGCCGGCCGCGGCCACGACCGGCAGGATCGCCTGCTTGAACCGCGACAGCTCACCGACGACGAGCTCGCGCTTGAGCTCGAGCCCGGCGACGAAGAAGAACAGCGCGAGGAGGCCGTCCTTCGCCCAGTCGCCGAGTGTCAGGTTCAGGTGCAGGAACTCCGGGCCGAGCCGGAAGTCGCGCAGGGCGTGGTAGCTGTCGCGCAGCGGCGAGTTGGCCCAGAGCAGGGCGACGGCGGTCGCGGCGAGCAGGATCAGACCGCCGGTCGTCTCGGTGCGCAGGTAGCGGGCGAACTCGGTCAGCGGGCGGGACACGGGCGGCTCCAGGGGTCGTCGATCACCGTTGCCGACCAGACTTCCCGGCGCACCGTGTCGTTATTTTAGTACTTTTTGTCACGGATCGTTATGGCCATCGCCACACGGGGTGCCGGTGGTGGGTCACCAAGTGGGCTCATAGCATGCCAAGCGACAACGAAGTCCGAGACAAAGGAAGACAGAGTTGTGAGCACCTCCACCGAGGTCCAGCAGGACACGAGGTTCTTCGGGCACCCACGAGGGCTGGCGAACCTCTTCGGCGTCGAGATGTGGGAGCGCTTCTCCTACTACGGGATGCTCGGCATCCTGCCGATCTACCTCTACTACAAGGTCGAACAGGGCGGCTTGGGCCTGGCGCAGGAGTCGGCGCTCGGCATCGTCGGCGCGTACGGCGGTCTCGTCTACCTCTCCGCCGTCGTCGGGGCGTGGGTGGCCGACCGGCTGCTCGGCTCGGAACGGACGTTGTTCTACAGCGCCGTGCTGATCATGATCGGCCACATCAGCCTGGCGCTGCTGCCGGGCCTGGCCGGCATCGGCGTCGGCCTCGTGTGCGTCGCGGTCGGCAGCGGCGGGCTGAAGTCCAACGCGACGGCGATCGTCGGCACGCTCTACGCCGACGGCGACGAGCGGCGCGACGCCGGTTTCACGATCTTCTACATGGGCGTCAACCTCGGCGGCTTCGTCGGCCCGCTGCTGACCGGGCTGGCGCAGACCGAGGTCGGCTTCCACCTCGGGTTCGGCCTCGCGGCGATCGGCATGGCGCTCGGCCTGATCCAGTACACGCTGGGCCGCAAGAACCTCGGCGAGAAGGCCAAGGAGATCCCGAACCCGCTGCCGTCGTCGCGGCGCGCGCTCGCGGTCGGCGGCGCCCTCCTGCTGGTCGCCGCGATCGTAGTGCTGGTGGTCACCGGGGTCGTCAACCCGGGCAACCTCGCCGACGTCGTCGTGTGGGTGGTCGGCGTGATCTCGGTGATCTACTTCCTCGTCATCCTGACCAGCAGCAAGATCACCGGCGTCGAGCGCAGCCGGGTGTTCTCGTTCATTCCGATGTTCATCGCCAGCGCGGTGTTCTTCTCGCTGTACCAGCAGCAGTTCACGGTCGTCGCGGCCTACACCGACCAGCGGCTGAACCGGAACCTGTTCGGCTGGGAGATGCCGGTGTCCTGGGTCAACTCGATCAACCCGGTGTTCATCATCGTCTTCGCCCCGATCCTGGCGGCGCTGTGGACGAAGCTCGGCGAGCGCCAGCCGTCGACGCCGATGAAGTTCGTCCTCGGCACCGTGCTGATGGGCGCGGCGTTCCTGCTGTTCCTGCCGATGGTGGGCAGCGGCAAGAACGCGAGCCCGATGCTCGCGATGGTCGGCATCCTGTTCGTCTTCACGATCGCCGAGCTGTGCCTCTCGCCGGTCGGGCTGTCGCTGTCGACGAAGCTCGCGCCGGAGGCGTTCCGGACGCAGATGGTGGCGCTGAACTTCCTGTCGATCTCGTTCGGCACCGCGATGTCCGGCAAGCTCGCCGAGTACTACTCGGTCGACGACGAAGCGCCGTACTTCAGCACGGTCGGCGGCGTCGCCATCGGGGTCGGCGTGCTGCTGTTCCTGGGCATCCCCTTCATCCGCAAGCTGATGAAGGGCGTCCACTAGCCGACGGTGACCCCGAAGATCACCCCGACGAAGTAGGTCACCACCATCGTCAGGGCGCCGACGCCGACGTTGCGGAGGATCGCGCGCCCCACCTTCGCGTCGCCGAGCCTCGCGCTGACCCACCCGGTCAGCGTGAGGCCGACGACGACCGCGGCCGCGCACGCCCACACCCGCAGGGAGACGCCGGCCCAGGCGATGGACAGGAGCGGCAGCAGCGCGCCGACGGAGAACGCGAGCAGCGACGCCCACGCGGCCTGCCACGGGCTGGTCAGGTTGCCCGGATCGATGCCCAGCTCGGCCTCGGCGTGCGCCTGCAGGGCGTCCTTTTCGGTCAGTTCGCGCGCGACCTGGCTCGCGAGCTCCGGCGAGAGCCCCTTGCCTTCGTAGATTTCGGCGAGCTCGCGCTCCTCGGCCTCGGGCATCGTCCTGAGCTCCTGCTTTTCCAGCCGGAGCAAAGCCTGTTCGGTGTCGCGCTGGGTGCTCACGGAGACGTATTCCCCGCCGGCCATGGAAAAGGCGCCGGCGACGAGCCCGGCGATTCCGGCGGTGAGGATCGTGGTGCTTTCGGTGGTCGCGCCGGCGACCCCGACGACGATGCCGGCGACGGACACGATCCCGTCGTTGGCCCCGAGAACCCCGGCCCGCAGCCAGTTCAGCTTCCCGCCCACGTCCTGGTGCGGTTCGTGGGTGTGCTCCACGGCGTCACCGTCAATCGTTTCGGTCACCCGACAAGTGAAACACGAACGGGGAATCGTGGCGAGACTTGGGCTTTTTGTCAGGTACGCCTAATTAACGTCTGCCTTACCTAAGCCGTCCTGTGTGGACTCTCAGCCGGCATGGGTCATCATGGCGAGTATGGAGGAGCAGGTGTGGCAGCCGCTGCGGACGGTGGAGGGCCTCCCGCTGAACGGCGGCGAGGGCCGCTTCCGGCTGCTGGAGACGGCGTCGAGCGGGCTGGCGTATTTGATCCACTACCCGGCGGGGGTGGCCTCGCCGACGCACGCGCACGACCACGACTCGATCGCGTACGTCCTGTCGGGCCGCCTGCGGGGCGCGGTGGACGGGGTGGAGGCGGAACTGGAGCCGGGGGATTCGGTGCTGCACCCGCGCGGGGTGGCCCACCACGTCGAGGCGCTGACGGACTCGATGTGGGTGGAGTTCAAGTCACCCCTGCCGGGTAACCCGCCGATCGCCTGAGGTAGCCGTTTTCGGGCTGCGGTGCAACCGGCTATCCACAGTGGCCCTGCTTTTCCGCGGCTTGGCGGGAGTTGTCCACAGATCGCCCAGTGGCCTGTTTTGGCTGGTGGGGGCCGGTAGACTGGGATCGGGACGTCCCCCCAGGGAAGGGTGGGGGCCGCTGTCTTGGCGGGGAGGGCGGATGGGCGAAGATCGACCAGCGCCGACGCGCGGGCAGGTGCGGGACGTTCTCAGTGAACTCGCCGACGGACGGCTCACGCCCGTCGAGGCATCCGACTGGGCCGGCCGATGGTTCGGCGAAGAGGTCGACGACGACTTGGTCCACGAGACGATCGCCGCGCTGTACTCCGCGGACATGCCCGTCGCTCCGGGCGAATACCTCTACGGTCCGCTCGACTTCCAAGCGTGGCTGGACGACTTCGACGCCCAGCCGAACGCCAGCTGAAAGCGGAAACGCCCGGCCCCGCTCGAGGCGGAACCGGGCGCTTCCCTGGAGTGAAGCCTCAGGCGTCCAGCTCGGCGAGGGCCTGCTTGGCCTTCTCGAGCTCGGCCTCGAGCGCCGCGACCTTCGCCGCCTGCGCCTCGCGGGCCTGGTTGATCACCTCGTCGATCGGGCCGGACAGGTCCGCGTGCAGCTCCTTGGCCGCGCGCGACACCGCCGCCGCGGGGATCTCCAGACCCTTCGCGACCCACTTCGAGCCGTTCTTCAGCTCGGCCTGCCACTCGCCGTCGGCGGTGCCGGTGACCGTGAGGATCAGCTCGACCGTGCGGGTCTTCTTCGCCGTCGACGCCGTCGCACCCTTCGGGCGGCCGCGCTTGGGCTTGGGGGCCTCCTCGGCGGCGGGCTCGGCCGAGCCCGCCGAAGAGGGGGACGCGGACTCGGTGACGGTCGCCTCGTCGGCGGAAACCTCCGGAGTCGAAGCCGGAGCCTCGGCCGGAGCCGAAGCCGTTTCCTCGTCGTGCGTCAGGACATCCACGGTCATCGTCGTGTCGTCTCCTTGCCCGGGGAAGGGGGTGTGGTTCGCGGCACAGCGTAGAACATGCGTTCGAGCCGTGCCACTCGGGGGTCATGACAGAGCCCTCCCGGCGCGAAGCCGGAAGGGCTCTGACGGAGCGTAACGCTAGCTCACTCCTCCGACTTGCCCGACTTCAGGCCCGACGAGATCAGGTCCATCACCGACGAGTCGGCCAGCGTGGTGACGTCGCCGACCTGCCGGTTCTCCGCCACGTCGCGCAGTAGGCGGCGCATGATCTTGCCCGAACGCGTCTTCGGCAGCTCCGGCACGACCATGATCTGCCGCGGCTTCGCGATCGGCCCGATCTCCTTGGCGACGTGGTTGCGCAGCGCCTGGATGGCCTCCTCGCCGCCGTCGACCGCGTTGCCGCGCAGGATGACGAACGCGACGATGCCCTGGCCGGTCGTCGGGTCGGTCGCGCCGACGACCGCGGCCTCGGCCACCGTCGGGTGCGAAACCAGCGCCGACTCGACCTCGGTCGTCGAGATGCGGTGGCCGGACACGTTCATCACGTCGTCGACGCGGCCCAGGAGCCAGATGTCACCGTCGTTGTCGTATTTCGCGCCGTCGCCGGCGAAGTAGAAGCCCTGGTCCTTGAACCGCGACCAGTACGTCTCCTTGAAGCGCTCTTCGTCGCCCCAGACGCCCCGCAGCATCGACGGCCACGGCTTGTCGAGCACCAGGTACCCGCCACCGCCCGGCCCGACCTCCGTGCCGGTGTCGTCGACGACCTTCGCGGAGATGCCCGGCAGCGCCTTCTGCGCCGAACCCGGCTTGGTCGAGGTGACGCCCGGCAGCGGCGAGATCATGATCGCGCCGGTTTCGGTCTGCCACCACGTGTCGACGATCGGCGCCTTGCCCGCGCCGATGTTCTCGCGGTACCAGATCCACGCCTCGGGGTTGATCGGCTCGCCGACCGAGCCCAGCACCCGCAGCGACGACAGGTCGTACTTCTCCGGGATTTCCGCGCCCCACTTCATGAACGTGCGGATCAGCGTCGGAGCCGTGTAGTAGAGGGAGACCTTGTACTTCTGGACGATCTCCCAGTGCCGCCCCTCGTGCGGGGTGTTCGGCGTGCCTTCGTAGACGACCTGCGTGACGCGGTTGGCGAGCGGGCCGTAGACGATGTAGCTGTGGCCGGTGATCCAGCCGATGTCCGCGGTGCACCAGTAGACGTCTTCGCCGGCCTTGTGGTCGAAGACGTTGTGGTGCGTGTACGCCGTCTGCGTCAGGTAGCCGCCAGAGGTGTGCAGGATGCCCTTCGGCTTCCCGGTCGTCCCGGACGTGTAGAGGATGAACAGCGGGTGCTCGCTGTCGAAGGCTTCGGGAGTGTGCTCTTCGGACTGTCCGTCGACGAGCTCGTGCCACCACAGGTCGCGGCCGTCGGTCCACGGGACGTCGCCCTCGAGCTTGTCGCCCGTGCGCTTCACGACGATGACCTTCTCGACGGTTTCGGCGCCTTCGAGCGCTTCGTCGACATTGGCCTTCATCGGCGCGGCCTTGCCGCGGCGGAACTGGCCGTCGGAGGTGATCACGACCTTCGCGGCGGCGTCGTCGACGCGGGCCCGCAGCGCCGTCGGCGAGAAGCCGCCGAAGACGACGTTGTGCAGCGCGCCGATCCGCGCGCACGCGAGCATCGCGAAGATGGCCTCGGGGACCATCTGCAGCTGGATCGCCACGACGTCGCCGGCGGTGACGCCGAGGGACGCGAGTGCGTTGGCGGCCTTGGAAACCTCGGTCTTCAGCTCGGCGTAGGTGATGTCCCGCGTGTCACCCGGCTCGCCGACCCAGTGGATCGCAACCTGGTCGCCGTGCCCGGACTCGACGTGCCGGTCGACGCAGTTGTACGCGACGTTCAGCTTGCCGCCGACGAACCACTTCGCGAACGGCGCATTGGTCCAGTCCAGTACCGTGGTCCACTTCGTGTCCCACGTCAGCCGCTCCGCCTGCTTGGCCCAGAACGCTTCGCGATCGGCGTCCGCCTCGGCGTAGAGATCGGCCTTCGCATTGGCCTGGCCAGCGAATTCGTCACTGGGCGGGAACGTGCGGCTCTCGGTGAGCAGGTTGTCCAGGGCTGGGGACTGCTCGGTCATGGTTGCAAGGCCTCCTGTAGTGCGCCGACATGACGGCTAGCGGCACGCTAGCGACGTTAGTCCGCCTTGTAAAAGGTTGCACCCACGTTGCCCTGTCGTTTCACCGAGGCAGGCGAGCGCCGGTGACTAAGCGTTCGTTCAGCCGGGCCTTGGCGGCGGGCCATTCCGGCGCCACCATCGAATAGGTGACGGTGTCGCGCGACGAGCCGTCCGGCCGGATCCGGTGCGCCCGCAGGATGCCTTCGCGAAGCGCGCCAAGGCGTTCGATGGCGCGTTGCGAGCGGAGGTTGCGGATGTCGGTCTCCCACGCGACCCGTTGCGCGCCAAGGGTTTCGAACGCGTGCGTGAGCAGCAGCAGCTTCGACTCGGTGTTCAGCCCGGTGCGCTGCCAGTCCGCGCCGATCCACGTGTGGCCGATCGAGAGGATCCGGTGCGCCTCGACGACCTGGTAGTACGACGTCGTCCCGGCGACGCGGCCGGACGCGACGTCGATCTGCGCGAACGGCCGTCGCGCGGGCTCGGCGAGCGCCTGCTCGACCGTCCGCTCCGCCGCGGCAAGATCCCCCGGCTGACGGATGCTCAGCCACGCCCAGATGCCCGGGTCGGCGCCCGCCTCGAACAGGCCCTTGGCGTGCTCGGGCGTCAGCGGCTCCAGGCGGACGTGCTCGCCGGACAGGGTCGGTCGGGTGCTCCAGTCATTCACGTGATCAGCGTAAGGACGGCTTTGGCTGTCTCTGATAGCCAATTTCCGAGCGTTTCCGCAGTCCACTTCGGCGTTGCCTATGCTCGGTTGACGACGACGAAGGGCGAGATCGATGGCCGAAGAGCGCGAAGAGCTGAGCTGGGAGTTGTTCGGCACGGCGAGCCGTGAACTGGCTCACACCATCGCCGACGACGGCTTCGCGCCGGACCTCATCCTGTCCATCGCCCGCGGCGGCCTGTTCGTGGCCGGCGCGCTCGGCTACGCGCTCGACGTGAAGAACCTGCACGTGATGAACGTCGAGTTCTACACCGGCGTCGACCAGCGCCTCGACCTGCCGGTGATGCTGCCGCCGGTGCCCAACCTCGTCGACCTGACGAGCAAGAAGGTGCTGATCGCCGACGACGTCGCCGACACCGGCGCCACGCTGAAGCTGGTCCGCGACTTCTGCCTCGACCACGTCGCCGAGGTGCGCTCGGCCGTCGTCTACGAAAAGCCGCACTCGACGGTCAAGTGCGAATACGTCTGGCGCCACACCGAAAAGTGGATCAACTTCCCGTGGTCGGTGCTGCCGCCCGTGGTCGCCCGCGAAGGACAGGTGCTCGACGCATGACCGACCCGCTGAAGCCCCTCCTCGACCTCGAAGGCGTCGCCGCGGCCGCGAAGTCCGCGCAGGACGCCGTGTTCGCGGTCCACCGCCTCCCGGCCAACCTCCGCGGCGGCGCGGCGACCGCGGCCGAAGCGTCGGTCCGCGCGGCCCGCGCGTCCGCCGGCATCGAGGGCGCGAACCCCGAGCTGCCCGCCGACGGCGCGGTCGCCGACCCGGTCCTGGCCGGTGCGCTGCGCGTCGCGGAGACGCTCGAAACGCTGCTCCCGACGTGGCGCCGCGCACCGCTGCAGGCCCTGGCGCGCTTGCACGTTCTCGCCGCGGCCGACCTCGTCGACGACCTGGATGCGTTGGGGCGCCCGCATTCCGGCGGTGGGCGCCTGGAGTTGCTCGCCCAGCTCGTGACGGGCGCGACGTCGGTACCGGGGCCCGTCTTGACGGCGGTCGTGCACGGGGAACTGCTGGCGCTCAAGCCGTTCGGCAGCGCGGACGGCGTCGTGGCCCGCGCGGCCGCCCGCCTGACGATGGTCGCGACGGGCTTGGACCCGAAGGCGTTGAGCGTCCCCGAAGTCGCGTTCTTCCGCCGCGTCCCGAAGTATCTCGAGGCCGCGGAGGGATTCGCGAGCGGGAAATCCGACGGCGTGCGCGAGTGGCTGCTCTTCTGCTGCGAAGCGTTCGAAGCGGGTGCGCGCGAAGCGAAGTCCATTTCGGACGCCGCGTCCTAATTGGACAGTTTTGCCGACCACTTCTCTTCGATCCGCCCGAACCGCCACACGGCCAGCGCGACGACCCAGGTGAGCACGAACAGTCCGACGATCCCGAACCCGACGTAGTCCAGGTTCACTGACGCGATCGCGGCGAGCGGCCCGGTCGTGATGGCCAGCTTGTCGGCGAGGATCGACACCAGTTCGATCGTGCCGATGACGAACGCGACGGCGACCGACAGCGCCGTCACCGTGAGGTTGTAGAAGATCTTGCGCACCGGCTTCGCGAACGCCCAGCCGTAGGCGAAGTTCATGAAGCAGCCGTCCACGGTGTCGAACAGGCTCATCCCGGCGGCGAACAGGATCGGCAGGACGAGGATCGCGTACCAGGGCAGGGCGAACGTCGCGGCGCCCGCGGCCAGCACCAGCAGCCCGATTTCCGTCGCGGTGTCGAACCCCAGTCCGAACAGCACGCCGACGGGGTAGATGTGCCACGGCTTGCGCACGGCCTTCGTCGCGCCGCGCAGCAGCCGGTTCATGACGCCGCGGTTGTCCAGCTGGTGCTCCAGCGCGGCTTCGTCGAATTCGCCGTGGCGCATCTTCCTGAACACCCGCAGGATGCCGACGAGCACGACGAGGTTGAGGATCGCGATCACGTACAGGAACACGCCGGACACCGACGTGCCGATGAGGCCGGTGGCGTTGTGCAACGCCGAGGAGTCGTCCTCGACCTGGCCGGCCAGCGCGCGGACGCCGAGGGAGAGCAGCAGGCACAGCGCGAACACGATCGTCGAGTGCCCGAGCGAGAACCAGAACCCGACCGAGAGCGGGCGCTGGCCGTCGGCCATCAGCTTGCGGGTGGTGTTGTCGATCGCCGCGATGTGGTCGGCGTCGAACGCGTGCCGCATGCCGAGCGTGAACGCCGTGACGCCCAGCCCGATCCCGAACACGCCCGTCGTGCCCAGCGCGTAGTGGTGCGGCGCGACGAAGGCCGCCAGCACCACCCAGCCCACGACGTTGAGGAGCAGGACGAACCCCGCCATACCGCCGATCGACACCCACTCGCGACGCGAAAGCCCGCGCCGCGAGTCGTCTTCCGTACCCGTGCCCGCCATCGCCGCCCGCCCTTCCTCATCTGAGAGGTTAGACAGGTGAACAGATGACAGGCAATGAAGTTCTAGCTGGCGCGCACCCGCACCAGGTCCAGCGCCGTGCGCACGTGCCCACCGGACGCGTGCAGTGCCTTCGCGGCGCTCTTGACGTCCTCCCCGGACAGCAAGTGCACCAGCGCCACCTTGAGGTCGCCCCCGGCCTCGGTGAGCGCGTCCGAGCAGTCCGCCATCGTCATGCCGGTGGCTTCCTGCAGGATCCGGATGGTCCGGCCGCGCAGCTTCGCGTTCGTCGCCCGCATGCTGACCATCAGGTTGGAGTAGGTCCGGCCCAGCTTGATCATCGTCGCCGTCGAGAACGAGGTGAGGATCATCTTCTGCGCCGTGCCCGCCTTCATCCGGGTCGAGCCGGCGATCGCCTCCGGACCGGTGTCGACGGCGATGAGCACGTCGACGCCGGCGGGCTTGGCGGCCTTCGGGTTGCCCGAAACGAGCCCGGTGTGGGCACCCTGGCGCGACGCCGCGGCCAGCGCACCCAGCACGTACGGCGTCCTGCCCGACGCCGTCAGCCCCAGCACGAAGTCGCCCGGCTGGACCATGGCAGCCATCTCGGCCGCGCCGGCCCCGTCGTCGTCCTCCGCGTTTTCGACGGCGCTGCGCAGGGCCTTCTCGCCGCCGGCGTGGTGCGCGATGAACCAGTCCGCCGGCACGTTGAACGTCGGCACCAGCTCGGCCGCGTCCAGCGTGGCCAGGCGCCCCGAGGTGCCCGCGCCGACGTAGTGCACGCGCCCGCCCGTCCGCAGGGCCTCGACCGCGTAGTCCACCGCGCGCGCCACCTGGGGCAGCACCGCGGCGACGGCGCCGGCGACCGTGCGGTCCTCGGCGTTGATCGCGCCCAGGATCCCCGCGGTGGACATCAGATCGATGTCCGTGGTGCGGGGATTGCGGGTTTCGGTCGGCGAATCGACGTGCACCGCCTGCGTGGGGACGGTCATCATGCGCCTCACATTTTCTCCGGGCATTACTTGCCGGTTTCCCGCGGACGGCGACGACCGTCCGGCCTGACCCCCAAGCGGTGCGAGCCGACGGCGTCCCTGGTCGCGTCCAGGGCGTTGACGGACGCGTCCATGTGCCGCTGCGCGACGCCGATGAACAGGCAGTCGATGACGGTGAGCTGGGCGATGCGGCTGGCCGTCGCTCCCGAACGGAACGTGGTTTCCCGCGCTGCCGTCGTCAAAACGTAGTCGGCGACCTCGGTGATCGGGGACCGCGGGAAGTTCGTCACGGCGATGGTGATCGCGCCGTGCTCGCGGGCCACCCGCAGCGCCTCGACGGTGTCGGTGGTCGCGCCGGTGTGCGAGACGCCGATCGCGACGTCACCGGGACTCAGCACCGCGGCCGAGGTGAGCATGATGTGCGTGTCCGACCACGCGAAGCACACGCGGCCGATGCGGTGCAGCTTCTGCTGCAGGTCCGCGGCGACGAACGCGCTGGCGCCCACGCCGTAGACGTCCACGCGGCCGGCGTTCGCGACGACCTCGATCACGCGCTCCAGCGTGGCGACGTCGAGCTGGTCGGCCGTCTCCTCGACGGCACGCGCGTCGGCGAAGCTGACCTTGCCGATGACGGCCGCGAGGTCGTCCTCCGGCCCGATCTCGCCGCCGAGGTTGCGCGTGGTGCGCGCCTCGGTGCGCGCGGTGTCCGCGGCCAGCGCGATGCGCAGCTGCGGGTACCCGCCGACGCCGACCGCCTTGCAGAAGCGCGTCACCGTCGTCTCGCTCGTGTTGGCCGCCAAGGCCACTTCGGTGATGCTGCGTCTCGCGACCTGCGCGGGATCCTCCAGCAC
The DNA here is from genome assembly GCF_055633805.1 of Amycolatopsis sp. NPDC114478. Lineage (NCBI taxonomy): Bacteria > Bacillati > Actinomycetota > Actinomycetes > Pseudonocardiales > Pseudonocardiaceae > Amycolatopsis > Amycolatopsis sp. NPDC114478. Next base: position 345,873 of record NZ_JBVKDO010000004.1, on the reverse strand, counting down.
CACCTTCGCCACGCGCTGCTCGGCGCGGGCCAGGCCGGGGAGCAACGACCGGATCCGGACCAGCGGGCTCGCGTCCGCGTCCCGCACGGTCGGCTGGACCGATACGGGCTCGGACGGTGCCGTGCCGACTACGGATTCGGTATCACTCACCGTCGGAAAGTTACTAACCGTTGGCATCTGCGACAAGGCTACCCACACCCTTCGGTCGGATCGCAACCCGTCCGTGTCTGCGGATCTGGATTTGCGATTAATCACTGACCAGAAAGTCGCCAACCAGGTCGGTCTTGTTAACGAGGTCAAGCTAACGACTTGGCAACTTAGTGTCGCGGTGCAAACGGCAAGCAGACGGTAAATTCGGCCCGAAGTTCGACGGTCGGCGACAGCGCGGTCACCTTGAGCTCAACTGCCAACCCTCCGCGACGAACGCGGCGGGGTTTCGTTCACCGTCGAGGAGTGATCGGCCGCTCTCGGTGACTTTCACACCGTCGACCGAGACACCGCGGCCCGTGTAACTCGGGTCGGTGCTGTAACGCCAGCGCAGGCTCACCGCCGCGCCCTGCGGCAGCGTGCCCGCGGCCCGCCACCAGGCACGGTGCCCGTGTCCGGAGAGCGACGTCACATCTCCGGAGGGTGCGCCCGGCCCCGAAACCGATAGGGCGATCGGTTGCCAGTTCACCCCGTCGGTGGTCGCCTGCAGCTGAAGTGGATCAGTGCTTCCCTCGGTGTCCACGAAGGCGTAAAAGGTCACGTGCGCTTGATCACTTTGCGTAGTAAACGGGCCGGTACTCAGCGTGGCCACGCTCGCGTTACCCAGCGTGCTCGTCCAGGCGTCCTTGCCGACTGCCGGCTTCACCGCCATGGCCCTGGCCAGCGACGTCGCCCACACCTGGCGCGCGGTGTTGATCGAGCCCCAGCTCCGGGTCGGGTGCACGCGGTTGGTCAGCAGGATCGCGAAGGAGCGCGACTCCGGGTCGATGACCAGCGTCGTTCCGGTGAAGCCGGTGTGCCCGGCGGTCACCGGCGACGCCAGCGCGCCCATGTACCAGGGCTGGTCGAGCTCGAAGCCGAGGCCATGGGCGTTGTCCGGGAACTGCTGGTTGTAGTTCGTCAGCATCTGCCGCACGGTCTCGCCGTTCAGGACCCGGTGCCCGCGGTAGCTGCCGCCGTTGAGGATCGTCTGAGCGAGGACGGCCATGTCGTTCGCGGTGCTGAACACGCCCGCGTGCCCGGCGACGCCGCCGAGCGACCACGCGTTCTCGTCGTGCACGCTGCCGCGGACCATCCCGCGCGGCGGGTTGGCCTCGTACTCCGTCGCGGCGATCCGGTTCAGCTTCGACGCGGGCGGGTTGTACCCCGTGTCGACCATGCCGAGCGGCGCGGTGATCCGGTCGTGGACGACCTTGTCGAGGCTCTGCCCGGTCAGCTTCTCGACGATGAAGCCGAGGGTGAGCAGGTTGATGTCGGAGTAGAGGTAGGTCGTGCCCGGCTTGTTCTTCAGCGGGCTGTCGAGCACCGCCTGCCGGCGCGACGGGATGTCCGGGTAGCCGGCCCACAGCGACGGGATCGGGTCGGCGTCGAAGCCAGAGACGTGCGTGAGCAGCATCTTGACCGTGATGGCGGCCTTGTCGCCGGTGGCGAACTCCGGGAAGAAGCGGCTGACCGGGGTGTCGATGGTGAGCTGTCCGCGTTCGACCAGCTGCAGCACGGCGATCGAGGTGAACAGCTTCGAGATCGACGCCATGTCGAAGATGGTGTCGTTGCGCATCGGCACCTGCTGGTCGGCGGGCAGTTCGGTGCCCGTGGCGTCGGCGTACCGCAGCGCGCCGCCGACGGCGTAGCGGTCGACGACCACGCCGTCGTGGGCCAGCAGGCCGACCGCGCCGGAGAAGTGCGGGTGCCCGGTGGTGTCCGGTTTCGTCCAGCTCGCCAGGAAGTCCTCGGCGGCCTTGATCGGCGCCGGGTCGAGGTTGACCTCCTGCGGCCGTCCGTCGCGCAGCGTCGTCCACGGCGCGGCGAAGCCCTGCTGCGGCCGGTCGAAGCGGCCGGCGTCGTCGTCGTGGCGTCCGATGGCGCTGGCTCCCGAGGTCAACGTGGTCAGCGCGACCAGCACTCCGGTGGCCGCGGCGATGACCTTCCTAGCACGCACGAGTTCCCCCTCAGCGGTAGAGCAGGTGGCGACGACGTTTCCGGTCGAACTCGGCGAGCTCGGCCCGCCAGGCCCCGGTGACCTCGTCGACGCCCGCGCCGGCGTCGACCATGGTCCGCAGCCGGTCGGACCCGGAGAGCTTGTCGATGTAGTTGTCCGGTCGCCAGGCGAAGACGTCCGGGTGCAGCGCCTTCGCCGTCACGAGCATGGCGACCGCGGTGCGGACGGCGTCGAAGACGCGCGGGTCGTCGACGCTCAACTGCACGCCCCCGCAGGTCTGGTTGACGAACTTGCTGAACGTCGGCACGAAGTAGATTTCGCGGAACTTCGCTCCGGGCAGCCGCAGGTCTTCGAGCTTCTCGCGCCAGCGCCAGTCGAGCCCGGGCGCGCCGATGATCTCGAACGGCCTGGTCGTGCCGCGGCCTTCGGAGAACACCGTGCCTTCGAACATGCCGGTGCCCGGGTAGACGAGTGCGGTGTCCGGCGTCGGCATGTTCGGGCTCGGCAGCACCCAGTTCAGGCCGGTCTGCGCGAAGAGCGTGTCGCGCTGCCAGCCGCGGACCTGGACGACCTCGAGGTGCTGGAGCTGCACGCCTTCGCCGGGCAGGAACTCCTCGGCGAAGAAGCGGGCCAGCTCGCCGACCGTCATGCCGTGCTGCTGGACGATCGGTTTCTTGCCGATGCCCGAGGCGAACTTCGGGTCGAGCAGCGGGCCGGCCGCCCGGCCGCCGATCGGGTTCGGCCGGTCGAGCACGACGAAGGCAGCGTTCGTCTTCGCCGCGGCCACCATCGCGGTGTAGAGCGACCAGATGTAGGTGTAGAAGCGCGCGCCGACGTCGGCGATGTCGAAGACGACCGTGTCGACGCCCGCTTTGGTGAAGAGCGTCGCGAGCTTCGTCGCGTCGGCGCCGTACGCGTCGTACACGGGGACGCCGGTGCGCGGGTCCGTGTAGTCGCCTTCGGACCCGCCGGCCTGCGCGCTGCCGCGGAAGCCGTGTTCGGGCCCGAAAGCCGCGACCGGCTTGACGCCGGCCGCGACCATCGAGTCGACGATGTGGTCGCCGTTCAGCAGGACGCCGGTCGGGTTCGACAGGACACCCAGCTTGCGGCCCTTGAGGGACCGCCAGCCCTGGGCGGCCAACTGCTCCGCGCCGGTGAGGACCCTTTCCGGGCGGGCTTGGGCCTGGGGCTCGGGTTGCGCACCGGCCACCGCGGAGCCGCCCGCGAGGGCCGGGACCGCGAGCGCGCCCGCGCCGAGGAAGTGGCGCCGGTTCAGGGTCACCAGGTCAGCCCGTGGCCGAAGGGGTACTTGACGGTGTGCACGTCGGCGCCCGCCGGGATGTCGACCGGCAGCTTCCCGACCGGCTTCGTCTCGCCGAGGATCACCTTCGTCAGCGCTTGGAGCGTCGGGCCGATGTAGCCGTAGGTCGCCAGCCAGGTTTGCACGGCGCTCGGGTAACCCGCGTCGTACGGGATCTGCGCGGCGACCGCGACGACCGGCTTGCCGGTGGCGCCCAGGGCGTTCAGCAGCTTGGTCTGCAGGGGGAAGCCGCCGATGTTGTTGGTCAAAACGACGACCAGGTCGACGTTCTTGGCGTTGGCGACCGACTGCGCGATCTGGGCGTCCGTCGGGGCCTGACCGGTCGGGTACGCCGTCGCGGCCGTGCCGTGGGCGGTCAGCTTCTGCGCGAGCGTCGCCGTCGTGGAGACACCCCAGCCGGTGACGAGCGCCGTGGCGGGCTTCTGCTTCAGCGGCAGCAGGCCGGCGTCGTTCGCGACGGCCGTGATGCCGCGGTCGGCGATGTCCTGCGCGGTGGCGAGGTTCGCCGGCGTGCCGACGGTCTTCATCACGCGGTTCGGGTCGACGAACGGCGCGAAGAGGATGCCGCTCTTGAACTTCAGCTTCAGCACGCGCAGCACGCTCTGGTCGATCCGCTGCATCGGGATCTCACCGGACTTGACGGCGGCGAGCACCGAGTTGATGGCGACGTCGAGGTGCACCGGCATGAGCAGCTGGTCGACACCGGCCTTGAGCGCGAGGACGGGGATCTCGGCGTCGCTGTGCATCTCGCGCACGCCCTGCATCTCGAGGGAGTCGGTGATGACGACGCCGTTGTAGCCGAGCTCGCCCCGCAGCTTCCCGGTGACGATCGGCTTCGAGAGCGTCGCGGGCTCGAGCGAGGGGTCGAGGCTGGGGAACTGGATGTGCGCGGTCATGATCGAGTCGATGCCGGCCTTGATGGCGGCCTTGAACGGCGGCACGTCGGTGGCGCGCCACTGGTCCTCGGTGCTGTCGATCCGCGGCAGCCCGGTGTGGCTGTCGGTCGGCGCGGCACCGTGGCCGGGGAAGTGCTTCGAGGTCGCGGCCACGGACTTCTGGAAGCCCCCGACCTCGGCGGTGACGAAGTCGCTGGCCAGGCCCGGCTGCCCGGCGAAGGACCGAACGCCGATGACGGGGTTCACGGGGTTGGAGTTGACGTCGGAGTCGGGCGCGAAGTCCTGGTTGATGCCGACGGCCCGCAGCTCCTGGCCGAGGATGGTCGCGGCCTTGGTGGCGCGGCCGGTGTCCCGCCCGGCGGAGATGGCCATGGCGTTCGGGAACTCGGTCGCCGGCGCGCCCATCCGGGTGACGGTGCCACCCTCCTGGTCGGCGGCGACTTGCAGCGGGATGTGCGCCCCGCTGGTGACGGCGGCCATTTGGAGGCCGTTCGACAGCTTCGAGACCTGCACGGGGTCGTCGAAGTTGTCGCGGGTGTCGTTGTTGAAGTAGATGACGCCGCCGAGGTGGTACTTCCGGACGACCTGAGCCGGGGTGTCGACCCCGAAGTCGGTCTGGTTCTTCGGGTTCACCTCGTCGGCGGACTTGCCGTTCACCCAGGTGACGAACAGCTGCCCGACCTTCTGTTCGAGCGTCAGCCCCCGCAGCGCCTGCGTCGCCGCGGCTTCCGCCTGCGCGTCGGCGCTCACCCGCGGCGCGTCGGCCGCGGTCGCGACACCCACACCGGTGAGTGCGAGCACCCCCGCGACGGGCAGGGCGAGCGCATGGAACCTCCGATTTCGGGTCGTCACGACCAGCCTCCCAGAAAGTTGCGGGCGCCCGGCGGACGTGAGAAGTCCACTCGGAGGCGCCAGTATCGGGAAGCTACTCACCGAATCCGTCGATGTCCATCGACCGACCGCGCGAACGGTCCAGTCGTACCCGGATCGGTAGGAAAGTCGCCGTTCGCAACATGTGCGGCGGCCGAATGGTGGCGGACCACCTCGGCGAGTGGGCTGTACCCGCCTTGCCTCGCTGCCGGACTTTCCGCATAGACGAGGCGGCGCCCGTGACCCCGGAGGGTCGACGGGCGCCGCCTGCAAGCGCGAACTTCTCGGGCGACCAAGCGTGCAACTCTGGTCGTACCTACATGGACTCGGCGTGTGGCGTCCCACTACGCAGTCCCTAGACGACGAGCCTCCCGCGGCGCGCTGCGCGTGGGTACCCGGAGTCCGCGCACGGAGGTTTGCCGGGGTGGAACAGGCTTCTCTTCTACCTGTTCCCTGGCCGACCGAACGTCCGCACCTACTTTCTACGCCGTGAGCCCGGTCACTTCAAGTGCGCGGATGGGTGCACCGGTACAGAGGCTGGATCGGGTGACACCGGCACCCTGCGCGACGGACAATTCGGGGCTGGGCCAAGCAAAGCCGGCGCCCTGCGGCCGTGTGGGTGGCGACCGTGCGGCTAATGGGACCGACGGCGACGATTGAGGCCGTACCAGGTCGCCCCGGCCGCCACCGCGCCGACGCCGAGCGCGACCATTCCCGCCGATCGGACCGGGAGCCGGCTGCGCAGCGACATCGGCCGCTCGAACGCCAGGATCGGCCACCCGTGCTCGAGGGCCTCGCGCCGCAGGAGCTTGTCCGGGTTGACCGCGTGCGGGTGCCCGACGACCTCGAGCAGCGGGATGTCGGTGCTCGAATCGGTGTAGGCGAAGCACTCGGCGAGGTCGTAGCCGTGGGTCGCGGCGAGCTGCTTCGCGGCGACGGCCTTGTTGGCGCCGTAGCAGTAGAAGTCGACTTCGCCGGAGTAGCGGCCGTCGACGATCTGCATCCGCGTGGCGACGCTGCGGGTCGCGCCGAGCATTTCCGCCACCGGCGCGACGACCTCCTCACCGGTCGCCGACAGCACGATGACGTCGTGCCCGTCCTCGCGGTGGCGCGCGATCAGCTCCGCCGCCTCCGCGTACACGAGCGGGTCGACGACGTCGTGCAGGGTTTCGCGGACGATCGCCGAAACCTGGGCGACGTCCCAGCCGGCGCACAGCGCGGAAACTTCGGCCCGCAGCCGCTCGGTCTTGTTTTCGTCGGCACCGGCGAGGGAAAACACCAGCTGCGCGTAGGCGCTCCGCAACGCGGCGCGACGGTTGATCAATCCTTCTTTCAACAAGGGCTTGCTGAACGCCAGCGCGCTCGACGAGGCGATGATCGTCTTGTCCAGGTCGAAGAACGCGGCCACCGCGTGCTCCGGGCCCGGCTTCCGGATGCGCGACGGGGCGCTGCTCGGTTCGGCCACGTGCCCAGGATAGGAGCTTGATCGCGGCGCGTCCCGTTGATCCACCACCCGCGCGGCGCGGCGGGCGGAAAATCCATGACAGCAAGGCACTTCCGGCGCGCTGTGCCGTTATCGAACTGTATGCCTCGCCCGGCGCGCGAAGCGGCCATGAGCGGAGTTACAGTGAGGGAGCCCGGTGTCCAACCGGGCCGGTTCAGTCCGACCCCCCGGGGCTGAACCCACGGCGGCCCCCGTCCCTCCCCCCTGGCGGGGGCCGCCCTCTTAACTTTCCTCTTACCTTTGGCCGCGCTTTCCGCGCAGGCCTTTTGCCTTCGGCTAACCTTTCTCGATTCCGTTTTCCCCAGGCCGCGTCGCGCATTCTTGGATTCGGTCGAAACCATCGAATGCGGATATCCGTCCGGCTTTCCGCCGCACGTGCGGCGCGGGCGGGCGCGATCCTGTCACACCCAACCGGCAGAACCGGCTCGCGAGCCGCGCGCCGGACGCCAGTTGTCCACAACACCCCGGTTGTCCACAGCCGCCCATCCGCCCCGTTGCGCCCCCGAGCCGCCGCCCGCGACGGTGGAACCCGGGCCACCCACGGCCCCCACCGACGACGGGGGAGGAACGCATGACGGGGGAACGACCGCTCGTGGTCGCCGCGGACGAAACCGTGCTCGACGAGATCCTGCGCGTGGCCGCGGTAGCGGGCTGCGAGCTCGACCGGGCACCGGACCTGACGGCGGCCCGCGGCCACTGGGCCCGAGCGCCACTGGTGGTGCTCGACGAAGAAGCCGCGCGGCTGCCACCCGTGCTGCCCCGAAGGAGCGGGATCCTCCTGGTCTGCAAGGGCAACCCGGGGCCGCGGACGTGGGAGAGCGCGTTCCGCGCCGGCGTCGAACGCGTGATCTCGTTGCCGGACGAGGAGACCGAGCTCGCGGGCGCTTTCGCCGACGTCGTAGAGACCCCGGCGGAAGAGGCCGGCCTCGTGCTCGGCGTGGTCGGCGGCCGGGGCGGCGCGGGCGCGTCCGTCTTCGCCGCGACGCTGGCCCTGGCGGCCGACCGGGACCCGGGCGGCGCCCTGCTGGTCGACTGCGATCCCCTCGGCGGTGGCCTGGACCTATTGCTGGGACTGGAAAAGACACCGGGACCGCGCTGGTCGGAGGTCCGGCTGAGCGGCCGTGTCTCGGTACCGGCGCTGGCGGCGGCGCTCCCCCAGCGAAGACATCGCGGCGGCAGCCTGCCGGTGCTGGCGTGCGGCCGGGAAGGCGAAGGCCCGGCGGTCGAGTCGCTGTCGGCGGTCCTCGCCGCCGGCCGCAGGTCGGGCCGCACGGTGGTCTGCGACCTCCCGCGCACGCTGGGCGACGCGGCGGCGGAAGCGGTCGCCGTGGCCGATCTCGTCGTGCTGGTGGCGCCGGTGGAGTTCCGCGCCTGCATGGCGGCGAAACAGGTGCTGCGGTCCCTGTCGGCGCTGACGGCCCGCCTCGGAGTGGTCGCGTGTGGACGGTCGCGGGCCGGCGTCACGCCGGTCCAGACGGCCGGCCTCCTCGGCCCGCCGCTGCTGGCGTCGATGGCGCCGGAGCGGGGCCTGGCGGCGGCGATCGAGCGCGGCGAGTTCCCGGCCAAACCGGCGGGCCCGCTGGCGGCCGCGGCCGCCGACGTCCTGGCGGTAGCGCGCCGCGAAGCCCGGGCGGCGGCCCGATGAGCGCCGGCCTCCGCCCGCCGGCACCGCCGGTCAGGGTGGCCGAGCTCCTGCTGCCGACGGTCCTGGCCCTCGCCGGGCGCGGCCCGGTGAGCGCGGAGAACTTCCTGACGGTGCTGGCGGGCACCCGCGTGACCGCTCGCTCCGGCGACACCCGGCCCAGGGCGGTGCGACCGTGACCACCGACTTCGTCGACCGCGTCCGCAACCGCCTCGCCGGCGACCGCCGCCAAGCCGATCCGGTCGCGGTCGCGACGGCCGTCCGGGCCGAAGCCGGCGGCGCCCTCGGCCACGACGCGGTGCTCGACGCGGCCCGCCGGGCCCGCGACGAGTTCGTCGGCGCCGGCCCGCTGGCCCCGCTCCTGGAGGACCCGGCGACGACCGACGTGCTCGTCACCGGTCCGGCCGAGGTCTGGACGGACGGCCCGGAGGGCCTGATCCGCACGGGGATCCGGTTCCAGGACGAAGAAGCCGTCCGTCGGCTGGCGCAGCGCCTCGCACTCGCGGCGGGGCGCCGGCTCGACGACGCACAGCCCTATGTGGACGGCTGGCTCCCCGGGGCCGGCCCCCACGGCCGCATCCGCGTGCACGCCGTCCTGCCACCGGTCGCGGCGAGCGGCACGTGCCTGTCGCTGCGCGTCCTGCGCCCCGCGACGCACGACCTCGCGAAGCTGCAGGAACTCGGCGCGTTCGACGAGAACGGCGCGAAGGTGCTGCGGGCGGTCGTCTCGCGCCGGATGGCGTTCCTCGTCACCGGCGGCACGGGCGCGGGCAAGACGACGCTCCTGGCCGCGCTGCTCGGCGCGGTCGACCCGGCCGAGCGGATCGTGTGCGTCGAGGACGCCGGCGAGCTGCAGCCGGCGCACCCGCAGTTCGTCAGCCTCGTCGCCCGGCCGGCCAATGTGGAGGGTGCGGGCGCGGTGGGCCTGCCGGAGCTCGTCCGCCAGGCGCTGCGCATGCGGCCCGACCGCCTGGTGGTCGGCGAGGTCCGCGGCGCCGAGGTGGGTGCGTTGCTGGCGGCGATGAACACGGGCCACGACGGCGGCGCGTGCACGGTCCACGCGAACTCCCCGGCCGAGGTACCGGCCCGCATGGAGGCGCTGGCCGCACTCGGCGGCTTGGGCCGCGACGCGGTCCACAGCCAGCTCGTCGCGGCGATCCGCGTGGTCCTCCACATGCGCCGCGACCCGGGCGGCCGCCGACGTCTCACGGAGGTGGGCGTCCTCCGAGCGGAACACGGCCGCGCGCGAGTGGTGCCGGTGTGGCGAGCGGGCCGCTGGACGGTCGACCGCCACCTGTTCGCCGCGACGGGAGCGATCGCATGCTGAGCCTGTTTCTCACCCCATGGTTCCTGCTGGGCCTGGGAGCGGCCCTGGCGTGCTGGCCCCCGGCGCCGACCCGGCTCCAGGCCGCGGTCGAGTCCCCGACGACGTTCCGCCTCCCCGACGTGTGGGCAGCGCTCCGATGGCTGCTGCCGGCCGCCGCGGCGGCCATGCTGGCGGGCGCAGGAGGCGCGATCGCCGCGGGCGTCCTCACACTGGCCTGGCACCAGGAGCGAAGCGCCCACCGCCGCACGGCGGCGGACATCGAGCTGGCAACCCACACGGCAACGGCACTGCGCACGATGGTCTCCGAGCTGCGTTCCGGCACCCACCCGGTAACGGCAGCGGAGGCGGCGGCCGAGGTGGTACCGGCGGTAGCAGGCGACTTGCGGGCATTGGCCACATCAGCCCGCCTCGACGGCGAGCTGAAGGCACCAGTCCTCCCGCAGCTGGCGACGGCGTGGACATTGGCCAAGCGCCACGGCCTCCCCCTGGCCGAGGTGCTGCAGTCCACCCGCCGCGACGCGGAAGCAACCTTGACGTTCGCCCGCAGAACCCGGGCAAAGCTGGCAGGCCCCCGAGCAAGCGCGGCGGTCCTGACCGGCCTCCCAGCCCTGTGCGTACTGCTCGGCGAGGTGATGGGGGCATCCCCACTGAAGGTCCTGACGGAGAGCGCGCCAGGCCAGTTGCTGCTGGTGGCGGGCAGCATCCTGCTCTGGGCAGGAACAGCCTGGTGCCGAGCGCTGACGGGCCAGGTACAGCTCAAATGACCACGAGAGCCTCCTCACACGCCATCCGCGCCCACCTCAAGCGCCGGCAAACGTCACTCGCCGCGCAACGTCCCCTGAGCGGGCCGATGACCGCGACCACCCTTCGCGCAGCCCGCGCCCACCTCGAGCGCCGGCGAGCGTCAGCCCCGATCGGACGGGCCTCCTCGCACGGTGCCGGCGCTCTACTCGAGCAGCCGCGCGCCCACCAGCCAGCAGCGGCCGCACTCCCGTCCGCCGCGCAAGGTCCCCTGAGCGGCCGGAGGTGCAGCCGATGACCGCGACCGCCCTTCGCGCAGCCCGCGGCCACGTCGCGCGCCGGCGAGCGTCATCCCTGATCGGCCGGGCCGCCTCGCGCGCTGCCGGCGCTCTCCTCGATTGGCCGCGCGCGGTCTATCAGCCGGGAGCGGCCGCACTCCGGCCGGTCACGCAATGTCCCCTGAGCGGCCGGAGGTGCAGCCGATGACCGCCACCGCCCTTCGCGCAGCCTGCGGCCACCTCGAGCGCCGGCGAGCGTCAGCCCCGATCGGGCGGGCCTCTTCGCGCGCTGCTGGCGCTCTACTCGAGCGGCCGCGCGCCCACCAGCCGGCAGCGGCAGCACTTTCTTCCGCCGCGCAATTGTCCCCTGAGTGGCCGGAGGCGGGGCCGATGACCGCGACCGTCCTTCGCGCAGCCTGCGCCCACCTCGGGTGCCGGCGAGCGTCATCCCTGATCGGACGGGCCTCCTCGCGCGCTGCTGGCGCTCTACACGAGCGGCCGCACGCCCACCAGCCGGCAGCGGCCGCACTCCCGTCCGCCGCGCAAGGTCCTCTGAGCGGCCGGAGGCGAAGCCGATGACCGCGACCGCCCTCCTTCTCTGTGCCGCGGCTCTACTCATCTGGCCGAACGAAGCCGCGGCGAGGCGATTCACCTGGCTGTCCGGCGCCCCGACCCCCGTACCCCGCAAATGGCCCCGAGCGATCCCCCACCTCGCGACCACCCTCGGCGGCATCTCGACCGCGGTCCTGATCGGCGGCCTCCCCGGAGTGGTCGTCGGCGCCCTGGTGACCGCCGGCGGGTGGTGGGCTGTCCGCCGGACCCGGCGGCCGCGGGCGCCGACCCTCGACCTGGCCGCGAAGCTTCGGCTCGCCCGGACGCTTGATCTCCTCGCGGCCTGCCTCCGCGCCGGGCTGCCCGTCCCCGCGGCCCTCGACGCGGTCGCCGATACCGCGCCGGCCGAGGCGGGCGCGGCCCTCCGCTCGACCGCCGGCCTGCTCGCTCTCGGGTCCTCCGCGGAGGAGGCCTGGGCGCGAACCGGCCTCGGCGAACTGGCGGCCGCGGCGATCCGGACGTCCCGGTCCGGCGCCGCCTTCGCCACGGCGGCCGCCGATCTCGCCGGACGGTTCCGCGAGGAACTCGCCACCGAAGCCGAGGAACGCGCGGAGCGGGCCGGCGTGGCGCTGGCCCTGCCCGTCGGCCTGTGTTTCCTGCCCGCCTTCTTCTGCCTGGGCGTGCTGCCCGTCGTCCTCGGCCTGGCCGGACGTCTCGGCCCGCTCTTCTGACCCACCGACAAGCACTGAAGGGAAACCCATGCGCGCGCCCCGCTCGGACGACGGTTCCACCACGGTCGAGTACGCGATCGTCACGGTCGCCGTCGCGGCTTTCGCGGCCGTCCTCTACACCCTCCTCACCGGCGACTCGGTCGTCTCGTGGCTGACGAACCTGGTCATGAAGGCCCTGACGGTGCCGTCATGAGCCGAAGAGACGAAGGCGCCGTGACGGTCGAAGCCGCGCTCGGCCTCGCCGGACTGACCGTCGTGACGGTCCTGCTCGTCGCGGGTCTCACGATCCTGACGAGCCAGCTCCGCTGCACGGACGCCGCCCGTGAGGCCGCGCGGCTGCTGGCCAGGGGCCAGCCCCACGAGGCCGCGTCGGCGGTCCACCAGATCGCTCCACCCGGGGCGAACCTCGCCATCCGCCAGGACGGCGACGCGATAACGGTCGAGGTGAGCGCCCACCCGGCAGGCGGCCTGCTGCCGGACCTCGACCTGAACGCCACGGCGTACGCGGTGGCCGAACCAGGAACGGAGGCCGCCGATGCACCGCGGTGAACCCCGCTCGGACAGCGGCGTGGCCACGATCTGGACAGCGCTGGCCGTGGCCGCGCTGACCGGAGTCGCGGTCCTCGGCTGCTGGCTCGCCGCCGCGGTCCTCGCCCGTCACCGGGCGGAGACCGCCGCCGACCTGGGCGCGCTCGCGGCTGCGTCGCACGCCGTCGAGGGCCCGGTCCGGGCTTGCGAGCGCGCCAAGTGGGTCGCGGACCGGATGGCGGTCACCCTCGTGGCCTGCAGATGGCAACGGCTGGACGCCTTCGTCGAAGTTCAGGCGCCGGGCCTGGCGCTCGGCGGACTGCCCGGCCCGTCCGCCCGGGCTCGCGCCGGACCCACCGGCCGGCCACCGTGACCGGTCAGCGGGACACCCGGGCGCCGCCCGCTCGCCGGACGCCGACCGGTCGGTATGCCACGGTGACCGGCTGATCCGCCGGGGCGGACGATAAGTGGCGGATTGTCACGGGCAGCGGTCGGTAGTGCACGGTGAGCGGTCGAAGAAGCTGCTCACCTGGGCCGATACGCCCCGGCTCGGCTGCCGTTCGCCCGCCTCGCGGGCTCCCGATCCTGGGGATCCCGCGGTGAACGGTCCGTGGGCGGCTGCCGCTCACCGTCGATCCGCTGCCGCCGGGTTCGGTCGGGCGGTAGGGACTACCGGGCGTTCATCGCCGCGTAACCACCGGTTGTCGCGTGGGGGTTCCGGGCAATGTGCAACTTGCCGTTAAGTGAGATGTGCGACACCACGGCAGGGTTTAGCGGGTAGGTCGCGGAGAACCGGAACCTAAGGCAGGAAAGACAATGTTGGACGCGAATTGGCCGGACAGCTGGCGCGGCGCCTTCCGCATCGAACTGCGGGCGGAGGCGATCGGTCTCGCCTGGCGTGGCTGGCCGGTGCTCCCGGGCGTCAACCCCGCTCCGCTCACCGAAGGCGACGACCTCACGTGGCGCCGTCCGGTCCCGGCCAGTGACGCCTGGCGCGACCAGATCGGCACCCACGCCCACGAGGTCGCCACCTGGTTCTCCGACCGGACCCACAGCCTCCTCGTCGCCACCGGCACCGTGCTCGACGCCATCGAGGTCGACGACGAGCTCGGCAAGCGCGCTTGCCGCTTGCTGCGCGCCCTCGGGCACCCCGCGCCCATCATCGCGCTGCCGAACGGCCGGTGGCTGTTCCTCACCACCGTCGCCGACCGCATCCCGGCCGAGCTGGCCACGCGCTCGTCGATCCAGTGGCACGGCAAGGACAGCTGGATCCCGCTGCCGCCGTCGCCGTTCCAGCACGGAGTCGTGCACTGGCGCGTCAAGCCCGAGGTCTGCGGCTGGCAGCTGCCGGATGCCGCCGAGGTGCACGACGTGCTCGTCCGCGCGCTCGCCGGTGCCGAAGCCCCGCAGCTGGTCCAGTCCACCGCGGCCTGAGCCACCCCGAACCACCGCCGCCGGCCGGTCCCAGCCCGGCCGAGGCGGAGCACGACACAACTCCATGAACCACCAAAGTGGCCGTCTAGGCACCGTGTTGACGCAACGCCCCGAGCACGGTTCCCAAGACAGCCACTGCCCCCGCCTTGTCCAGCGGATCGTTGCCGTTCCCGCACTTCGGCGACTGAACGCAGGACGGGCATCCCGTCGGGCACTCGCAGGAGACGATCGCCTCCCGCGTTGCGGCCAGCCACGGGACAATCGCGGCATAACCGCGTTCGGCAAATCCCGCACCCCCGGGATGGCCGTCATGCACGAACACCGTCGCCTCCCCGGTGTCTTCGTGCCACGCGGTACTCACCCCGCCGATGTCCCATCGGTCGCACGTAGCGAACAGCGGTAGCAGGCCGATCGCCGCGTGCTCGGCGGCATGCAGGGCACCGGGGACTCGTGCCGGATCCAATCCGGCACTCCCCGGTGCCCTGCCACCCTCGTGAACGGGCCCCCGACCGTTCGCCAGGGGTTCCTCCCCGGTCCCCACCGGCCCCGCAGATTCGGTCCCCACCCGATGGCCCCCGGTCCCCGCCTCGCCATCGGCCTCCGATCCGTGGGAAACCCCGGCCGAAGCCCGCGGACGTCCGCCGGCGGCGACGGCCGGCCCCAGCAGCGCAGACGAGATCGTGTACCAGACCGCCCGCGTGTGCAGGCTCTGCTCCGGCAGGTCCAACGGCGTATGGTCCAGCACCTCACCCGACGGACGTCGTCGCAGGTAGCCGACCACCTGCGAGGTCACCGCCACCTCGCCGAGGCACACGCTCACCCCGCCGAACTGCTGCTTCTCCTGCGTGCTCAGCACCGCGATGTCCACGATCTCGCGCGGCGTCGTCGTCCAGTCCGGGTTCTCCGCGTGGACCATCGCCAGCCCCTGGTCCAGGTCCAGCTCGTCGACGACGTACGACGACCCCTGGTGCAGGTAGACCGCGCCGGGGTGGACGGCGAAGCACGCCGATCCCGGATCGACCGTGCCCAGCATCCGCCCGGAGTCCGACTCGACCACCGCGATCTGCTCGCCGCCCGTCCCGCGGATCCCGACCTCGGCGTGCGGCCGGTCCCGCGATGTCCAGTACCAGCCGCTCGACCGCCGGCGCAGCAGCTTCTGCTCCGCCAGCTCGGCCAGCACCTCCTGGGCCGCCGCCCCGCCGAACATCTCCAGCTCGGGGACGGTCAGTGGCAGCTCCGCCACCGCGCACGCCAGCTGCGGCGCCAGCACGTACGGATTCGCGGGGTCGAGCACCGCCGTCTCCACCGGCCGCGAAAGCAGCGCCGCCGGGTGGTGCACGAGGTACGTGTCGAGCGGGTCGTCCCGCGCGACGAACACCACCAGCGCCGAGTCGCCGGAACGACCCGCCCGGCCGGCCTGCTGCCAGAACGACGCGAGCGTGCCCGGGTAGCCGGCGAGCACCACCGCGTCCAGCCCCGCGATGTCGACCCCGAGCTCCAGGGCATTGGTCGTCGCGACACCCAGCAGACGGCCCGACAACAACGCCGCCTCCAACGCGCGACGCTCTTCCGGAAGGTAGCCGGACCTATACGCCGCAACGGTGTCCGTCAACGCCGGGTCCACTTCGGACAGAATGCGACGCGCGCCCAGCGCGGCCAGCTCCGCGCCCCGGCGAGACCGGATGAACGCCAGCGACCGCGCGCCTTCGACGACCAGGTCGGCCAGAATCCGTGACGTCTCGGCGCCCGCCGAACGCCGGACCGGCGCGCCGTTCTCCCCGGTCAGCTCCTCCAGTAGCGGCGGCTCCCAAAGCGCCACCGTCCGGGCGCCGCGCGGCGACGCGTCCTCCGTAACGGCCTCACAAGGAACACCGGTGAGCCGCGAGGCGAACGAAGCAGGCGAAGCCGTCGTCGCCGAGGCGAGCACGAACACCGGCGAAGCGCCGTGGTGCTCGGCTACGCGCCGAAGCCGGCGAAGCAGCAAGGCGACGTGCGAGCCGAAGACGCCGCGATAGCTGTGGCACTCGTCGACGACCACGCAGCCGAGCCGCCGGAAGAACCCCGCCCACCGCCCGTGCTGCGAAAGAATCCCGCGGTGCAGCATGTCCGGGTTGGTGAACACCCAGTTGGCGTGCGCGCGCACCCAGTCACGCTCGACCATCGGGGTGTCCCCGTCGAACGACGCCGCCCGGACCCCCGGAACGTCCAAAGAGGACACCGACCGCAGCTGGTCCGCCCCCAGTGCCTTCGTCGGCGAGAGGTACAGCGCGGTCACCTTCTCGCCCGCGGCCAGCCGGGACAGCACCGGCAGCTGGTAGGCGAGCGACTTGCCCGACGCCGTGCCGGTCGAAACCACGACGTGCCGGCCCTCGTACGCGTGCGCCGCCGCCTCCGCCTGGTGCGCCCACGGCAGCGAGACCCCGCAGTCACCGAACGCGTTCACCACGGCCGGATCGGCCCACGACGGCCACGGCACGCACGTCGCCGAGCGTCCCGGCAGGTCCGCGACGTGCGTGACCGGGTCCTCGCGCGCGGGGATGCCGGCGGTCACCCGCCCCAGCAGCCGCCGACCCCGTGATTCGTCCACCCGCCGAGCTTGGCACAGGGGTACGACAGTTCCGGAGATCCCCGGAACGCCAACGAAATCCGGCCAGAGGGATCGATCAAGTGAGGAGGCTCACAAGGTAACGGAATGTGCTGTCCCGGGGACGCCTTAAAGGTGCTGGTTGCGATACCAATACACTCCCGCAATCCACACCCTCTGTGGTGAGCGTCATGCGAGACGTGCATCGCCGCACGGCTAGCGTGTCGCTCGGTACAGGGTCCATGCCAGCGTCGGCAGTGTCGAACCCTCGGCTTGCCGTCGACGCTGGCGATCGGCGACGTCTCCTGGAGGACGAATGTCACGGCAGTTCCTCGCGGAGGGCGGGTCCATCACGCTCTCCGGAGGTGGCTACACGATTGTCGGTGTAGTCGCCGTGGTCGCGCTTGCCGCACTCGTCATCGGCTACGTCCTGCTCAAGGAGGTGCTGGCCGCAGGCCAGGGCACCGCCAAGATGCAGGACATCGCCAAGGCGGTGCAGGAAGGCGCGGCCGCTTACCTCAAGCGGCAGCGGAACACTCTCGCGATCTTCGGCGTGATCGTGTTCCTCCTGCTCTTCGCACTTCCCGCCGACGACTGGAACGAGAAGATCGGCCGTTCGATCTTCTTCCTGGTCGGTGCGGCGTTCTCGTTCGCGATCGGTTACCTCGGCATGTGGCTGGCGACGCAGGCGAACCTGCGCGTGGCCGCCGCGTCGCGCGAGGAAGGCGGCCGCGAGGTCGCCATGCGCGTGGCGTTCCGCACCGGCGGTGTCGTCGGCATGATCACCGTCGGCCTCGGCCTGTTCGGTGCCGCGGTCGTCGTGCTGGTCTACACCGGCCAGGCGCCCAAGGTGCTCGAAGGCTTCGGCTTCGGCGCCGCCCTGATCGCGATGTTCATGCGTGTCGGCGGCGGTATCTTCACCAAGGCCGCCGACGTCGGCGCGGACCTGGTCGGCAAGGTCGAGCAGGGCATCCCGGAGGACGACCCCCGCAACGCGGCCACCATCGCCGACAACGTGGGCGACAACGTCGGCGACTGCGCCGGCATGGCCGCGGACCTGTTCGAGTCCTACGCCGTCATGCTGGTCGCCGCGCTGATCCTGGGCAGCACCGCCTTCGGCGTGCACGGCCTGATCTTCCCGCTCATCGTGCCGGCCATCGGTGTCATCACCGCGGTCATCGGTGTCTACATCACCAAGGCGCGCGCGGGTGAGGGCGGCCTGGTCACGATCAACCGCTCGTTCTACATCTCCGCGGTCATCTCCGCCGTCCTGTCGGCGATCGCGGCGTTCGTCTACCTGCCGAGCAGCTTCTCCGACTTCGGCGCGGGCTACGAAAACTCCGGCAACCCGGCGGTCATCGCGACCATCGCGGTGATCATCGGCATCGTGCTCGCCGCGGTCATCCTGAAGCTGACCGGGTACTACACCGGCACCGAGTACAAGCCGGTCAAGGACGTCGCGCAGACGTCGGAGACCGGTGGCGCGACCGTCATCCTGTCCGGCATCTCGGTCGGGTTCGAGTCCGCTGTGTACACCGCGCTGGTCATCGGCGCGGCCGTTTTCGGCGCGTACCTGCTGGGCGGCGGCGTCGCGCTGTTCGCCGTGGCGCTGGCCGGCACCGGCCTGCTGACCACCGTCGGCGTCATCGTCGCGATGGACACCTTCGGCCCGGTTTCGGACAACGCGCAGGGCATCGCCGAGATGTCGGGCGACGTCGACGAGAAGGCCGCGCAGATCCTCACGGAGCTGGACGCAGTGGGCAACACCACCAAGGCCATCACCAAGGGCATCGCGATCGCGACGGCCGTTCTCGCGGCGACCGCGCTCTTCGGCTCCTACTCGGACGCGATCACGAAGACGCTGTCGGGCATGGGCAACGGCGTGGTCACCGGCCTCGACGCGACGAAGTCGTTCGTCAACGCGATCGTCAGCCCGAACACGCTCGTCGGTGTCATCATCGGTGCGGCCGTCGTGTTCATGTTCTCCGGTCTCGCGGTCAACGCGGTGTCCCGGGCCGCCGGCGCGGTCGTCTACGAAGTGCGCCGCCAGTTCCGCGACATCCCGGGGATCATGGAGGGCACCACCCGCCCCGAGTACGGCAAGGTCGTCGACATCGTCACGCGCGACTCGCTGCGTGAGCTGACGACGCCGGGCCTGCTGGCGGTCTTCGCCCCGATCGCGGTCGGCTTCGGCCTGGGCACCGGCGCGCTCGCCGGCTACCTGGCCGGCGCGATCGCCTGCGGCACCCTGATGGCGATCTTCCTCGCCAACTCCGGTGGCGCGTGGGACAACGCGAAGAAGCTGGTCGAGGACGGCAACCACGGTGGCAAGGGCTCGTCCGCGCACGAGGCCACCATCATCGGTGACACCGTGGGTGACCCGTTCAAGGACACCGCCGGCCCGGCGATCAACCCGCTGATCAAGGTCATGAACCTGGTCTCGGTGCTGATCGCGCCCGCCGTCGTCCAGTTCTCGATCGGTCCCGACGAGAACGCCGCGGTCCGCATCATCATCTCGCTGGTCGCGGTCGCCATCATCGTGGCGGCGATCGTGGTCTCGAAGCGCCGGGGAACGGTCCTTTCCGACACCCCGACGGAGATCAAGGCCTGACGCACCACCGTTCCCGGGCCCGGCACGCAGCGTCGCGTGCCGGGCCCGGGACGTGTCAGGCCATCCCACACTGGCTCGGCGACTTGCGAAGCAGCACCGAGTCGGTACCGTCGGCCCTTCCGGGACGTCGTCGAGCAGGAGGTGCGCAGGTGCGGCCGCGGTCAACCGTTTTCGCCGCCCTAACCACGACGATCACGATCGGCCTCGCCGGCTGCGGGCAGCAAGCCCCCGCGCAGTCACCGGCGCGGGACCAGGGTCTGTCGGTGACGACCGTGGTGCCGCAGGCCGATCCCGCGGCGAGATGGGCGGACGCCTACTGCGGCGCGGTGACGCACCTCGTCCGCACCCTGGCGGAACTCCCCACAGTCGACCCCAGCACGCCGCAGCAGGCGTCTCGGACGTCCAGCGACCTGCTTTCCTCGGTGGTCGGCGGGCTCGACCAGAGCCTGGCCGGGCTGACCGCGCTCGGCGCGCCCCCGGTGCCGTCCGCGGACGGCGGCCGCGAGAACGTCATCGGCCAGTTCTCCGAGATCCGCACGCAGGCCGAGCAGGCCCGCCAGCGCATCGAAGCGGTCCGCGGCGACGCGGCGGCGACCAAGGAGGCGCTCGGCGAGGCCAAGGCCACGCTCGACCGCATCGACGCCCTCGACTACCTCAAGGGCCTCAGGGGCGTGCCGGCGCTGGCCGCGGCGGAGCAGCGCGCGCCGGCGTGCCGCCAGCTCGATCAATCTCCCAGGTGAAGATCTCGCGCCGAATCGAACTTGTGTTCTAGTATGGCGCGGTGGATCGGACGATCTCGCTCTTCTCCGCCGAGGCCAGCGGGCCGGGCCTGGGCGACCTGGCCGGCCTGTTGTGCTGCCACGGCCAGATCACCGGCTTCGGGCGCACGGCCGCCCGGCTGTCGGTGGTCGTCGAGGAGCCGTGGCGGGCGCACGTCCTGGCGCGTGAGTTCCGCTGCCGCGGTGCCGACGCCCAGGTCTCGAAGGCCGACTGCGGCAACCCGCAGGTGCGCACCTCCTTCCGCGTCGACCTGCTCCCGCTGGCGCTGAGATGGCTGCGGGAGGGCTGCGCGGGCCCGGCGGAGGACGACTCGGGCAAAGCGGTGCCCGACGGCTTCCGGCTGAGCGGGGCGATGCTGCGGATGTGGGTGCTGGCCGGCGGCCGCCCCGGCACGCAGGGCTACCTGCTGGGCGTCGACCCGCTGGCGCCGGGCATGCACGAGCGGCTGGTCGAGGCGCTCACGCCGCTGGGCGTCGCGGCGAAGCTGACCGGCCCCAAGGCCGAGGTCCCGGCCGTCAAGGTCACCGGGAAACGCCGCTTGGAGGCGCTGCTGGAACTGATCGGGGAACCACCACCGGGCGCCGAAGCGGCGTGGCCGGGCGCGGAGCCGCTGCCGGTCCCGCACCCGGAGGCCGTGACGAGCACGGCCTGACCGGGCGCGGACGGCGCGTCACGGCCGGGGCAGGGTGCAGCCGGCCTGCGTGAGGGCGATTTCGTTGGCCGCGGTGAGGCACGCGGGAATGCCGTACGTCTCCTGGCCGTAGTTCGTCTTGTAGTGCACGGTGACGTTGCCGGCCTGGTCGACCTCGCACGGGTTGTTCTCCGTGCAGCGCGCGCCGTCCTCGTTGCCGGTGTTGTTCACGCCGACGACCTTGCCGCCGGACACGATCGGCGACCCCGACGTGCCTCCGATGGTCTGGCAGGCGGACGTGTAGCGGATCGAGTCCTTCCAGGTCCAGCTGCCCTCCTTCAACCGGTACACGAAACCGTCGATGTTGCAGGAGTAGATCCGCTTCCAGTAGCCGGAGACGACGTCGATCGCGGAGCCGGCCGCCGGGTGCGCGTTGGACAGCTCCAGCGGCGAAATCCCGTAGCTCGACTTGATCTGCGCGTAGGTGGTGGTGAGCTGGTAGAGCGACACGTCGGTGTCGGTCATCGTCCCGTAGACGATCTTCCTCGCGCGCAGCGTGCCGGCGTTGCCGCCACTGGCGTTGAGCAGGGTGAACGTCCGGCTGGACGACCGGTTGGTGATGACCTGCCCGGGGCCGGGGAAGCCGGTCTCGAGGCAGTGCCCGTTCGACATGACGAGCGCGGGGGCGGTGTCGGGTGTCGCGGCCGGCTTGACCACCGAGCCCGAGCAGTTGGAGAGGGCTACCGTGCCGGCGAAGTTCGCCGCGGCCGCGCTCGCCGGAGTGGTCCCCAGTAATACTGTGGCGGTCGCGGCGGTGAGCAGGGCGCCGAGGAGGCGTCGGGTCATGGCGGATCCTTTCGGCTGGACGGGGAAACCAGTGAAGCGGTGACGTCCCCGCGCCCACCACCGTCGAACGGAGGGTATCCGGACGGTCACGCGCTAGGCTGCGCGGGACGTGGCCGAAATCACGTGGCGGGTACGTTGGGGAAACATCGTCGAGGTCAGCGGCGATGCGTTGGGCACAGGACCGGCGGCGTGTTGGGCCACCTCCACGCCGTCCGGGCCGGAACAGCGTGCACACTGGCAGGTCGAGACGCGGGCCCTGGGCAGGGACGTGGTGCAGTTCCGCCTGGCGGGACGAGATGAGCGGAGAGCAGGACAGCGTGGCAGGAGCACGGACCAACAAGAACGGAGCTTCGGCGGACAACGGCGCCGGGCACCGGCGGCTGGTGATCGTCGAGTCCCCGACGAAGGCCCGCAAGATCGCCCCCTACCTGGGCGGCGGGTACGTCGTCGAGTCCTCCGTCGGGCACATCCGCGACCTGCCGCGTGGCGCTGCCGACGTGCCCGCCCAGTACAAGGGCGAGTCCTGGGCGCGCCTCGGCGTCGACGTCGACAACGGCTTCAAGGCCCTCTACGTGGTGACCCCGGACAAGAAGTCCAAGGTCACCGAGCTCAAGGGCCTGCTCAAGGACGTCGACGAGCTCTACCTCGCCACGGACCCCGACCGCGAGGGCGAAGCCATCGCGTGGCACCTGCTCGAGACGCTGAAGCCGAAGGTCCCGGTCCGCCGGATGGTCTTCCACGAGGTCACCGAGCAGGCCATCCGCGCGGCCGCCGACTCGACCCGTGAGCTGGACGCCGACCTCGTCGACGCCCAGGAGACCCGCCGCATCCTCGACCGCCTCTACGGCTACGAGGTCTCGCCGGTGCTGTGGAAAAAGGTCATGCCGAAGCTCTCGGCGGGCCGCGTCCAGTCGGTGGCGACCCGGATCGTGGTCGAGCGCGAACGCGAGCGGATGCGCTTCACCTCGGCGTCGTACTGGGACGTCTCCGCCACGATGGATGCCGGCGAGGAGGCTTCGCCGCGGAACTTCTCGGCCCGCATGGTCGCCGTGGACGGCGCGCGCCTGGCCACCGGCCGCGACTTCGGCTCGGACGGGCAGCTCAAGGCGTCGAACAACGAGGTCCGCGTGCTCGCGGAGGCCGACGCGCGGCGCCTGGCCGACGCGCTAAAGCAGCGTGACTTCAAGGTTTCGAGCGTTGAAGAGAAGCCGTACACGCGCAAGCCGTACGCGCCCTTCATGACCTCGACGCTGCAGCAGGAGGCCGGCCGCAAGATGCGGTTCACCTCCGAGCGCACGATGCGGATCGCGCAGAAGCTGTACGAGAACGGCTACATCACCTATATGCGTACCGACTCCACGACGCTGTCGGAGTCGGCGATCTCGGCGGCGCGCAGCCAGGCCACGCAGCTGTACGGCAAGGAGTACGTCTCGCCTTCGCCGCGCCAGTACACGCGCAAGGTCAAGAACGCGCAGGAGGCCCACGAGGCGATCCGGCCGTCGGGCGAGGTCTTCCGCACGCCGGGCCAGGTCGCGGGCGAGCTGGACACCGACGAGTTCCGGCTCTACGAGATGATCTGGCAGCGCACGATCGCGTCGCAGATGGCGGACGCCAAGGGCACCACGATGTCCGTGCGCATCGTCGGCAACGCGACTTCGGGCGAGGAGTGCACCTTCGCCGCTTCGGGCCGCACGATCACCTTCGCGGGCTTCCTCAAGGCGTACGTCGAGGCGGTCGACACCGAGACCGGTGGCGAGGCCGACGACAAGCAGAGCCGCCTGCCGGTGCTGGAGAAGGACCAGGCGCTCACCGCGTCGGACCTGACCCCGGACGGCCACACCACCTCGCCGCCGGCGCGGTACTCGGAGCCGAGCCTGGTCAGCAAGCTGGAAGAGCTGGGCATCGGCCGCCCGTCGACGTACGCGTCGATCATCAAGACCATCCAGGACCGCGGGTACGTCTGGAAGAAGGGCTCCGCGCTCGTTCCGTCGTGGGTCGCGTTCGCCGTGATCGGCCTGATGGAACGGCACTTCGAGCGGCTCGTCGACTACGACTTCACCGCCGGCATGGAGGACGAGCTCGACCGCATCGCCAACGGCGACGAGCAGCGCGGGCAGTGGCTGTCGAAGTTCTACTTCGGTGGTGACATGGGCGTCGACGGCTCGATCGGCCGCCTGGGCGGACTGAAGAAGCTGGTCGAGGGCAGCGTCGAGGACATCGACGCGCGCGAGATCAACTCGATCCCGCTGTTCAGCGACGCCGACGGGCACACCGTCGTGGTCCGCGTCGGGCGCTACGGGCCGTACCTCGAGCGCGAGGTCAACGGCGAGTCGCAGCGCGCGAACCTGCCCGAGGACCTGCCGCCGGACGAGCTGTCGCAGGAGATCGCGGAGAAGCTGTTCGCGACCCCGCAGGAGGGCCGCACGCTGGGCACCGACCCGGTGAGCGGGCACGACATCGTCGCGAAGGAAGGCCGCTTCGGGCCGTACGTGACCGAGGTGCTGCCGGAGATCGAGATCCCCGAGGACGCCACGGCCGCGCAGAAGAAGGCCGCGAAGGCGAAGGCGCCGAAGCCGCGTACGGGCTCGCTGTTCAAGTCGATGGACATCGAGACCATCACGCTGGACGACGCGCTGAAGCTGCTCTCGCTGCCGCGCGTGGTCGGCAAGGACCCGGAGTCCGGTGACGAGATCACCGCGCAGAACGGGCGCTACGGGCCGTACCTGAAGAAGGGCACGGACTCGCGCTCGCTCTCGACCGAGGACCAGCTCTTCTCGATCACGCTCGAAGAGGCGCTGAAGATCTACTCGGAGCCGAAGCAGCGTGGGCGCTCCGCGACGGCGAAGCCGCCGCTCAAGGAGCTCGGCGAGGACCCGGTTTCGAAGAAGCCGATGGTCGTCAAGGACGGCCGCTTCGGCCCGTATGTGACCGACGGCGAGTACAACGCGACGCTGCGGAAGGGCGACGAGATCGAGTCGCTGACCGCGGAACGGGCCTCCGAGCTGCTGGCCGAGAAGCGGGCGAAGGGGCCGGCGCCGAAGCGGAAGGCGCCGGCGCGCAAGCCTGCTTCGACGACGGCGAAGACGGTCAAGGCGGGCACGAGCAAGACCGCCAAGACCGCGGCCGCCAAGTCCACGACGACGAAGCGCAGCTCGACCGCGACGAAGGCCAAGTAAGACCGCTCGTGAAGGCCCCTGGTGCGCCGGGGGCCTTCATCGCGTCCGGCCACACTTTCGGGTGACATCTCGAACGGATGTTCGGGAAATGGTCGGTGGTCCCGGGTTCCATGGACGCGTGACCAAGACGCCACGCACCGTGCGCACGGTGACCACCAAGATCCTCAAGCCGGTCCGGCCGGCGGCCGTCGGCAGCGCCACTGCCATGACCGTGATGGAGTCGCTGACCGGCTTCATCGGCACCGGCGGCGTCTGCGGCGTGGCCGTCGCGATGTCCGGCGAGCCGTGGACTTCGGCTTTCTTCGACGACCGAGAGCGCTTCGCCGTGGCCGGAGACGGCCTGGAGCTTTCCGGGCCATCTCCGGGGTCGACGGCGGAGCTGCTCCGGCTGGCGCTCACGCGGCTGCCGCCTCGCCCGCCGGCGCCGGGCGTCGGCCTGTGGCTCGACATGGACGAGCGCGGGGTGTTCGAGCCCGAGCAGGACTGCCTGCTCTTCGACCTGGCGGAGGACCTGCGCCGGCCGCGGCTCGGCACTGTGCAGCTCGACGTCGTCCGTGACGGCTCGACGCGGCCGTGGGAGATGCTCGCACTGGTCGACGACGACCGTGGCCGGCACCTGGCGGCGCTGGGCCGGCGCCGGTTCTGGTGGGTGCCCGGGAGTGTCGGCCGGCTCGCGGAGTTCGTCGAAGGGCGGGTGCCGGAGCATGTGTGAGCCGCTCGCCGACCGTTCACCGATGGGGATCACCCTCTCGAACATATGTGCGAGAAATTGTCGGTGCCAGGGTGTTCAATCTAGGGGTGAACACTTCAGTCGCCGTCTTCGACGTCATCGACGAGGTCATCGCCCCGCTGTCGGCCGAGGTGCCGGAGCGGCCCTCGGTGATGGAGTTCTACGACCCCGAGTTCGAGATCCCGCCGGTGCTGGCGGACACCGAACCGCTGCCGGGGCGGCGCTCCGCGCCCGCGTCGAGCCTCGCCGACGAGGTCGAGCAGTACACCCGGTTCGTCGCCGGGATGGCCGCGATCGGCCTCGCCCCGGGTGGCGAGGTCACGGCGGAAGCGGTCGGGCTGTACCGGGCGCTGCGCGGCGGGTTCATCCGCGGCGTGGTCACCGGCGTCTTCCCGGCCCGGCAGGAGCCGTGGGAGGTGCGGTTCTTCGGCGACGAGGACTACACCACGGTGCTGCACAAGCTGGGCAACCGGGCGCGGCTGCGGTCCGGCTTCCTGAGCGAGCTGCCGGGCTGGGTGTTCGACGGCCTGCCCGACCGGCCGCCGGGGCCCGGGCCGCACCTGCTCATCGAGACCGACGAGGGCGGCCTGATCCCGCGCCGGTGCGAGCGGGCGGTGGAGCAGATCCGGGAGTGCGCGGCCCGGCCGCGGCTGGGCACGGTGCTGGTCGACCTCGCGGTGCGCGACGCGATCCTGGCCGAGTACCCCCACGGCGCGTTCGGGCTGGTGGACAACGACCTGGGCCGGTACCAGTTCAGCGCGGCGGTCGGCCGGACCGGGCGCTGGACGGTGACGTGGGGTCCGGCCTCGCGAAGCACGGCCGAGCAGTGGATCGTCGAGGCGGTGCAGAGCCATGCCTGAACACGCGGCGGTGCGGACGACGGCCGGGGAAGGAGTGGACAGGGTGGTCGCGGCGGCCCCTCGGGACCTGACGGTGCGCGACGCGATCCTCGAAGCGGCCGAGCTGAACAACAGTGTCCCGGAGCCGCGGGAGGCGGCCGGCCCGGAGGAGGAGCCAGATGCGAGCGAGAGGCGGCGGCATGGCTGAACGCACGGCGGCGCGCGAGCTGCTCGAGCTGGCCGCCGGCCCGGTGCTGGCGGCGATGCCGGACCGGGACCCGGTCGACCGGCTCTACAACCCGGACGTCAGCGACCACGACATCCTGGTCCACGGCCCGGTCTCGGACGACCCGGCGGACCTGGTCGCCGAGGTCGAGCGGCACACGGCGTGGGCGGCCTGGATAGACGGGACCCCGTTCGGCGAGGACGGCGAGCTCAACGAGCTCGGCTTCGAGGTGGTGTCGCTGATGCTGCGCGGCTCGGTGCGGGCGGCGCTGTGCGGCGTGTTCGACGGCGAGCCGGAGACTGCGGACATCCGCTGCTACGCGGACGGCGAGCGGGCGTTCATGATGGGCTCCCTCCCCGGCCGCACGGCGATCCACCTGGCCGACTTCGAGGAGCTGCCGGAGATGCTGGTGGCCGAGCTGCCGGAGGTCCCGTTCGGAGCATCCCCGCGCGCGATCTGGGTATCGGTGGACAACGACGGCCTGGTCCACGACGGCCAGGACGACGACGTATGGGCGATGCGCGAGCTCCTGGGCAGGCCCCGCTCGGGCACGGCGGTCCTGGACATGCTGGCGTTCGGAGGCCTGTGCGCGGAGTTCCCCGACCACGGGTTCGTGTTGGTGGACACGGACCTGGGCAGGTTCGCCCTGGCAGCCTTGGACCGCGGCGACGGCCTCCGCCAGCTGGTATTGAGCCCCTTCAGCCGCGGCATGCTCCGCGACTGGTGCCGGAAGATGATCGACTTGGGCCAGGAGGAGGTGCCCTAAGCGCAGAGGACGCAGGGTCGGCTGGCGCGGCGGCACGGGCTCGGTGCGGTCGGTGAGCTGAGCGCGGGCCGAGCTGAGTCCGCGGCCTGGTGCGGCAGTTCGGGCCGGGCTGGGGTGCGGGCCTGGGCGCGGCGGTGGCCTCGGTGTGCGCCGAGCCGCTCGCGGGGGCCCAGCGCAGCCTGCTGCGGGCTGACCTGGTGCAGGCGCGAGCGGTCGGCGCCCCTGGCGTGCTGGGCCGCCTCGCGGCAGTCCTGCGCCTCGGCCGAGCGTGGCCGGTTCGTCGTCGGTGAGCCTGATTGGTGAGCCCGCGTTACCCCGAGCCGAGTGCGGCCAGCTTGCTGTGAGCTGACTTGGTGCGTTGTGCGCCGCTGGCGGCTCACCACCGGCGCCTTCCCGCGCGCCTCACTCAAGCTCGCGGCAGCCGCCGTTCGCCCCAACCCGGCCGCTGCTCCAACCGGCCCACCCGCACCCCCAACCGGCCCCCTCAACCTGCCTCCACGGAGTCGCGAACTCATGTCCAACTCGACCCGAAACCGGCAAACTGGTCACCACAGTCCACCGCCTGGCCACCCTCCCGCCGACGGCCGCTGTGATCGGACTCACTACGATCCGTCACCATTGGCGGTCGACCGGACCTCCGGCGGACTGGACACTGCAGGGGGTTCGGGCACGGGCTTGCGCTGCGTGACCGTCCCTCCAATTCAGACAGAGCCATTGGGCGGATGCGTTATCCGCCATCGTCGCTACCCTGGAAAGGCGAGGACATTCAGTAGTGAGGTGGTCACCATGAGCGCGAACGGTGAGGCTCCCTTCTTCAATGCCCCCGAGCTCACTCAGCGCGACGGCACTCTGTCCGCAGTACCCGGCGAAATGTTCGCCGACCCCGTCTCGGGACTGGTCACGGCCGATCCCCAGCCACGCACCGCGGTCGCGAATGGCCACGAGCCCGCCGCCATCCCGGTGGCCGGGCCGGTGCCGCCCGACGAAGAGGCCGTGCGCCGGATGGTCGAGGAAACCCTCCGGGAGGAGGAAGCCAAGACCCCGGACGCAATCCCGCCCGCCGGCACCACGAGCACCGCCGGCGAACAAGTCGCGCCGCCGATGGGGTTGCTCCCGCGGCAGCGGAACCGGCGGCGCACCTGGCCGAACCGGCCGCCGCTGCAGCGGCCCGTGCGGCAGCTGCCGCCGGTGGACGACGACTTCGACGAAGACCTCGAGGTCGTGCCCGTCAAGCGGCGGCGACTGCCGTCCATGGCGATGCCGGCGTTCAACCGGCCGTCGTCGAGTGCGGCCGGGGTCATGCTCGCCGTGGCGTTGCTGATCGTGTTCGGTTTCGTCGCCATCGAGATGGTGTCGAGCCTGGTCAGCAGCGTGTCCGCACTGTTCGACTAGCGTTCGCTCGCTGGTCCCCGTCCCGCTGGGACCTCGGGGCCGTCCGCGCGGCAAGGGCCGATCGGGCTACCCTGACTTCACGGTCGGGCGACCTCACCACGGCGCCCGGCATCGCGGTGACTAGTGGGGTGGGCGTATCAGCGAGGGCGTGCGATCGGTACCCGGGGCCGGCCCGGGTGGGTCGTCGGGCGCCGAGGCGTCCACGATCAACCGGGTCCGGCGGGTACTGGCGATCAAACCGTTCCGGCGCCTCTGGGGCGTCACGTACCTGTGCAGCGTGGCCGACTGGCTGAACATCCTCGCCCTGACCGGCCTGGCCACGAAGCTGACGAACAACTACTTCGCGCAGAACTTCGCCTTCGTCGGCGTCGTCCTGACGGGCCTGGCACCGGGGCTGCTGTTCGCCCCGGTCGGCGGGTTGCTCGCGGACCGGTTCGACCGCCGCAAGGTCATGGTGGTCGCCGACCTGCTGCGCTGCGGCTTCCTGCTGTCCATCGCCTTCGTCAGCGCGCCGTGGTGGCTGCTCGTCGGCAACTTCCTCGTCGGCAGTGCGGCGAGCATGTGGATCCCCTCGAAAGAGGCCGCGGTCCCGAACCTGCTCCGCCGCCCCGACCAGGTCGAGACGGCCAACCAGCTCGGCATGGTGATGACCTACGGCCTCGCCGTCATCACCGCGGCCGGCGCGAACGCGATCATCACCGGCGTCAACACGACCTTCCACCTCTTCCCGGGGGAGAGCGCGAGCCTCAGCATCGCGAAGCTGGTCGTCATCATCACCGGCCTGCTCTACCTGGCCAGCGCGATCCTCATCGCCACCCGCATCCCTGAACTTTCCCTGCGCAACGTCCACGCGCTGCCGGAGCAGAAGGTCAAGCCGGCCGACGAGGAGAAGCTCGGCGTCGGCACGATGATCGCCGACGGCTTCCGGTTCATCCGCAGCACGCCGCTCGTGCGCGGACTGCTGGTCGGCGCCTTCGGCGCGTTCGCCGCGGGCGGCGCGGTGATCGGCTCCGCGAAGCCGTACTCCTCGAGCCTGCTGGCCGGTGACTCGGCGTTCAGCCTCCTGGTGCTGGCGGTCTTCCTCGGCCTGGCCTCCGGGATGGCGTTAGCACCCAAGCTCTCCCGACGGCTCCCGCACGACCGGTTGTTCGGCGTCTCCATCATCGCGGCCGGGCTCTCGCTCGCGCTGGTGGCGTTGTCGCCGCACCTGTCGATCTCGCTCATCACCGTGGTGCTGGTCGGCTTCTGGGCCGGGACGGCCTTCCTCACCGGTGTCACGATCATCGGCTCCCGCGTCGAGGACGCCATCCGCGGCCGGATCAACGCGATCTACCAGCTGATGATGAAGCTGGTCCTGTTCGGCACGACGGTCACGGTCCCGGTCCTGGTCGGCGTGGTCGCGCCGCACACCATCAACGTCTGGGGCAGCCCGGTCACGATCGACGGCACCCG
The DNA here is from genome assembly GCF_055633805.1 of Amycolatopsis sp. NPDC114478. Lineage (NCBI taxonomy): Bacteria > Bacillati > Actinomycetota > Actinomycetes > Pseudonocardiales > Pseudonocardiaceae > Amycolatopsis > Amycolatopsis sp. NPDC114478. Next base: position 315,870 of record NZ_JBVKDO010000004.1, on the reverse strand, counting down.
GCCGATCATGCTCGCCGGCGCCGCGATCGCGCTGGTCGCGGGCCTCTTCGCCTACCGGCAGATGGACGACAAGCGCACCGAGCCGATCCTCTCCGACCTGCGCAACGCGCTGCGCCGCACGCCGCGGCGCGTCAACGGCTTCCTCATCGCCGTCGAGGGCACCACCGCGATCAACACGGCGATCCAGGCCGTCAACCTCGCCGACTGGATGCGCGGCGGTACCCGGCCCGTGGTGGTCGCCGCCGACCCCGCCCTCGACGACCAGCGGCTCACCGCCCTCGTCTCCGGCGCTTCGCTGACCGGGGCGCGCGCCCAGGCGCTGGCCGCCGCCGCGGTGCGAGCGGACATCGTCGAGCGGCACGTGCAGCCGGCGCTCGACGCCGGTTCGGTCGTCGTGATGGAGCGGTTCGTCGACTCGCCGCTGGCGCACCTCTCGGCCGTCGCCGGGCTCGACAGCGACGAGCTCGAAGGCCTCGCCGACTGGGCGACCGGGCGGCTGCGCCCGGACCTGACCGTCCTGCTCGACTCCGCCCCGCACGGCGCGCCCCGCGACCGGGCAAACACGATGAACGACCAGTGGCGCGTTCAGCACCTGCTCACCGAGATGGCCGCGGCCGACCCCGACAGGTACGTCGTGATCGACGCCGACGGCACCGACGCCGAGGTCGCCGGGCGCATCCGCACCGCGCTGCGCGCCGTGTTCGTCGGCCGCCTGTCCGCCCTCGCGCCGGCGACGGACGGGCCGGCCATCGCGGTCCCGGCGACCACCGGCGCGCCGGCGACGGACCAGCCGTCGACCCTGCCGCTCGACCTCGGCGACCCCGTCCCGGAAGAGCCTCGCGTGGAGGCGAAGTGACGACGACCGAGCGCATCGGCGTCTGGAACCAGCTGGTCGGCCAGGAGCCCGCGGTCGAGACGCTGGCCTCGGCTGCGTCCGCCGCGGCCAAGATCGTCGCCGGCGAGCCCGCCCCGCCCGGCGCGATGACGCACGCGTGGCTGCTCACCGGCCCGCCCGGGTCCGGCCGCTCGGTGGCCGCGCGGACGTTCGCCGCGGCCCTGCAGTGCAGCACCGGCACCGGCTGCGACGCCTGTCCCGGCTGCCACACGGTGATGGCGGGCACCCACGCCGACGTCCGGCTCGTGGTGCCGGAAGGCCTGTCCATCTCGGTCGCCGAGATGCGCGCGCTGGTGCAGGCGGCCGCGCGCCGCCCGACCACCGGCCACTGGCAGGTCGTGATCATCGAGGACGCCGACCGGCTCACCGAAGGCGCGTCGAACGCGCTGCTGAAGGCCGTCGAGGAACCGCCGGACCGCACGGTCTTCCTGCTCTGCGCGCCGTCGGACCACCCCGATGACGTCTCGGTGACGATCCGTTCGCGCTGCCGCCTGGTGACGCTGCGGACGCCGCCGCCGGAGGCGATCGCGGACGTCCTGATGCGCCGCGACCACGTCGACCCCGAGCGCGCGCAGTGGGCGGCTTCGGTGTGCGGCGGCCACGTCGGCCGCGCGCGCCGGCTCGCGACGGACGAGGCCGCGCGGCAGCGGCGTGCCACCGTTTTGCGGATCCCGCTGGGCCTCAGGCGCCCGAGCGATGTCTTCACCTGTGCGGACCAGCTGATCAGCGCGGCCGAGGCCGACGCGGGTGAGGCGAGCAAGGGCCGCGACGAGGACGAGCGCAACGAACTGCGCACCGCGATGGGCGGCGACGGCGTCGGCAAGGGCGTCGCCGGCGCGAAGCGGGCCGCCGAAGCGGCGGTCAAGCAGCTGGAGAAGAAGCAGAAGTCCCGCGCGACCCGCACCCAGCGCGACACGCTCGACCTCGCCCTGATCGACCTGGCCGCCTTCTACCGCGACGTCCTGGTGACGGCGACCCGCTCCGGCGCGACGCTCAACCACCCCGACCACGCCGACCAGATCCGCGAGGCGGCGCAGGCGTGGACACCGGAGTCGACGCTGCGCCGCCTCGAAGCAGTGCTGGAATGCCGGGAGGCGATCGACTTGAACGTCAAGCCGCGCATCGCGATCGAAGCGATGGTCACGACTCTTCGCCAAGGCTGAGGTCCGCCCGAAAGGACATTGTTCCGGGTAGGTATTGCGGTGACCCTGGTTCCGTTGCGGTTTCCGCGCGGAAGGACCGGAAAATGCCCCACCGAGATGGTGACATAGAGGTCAAAGTCAGTCAGCAAATCCTCTGGGTGGGCGGTGAGGCGTATCCGCTGCGCAACATCGCGCGGGCGCGGGTGGTGCGCCTGACGGTCCGCCGCGGCGCGGCGCTCGGCCGGTTCCTGGGGTTCGCGCTGCTGTGGCTCGTCCTGGGTCTGGGCGCCACTGCCGGGTTGCGGGCGGCCAGGAGCCAGGGCGTGCACCTCGACCGGAACCTCGACGAAGCCGTGGTCATCGTGACGGGCGTCCTGATCGCGCTCGCCGTGCTGCGGTTGCTCTACCTCTTGCTGCGCCCGGCCCTTTTCGCGCTCGTGATCGAAACGGCGGGAAATCCGCACACCGCGTTGGTGACCACCGACGAAGCTGTCGTCGAGAGGATCGTCCGCGAAATCATGGCGGCGATCAACAATCCGGCCGCGCGGTTCAGGTACACCGTCAACAACATCCACAACGGAAACAAATACGGGGGCGACCACGTCGCGGTCAGCGGATCCGGTATCGGCAAGATCGTGCACTGAAAGAGAAAGGACCGATCGATGAGCGGTACCTACCACTACGGCGACACCTACGGCGGCGACCGCGTCGAAGTCAGCGGCCCGGGCATCGGCAAGATCGTGTACCAGGGACCGGCGGACCAGAAGGTGGCGCTGCGGGAGCTGCTCGAGGCGGTCCAGGCGTTGCGGCCCCAGGTGACCGGCACCGACCGCCAGGTCATCGACGAGTCGCTGGCCACCCTCCAGGCGCCGCGGCCGGAGCCGGCCCGGCTACGGCGCGCGCTCGGCGCCGTCTCCGGTGTCGCGATGATGGTCGGCCAGGTCGGCGCCCCGGTTGTCGAAGCCGTGCGCAAGGTCATGACCGCCCTCGGCAGCTGAAGACGAAGGAGCCCGCCAGGCGCGCCTGGCGGGCTCCTTCACACCCCTCGGGTCACTCGCGCGGACGCGGTGACGGCTTGAACGGCTTCTCCTCGATCGCGACCGCCAGCGGACGCCGGCGCGTGCCCGGCATCGCGGCCACCATCACCACGCCGAGCAGCAGCATCGCCGTGCCCGACCAGAACAGCGGCACGGTGTCGTACGCGCCGCCGGTGTAGGCGAGGTTCTTCACCGGCCCCTTCGGTGCCTGACCGCCCGCGGGCGGCGTCGAGGTCGACCCGCAGACCACGCCGCCGGTCGGCGCGTAGGCCCGCGCGACCTGCTCACCCAGCGACAGCTGGGCCAGCGACGACGGCAGGTTCTTCGCCTGGTCAGCCGGCAGCAGGTTCTTCAGGTTGACCGTCGGCAGCAGCTGCAGGTCGAACAACCGCGCCGACGCGCCCAGCTGGAAGCCCTTGAACGGCGTCGTCATGTTCGCCGACTTCTGGTCCAGCCCGGCGATGCTCAGCCGCAGGACGCCCAGGTCCAGCACCGTGCCGGCGGTGTTGTCGACCTGCTGGATGCCGTTGGTCAGCGTCGAGACCAGCCCGCCGACCACCGGGATGTCGTTCAGCTGCCCGAACTGGTCGCTCAGGCCCTTCAGCGGCAGCCCGATCGGGATGTCCTTCGTCGGGTGCGCCGCGTCCAGCGTGTACAGCGTCTTGCCGCCGGCCTCGATGGTCAGCACCGGCGCGGTGTAGTCCACTTTGGACGTCTTCGCGTCACCGGTGGAGGTCACCTTCAGTGTCGGCTGGCTGGCCACCTTGAGGCTCAGCGCCAGCGGCGTCCCCTTGAGGATCTCGATGTCCGCGGCCTGCAGCGTCGACGTCGACTGCACGGCCTTGTTCTTCGAGCCCGGCATGTCGACCAGCTTCACCTGCGACCGCGACGACAGCGTGTTCGGCAGGCTCAGCAGCGAGCCGGTGCCGTTCGCGGGCGTCTGCCCGCCACCCTGCAGCAGGCCACCCAGGCTCTGCAGGCCCTTCGTCAGGTCGAACCCGCTCGCCAGCGAGTTCGGGTCGAGCTTCGGCTTCAGCGCGTCCAGACCGAGGTTCGGCATCGACGGGACGACGTTCAGCAGCGACAGGCTCGCCACCGACGTGCTCGCGTCCGCGATGGTGTCGACGCACGGCCCGAGCGTCGGGCTCCACCGCGCGTGCGCGCTCCCGTTCAGCAGACCGACGTTCAGCAGCGGGTTCGACGGCGCGTTGAGGCCCCCGCTGATCGGCTGCGGGTTGTCCGGCAACGCGGTCTGCACGACGCTGCCCGGCGTCTGCGGCGCGTTCCCGCCCACCGACAGCCCGAACGGCGACGCCTGCGCGATCGCCTTCTCGTAGCTCAGGTAGGCGTCGGAGTTCGCCGACGCGCTCGACAGGCCCATCCCGGCCTCGAGCGCCGACTGCTTCGGCAGCGTCTCCCCGAACCCGGGCAGGATCGTGCTCGTCGGCACGGCGTTGGGCAGCAGCCGGATGATCCCGAGCGCGGTCCCGGCGTCCCCGACGGCCTGCCCCAGCGGCTGCGGCCCGATCGGCGCCGAGATCGGCGCCTGCCCCGGGTTCGCCGGCTGCGGGATCGGCGTCGTCGGATAGGTCGGATCGGCGTTCGCCGGCGCCGCGCTGAACAGGAGCAACGCCGCAGCCGCCGGCAGGGCCACCGAACGGGGCAGTCTTCGCCGCATGTGCCAGAGCCTCCAGATAGGTCGACCGGGGAGTGAGACCGACGTCATAGGGCCCTAACGACGGTCCCCCCGGAAAGTGACGCGCACAGCCTCCGCTACACTTGCCATCGTCGCCAGCGCGAGCCGGAGACATGCCGCCTTAGCTCAGTCGGCCAGAGCGATTCACTCGTAATGAATAGGTCGGGGGTTCGATTCCCCCAGGCGGCTCGCAGGTCAGCGGTACCCCCGGACGGGTTCGGGGGTACCGCGTGGACCCATTTGTGGACCGAAGCCGCGTACGATCCGGTCCATGGCCACCTCATCCAAGCCCAAGCGGCGTCCTCGCGGCATGATCGAGACCCTGCCCAGCGGGTCACTGCGGGTGAGGATCAAGGCAGGTATCGATCCGGTAACCAAGAAAGAACATCACCTGACCGAGGTAGTTCCCGCGCTGCCGGATGGGCGCTCGGACTGGGACCAGGCGGAGAAGGTCCGGACGAAGCTCCTCAACCAGCTCGACGAACGTCGGGCTCCGAAGACGCGCGCGACGCTCAATCAACTCTTGGACAAGCACTTTGAGTTGCTCAAGGTCGAGCCGAAGACGATGGAGGGGTACGAGTCGGTCACCCGCAACCACATCCGTCCGCTGCTCGGCGAGCAGCCGCTGAGCAAGATCGACGGAAACATCCTTGACTCGTTCTACTCGGTCCTCCGCACATGTCGCGCGCACTGTGGCGGGCGCAAGTTCGTCGAGCACCGCAAACAAGGCGAACACCAGTGCACGACGAAATGCCGACCGCACGAGTGCAAGGGACTCGGCGTCGGCTCTCTCCGCAAGATTCAGGCCGTGCTGTCCGGAGCGGGCAAGCGCGCGAAACGTTGGGGCTGGGTCGGCGTCAACCCGTTCGAGCTGACCGAGTCACTTCCGGGCGCCCAGTCGAACCCGCAACCGCCGAGCGTGGAGCAGGCTGCGCGGATCGCGACCGAGGCGTGGCGAGATCTCGACTGGGGAATGCTCGTTTGGCTCGCGTTCATCACGGGCGCACGTCGGGGCGAGCTGTGCGCGCTCGCGTGGGATCGGCTCGACTTCTCGACCCGCGTTCTGACGATTCGGAGCAGCATTGCTCAGTCAGGCGCCAAGACGTGGGAGAAGGAGACCAAGTCGCACCAGCAGCGCCGCATCTCGCTCGACGAGCGCACGGTGGCCCTGCTGCGCTCGTATCGCGACCACTGCGCGGAGCGCGCCGGCCTGAAGACCATGAAAGCCGACGCGCGGATCTTCTCACTCAAGCCTGACGGCAGTACGTGGCTGAAGCCCGACTCGGTGAGCCAGCGGTACGCCCGTATGTGTGCTCGTCTCGGCTGGGACATGAACATTCACCAGCTCCGGCACTACTCGGCAACGGAGCTGATCGCGGCGGGCACGGACATTCGCACGGTCGCCGGACGCCTTGGCCACGGCGGAGGCGGCACGACGACGCTGCGCGTCTACAGCGCTTGGGTTGCCGAAGCCGACGACCGCGCGTCCGGCACGCTCGCCGGGCGGCTGCCTGATCTACCCGTCGCGCTCAGCACTGACGGCAAGCTTGCCCCGGTCACGCCGGTTGTCGCGTCCGAGGATGAGAGTCCGTACAAGCGCATCGCGAAGGATCTTCAGGGAGCGATCGTGTCCGGCGTGCTCGCGCCCGGTCAGCAGCTTCCTACGGTCGCCGACCTGGCGAAGCGGTACGAAGTGTCATTCGGGACAGCTCAGCGCGCCATAGCGCAACTCAGGGCCGCCGGGCTGGTGAGCGTGAGCCGTGGCAAGCGCGCAGTGGTCGTCGACCCGGCTGCCACCGCCGACGCCGAACCGGCGAAGGTCGTCGGCCTGCACGAGCGTCGCCGCAAGTAGCCCTGCTTACGAGCACTCCGGCGATCGCCGAAGTTGGGCCTCCTTTACTTGCCGGATCGGGCTCGTGCCGAGCATTGCCATGTTTGTATCTCGTCGTTTGCTGCTGCCGCGTGGTTGGTTATCCCAGCTCGGCCCGTTGATCATGTGTCTCCGGAGGACTGTGGACGACCTGTCAGGCGAGCGCGGGTCTCAACCGGGCCGTCATCCACGCGCTTGCCGTAGATGGGGCTACCCTTGACCTGGGCGTACGGAAGTAACGTCCATTCCGGATTTTCAAGTAGCCTTGGAAGTAGGAATTGATCTTGCCCAAGAAGCAGCTCGTGCTCGAAATCGGCTTGCCCTTCGAGTCTCACGGGCAACTGGCCGCCGGCGTCGTCGCTTGACCAATACTGAATGTCGTGACCTCGCGGCCGACGTCCTTTCGGCATAGCTTGGTAGCCCACTTCGGTCACCGTTGCGGGATACCGTCCATGGTTGATGACGTGGACACGAAGGATGGTTTGTTGGCCGAAGTCGTACACGTACCCGTAGACCGAGATCTGAGCGCCGGACCGTCGCCAGGACAGGATTTGCCAGGCCAGCGTCGTAGTTGACACCAGCAACGCTAGCCATGCCACCGCAGTCGTCACATGCGCCATCCTAGATCAGTCGGCGAGTGGTGGTCCTGGGCAACTGGAGCGCGTGTGGAATGGCGGGTGGTCGTGTATGATCACTGTTACAACTGAACACCGACGCTAAGCCTAGAGCTTCAGACAGGGCTGGGATGAGCCAGGCGCGATAGACCAGCCGCCGCCGTTTGTGTGGCAAAAGTGAGTTGAAGCCGCGAGCTTTACGGTGTGTGCAGGGAACCTAGTGTTCCCGCCCCGCGACGGGGTCACCGGGCACGATAGGACTACAGGAGTCCGTTCGCTGCTCGGTGTTCCTGCGTTTGGGAGTGCGAATGACTGCCGCTGTGGTTGTTCAACTTGTGTCGTCGACGCTGCTGGCTGTCTCTACGGTCATTGCGGCCTGCATAGGACGAGGCAAGGGCAAGGGTAAGGAGCGCGACAAGTAATTCCTGCCCAAGAGGCCACACCCCTTCAAGGGGCGTGGCCTCTTCGCCATCTTGTCGACTTGGCAACGTCCCAATCGCACGGGGGTCAAGGGGGCACATGCCGCAGTGGCGGAGTGCTCCGGGAAGCCGCTTCCTTTGCTCTGTGTGACAACTCTGCCGGAGGTTGGCGAGATGGCGATGGCCGTTCGCAAACGCGAACTTACCAAGCCGTGCGCGCTAGCGTATTTCACGATTGGTTAGATTATGAATTCACAACGTAGTTGAGAGCCCTGAGTACGGGCCCGTAGACCTGCGCGGTTGGAACGAAACGCGTTAGGTCGGCCTGGCTAATCCAGATGACGTCCACGTTCTCGACGACGTCGACGTTACGTGCCTCCCCTGCCACGTAGTCGCATAGGACGTACTCGCAAAGGACGCCCGTCGTCGGGTGCAGTCGAGTGCCGAGCTTGCGCGTGACCACGCAGTGGACACCTGTTTCGGCGAGTGTTTCGCGCACCGCGACGACAGCCGGACGAGCACCCGGCTTGACCACCCCGGCCGGGAACTGCCACGCGATGCCGTTCGCGTCGTCACCGCGCCGACAAACAATCAGCACCTCGTCACCGCGCACGACCACCGCGACCGCGACGCGGAGCGGCTGAAACGTCGTGCCGGCAGGACGGTCGAGTGGGGCAAGTAGCTCATCGATGCTGAACCCGAAAATCCGTTCGAGAAGCCGTGCCGTCGCCGGTCGTACCGGGCCGAGCGGCTTTCCGTCGGGGTGGGAGCCCGCCACGAGCCGCTGAAGGTGGCGGACGCTGAGTGTGCCCGGCTCGTCGTGCTCCCTGGCGAACTCCTCGGCGAACTCGGCGAACTCCTCGAAGGTCTGGCGACGCTCCCAGATCAGTTGTTCGAGCAACGTGCGGGGTGCCGACTCGTCCCTGTCCGCGTCTCGCATCGTCCTACTCCCTGTACGCCCTGAGTCGTGCTTATGGCGCCCACAAGTCGTGTGCGAGTCCTGGTTGTCCACCCGCGCTGACCTGAGACTCATTTCATTCTGTCACGAAGGTCAATTTCGACCCAGTTCGGGAAGGTGCGCGGGTGAGCTACGAACGGCCGGGGAAGGTCGCCGGGTTGTACGTCGGTTGGTATCGGTCCATGTCCGACGGCCGCGATCATGCGGTGACGGACGAGCAGTTCCTAGCCGGAATGCAGGCGGGCCGTGGCCAGTATGAAGCAGTCTGCGGGCACGTCGTCGAGGTGGCGTCGCTCCTGATACCGCCTGGTACACCGTGCGCACGGTGTCACGCCTTCCTGACCGCGCTTGCCACGCTTCAGGACGCGTCCGAGCGGATCGCGCCGACGCGGCATCGAAAGCCCGGTGTCTGGCGTCGCCTGTTCCGACGCTCGTGCACTCCGGAGGTCGTCGGCCGGAGCCCGATTCCGGCGGGAACGGATAGCGTCCCGATCGCGTCCGTTCCCGCCGGGCGTCACGCGTCGCGGGGTGTGCGGTGACGGTCCGGCTGCTGTTTGGACGTCCGTTGCCGGGCACGGTCGGCGAGACGCGTCGCGTGGTGCACGTGTTCGAGGTGCCGACCGGGGACGCGGTTCCGGAGCGACTGACGGCATTGTGCGGGACGTCGTTTGGGGCCGGGGAACTGGAACGGCTCGACGCAGTGCGAGGCATGCCGTGTGAGTCGTGCTTGCGTCGGACGCCGACGGCCGATCCGGAGCAGACCGACAGCCCGCCGGACGCGAGCGAGGCGTGGACACCTGCTCCCGCCGATATCCCCGACGACGTCGCGCGAGACCTTGCGGAGCACTACACCGCCGGGGAAACGATCGACAGCCTGGTCGCGCGCCACCCATACAGTTACCGCAAGATCCGCACCGCCCTGATAGACGCTGACGTCTCGCTGCGCCCACCCCGGATCCCGCTGCCGCCAACCCCGCCTGGGATGGTCAACGCGTACGTCAATGGGCGTTCGATCCGGCAGCTCGCATCCACCTACGGCATGTCCTACAACCAGACCCGGAACATCCTGCGTGCCGAAGGTGTCGAACTTCGCCGCAGGGGCCAGCCATGAGCAAGACGAACCGAACTGACCCCTGCGGAACCTTGGCCAAAGGGGAGTGATCGCCGTGATGCGAGATCAGCAACACCCCGGCAGCCTTACGAGCTACAGCCAGGACCTCGACCCCGTGCTGTATGCGCCTGCTCGGCTGTTCATCGTGACCTTGATCGCCGACATGCGTTGGTGGGGATTCGCGTTCGTCCGTGACGCGCTCGGACTGACCGACGTCGGGCTGTCTCGGCAACTCACGAAGCTACACATGGCGGGCTATGTCCGGACGCAGTGCGCTCACGGGCGATGCACATGGGTCCGGCTCACACCTGACGGCCGCGATCGGCTGGTCAGTCATCTGGAGGCCCTGCAAGACGTGGTGTCCAAGACGGCTGAGCTGATCAACCGTCCTCGGGCGGACGACGTGTGACGTCTGCCGGATGCGTCTCGAATCCGGCTCCAGACGGCCAATTTGGGACGGGTGAGACGGGTTTCAGCGAACCCGTCTCACCCGTCATAGACTACGTATCTCCTGGTAGGCGGGGGTTTACACCCGTCACGCCGCGTGTGACGGCGTGACGGGTGCGTGAGACGGGTTGTGACGGGTTACGGGTCGTCTCCGTCGGGCCCACCCGCGTCGGCCGAGCCGCTGGCGACTGCCTCGACGGCGGCCCGGATGTCGGCCGTGAAGTAGCCGCGTATCTGCCGCGTCCGCCCGTCCTCGCCCGGCACGCGGTAGCGCTCCGAACGGCACCCGAAGTCGCCCATCTGCCGCCCGAACGCCGTTGGCTCGACGTCGAGCGCGGCGACCAGTTCAGCCGTCGGGACGAACTCCCGGCCGCCTTCGTCGAGATCGTCTCCGAGGTAGTCGACGACCGATGCAAGCGGTTCGGGCAACTCGACCGGCTCGGCCGGTTCCTGCACCGGCGGCGTGCTACCGCCGGCCGCGCCGATCGTGCGCGCGACGGCCGCGTGATCGAGCGTCGGCATGGTGTCCTGCCCTGCCGCGTGCCCGGTGAGCGTTCCGGCTGCCTCCCGGAGTGCCCGGCCCTGTTGGCAGATGGTCTGCCAGTCCTCGTTCGGCATGTAGTAGGTCCGGACCGTCATCGCGAGCACGTCGGCCCCGGCCGCCGTGTCACCGTCCGGCCGCAGGATGCCCACGCCCTTGTGCGAAGGCAGCAGCCGCGAGGAGTCGAACCCTCGCGTGTTCATCTGCTCGCCCAACACGATGTTTGAGTCGCGCCAGTCCATCACCCGCAGCGCGAACCTCGACCCGAGCACGGCCCGCAAGCCGGACGGGATGGTCTTGGAGTCCGGCCGCTGCGTAGCGAGGACGAGCACGATCCCGGCCGCCGGTCCCTTCTTTGCCAGCCACGTCAGCAGCTCGCCGACGTACTCGCCCGCAGTCACCTTCTTTCCCTGCACCACAATGGGCGTTCGGTCCTCCAAGGGCACCTGCACCTCATCGATGAAGATCGCCGTAATCGGCATGTTCAGTGCGGGATCTCGCGACATCTCCGGCGTGACCTTCGACTCCGGGCACGTCAGGTCGTCCAGCTCCCGCATCCGCCGGAACCGGCCCTGTACCTCGGCGACCAGCTCGACGAGCCAGTCCACCAGGGCCAGGACGTGTTCGGACTCGTCGCCGGACATGAACCGGTGCGCCACCTGGCCGGCCGCGTCCCAGTCCTTGCCCGCCTTGAAGTCCGCGACGTACAGCCGCACCCACGCGTCCAAGATGAGCCCGGCGGCCGCGAGCCGCGCCGCGAACGTCTTACCCTGCCGAGGAATCGCACCCACGAGCAGCGACGTCCACACCAGCGGCAGGTCAATCCGCCGGTCCCGCGCGTCCCGTCCGAACGGGACCGGACGCCACGCATCCCACCGCGTCACGCCGAGCAGCGGCGTCGGCAATGGCGGCGCGCTGTACGGGTCCTCGTCAGCCACCCACATCGACACCCGCCCGGCGTGGCCGCCGCTGCCACGAACGCGTTCCACGATGAGCTGCACCTCATCGACCGCCAGCGCGGAGGCGAGCGCGTCCCGGTTCTTGACGACGTCGGCGGCCTTGCGGGTTGCCGGGAGATCGACGGTGATCGCCCACCCTTCGCCGACCCTGGTCGCCCGCTCGACCAGCCGCAGAGATTCGTCCTTACCGATCAGCTTCGCGTCCCGGAAAGCGTCCACGAGGATCTGCGGGTCCATCGTCCACCGCAGGGTGCGCGGCCCGGCGAGCGCCGGCGAACGCCCCGGGCTGCCGTCCTTGCGGCGGCCCAGGATCGCCAGCGCCACCGACACGGCGGCCCCGGCGAACCACAGTGGATCGCTGCCGTACACGAGATCCACCACTGCAACCGCCACGGCGACGACGGCGAGCACCGCGCCCGTGACCTTCCAACGGAAGAGCGTGAGTTCACGGATCTCTGTGAACTTGTCGGCGAGCTTGTCCGACTCCTCGGCGGCCGTTCGGTAGTCGAGGACTCTGACCCACCGACGCCACCACCGTGTTCCGACCACGAGTCCGCGAACCACGGCGCCGAGGAATCGGAACGGCGACTTCAGCAGCCAGGCCACCGCGTCCTTCGCGGCCTGTACCGCCTGCGGCTTGCTCTTGAGCCACGACGGCACCCGGGGCGAGTGCTGCCACCACCGCGCGAACTGGCGCCGCGCTGTCCGGCGACGTGGCTGCGGCAACGTGTCGTCAATAAGCTCGCCGTCCAGCACGGGCCCGACATGCTCGACATCTCGTGAACCAACGCGCGCCGGCAGCGTGCCTGCGTTCACGGGGTTGTTGTCGGCGGCGTTCATGACTGGTCCTCCTCTCCGTGCGGAGCGGTGTCAGGCGTGTTGCCGAGTTCGTCCGCGAGCGCGGCTGCCAAGCGGGGCGATAGCCCCCGCGAGCAGCCGGTGACCTCGCGAACCCATGCGGGCGTGACCACGACGTCAGGTGTCCACGCTTGCTTCGCGTCGCCGAGGTAGTCGGCGAACAACTTCCGTCGCGCCGACGTCGCACGGCGGGTTGCTCGCGGCTTGCTCGGTCTCGACTCGTGAACGTCTTGGTGTGCGCCGTGCGGTTCGGCCTGCTCGGGGGCGCTCGTGAACGCGACGTTCACGGCCTCGGTGAGCTTGTCCCGTAGATCCGTGATCGCCTCAGCAGCCGCGAACACGATCAGCGGAGGCACCGAGTGCAGCACGACCCCGGACACCGAACCGGCTGCAAACGACGCCCACGTGTTCATGACGTATGTGGCGCCGAGTGCGAGCCACTTTGCCGCGCGAACCCATCGGCCCGTGTGGACCTGGTACCGCGCGGTGACCTGCTCGGCCCGCAGGATCGCCAGCAGCACCAGCGACACCGTGGGGTCGAGTAACCACGCGGCCAGCCATGGCAGCGACCACGCGACCGAGCCGGCAGAGGCGAACCACTGCACGTTGGCCATCGTGAACGCCAACCCGAGCACCATCCCGGCCCAGCAGAGCCGGTCCACCTGGGACCGCACGCGCTCGACCCGCAGAGCGATCACGTCGGGGTGGTCCTGCCAGCGGCGAACCTCCGCCGCGTCCGCCGCATCGAGCGCCAGCCGCTGCGCCCTGGTCGGGGCGGGTGGCCGCCCGGAGGCGGCCACCCCTTCCGGCCCTCGGAGTTCCTTTGTACGTTCCGTCATCGCAGACCACCGCCGTGACGCCTGGTGGTGTCCATCGACGTGACCGTCAGTGCCCGGGTGAGCACGTGGGCGGCAATCAGGTCCGGCACGCCGAGAACCACGAGCAGCAGCGTCGGATTGCCGGGATGCGTGATCACCAGCCACTGAACGCCCGTGAACGCGGCACCCGTGAACAGGACGCGGCCGGCGAGCGACACGACTCGCGCGGACGCGCGAGCCGCGTCGGCCGCTCGGCGTGCCTTGCGTGCACCGAACCGCCACACCACGAACAGGACGAGCAGAGCGCCGATCCCCGCGAGGACCTGAGTCGGTGTCAGGTTGACGGTCATCGCTGGTCACCCCGCCTGCGGCCGACCCGACGCTCCCGCCAGGCCTGATAGACCGCCCGCCGGTCGGACTCCGGCAACGCGCCCCACACCCCGACCGTGTCGGCACCGGTCGACCGCAGTTCGAGTTCGAGGCACTCGCTCATGACCGGACACCCGGCGCACAGCCGAGCGGCCAACTCGCGGTCCGGCTCGTCCTCTCCGGACAGCTCCGGCATCTCCGAGCGGTCGAACGCCCAGAAGCACAGACCGTCCCGTGTCACCAGCTCGGCGAGCACGTCCGTCGGGACGACGGCGTACCGATCGAGGTAGGCGGCAATCTCCTTGAACTTGTCCCGGTTCACCACGACACACCTCCCGCCCGATCGGCCTCGCGCTCCATCCGGCGCTTGGCGATCAGCTCGGCGAGGTCGATGCAGCCGCCCGACGCCGTGACCTCGGCAATCAGTTCGTTCAGGGCGGCGGCAGGCACGACGTAGCGAGTGCGGATGCGGACTGCAGGGAAAGCGTCGTCCCGGATGGCGCGATACAGCGTCACCGGATTGACGCGCAGGATGCGCGCCACTTCCCCGACTGTGTAGAACGTCGGTCCGACGTTCAGGTTGGTATCCATGATGAGAACCTTTGCTAGAAAGTCTTATTTAATCCGTAAATGAGGGATGATTTAATCCCGTGATGACACAAAGGGGCCCGAATGTGTCCGCGCGGGCGCGGAGAGTGGGCCGCGGAATCGCGAGCCGCGATAGTCTCGGCGCTAGGGCGGAGCGCGGAGGGATACGTGTCGGAAGACTGGGCGGCAGTCGCAAGAGCGATCAATCAGCGCATGGCCGAGCTCGGTCTCAGCCAGCGTGAACTCATTGCGCGCTCGCAGGTCTCCAAGGCCACGGTTCGCGAAATCCAGCACAACACGGCGCATCGGCGCCGGAGCGACCGCACGCTTGAGGCGCTGTCGCTTGCGCTTGACCTGCACCCGGGGCACCTGTCGGCGGTGCTCGCGGGCAGCCGGCCTCCGGAGCTGGGCGAGCCGATAACGAGGGGAGACGACGACATCCCGGGGCGCCTCGCGGTTATCGAGCATCAGCTGCGCGAAATTACCGACCGGCTTCGCGAGATGAGCGCGGTAAACGAGCGTCTCGACGAGATCAGCGCGAGCGTTGAAACTGTTCTCGACCGCGTCTCGAACGACCGGGAGCCGCGTCGTCGCTAGGGGGTTCTGGTGGCTTGCTTTCATGCATCACAGTTTTCGCTGAATCCCTGTCGCAATCGACGCATTGCCAGCGCATTTCCGATGCATGACGGTGCACTGCCGATGCATAAGCGGTGCATCGCCAGTGCACTTGCGGGATTTCGGGGGCGTCTGTGGAATTCGTGAACGAATGGACGGGCCGGACGGCGTGCGCCTTGCAGGCGGCTCTACGCATGACGAACGAGGGGTTCGCGCGGCACCTCAAGGTGGCCGTGCGGACTGTGGCCTCTTGGCACGCCAGTCCAGACGTCACGCCGAGGTCAGCCATGCAGGAGCTGCTAGACGCCGCGTTCGAGGACGCGTCGGACGCGGCGAAGGCGCGGTTCCGGCGTCTCGTCGAGCTGAAGGACACGCCGACCACTCCAGAGGCGGGTGGCGAGCCGGTTCAAGCCCTGCGGGTGGCGATAGCCGTCGTCGTCGACGACGCGCGAGTGCTGATCGTGTGTCGACGCGACGAAGACGGCTCCGGCATCTCGTGGCAGTTCCCGGCCGGCATGGTGAAGCCTGGCCAGGCACCGGAGAGCGTCGCGATCAAGGAGACGCTTGCCGAAACCGGCGTCCACTGTGGGGTTGTGCGCAAGCTTGGTAGCCGACTTCACCCGATTACGCACGTTCAGGCTGAGTACGTGCTGTGCGAGTACCTGACCGGGGAGGCGCAGAACATGGATGTCCTGGAGAATGTTAATGTCGTCTGGGCCGAAAAGGCCAAGCTGACGAAGTTCATCCCGGCGGATCGAATCTTTCCGCCCATACTGGAAGCCTTGGAGGTGTCGGAATGACCGAATCTGTGGAATCCGACAAGAAAAAGTCGATCGCTTCAGCCATCACTGTGCACGAAGGCCGCGTTCTTCTCGTGCGGCGACGCGTGAAGGAGGGCAGCCTGTCGTGGCAGTTCCCGGGTGGCGAGATTGAAGAGGGTGAGTCGGCGAACCAAGCCGCAGTCCGCGAGACGCGTGAGGAAACCGGACTTGAGGTTAAGGACGTATCGGTGCTCGGGGAGCGCGTCCATCCCAACACCGGCCGGACGATGATCTACGTCGCGTGCCAGGTCGTCAGAGGGAATGCCGCCGTGGTCGACGACGACGAACTTGCGGAGTTTGCATGGTCGGACGGTAGGCAACTGACTGAGTATGTTCCGTATCCGTTCTACGGCCCTGTGCAGGAGTATCTCAGCGATCAACTGTCGAAGTAGGTTGAGCGAAGAGTGGCGAACTTGGTCGCTGTGTTTGAGTTTGGAATCTCAGGCCTTCTAATTGACCGGGAGCTAGTCGGAGCGCGATTGGAATTTCCTGGCACGTCCGATTGGGTTCAATTTCCAACCGGTGACGAGGACAACAAGCCTCCTCTAAGCTTCAGGAGAAATCCAACGACCTCCGGCTATATTAAAAACAATGAGGACGATGAAATAATTGCGCTTGTAGTCAACGTTGTTCAAATTGGGGTCGCCTGTACGACGGATGATGATTTGAGCCATCCTGAAACAAGTCGTAGGGCTTTGGATAAGTACTCGCCGGCGGCAGAGGGGCGATTCATTCGACTAGTTGACTGGCTGAGGATCAGCTCTAAGCCAAGATGGCTTGAGTCTAGGGCGGCTCCTCGGGCTCCTCTCAGTTTGCATAACGTTTCGGGTAGCTTCTATCGAGACGGAGAGCGGCTGCCCTATGGATTTACAATTGCAGGTTCCGTTAATCTGCCCAACTCAAGCGATAGGCTCACAATTGAGGACGCGAAAGCTATTCTGGGGCGCACCGTTTCGACGCAAGGGCCGCCGTTATGGGATATATTCCTGGCTGACGCTGCAAGTGTCGCAGATATTAATCACGCGGTTATACTTGCCGCAATCGCATGCGAAATTGCCGTTAAGTCAAAATTGAAAGAATTGGCTAACGATCGGCAGGAGAACCTAGTTGATATTATGCTCAATAGCCCTCGCGACTACTCAATGAGGGCCGCGGGGCTTTTTGACAAACCGGCAAAGGCAGTCTTTGGTAGGTCGCTTCGCGAGGATGACCCAGCTTTATTTAAGCGAGTCTCAAGGCTCTTTGAGGATAGAAATAAGGTTGCACATAAGTCATTGCGTGACCTTAGGGGCGTGGAAGAATTGCGCGATGAGCTGCTTGCGGCACGAGAGGCCGTGGCGTGGCTTCGTGGAATAGAAGGACCTATTTAATTTTGTTTAGTAAACCCGCAAGTCGGGGTGCAAACCGACGTGCGGGCCGACCAAGCGGAGTTCTAGTAAAGCACATCGCCAAGACGTTCTCGCACTACGTTGGAGTGAAGCATGCTCGGAATCGGGATTCCACCCACGGACGCGCGCGTGCTAGCGACATCCGCTAGGGAATGGGACGGCAGGCTGTCAAGTAGGGCGATTGCCCGTCGCGCCCATTTGCCAGCCGTGTCAAATCGGCGCGTGCCGTCGATGTCCTCGTTGCGGTATCGGAATGCCAGAGCGTAGGCGGTTTCTGCTGCAGCTCGCTTGTCGGTCACGAACTCGGCATCGAACGCGGTCTGAAGTTCCTCTAGCGAGGCAGTCTGCTCCGTCTCTCCTGCCATGCCGGTGACCATCCTCAGTAGGCGAGCTTCTCCGCGAGAGTCTCGTACTCGAACTGTTCGGCCGCGTCGAACCAAAGCTCGACCTCGTACTTGGCTTCCTCCGAGTTGCCGGACGCGTGCACGAGGTTCATCACAGCCTTGCCGCTCACCTCGGACGATGCCTTGGTCTGGTGGGCGTAGTCGCCTCGCACGGTGCCCGGCGCGGCGTCGCTTGGGAAGGTGCCGCCGATGATCTTCCGGACCTTGGCGACGGCGTCGACACCTTCAAGGGCGAGCGCGATGACCGGTCCGGACTGCATGAAGACGGCCGTCGTGTTGTAGATCTCGGCTCCGGCGCGCTCTTCGAGGTCGAAGTAGTGCTTGCGCGTGAATTCGGCGTCCATGTGCTTCATCTTGACGCCGACGATCTTCAAGGCAGCGTCTTCGAAGCGCGTCAGGATGCGGCCCGCCAGTCCGCGAACAAGGGCGTCAGGCTTGAGCAGGACAAGCGTCCGCTCGACGCCGAGGTCCGACGAGTCAGCCATGGGGTGTCCTTCCGTTCGTGGGAATGTGCGGATCGTACCGACCTCGTGACGTTAGCTCATTCAGCCGGGCGCCGGTCGTGGCTGACCACCTGGCCGACGTGGCGGCGGCGCTAGAGGGTGCGAAGCGGGTTCGGACTCAGGTGGTCCTGACCCGGTTGGCTCGGCACGATCCCAGCGAGTACGCGGAGTGGACGTTCCGCGACCTGACGGCCGCGCTCGCTTCCCACGGGATCGGGCCGGTCAAGTCGGACGGGAACAGGGTGATCCGCGCCGACGACGTGGCCGCCGCACTCGCCAACCGCAACCGCGTCGACGACGGCGTCTGGGGCGCAGACGTCAGGGATGCGAACAGGGACCCGGCAGGGACCACCTGACGAGTTCCTGACTGAAAGTCCCTGCTCTGACCTGGGCGAACCCGCCTTCAGGGACGCCAGGGGCCAATGGCCGGCGGGATCGGAAACCGGGCCGAAA
The DNA here is from genome assembly GCF_055633805.1 of Amycolatopsis sp. NPDC114478. Classification (NCBI taxonomy): domain Bacteria; kingdom Bacillati; phylum Actinomycetota; class Actinomycetes; order Pseudonocardiales; family Pseudonocardiaceae; genus Amycolatopsis; species Amycolatopsis sp. NPDC114478. Next base: position 297,364 of record NZ_JBVKDO010000004.1, on the reverse strand, counting down.
CCGGGGTTCTGCGGGCAGCGGAGACCTGTCCGGCACCGCCCGGGCCCGGCGTACCCCGCAGGGCACCACCGTAGGACTGTCTGAACGCGCTGTAGACGGTCCGGCGCCAGCCGTCCTTAACGGTGCCGACATGGCGGCAGCCCGCTTGTCGGTGGCGCTGACAGTCGATTCGGACGGCGCGTTGTGGGTCGCCGTCGACGGCGCGGATATTCAGGAGGCGGCAGACAGGAACACCGCAGCGTGCGACGTGCTGTATCGACGGCGGTCAGCCCGGTAGCACCTGCCAGCGACGGAGAACCTCTCCGCCATTAGAGCGGAGAGGTTCTCCGTCGTTGCGGGGAACTCGCGAATTAGATAGTCGCAGTCGCGATCGTTAGAGGATCAGCCAAGTATGCTGGCGGCGGCGCGGTCTGCGGACCACCACCCGGCTGCTGCGACATGAGGATTTCAAGCGAATACTTGTCGGGATTGGCTCCAACTTCAGTCCACGTGACTCCGGGACAGAGCTGATCAACAGTCAGTTCCCCCGTCCACGGCTTAGCGCCGACATTGTATTCTTGGGCAGCACCACCGTCGACGGTACCATCGGATTTTACAGGCTGCTGTCGGCCCACAATCCTCCCATTGCGAAGAAGGAGAATAGTCAGCGGCGTTGGACCAATCGGCAAAGTCAGATAGGTTGACCGATCTGGCGCTGAGACTGAATAACTTGCCGTAACCGCTGTCGGCGCTCGGCGCACGTTGGTGACGGTCAACTGGATGATATCGCTCGGTTTACTGGGTACCGCGGGACTCGCTACCTCGCCGCCGCATTCCAACGAACGGTGTTGGAAGACCTGACTCGGCTGTGGCGACGCGCCAACCACACCCCCCATGTCCGAGAGTTTCGCGCCGCAACTACACAGACCGACTAGAAGCGCCCCGACGGTCGCGACCGCGAAAGCGCGAGGCAGAACACGCATGGTTGTCATCCTTCGGCATCACAAGGCAGACCGCACGGTAGGCGTCCCCGAAGTTGGAGACGCCTACCGATGTTACAACAACTCAGCCTACTGATGGGGGTTCAAATGCACACCCAGACTGTCGAGAATGTCCGGAGCTTCTGTCCAGTACATCACGCTGTTGCCCGAGCTGGCTGCGACCAGGCCTCGCGCTTGCCTGGTGCTCCCCTGGATGTGGAAGACTAGTCCGCCCGAGTCACCCTGGGTTAAAGCCCAACCGGTGGAGACTCCTTGTACGCCATGGCAGCTGGCAACGGCGCCGTTGTCGTATTTCATGTTAAACCAAAGGTCCGCGTTGCTGACTGCGATTCCGCACGGCACGCCGTGGCCAGTATAGTATGAGCGCGCTCCGTCCTGACAGACGCTTTCACCGACGTAAGAGTAGGCCGCCGAGTCGACAGGGATCCAATTTCCGTATGGCGTGTCTGCTTCATCAGAATTAGAGCCCTGACCATTGGATTTTCCCGTATTTATCAAAGCGGCGTCCCACGGCTCTATCACATCGGTAACCACATGTCCAATATAGTGACCCCAAGCATAGTGACTGAGGTCACCGACCGGAGCGCCGTCACCATAGACGTCAACGTTGGCGTAGCAGTGCGCAGATGTAATCAGATAGTCTGTGCCAGCCGAGTCTTCAGCCGCCATGCCCGCGGTGCACTGATCGGCGGTCCCCGGAACGCGAGATGCACCGATCAGAACGTCTCCTCCGATAAACGGCGCATCGTCGTTCCAACGCCATTCGGTAGCCGCGATCGGCGGGCCTTCGGTCACGCTCACCGGAATTCCGTCCGACGATGCGGTCGCAAGCGCATGAGCCTGGTTCAGTGTTCCAGGATTTGCCGTTACAATGATTCCAGATCCATCAATAGCAGCTGCGGCCGAATACACAGATAAGTCACCAGGACTCTTAGCAGCGGAGGTAACTATTTTTTGAAGCTTCTCATCAATGGACCTCTTGTCATACAGCGCCTTCGTCAGTTTAACTCGGCCGAAGTCGACACTCGGGTGGCTAGCTTTCGCGACTTCAACCATCTTTTCACCACGGGAAACGTCAGTAGCATAGAGGGTTACCCGATTTGCATGAGAGTCAACAGTGACATTACTGAAAACGTCACTGAAGGCGTGGCGACCTTGATCTCCAAGCGCATCGGCGATTTCACCCAATTGGCCATCATTGAAAGAAGTCGATGGCGGCCCCAGTTTCTCGCCGGATGCGAACCGATAGGATCCTGACGCGATTGCGGGAGCAGCGGCAGTCAACCCCACTGAAAGTATGACGGTTGCCGTAAGCGATGCAGCGCACTTACGCGTTCTTCTCATATCATCTCCCCAAATCGACATGTAAAAGAATTTGCAGGGGTCGTAAACGCCTCAAATCGCGGAATTTTCCAAGTGGTGCCGGCGGAATCCGAAACGCGCAATCATTGCAACTACCGTGAAGCAATGGAAGTTGAGCCGTGTATGACCAGGCATTCTCGACAGGGCTAACGAACTGTGAATCCCTTGTCGAGCACTGACCACGCCCCCGTCCCCCCAAGTGCGGAACCTGCAGAGAAGATTCACGTACTATGTCGAATTAACCACTAGTCGATCAAAGCGTCATCGGCCGTTCGAGTGAAGGTCCCAGACAGGAATCAACGTACAACACATGAAAGCTTACACATATAGGACAAACGGGTCACGTCAGAAGATGTGACACGTGATCGAGTTTTGCCACGTGAGAGCAGGCTTCAGTAGCCACCTGAAGCCTGACTGAAGATGCGGTCTGCGTGGCGTCGGAAGCTGCCAAAGTCACAATTTTGATGGTTGGCGTCCCAGTGTCCTCAAAGCTTCTTTTGAATAATTAGCTCACTTATCCCTATCTTCTCGCCGCTATCGACGCTCCTGTCGTACCATTCAGCCCACTTCGGGCATAGCGTCCCGCCATCCATCCGGCGGGCGCCATCCGGCCGACCACGTTCCGTCCACCCGTTTCTGCACCGCGAATGCGAATCCCAATTCGGTCCACCTGAGTCGACGATCTTCTGGCGACATTCCAGCTAGTGCGGTAACCAGTAACGATCACCGGGTTCGTGACACGCCGGGTGGGGTGAGCCCGGCACGGCATACTGGTGGTCATGTTCGCGATGTTGAGCCAGCTGGCCGAGATTCTTTCCAAGCTCGGCAGCCTCTTCGTGTCGGCTCAGCGCAGGTCCAAGGACATCCAGGTAGCCGACGTGCTGATCAGGACTGCCACGGATCTGCAGCGCCTGTGCGTGCGCGGCGAGCGGCTTCTGATGCTGGCCGAGAGGGCCACCGACGGTGAGCCGGTGGACGCGGACGAGTTCACGGGCCTGCTCACGGTGCAGGCTGACAGGGTCGAGTCCATGCGGGAGTGGCTGGAAACCGGCGTCTACTTCCTGATGACCGTCGACGCGGACATCCTTCTGGAGCTGTACCCGTTCGTACACCGCAAAGGCGGCATGTTGGGCAGGTGGGCGCATCGGGCCGAGAGCAGCTCGCTCTCCACTACCACGTTGTTCTTCCTGCCGGGCGGCACGCTGGAACGCGTTCTGGACCACGGCTCGCGAAGCGACCGCGACGAGCTGGCGGATACAGCCGACAGCATGCGTGCTGTGCGGGTTGCGAACCTAGGGGACATCAGCAAGCCGCTGGAGCCGCACCAGGTACCGGTCGTCCGGGCCGAGATCGCGGCGGCCAGGGGGGATCTTGCCAAGGTCAAGGAGCTGTGCAGGCAGCTGCTGAACTCTACGCGCGAGGTCGTCGGTCCCGAGGTGATGGCGGACCTGCGCCGCAAGATCCTTCCCGACTACTGATACAACGAGCACTCGCGCCGGCTCGAACGACTGGGCTCCGTTGAGGCTGCCACCGTCCACGAACGCGTCTCATCCCGACTTGGCACGTCAACCCTGCGCCGCACCGCTTCTGAAGTCACGCACCCCACCCGGCGTGTCACGAACCCGGTGATCGTTACTGGCCACCGCACTAGCTCTTCCCTTCAGGTTCGGTCGGTGGGGACACGTGGGCAATACCTGGAACCCTCGCCGATTCCCAGCCCGACCATCCGGGAGCGCAGAGTCCAGAGGGTCCGGCTCGTGCTCCTGGAGGCCGGATCGGTCGTGAGAGGAGGGCGGGCAGACTCAGTGCAAGCCTAGGCGAAGTCGCAAACTGTCACAGTCGGTAACCGTCCGACATGCCCGTTGGCACGACACGCCGAGCTTGATGCCAGAAATTTCATGGACCAGATTGTGGACCGAACTGGGGTGCTCCGGGGTATCTGCAGGGCCTTTAGGTCCATGACTTGTTCAGCAAAGTGCCTGCTAGAAGTTGGTTTTGCCACTGTATGTAGTTCTCGTAATGAATAGGTCGGGGGTTCGATTCCCCCAGGCGGCTCAGTCAAGTGGGATGCCCTGCCCCCTGAGGGCGGGGGCCTTTTTCTTGCCTTCGCGTATCTTGCGGGGCTCCGCCCCGCACCCCGCCCGGAGGGCTTCGCCCCCGGCCCCCTCGCCCCGCTCGAGTTGGGCCTTCGGCTGCCATTTTTGTTTTGGGGAACCACCCTTACGGGTCAAAGTTGGGATGGCGAAGGCCCCCAGCTTGTGGCTGGGGGCCTTCGGGATGACAGGGGTTACTTCGGGGGCGTCACCTTGACCACGGTGGCCTTCGCGTCGCCTCGGGGGGTTCGGTAGGTGATCTCGTCGCCTGCCTTGCGCCCTACCAGGGCCAAGCCCAACGGGCTGTCCGAGGTGATCGCGTCCGCGTCTTCGCCTGGGACCGTCACCACCTGGAACGTCTCTTCGTCGCCGTCCGAGAAGCGGAGGGTCACCACCGTGCCGTCGGGGAGCTGGGAGTTGCCGTAGCCGCCGTGCTCCATCTTCGCGGCCAGGTCCGCGATCTGGCGGTCGAGCCGGGCCGCCGCCTCCGCGCGGTCGATCACGTCCGCCTGGTCCGCCGCGTCACCGGTGCGCTCCTGCTCGCCGGGTTGCGGCGCGAGGGCTTCCCGCTGCGCGCGCAGGTTCGCGATTTCCTTCTCCAGCTGGCTGCGCGCTGCCGAGCTGAGCCCCTTGTCCCCTGAGATCACCATGCCGGGCATTGTCCGCTGCGTAGACCGGGGTGGCCAATCCGGTTTTTCACCCGAAGGTCATCCGCGGGACGTCTGCCCTAGGATTCGGGGCTGCCGTCCAGTCAGAAGGTAATGAGAATCACCGTGAGCGCAGTCCCCGGTCGCAGCGACCGGCTCTCCCCGAACCAGTTGGCCAAGCAGGAGCAGATCGTCGAGGCCGCGCGGATCGTCCTCGCCCGCGACGGCCTCGCCGGGTGCACCGTCCGGGCCATCGCCGACGCCGGCCCGCTCACCAAGAGCGCGATCCACTACTACTTCGCCGACATCGACGTCCTCATCGACCGCGCCATGGCCGCGCACATCACCGCCTTCGCCGCGGGACTGCGCGAAGTCGCCGCGAAGCACAGCGACCCGCGCAAGCGCCTCTTCGCCGTCCTCGAGGAGTACCTGAGCGTGTTCGCCGCCAACCCCAATGCGGCGTTTCTCTGGTTCGAGTACTGGATCGCCGCCGGCCGCGCGCAGCACCCGCAGGCCATCGACGCCATGCTCACGTCGCTCACCGAGCTCATGGCCGAGCTGCTCGCCCCGCTGGACGTCGACGACCCGCGGGCGCGGGCCCGCGCGCTCCTGTCGTACCTGCTCGGCACGGTCGTCCAGCAGCGGGTGCGCCCGCGGCCGTTCGCCGCGCTGCGCGGCGACATCGAGGCGCTCTGCTTCGCCAACTACGGCTAGCAACGCCCTTTAGATCCGTAGACGCACGGATTGCGCACTACGTCCGGCTCCGGCCACGCTCGGGGAACCCCCGAGAGCAGGAGACGTGATGCGTCCACGAACGTGCCTGGCGGCGGCCGCGGCCGCCCTCTTGATGCTCACCACCGGCGGTCAGGCCGGTGCCGCCCAGCCCACCGGACCCCAGGTCTACGAGGTGACGGGCACCGGCACGGCCCAGCAGCGCACCGAGGTCGCGAGGACCGGCGCCGACATCCTCGACGTCGAAGGCGCGACGACGACCGTCATCGCCAACCCGGCCGAAGCCGCCCAGCTGCGCGCGCTCGGCTTCGGCGTCAAGGCGCTCGGCGCGGTCAACCGGCCGCAGACCGCGGCGACCGTCGAGGACTTCCCGGCCGGCTACACCGGCTACCACACCTACGCCGAAACCCAGACCGAGCTGCAGAAGACCGTCGCGAACTACCCGTCGCTGACGAAGCTGGGCAGCGCCGGGACGTCGTACGAAGGCCGTGCGTTGTCGCTGATCAAGATCTCCGACAACGCCGCGACGGACGAGAACGAGCCCGAGGTGCTCTTCACCTGCAACCAGCACGCGCGCGAGCACCTCACCACCGAGATGTGCCTGCACATCGTCCAGCGGCTGACCAGCGGGTACGCGACGGACCCCGCGATCAAGCGGCTGGTCGACAGCACGGAGATCTGGGTCATCCCGAGCGTCAACCCGGACGGCTCCGAGTACGACATCTCCGGCGGCACGTTCCACAGCTGGCGCAAGAACCGCCAGGGTCCCGGCACCGACACCAACCGCAACTGGGGCTACAAGTGGGGCTGCTGCGGCGGTTCCTCGGGCTCGACGTCCAGCGAGACCTACCGCGGCACGGCGGCGTTCTCCGCGCCCGAGACCCGGGCCGTCTCGAACTGGGTGAACTCGCGGGTCGTCGGCGGCGTCCAGCAGATCAAGACGCACATCGACTTCCACACCTACTCCGAGCTGGTGCTCTGGCCGTTCGGCTACACCTACGCCGACACCGCGCCGGGCATGACCGTGGCCGAGGCGCAGAAGTTCCAGACGCTCGGCAGGCAGATGGCGGCGACCAACGGCTACACGCCGGAGCAGTCCAGCGACCTCTACATCACCGACGGCAGCGTCAACGACTGGATGTGGGCGACGCACAAGATCTGGAGCTTCACGTTCGAGATGTACCCGAAGGGCAGCAGCCCCGGCTTCTACCCGCGGGACACCCAGATCGTGCCCCAGACCACGCGCAACGACCAGGCCGTCGACATCCTGATCAACGCGGCGATCACGGGCTGAGGCAGGTGGGGCGGTTTAGGGTCTGGGCATGCCTCAGTTCTCGTTCGAAGGGCGCAGCCCGCAGGTCCACCCGGACGCCTTCATCGCCCCCACCGCCACCCTCATCGGCGACGTCGTCGTCGAGAAGGACGCCTCGGTCTGGTACGGCGCCGTGCTGCGCGCCGATTTCGGCAAGATCATCGTCCGCGAGGGCGCGAACATCCAGGACAACTCGGTCGTGCACGTCAACATCGGCAAGGTGTGCGAGATCGGCAAGAACGCCACCGTCGGCCACCAGTGCCTGGTGCACGACTGCACGGTCGGCGAGCAGGCCCTGATCGGCAACGGCTCGACCGTCCTGGACGACGCCAAGATCGGCGCGCGGACCCTGGTCGCGGCCGGCGCCACGGTGACGCCGGGTACCGAGGTGCCGTCCGAGGTGGTCGCGATGGGCAGCCCGGCGAAGAAGTTCGTCCCGCTGACCGACTCCGCACGGCTGTGGGTGGAGCACAACGCGCCCGTCTACCAGGACTTGGCGAAGCGCCACAAGGCCGGCATCGAGCCCCTGGATTGAAGTTGACCCTCCAGTAACTGGAGACCCTAGCTTCGGGGCATGGCTCCGAAGAAACTCACCCACCAGGTCACCCTCGAACTCAGCGCGGGCAACGCCCCGGTCGTCGACCTCGGCAAGATGCTGGGGCAGACCGGGGTCAACCTCGTCGAGATCAAGAAGGCCTACGACGCGGCGACGGCGGCCCAGCGCGGCGACATCGTGCCGGTGGTCGTCTCGGTGTTCGAGGACCGCTCGTTCGCGCTGCGGCTCAAGACGCCCCCGACGTCGTTCCTCATCAAGAAAGCGCTGGGGGACAAGGGTTCTTCGCGACCCGGGCACGAGGTCGCGGGGAAGCTCACGGTCGCGCAACTGCGTGAGATCGCCGAGCGCAAGCTGCCGGACCTCAACACCTCGGACGTCGAGATGGCGATGCGCACGATCGCGGGCACGGCCCGGTCCATGGGCGTCGTGGTCGTCGACTGAGGTGCGCAAGCACGCGGTCGTGCCGCCGTTCCGCGCGCTGGACCCCGAGCTCGGGGTGGCGGAACGCTTGCTGCGCAAGGGAAACCCGCAGCTGTGCGGGATCGTCGCGCAGCTGCCTGACGAACCCGCGGCCGCGCGCCGCCTCAACGCCGTGCTGGCGGAGGCCGGGGCGCGGCCGCGGCTCGTCGACACGGGCGCGGCCTGGCGGATCGTCTACGTGACGCCGCGAGCCGGTGAAAGCGAGCTGGCGGCCGGTGCCGCGGGCCTCGCCGAGCTCGTCACGGTCGGCGGCTGGCGGCGGGTCAAGCGCTGCGCGACCTGCGGCCGGCCGTTCTGCGACCGCACTTCGGGGTGCACCCGCAAGTGGTGCGCCGAACACCGTCGAGGCTCGAGCGCGGTGGACTAGGCTCTTACGCGCAGCAGCGACTGGCGCCATCGAGGTGGAGCACCACCGGGAAGCGAACCACGAGGCCGGCACCGCGCGCCTGGGTGAAGGCCACTCCAGAGCCGGAGTACGCCATGACACACCAGCCGAAACTGAACGCACTCGCCGCCGCCGACCCCGCCATCGCCGGGCTCGTCGAGGACGAAGCGAAGCGCCAGCACGACAAGATCCGCCTGATCGCGTCGGAGAACTACGTCTCGCAGGCCGTGCTCGAGGCGACCGGCACCGTGCTCACCAACAAGTACTCCGAGGGGTACGCGGGCAAGCGCTACTACGAGGGCCAGCAGTTCATCGACCAGATCGAGCAGCTGGCCATCGAGCGCGCGAAGGCCGTCTTCGGCGCCGACCACGCGAACGTCCAGCCGTACTCCGGGTCTCCGGCGAACCTGGCCGTCTACCTGGCGTTCGCGCAGCCGGGCGACACCGTGCTCGGGATGGCGCTGCCGGACGGCGGCCACCTCACGCACGGCTGGAGCGTCTCCGCGACGGGCAAGTGGTTCAACCCCGTGCGCTACGGCGTCGCGAAGGAGACCGGCCGCGTCGACCTCGACCAGGTCCGCGACCTCGCGCGCCAGCACCGGCCGAAGCTGATCTTCGCCGGCGGCACGGCGATCCCGCGCACGATCGACTTCCCGGCGTTCGCCGAGATCGCGCGCGAGGTCGACGCGGTGCTCGTCGCCGACATCGCGCACATCGCCGGGCTGATCGCGGGCGGCGCGCACCCGTCGCCGGTCGGGCACGCGCAGGTCATCACGACGACGACGCACAAGACGCTGCGCGGGCCGCGCGGCGCGATGATCCTGTCCGACGCCGACCACGCGAAGGCCGTCGACAAGGCGGTGTTCCCGGGCCTGCAGGGCGGCCCGCACAACCACACGACCGCGGCGATCGCGGTCGCGCTCGGGGAGGCGCAGCAGCCGTCGTTCAGCGACTACGCGCACACGGTCGTCGCGAACGCCCGCTCGCTGGCCGACGCGTTGCTCGCCTGCGGCTACGACCTCGTGTCCGGCGGCACCGACAACCACCTGCTGCTGATCGACCTGACGAACAAGGGCGTGGCGGGCAAGCCGGCCGCGCAGGCACTGGACCGCGCGGGCATCGAGCTGAACTACAACACGGTGCCGTTCGACCCGCGCAAGCCGTTCGACCCGTCCGGCATCCGCCTCGGCACGTCCGCGATCACGACCCGCGGGCTGCGGCCGGAGCACCAGGTCGAGGTGGCGGCGTGGATCGACCGCACGATCACCGCGGCGGCCGCGTCCGACGAGGCCGCGCTGGACACCATCGCCGCGGAGATCCGCGAGTTCCTGGCCCCGTTCCCGATCCCGGGCTACTCGGCCTGACCCTCGCTCACTGAAGGCCATCTCCGCAGGTCGGAGGTGGCCTTCAGTGCGTCCGAGGTGTGGAGACGGGGCTCACAGAAAATTTGATTGCACGATGCAAGCTCTCTGGGAATACTTGGCCGAGACAAGTAGTTGACGGGTACAAGCAACTACCACGAAGGCTGAGGGAGACCACCATGAGCGACACCACCACGGCGGAAGGAGCAGCCGCTACGAACGGCAAACTGTCCCACCGCCAGATCCTGACCGTCCTGTCCGGGCTGATGCTCGGCATGTTCCTCGCCGCGCTCGACCAGACCATCGTGTCCAGCTCGATGCGCACCATCGCCGACGAGCTCCACGGCCTGTCTCTGCAGGCCTGGGCCACCACCGCGTACCTCATCACCGCAACGCTCTCGACGCCGCTGTACGGCAAGCTGTCCGACCTCTACGGCCGCAAGCCCATGTACCTGACGGCGATTTCGCTGTTCCTGGTCGGTTCGCTGGCCAGCGGCATGGCGACGTCGATGTACGAGCTCGCCGCGTTCCGCGCCTTCCAAGGCCTCGGTGCAGGTGGCCTGATGTCCCTGGCGCTGGCGATCATCACCGACATCACCGCGCCGCGTGAGCGCAGCAAGTACCAGGGTTACTTCATGGCGGTGTTCGGCATCTCGAGCGTCGCCGGGCCGGTCGTCGGCGGGTTCTTCGCCGGCATCGACACCTTCGCCGGCATCACCGGCTGGCGCTGGGTCTTCCTGGTCAACGTCCCGATCGCGCTCGCCGCGCTGGTCGTCGTCACCAAGGTGCTGAACCTCCCGCACACCCGCGTGGACCAGAAGGTCGACTACTGGGGTGCCGTCGCGCTGGCCACCGGTCTGGTGCCGCTGCTGATCGTCGCCGAGCAGGGCCGCGAGTGGGGCTGGGGCTCCGCCGCTTCGATCGCCGTGTACGTCGTCGGCGGGCTGGGCGTGGCCGCGTTCGTCTGGATCGAACGCCGGATGGGCGACGCCGCCCTGCTGCCGCTGCGCCTGTTCAAGCGGCCCGTGTTCCGGATGTCGACGCTCGTCACCGTCGTGCAGGGCGCCGGGATGTTCGGCGCGATGATGTCGCTGCCGCTCTACCTGCAGATCGTCAAGGGCGCGACGCCGACCCAGGCCGGCCTGCAGATGCTCCCGCTGACGCTGGGCATCATGTCCGCGAGCCTGACCAGCGGCCGGCTCATCTCGAAGACCGGGCGCTACAAGATGTTCGCGGTGGCCGGGATCGGCCTGATGGCGGCGGCGCTGTTCGCGCTGTCCACGATCACCGTCGACACTTCGCTGGCGCTGGTCATGATCATCGCCTTCGTGATCGGCCTGGGCCTCGGCGCCTCGATGCAGACGCTGGTGCTGGCCGCGACCAACGACGTCCGTCCGCAGGACATCGGCGTCGCCACCTCGGCGGCGACGTTCTTCCGGCAGATCGGCGGCACGGCGGGCACCGCGGTGTTCCTGTCGATCCTGTTCGGCACGGTCGGCGACCGGATCGCGAACGCCATCCGCTCGGCGATGACCACGCCGGCCTACGTGACGGCGCTGGCGCAGCACCCGGAGTTCGCGCAGCAGATGAAGGGTGGCCTGGACGTCAACGACACGTCGTTCCTGTCCACGCTCGACCCGACGCTGGCCCGGCCGATCCTGCAGGGCTTCGCCGAGTCGATGAGCACGGTGTTCCTGGTCGGCGGGATCGTGCTGACCGTCGGGTTCGTTCTGGTGTGGTTCCTCAAGGAGAAGCCGCTCTCGGACAAGTCGGCGATGGAGCAGCGCGCGGAGGCCGAGTCGGACGCCGCTCCGGCCCTCGCCTTGGCGCACTGACGGCGTGAAAAAAGGCCCCCTCGGGAATCCCGAGGGGCCTTTTCGCGGGCTCAGTGACCGCCGTCGGCTTTTTCCTTCGCCAGGCGGTCGGTCTCGCGCTCGTAGGAGCGGGCGATCTCGTTCTCGGCCTCGGTGCGGCCGACCCAGGAGGAGCCTTCGACGCTCTTGCCGGGCTCGAGGTCCTTGTAGACCTCGAAGAAGTGCTGGATCTCCAGCCGGTGGAACTCGTTCATGTGGTGGATGTCGCGCAGGTGCTCGAGGCGCGGGTCGTTCGACGGGACCGCGATGACCTTGTCGTCCGGGCCCTTCTCGTCGGTCATCCGGAACATGCCGATCGCGCGGCAGCGGATCAGGCAGCCCGGGAAGGTGGGCTCCTGGACGAGCACCATCACGTCCAGCGGGTCGCCGTCCTGGCCGAGGGTGTCGTCGATGAAGCCGTAGTCGGCCGGGTACTGCGTGGCCGTGAACAGGGTCCGGTCCAGCTTGATGCGGCCGGTCTTGTGGTCGACCTCGTACTTGTTGCGCTCCCCTTTGGGGATTTCGATCGTGACGTCGAACTCCACGCCTGTCCTCACTGCTTCTTCATAGGTCCCGGCATGCCACGCGTCGCGGGCGGCAACCTTCATGACTGTCTTGACGTCTCCTAGTGTGGACTACGCCCTGCGTCGGGGTCGCATCGATGTCGGCCCCGGGGCATGTGAGCTTGGCCCCTTCCGGGGCAGGTGAGAAGGAGTGGTGGGTGCCGGAAAACGACCAGCCGATGTGGCCGTCGTCGGACGAAGACGGCTCGTCGTCCGGTGCGCGGGAGACCACGCCGATGGCGCTGCCCGACCCGCCGGCGAGCGCTCCGGACGGGCCCGGCGTGCCGAAGGTCACAAGCAGTGAGCCGCCGAAGGGATCGTGGTTCGCGCCGAACGTCGCGCCTGAACCGGTCCCGGGCCTGAACGCGCCCGCGGAGGAACCGCCGCCCTCGCCGCCCGCCGCGAAGCAGGACCTCGCCGACCGGCTCGGGTCCCGCGAACCGAAGCCGAAGCAGGAGTCCAAGCCTGAGCCGGAGCCCGAGCCGGCCGAGGCCGAGCCGGCGCCGGTCGCGGAGAGCACCCAGTTCATCGAGGTCAAGAAGGCCGAGAGCACCCAGTACATCGAGGCCGAGCCGAAGCCCGCGGACACCCAGAGCACCCAGCAGATGGCGCCGCAGAAGACGCCGGTGGTGCCGGTGGAGCGCAACGTCTGGCCCGCCGAGCAGCGGGACCGGCACGACGAGCCGCGGTCCGAGAAGGCCGAAGCGCAGCCGTGGCGCGAAGAGCTCCAGCTCTGGCGCGAGGAGCAGCAGCGCCGCGAAGAGCAGCTGAAGCGCGGGGAGGCCCAGCGTCGCCAGGAGCCCCCGCAGCAGCGGTCCGACGCGCCGTGGGCGCAGCGCCTCGACGAGCCGGAGAACCGCACCGCCGAGGCACCGGAGCGCACCGCCGAGCCGGCCGAACGGCGGGCCGGGCTGCCGCCGGAGCCGCCGCGCGGGGTCGTCCCGTCGGCGTCCGCCGGGTCGCTGGCCCGGCCGATGCGGATCGAGCCGGACGGGCAGCGGTTCGACGCCGAGGCGACCGTCGGGATCGAGCGGCCCACCCAGTTCCCCGGGGCCTTCCAGCAGCAGCCCCAGCCCCGCACCGAGCCGCCCGCGGAGCCGCCGCCCCCGGCGGAGCCCGCGGCCGCGCAGGAGCCACCGAAGAAGCGCCGCAAGGGCAAGATCATCGCCATCGTCGCGGTCGTCGTGCTGCTGCTGGCCGGCGGCGGGGTCGCCGCCGCGATGCCGAAGGTGTCGAACCGGCTCGGGCTGCCGTGGGCGCCGAACGCGCCGAAGGGCGACAGCCCGGACCCGGCCGCCGCGACGCGCCAGTTGCGCGGACCGGACACGGCCGGCCAGGCGCCGACCGCGAACGGCGTCAAGTCCGTGCTGGCCGGCCCGGCCGGGAACAGCGCGCTCGGCCAGCTCAACGGCAGCGTCGTCGACCCGGTGACCGGCACGACGCTGTGGGACCACAGCGCGGCGACGGCGGTGACCCCCGCGTCGACGACGAAGGTGCTCACGACGGCGGCCGCGCTGCTGGCCCTCGACCCGAACACGCGGCTGTCGACGAAGATCGTCCAGGGCGCCGACCCGGGCACGGTGATCCTGGTCGGCGGCGGTGACGTCACCTTGACCTCGCTGCCGCTGGGCACCGAGTCGCCGCTGTACCCCGGTGCCGCGCACGTCGACGACCTCGTCGCGCAGGTGAAGAAGGCCAACCCGAACGTCAAGAAGGTGCAGGTCGACCTGGGCCTGTTCAAGGGTGCGACGACCGCGCCCGGCTGGGCCGCGGGCGACGCGCCGTCGACGTTCGCCACCCAGATCGGCTCGGTGATGGCCGACGCCGGGCGCCTGGACCCGAAGAACAACACCTCGCAGCGCGTGCCCAACGCGGGCAGCGCGCTGGCGGGGACGATCGCGTCGAAGCTCAGCGCGTCGGCGGCCGGCCAGGCGACCGCGCCGAAGGACGCGAAGGTCCTCGCCGAGGTCAAGTCGGCGCCGCTGACCGAGCTGGTCTCGGACACGATGGAGCTGTCCGACGACGTCCTCGCCGAGGCGCTCGCCCGGCAGGTCGCGCTGGCGACGGGCCAGGAAGCGACCTTCGCGGGCGGTGCCGCGGCGACCATCAAGGTGCTCAAGGACCACGGCTTCGACACCACCGGCGTCAAGCTGTCCGACGGCAGCGGCATCTCGACGGAGAACAAGATCCCGGCGAAGCTGCTGACCCAGCTGATGGCGGCCGCGGCGGCGCCGGAGGGCAAGAACCCGAACACCGGCAAGCTGCGCGCGATGCTGGCCGGCCTCCCGGTGGCGGGCGGTTCCGGCACGCTCGCGGACAAGCGGTTCGAGACGCCGGCGTCGCAGGCCGGCCGCGGCTGGGTGCGGGCCAAGACGGGCACGCTGACCGGCGTCAACGCGCTCGCCGGGCTGGTCCTCGACCAGGACGGGCGGGTGCTGGTGTTCGCGTTCATGTCGAACGGCTCGGACCAGCAACCGGGCCGGGACGCGATCGACGCCCTCGCGACGAGCCTGCGCAAGTGCGGGTGCTCGTAGCCGTGCACGCCGTGCACGCCGGACGCTGAACCGTACGAAGATCGTGGCCGGAAACCCACACCGGGCAGGTAGCGTCGGAAGGGTGAGTCAGGAAACCGACACCCGGTCCATGGTCGACTGGGCGCTCGCCGCGCAGACGGGCGCCCTGCTGGTGCGCGGCGGCCCGCAGGTTCCGCGCGAAGAGGCCGAAGCGGCCGTCACCGATCTGCGTGAGCTGACCATCGAAGCCGAGGGACACGTCCGGGAGCTGACGAACCTGGGCCTCGACCTGCCGCTGCTGCCCGGCGAGGTCGTCGACCGGCCCGGCTGGGTGCGCTCGGCGGCCGGCGGGCTCGACGCGCTCACCGGGCGCGCGCTGCCGCGGCAAGGCGGCCCCTTCGGGCCGATCCTGGCCGGCGGCGCCGGCGTGCAGACCGGGCTGGTGCTCGCCTTCCTGGCCAGCCGCGTGCTCGGCCAGTACGACCCGTTCGGCGGCCCGGACAAGGAAGGGCAGCTGCTGCTCGTCGCGCCGAACGTCGTCGCCGCCGAGCGCGCGATGGACGTCCCCGGCCGCGACTTCCGGCTCTGGGTCTGCCTGCACGAATGCACCCACCGCCTCCAGTTCACCGCGGTCCGCTGGCTGCGCGACTACTTCGCCGACGAGGTCGAACGGCTCGTCGCCGGGCTCGCGGGCGGCGGCTCCGACAGCCTCGCCGACCTCGTCGGACGGCTGCCCGAGGCGATCAAGCAGGGGCCGAAGCTGAACCTCGCCGAGCTGCTCCAAGGGCCGAAGGAGCGCGCGGTCTTCGACCGGCTGCTGGCGCTCTCGACGCTGCTGGAAGGCCACGCCGACTTCGTGATGGACGCCGTCGGGCCGCAGGTCGTCCCGAGCGTCGACACGATCCGCGCGCGCTTCACCGCCCGGCGCAAGGGCGGCGGCGTCTTCGACCGGCTGCTGCGCGCGCTGCTCGGCGTCGACGCGAAGATCCGTCAGTACGAAGAAGGCGCGAAGTTCACGAAGCACGTCGTGGACGCCGTCGGCATGGAAGGCTTCAACGCCGTCTGGCGCTCGCCGAACACGCTGCCCTCGCGCGCCGAGATCGCCGACCCGGCCGCGTGGGTCCGGCGCCTGCACGGATGACCGGGCCGGCGGTCGCGGCCGTCCGCCGGGCCGTCCGCGCCTTCCTGGACGCGGCCGACGCGCCCGCCGAACTCTGCGTCGCGGTCTCCGGCGGCGCCGACTCCCTCGCGCTGTGCGAGGCCACGGCGTACGTCGGGCACCACCGCGGCCACCGCGTCCGGGCGCTGGTCGTCGACCACGGCCTGCAGGAGGGCTCGGCGAAGATCGCGCTCGACGCGGCCGCGGCGGCGAAGTCGCTGGGCGCCGACGAAGCCGAGGTGCGCCGGGCCGACGTCACCGGCCCCGGCGGCCCGGAAGCCGCCGCGCGCAAGGCCCGCTACCGCGCGCTGGCCGGCCACGACCTCGTCCTGCTCGGCCACACCCGCGACGACCAGGCCGAAACCGTCCTGCTCGGGCTCGGCCGCGGCTCCGGCCCGCGCAGCCTGGCCGGGATGCGCCCGCACGACCCGCCGTGGGGCCGCCCGCTGCTCGCCGTCCCGCGGGCGACCACCCGGGCCGCCTGCGCCGAGCTCGGCGTCGAGCCTTGGGAGGACCCGCACAACGCCGAACCGCGCTTCACCCGCGTCCGGTTGCGCGCCGAAGTGCTGCCGTTGCTGGAAGACGTCCTCAACGGCGGGGTCGCCGGCGCACTCGCCCGCACGGCCGCGCAGCTGCGTGAGGACAGTGAGGCGCTGGACACAATGGCGGACATGATCTTCACCCGCGCGGGCGGAGCCGAAGGGCTGGACGCCGGCGTCCTCGGTGCCGAGCCCGCGGCGCTGCGGCGGCGGGTTATCCGCAGGTGGTTGCTGCAATCGGGTGTGCGCGAGCTCACCGACGCGCACCTGCGCGCGGTCGACGACCTGGTCGCCCGGTGGCGTGGTCAGGGCGGTGTCTGGTTGCCCGGCAACTTGGAGGCTCGGCGGGCGCATGGCAGGCTCAGCGTCGTCTCCCAACCCACCACCCGAGGGGAATGACCCGTGTACGAGGGCGAAATCGCCTCCGTGCTCGTCACCGAGCAGCAGATCCAGGACAAGATCGCGGAGCTGTCGGCGCAGATCGCCGCCGACTACCCGCCCAACGGGCAGGGCGAACTCCTGCTGGTGGGCGTCCTGAAGGGCGCGGTCATGTTCATGACCGACTTCGCCCGCGCGCTGCCGCTGCCGACGCAGCTGGAATTCATGGCCGTCTCCTCGTACGGCTCGGCGACGTCGTCGTCCGGCGTCGTGCGGATCCTCAAGGACCTCGACCGCGACATCGCGGGCCGGGACGTGCTGATCGTCGAGGACATCGTCGACTCCGGCCTGACGCTGTCGTGGCTGCTGAAGAACCTCGCGAGCCGCAACCCCGCGTCGCTCGAGGTCGTTTCGCTGCTGCGCAAGCCGGAGGCGGTCAAGGTGGACGTCCCGGTGAAGTACATCGGCTTCGACATCCCGAACGAGTTCGTCGTCGGCTACGGCCTCGACTACGCCGAGCGCTACCGGGACCTGCCGTACATCGGGACGCTGGACCCGAAGGTCTACACGTCGTAGTCCACCGGCGGAGTTCACCGACCGTTCACCGCAACTACCGAATTTGCGGAACCCCACGGCCCGAGATCGCGTCATACGCTCTGATCACGTGCGTTAACCTATGCGAAGACCATTCGTGCCCGCGGTGACCGGGTCGGGGGAACGGGAGAGAGCTCAGATGGGGAACAGCAGCGCTGCCGACGCGAACGCCTTCAAGGCCGCGGCCGCGGCGGGTCAGGTCGGGATCGACCCCGACGCCGCGCAGACCGTGCTGAACAAGATCCGCACCGGCAAGGACGCGGTCGAGGCCCTGCTCAGCGGAGCGGGCGCGCTCGCGCAGCCGCCGAAGCTCGGGGACAACCCGGTCGGCAACGCGATGGCGGCCAAGTTCGTCCAGCGCGCGGACGGGGGGAACGACTCCTACGCCGCCGCGCTGCAGAACCTGCTCGACCAGTACACCGCCGCCGAGGAGGGCATCGTCACGGCGATGTCCCGGTACCACGAGATCGACCAGGCCGCGGCCGACCCGTTCCGCAACGCCTGAGCCCAGAGGGGGATTTCGAAATCATGGCTCCGAACCACAGCAACCAGCCGGCGGCGACGACGACCGACCCGGGCTCACTCGTCCCGCTCGGCGACAACGGGGCGTCGCAGAACATCGTCGACAACGCCCGCGGCAGCGCCGGCGGCTTCGACATGGGCAGCGACCGCGCGATCGCCAACCCGCCGAACTGGAACGCACAGGCCAGCCAGCAGCTCTACAACGGCGCGGTCAACAACAACGACCCCGGCACAGCCGAGGCGACCGGGCACGCCTGGGCGCACCACGGCTCCGAGCTGAAGCAGGCGTCGGACCACCTGTACAACGCGATCTCCGAGCTGGGCAACGCCTGGGTCGGCCGCGGTGCCGCGGGTGCGCAGGGCGCGCTGGTGGCCATCGCCAACTCGGGCTCGCAGGCCTCCGACGCCGCGCACACGATGTCCGACCGGCTCGCCCGGCAGGCCGCGGCGGCCGCCGAGGTCAAGAAGATGCCGGCCCCGAAGGACTACGACCCCAAGCAGGCCATGGCGGCCGCGCTGGCGGGCGGCCCGGCGGCGCTGATCGCCGACCAGAAGGCGCAGGCGGACGCGGCCAACGACGTCAAGGCGCAGCAGGTCGCGTTCTTCAACGCCTACACCAAGTCGATGAGCGAGGTCGACAGCTCGACCCCGAGCTTCGGCCCGGAGTCGCTCGGCATGAAGCCGACCGGTTCGCACAACTCGGTGTCGTTCGGCGGGATCAGCACCGTCGGCAGCACCGGCCCGGTCCAGGGCCTGTCCGGCGCGGGCGGGGCGGTGTTCGCCTCGAGCGGTGCGGGCTTCGGCGGCCACGGCGGCGCGTTCGACGCGCAGCACGCGGCGGTCGGCCCGAACGGCGTCCACGGCGCCGGTGCCGGCGGCTTCGGCCACGACGCGGCGGCGCTCGGCGGCGACGGCACGGCCGGCCCGGGTGGCACGGCCACCGGGACCGGCGCGGGCACGACCACCGGCGCGGGCCACGTCACCACGGGTGCCGGCCACCAGGGCAGCGGCAACCCGCTGAGCAAGATCGGCATGGGCCTCGGCATCGGCGGGGCCGCGGGCGGCCTCGGTGCGCTCGCTTCGCGCGCGCTGGGCAAGGGCGGCAAGTCGGGCGCGAAGGCGAACGACACGTCGCTGGCGTCGGCCGAGGGCCAGAGCGCCGCGTCGGCCCAGGCGCCGCAGCAGGGTCTCGTCTCGTCCGCGGGCACGATCGGCGGGCAGACCCCGCCGCCGATGAGCCCGGGCATGGGCGGCATGGCCCCGCACGGCGCCCAGGGCGAGCAGGACGAGGAGCACACGCACGCGTCCTTCCTCATCGAGGCGGACCCGGACGAGGCCTTCGGCGCCAACCAGGCCACCCCGCCGCCGGTGATCGGCGCGTGGTCCGAGGACGACGAAGACCGCTGATCCTTTCCGGGCCGGGCACGCCGACCGCGCGCCCGGCCCGTTTCTCCTGGGGGTGGCTCGATGCCGAACGCTGAGCTGCTCACCCCGGTCGAGGTGGACTTCCTGTGGGAGTCCGCCGGGCTGGGCGAGCTGCCGTACCCGCTGCGCGTCCGCTCGCACGGGGAGACCGTCGACGAGCGGTCACTGCTGCGTCAGCGCACGTTGGAAGGCCTGGCCGCGCGCGGGCTGGCCGACGGCCGCGGCCGGCCGGAACCGCACGTCGAGGACTACTTCGGCGTGCTGGCGCAGGCCGAGCTGAGCCTGGACGCGGTCCAGCTGATCGCCCCGGACGCCGAGCCGCTGCTGGCGATCGCCGGCGTGCTGGGCGGCCACGGGCTGCTGGCGGTCCAGGACACGCGGGGCCTGCACCTGCAGCCGTGCCCGGTGGACGGCCTGGCGAGCGCGATCGTTTCCCTGCTCCCGGGCGCCCCGCGCGGCACGGAGAAGTCCGTGACGGTCCCGCTGGAGCAGCTGGTCGGCGCCCACGGCGTCGACTTCCTGTCCCGCCGCGGCAACGGCGACGAGCGCGCGTCGGCCGACGAAGACCGCAAGGCGCTGGCGAAGCTGCACGCCCAGCCGCGGCTGCGCGGTGGCCAGATCGCGGCCAACGCGCGCACGCGCGTGGGCGGCCGCACCCGGACCCCGGTGCTGAGCTGGTTCGACACGGAGACGGGCCGCTACTTCACCCAGGCGACCCGCGGCCGCGACGGCCGCGACTGGATCACGATCGCTCCCGCCGACGCGGCGACCCTGCGGCACCGGCTGGGCGAGATGCTGGCGGGAGCCGCGCAGACCAGCACGGTCTGACGGCCGCTCCGTCGCCTCTGCCAAGATCGGGCTCCGGCTTTCTCCGAGCGTGCTCGTCCGGCGATCACTTTTCGTCGGTGGTGCGGGCTACGCTGAGCAAGAGTCCGATCCGGGAGAGTAGTGATGCAAGAGTTCTTCTCGCCGCTCGCGTTCGACTTCCTCTGGGAGTCGGCGCAGGTCGGTGAGCTGCCGTACCCGCTGCTGGTCCGGTCGCACGGCGCGACCGAAGACGAGCGCGTCTCGCTGCGCCACCGCGTCGACGCCGAGCTGAAGGCCCGCGGCATCCGCGACCCGCGCGGCCGGCTCGCGCCGCCGATCGAGGACGCCCTGCACCTGCTGGCCTTCGCCCCGCTGACCATCGACGCCCTGCACATCCCGCAGTTCGAGGCGCCCACCATCGGCGTGCTCGCGGCGGCCGACGACACGCTCGGCGTGCTCGCGGTGCAGGACGCCGACGGCATCTGGCTGCGGGACGTCCCGAAGGACGGGCTGGTCTCCGCCGTCGTCGGGGTGCTCCCGCCGGGGCCGCGCGGGAGCGAGGCGTCGGTCACACTTCCGCTGGACGAAGCCCTGCGCACCGCGCCGATCCGGGTGCCCGTGTCCCTCCCCTCGAACCCGGGTGAGGAGCGCGGGCGGGCGCGGCGGACGCCGCTGAGCGAACGCGTCACAGCGGACCCGAAGGAGGCTTACGGGCGCATCTCCGGGCAGCCGCGGCAACGCGGCGGTCAGCTGGCAGCGAACAGCCGTTCGCAGGTCGGGGCCAAGCAACGGTCCCGGGTGCTGGCCTGGTTCGACACCGCGACCGGGCGCTACCTCAGCCTCTCCCGCGCAGGTACGGACGGCCGCGAGTGGGTCACGGTCGCCCCCGCCGACCCGGCGACGCTGCGGACCCGGCTGGGCGAGATGGTGAGCAGTGTGTCCGACGGCACGCGCTAGCGTGACCACGGCGGACGCCGGCCGGGAACCCGGGCGCGGTATCGCCCGTTGACCTGCGAGAGGCTCACAGGGGATGAACGCGGCAGCGGACGGTACCCTGATGGGACGGCAGCCCGGGCACCACGGGTTGTCAAGATCGTGATGGCGGGTATCACAGGAGCCGCCCAACCAGGGAGGGTCGAGGCCACCAGGGCCGAGTCGTATGAACCGGAAGAGCGTGCTCAGGAACCCACTGCTGTGGATCGTCGCGGGGTTGCTGGCGTTGTTCGCGTACAACACGATCTTCGACAGTGATCGTGGGTACACCCAGGCACCCATCTCGGTGGCGAACTCCCAGATCTCCTCGAACAACGTCAAGGAAGCCAACCTCGAGGACAAGGAACAGCAGCTCAAACTGCTGCTGAACAAGCCTGTCGACGTGGACGGCCAGCAGGTCACCCAGATCATTTCGCAGTACCCCTCGGACGCCACCCGCCCGATCTACGACTCGTTGATCGCGGCGAAGAACGGCGGCCAGCCGATCAAGTTCACCACCAAGGTGACCCAGCAGGGCGTACTGACGCAGATCCTCATCTTCGCCATCCCGCTGGCCCTCGTCCTGGGCCTGCTGATGTGGATGATGAACAACGCCCAGGGTGGCGGCAACCGCGTCCTCAACTTCGGCAAGTCCAAGGCCAAGCAGCTGAACAAGGACATGCCCAAGACGACCTTCGGGGACGTCGCGGGTGCCGACGAGGCCGTCGAAGAGCTGTACGAGATCAAGGACTTCCTGCAGAACCCGGCGCGATATCAGGCGCTCGGCGCGAAGATCCCGAAGGGCGTGCTGCTCTACGGGCCGCCCGGTACCGGCAAGACGCTGCTCGCGCGAGCCGTCGCCGGCGAGGCGGGCGTGCCGTTCTACACGATCTCCGGCTCGGACTTCGTCGAGATGTTCGTCGGTGTCGGTGCTTCGCGAGTGCGTGACCTGTTCGAGCAGGCCAAGCAGAACGCGCCGTGCATCATCTTCGTCGACGAGATCGACGCGGTCGGCCGCCAGCGCGGCGCCGGCCTCGGCGGCGGCCACGACGAGCGCGAGCAGACGCTGAACCAGCTGCTCGTCGAGATGGACGGCTTCGACGCCCGCGGCGGGATCATCCTGATCGCGGCGACGAACCGGCCCGACATCCTCGACCCGGCGCTGCTGCGCCCCGGCCGGTTCGACCGGCAGATCCCGGTGTCCGCGCCCGACCTGCGCGGCCGCAAGGCGATCCTCGAGGTGCACGCCAAGGGCAAGCCGATCGCCCAGGGCACGGACCTGACCAGCCTGGCCAAGCGGACCGTCGGCATGTCCGGCGCCGACCTGGCGAACGTGCTGAACGAGGCCGCGCTGCTCACCGCCCGCCAGAACGGGCACGTGATCACCGACGTGGCGCTGGAGGAGTCGGTCGACCGCGTCGTCGGCGGCCCGGCGCGCAAGAGCCGGATCATCTCCGAGAAGGAGAAGAAGATCACGGCCTACCACGAGGGCGGGCACGCGCTCGCCGCGTGGGCGATGCCGGACATCGAGCCGGTCTACAAGCTGACGATCCTGCCGCGCGGCCGGACGGGCGGGCACGCGCTGCTCGTCCCGGAGGACGACAAGGACCTGATGACCCGCTCCGAGATGATCGGGCGGCTGGTCTTCGCGATGGGTGGCCGCACGGCCGAGGAGCTCGTCTTCCACGAGCCCACCACCGGTGCGTCCTCGGACATCGAGCAGGCGACGAAGATCGCCCGCGCGATGGTCACCGAGTACGGCATGAGCGCCCGGCTCGGCGCGGTCAAGTACGGCCAGGAGCAGGGCGACCCGTTCCTCGGCCGGTCGGCCGGCCGGCAGGCGGACTACTCGCTCGAGGTGGCGCACGAGATCGACGAGGAGGTGCGCAAGCTCATCGAGACGGCGCACACCGAGGCGTGGCACGTGCTCAACACCTACCGCGACGTGCTCGACGAGCTGGTCATCGAGCTCCTGGAGAAGGAGACGCTGACCCGCAAGGACCTGGAGCGGATCTTCGCGACGGTCGAGAAGCGCCCGCACATCACCGTGTTCAACGAGTTCGGTGAGCGGACGCCGTCGGACAAGCCGCCGATCAAGACCCCGGGCGAGCTGGCGATGGAGCGCGGCGAGCCGTGGCCCCCGCCGGAGAAGGAGAAGCCGGTCCTGAAGCCGGAGCCGACCCCGGTCGGCACCGCCCAGGGCGCGGGCGACCTCCCGGGCGGCCCGCCGTACCCGGCGCCGGCCGACCCGAACGCCAACCCGTACGCCCCGCCGCAGCCGGGCGCCTACCCGAACGGCGGCCGTCCGTACGGCGGCTCGAACGGTGGCCCCAACGGTGGCCCCAACGGGACGGCGCACTGGCCGCAGAACTACGGCGGCCAGCAGCCGGGCAGCTACCCGCCCGGCCAGAGCGGCCCCCCGAACTACGGTGCCCCTCCGGGCTGGACGCCCGCGACCTCGCCGGGCGGTCAGCCGGGCCAGTCGTGGCGGCCCGGTGGTGAAGAACGCCCTCGTGAGCACGGCTGGTTCGCCGACCAAGCCGGCAACCAGCAGAGCGAGGGGGAGCGTCGTGACGTGGATGGACCAGAAAAGCCCCAGTGACGCCGACCGCCCGGTCTTCGACCAGGACCGGGCGGAGAAGGCGATCCGCGAGCTCCTCTTGGCGTGCGGCGAAGACCCGGAGCGGGACGGTCTCAAGGAGACCCCCGCCCGGGTGGCCCGCGCCTACCACGAAATGTTCGCCGGGCTGTACACCGAGCCGGACTCGGTCCTGGACCGCACCTTCGACGAGTCCCATGAGGAACTCGTGCTGGTCACGGACATCCCGATGTTCAGCCAGTGCGTGCCCAGCAAGCAGACCGTGAACGCCGTCGGCGGCCGCAAACAGGCCGCTGACGTGCAGGTTGGCGACAAGCTGTGGACGCTCGTCGGCGGCAACGTCGAAGAGACCGAGGTCACCGAGATCAGCTCGCACCAGACGCGTGAGCTGGTCGAGGTGAAGACTTCAGTGGGCAAGTTCCGCGTTACCCCCGACCACCCCTTGGCGACGCCGGAAGGCTGGAAGGAAGCCAAGGACGTCGAGGGCACGTTCATCGAGTGGACGCACGCCAAGAAGCTCTGCCGCGACCGGTGGCGGCCGACCCTCGGGTACGACTTCGGCTACGTCGTCGGCACGGTCTGCGCCGATGGCACGGTCGCGGATCGCTATGTGTCCCTTGTGGTCAACGACCGCGACTACGCGAAGAAGTTCGCGGAGTCCCTGCACCGCGCGTTCGGGATCGACGCGAAGGTCGAACCGACCTCCCGGCCGTCGGGCTACCTGGAGCGGGATCTGCCGGGCTTCCGGGTCCGGGTGGTGTCGTCCTTCCTAGCCGATCTGATGCGGCAGTACGTCGGCGGCGACGCGCACCACATGCGTCAGCGGTTCCCGATGGTCGTCCTCAACGATTTGTCGACCTTCAACGGCTTCCTCGACGGTTACGTCGACGGGGACGGACACCGGAGCAAGCACTCGGCCGGCCGCATCATCGCGAGCGCCAACACGCCGTTCCTCGAAGACCTGGCGACGGTCATCGGTGCCCGCTTCACCGCCAGCACCGGCGATCCCGCGTCGCGGTTGTACGTCGCGGACAGCTGGTTCCGGAAGCACGGTTTCCCACAGGACGACTACGCGACCGATCTGATCGAGTCCGAGTACGTGAAGGTCGAGTCGGTGACACCGGTGACGGCGACCGGCACCAAGCCTTACACGGTCTACAGTTTCAAATGCGATCCGCATCCGACTTTTTTGATTGCGGGACATTTAACTCATAATTGTGAGCACCACCTCGTGCCCTTCCACGGCGTCGCCCACGTCGGGTACATCCCGAACGCCGCCGGGAAGGTCACCGGGCTGTCCAAACTGGCCCGGCTCGTCGACCTCTACGCCAAGCGCCCGCAGGTCCAGGAACGCCTGACCTCGCAGGTCGCCGACGCCATCGTGCGGAAGCTCGAGCCGCGCGGTGTCATCGTCGTGATCGAAGCCGAGCACCTCTGCATGGCCATGCGCGGCATCCGGAAGCCCGGTGCCCGCACGACCACCTCCGCCGTGCGCGGGCAGCTGAAGGACTCGCCGTCTTCGCGGGCGGAGGCGCTCGACCTGATCAAGGCGCGCCGGTGAGCGTGGGGCTTCCCGCTCCCGGCCGGTGCGTCGTGATGGGCGTGCTGAACGTGACGCCCGATTCCTTTTCGGACGGTGGCCGCTACCTCGGGCTCGATCAAGCCCTGGAGCACGCGCGCGAGATGTGGGCGCGCGGGGCCGACCTGATCGACGTCGGTGGCGAGTCGACGCGGCCCGGGGCGGCTCGGGTGGACGCCGACACCGAGATGCGGCGCATCCTGCCGGTCATCCGCACCCTCGCCGGCGAAGGGATCGCGCTGTCGGTCGACACCACCCGCGCGACCGTCGCCGCCGCGGCGCTCGAAGCCGGGGCACACATCGTCAACGACGTCTCGGGTGGGCTGGCCGATCCGGACATGGCGCGCGTCGCCGCGGACAGCGGGGTGCCGTGGGTGCTGATGCACTGGCGCGGGCACAGCAAGGACATGCAGGCGCTGGCGTCCTACCAGGACGTCGTCGCCGACGTGCGGGCCGAGCTGTTGTCCCGAGTGGACGAAGCCCTCGCCGCCGGGGTCGCCGAGAGTGCGATCGTGCTGGACCCGGGCCTGGGTTTCGCGAAGAACGCCGAGCACGACTGGGCGTTGCTGCGCGGGCTGGACTCGTTGCTGTCGCTGGGTTTCCCGGTGCTCGTCGGGGCTTCGCGCAAACGGTTCCTCGGCCGGCTGCTGTCCGAAAAGGACGGCACACCGCGGCCGCCGGACGGCCGTGAGGACGCCACCGCCGCCATCTCCGCCCTCGCCGCCGCGGCCGGAGCGTGGGGCGTGCGGGTGCACGAGGTCGGGGCGTCGCTGGACGCGGTCGCCGTGGCCGCCGCTTGGTGGAAGGGTTCGCCGGATGTCTGACCGGATCACGCTGACCGGCCTGCGCGTGTTCGGCCGCCACGGCGTGTTCGAGCACGAGAAGCGGGACGGGCAGGAGTTCGTCCTCGACATCACGGTGTGGCTGGACCTCGGGCCGGCCGCGGCGTCGGACGACTTGACGAAGACGCTGCACTACGGCGAGCTGGCCGAGCTGGCGGCGGGGATCGTCGCGGGTGAGCCGTACGACCTGATCGAGAGCGTCGCGGGCAAGATCGCCGACGAGGTCATGCGCGACGAGCGGCTCGGCGCGGTCGAGGTGACGGTCCACAAGCCGTCGGCGCCGATCCCGCTGACGTTCGACGACGTCGCGGTGACGGTCCGGCGCGACCGGTGAGCCGCGCGGTGCTGTCGCTGGGCTCGAACCTCGGCGACCGGCTCGGGTTCTTGAAGCTGGCGCTGGACGCGGTGCGGCCGGCACTGGTCGCGGTGTCGAGCGTGTACGAGACGAAGGCGTGGGGCGTCGAGGACCAGCCGGACTTCCTGAACGCGGTGTGCGTGGTCGACGACCCGGCGCGCGACCACTGGGCGTGGCTGCGCACGGGCCAGGCGGCGGAGCAGGCGGCGGGCCGGGTCCGCGAGCTGCGCTGGGGGCCGCGAACGCTCGACGTCGACGTCGTCACCGTGGACGAAGTCGAGTCGGCCGACCCGGAGCTCCTGCTGCCGCACCCGGGAACGCCGGACCGGGCGAGCGTGCTGATGCCGTGGGTGGAGATCGAGCCGGCGGCGGTGCTGCCGGGCCACGGCCCGATCGCGGAGCTGCTGAAGGCCCGCCCGGCCGACGAGGTGGCGACGGTCCGCCGGACGGGCTTCGAGCTCCGCTGAAACATGGCTCATCGGTGAACCGGGGGTGTCCGTTACCCGTCACCCCCGGCCCGTCGCCGAGTTGTCGTTCCGGTGCGGTCAGCCGCGCAGGGCTTCGATCATGAAGCCGACGGCCGGCCGGGTCGTCGGGAACGGGGGCCAGCCGTTGATGATCCCCAGCAGCTTCCAGTAGTGCTCGGCTCGCGCGTCGCCGCTCGTGGCGAAGCGGTCGGCCAGCTCGCGGCGGAACTCGGGTGACGCCGGGTCCTGGTCCGGCCGGGCCGACGTCGCCGCGATGTCCGCCGCAAGCGTTTGCCCCACCTCTGACGTGGGAGCGTCGCCCGCGGCCAGCGCCTCGGTCGCCCGCGCGACCCACGCGTCCCAGTTCTCGCGCCACGCCTCCGCGGGCTGCTGGAACTCACCCGACTTGATCTGCGCCGCCTGGGTTTCGCTCATGCCGCGGATCAGCGCCCGGAACTCCGGGTCCTGCACCAGCTCGGCGAACTCGATCCAGGCCTCCAGCTGCTCCGGCGACGGGTCGTCCGGCAGCTCCGGCTTGCCCGCGCGCATGCGCTGGTAGAACTCCTGGTCGATCGCGAGCCCGGACACCATCTCGTCCCAGAACTCGTCGACCAGCCGCTTGCGCTCTTCGTCGGACATCGACGCGAGACGGTTCATCAGTTTCACTTCCTCCAGCTCGGAATCACGCTTGGCCACCGCGCGCAGCACCGCCCGGCGCAGCCGCAGGCGCCGGATCTGCTCGTCCAGCGCCTCGACGTGCCGGGTCGCCAGCTCGCCGACCGTCGCCGACTGCGTCAGCGCCGCGGAGACGTCGGCGAGGCCCAGCCCGAGCTCGCGCAGGGTGCGGACCAGCTCGAGCCGGGCCATCGCCGCAGCGTCGTAGAGGCGGTAGCCGGCGTCGGTCCGCTCGGTCGGGGGCAGCAGGCCCTCGTCCGAGTAGAAGCGGATCGTCTTGACCGGCAGGCCGGTCCGCCGGGCCAGCTCGCCGATGGTGAAGGTCGCGGTGGTGCCCACAAGACGCATCTTGAACTCTCCAGTCAGGGGAGAGTCAAATCTAATCTTCAGGGGGTCCGGGTGGCGAAGCCCCCGGCCCGGGGCGAAGCCCCGAACGACACAGCTCGGTACGGTTGTCCTATGCACTTCACCCGGCCTCGCGACCTGGTGGTGGCCGGGCTGCTCGGCCTGGTCCTCGGCTACCTCCTCTTCGTCGTCGCGTACGGCTCGCTGCCGCAGCTGCCGACGTTCGCCGGCGTCACCTTCGCCGTGCTGGCCCTGGTCGAGGCCGGGCTCGCGCTCTCCATCCGCTCTCGGATCAAGAACGGCCGGGTCGTCGCCGCGATCGGGATCGCCCGGTCGGTGGCGCTGGCGAAGGCTTCGTCACTCGCCGGGGCGTTCATGGGCGGCGCCTGGCTGGCCGCGCTCGCCTACGTTTTCCCGCGACGTGACGAACTCGTCGCCGCGGTTCTCGACACCCGCGCCGGCGTGGTCGGCGTCGTGTCCTCCGTAGCCCTGGTAGCAGCGGGTTTGTGGCTCGAACACTGCTGCCGGACCCCGCGCGACCAAGATCGGGAGCACACCCGCGGGACGACCGGTTAGCGCTGGAATCCCACCGCTCGCGGGACCGAGTAGGTCTCGTTCGGATTACGAGCAGGTACGGTGTCAGGCATGACCGGCGTGGGTGACGACTCGCGCGGCCGCCTACTGGGCAGGCCGTGGCTCGTCGTCGGCTTTGTCCTCGCCATCGGAGCCACCCTCGCACTGGTGCTCAGCGACGATCTCCGCTACCTCAGGCTCGGGATCGTCGCCGCCCTCTGGGCTGCCCTGATCGGCGCTTTTCTCGCCGTGAAGTACCGCAAGCACGCGGCACAGAGCGAGGACGCGGTCGCCGAGGCGCAGGCTGTGTACGAACTGGAGCTGGAACGCGAGATCGCGGCCCGGCGTGAATTCGAGCTGGAGGTGGAGGCCGAGAACCGCAGCACGGCCGACTCCAAGGGCCGCGAGGAGCTGGAGGCGCTGCGCGCCGAAGTCTCCGCGCTGCGCGACAGCCTCCAGTCGCTGTTCGGCGGTGAGGTGCTGCTCGAGCGCGTCGCGCTGACCGCGCAGGCGACCCGGATGCGCAAGGTCTCCGACGAGAACCGGATGATCCCCGACGCCGCGCCGAAGAAGAAGCCGGCGCAGCTGATGGCCGGGAAGAAGCCGGCCGAGCCGGGCGAGCGGCCGACCGAGCTGATCGACCGCGTGCTCGACGAGCGGCGCCGCAAGGCCTCGGGCGGGAAACCCGGCAACGGCAAGGGCCTCGGCAAGGGCTTCGGCGGCAAGCCGGTCCCGAAGGCCCCGGCGAACGTATCCGCGCAGAGCACCCAGCAGATTTCGCGGCCGACGCCGCTGAGCGACCGCCGCCCGCCGGTGCCGGCGGTGGACCCGGCGCTGAACGCCGCGCAGCGCGAGCTGAAGGCCGCCGAGCTGCGCGCCGAGGCGGCCCGCCGCCAGGCCGAGTCGCAGCCGATGCGGCTGCCGAAGCCCGAAGAGGTCGGGAAGCCCGAACGCCGTCCCGAGGCGGCCGTCGAGCCGACGCGCCAGGTGCCGCGGCCCGAGCCGAAGACCGAGATCCGCCGCCCGACGGAGCCGAAAACGGAGATCCGCCGTCCCGAGCCGCCGCCCGCGCGCCGCGCGGAGCTGTCGCGGCCGGCCATGCGGCCCGCCGAGGTTTCGCGGTCGGACTTGCCGCGCGTCGAGGCGCCGCGGCCGGGCGAGGTCTCGCGGTCGGACATCCCGCGCGTCGAGCGGTCGATGCCCGACATCCCGCGGGTCGAACGCTCGATGCCGGCCATTCCGCGGGTGGAAATGTCGCGTCCGGACATCCCGCGCGTGGAACGCTCGATGCCCGCGATCCCGCGGGTGGAAATGTCGCGTCCCGACATTCCGCGGGTCGAGATGTCGCGCCCGGACATCCCGCGCGTGGAGATGTCGCGTCCGGACCTGCCGCGCGTCGGCAACGGGCCGCGCAAGCCGCCCGAGCCGCCGCGTCCGGCGCCCGCCCGCCCCGCCCCGCCGGTGAAGCCGTCGGAGATGTCGCGGTCGGACATCCGGCCGGTGACCGACCTGAGCGCCGCTTTCCAGAACCGGGACGACTTCGCCGAGCGCCAGCGGCCGAACCGGCCGAAGCCGCCGGAGCCGAAGACCCCGCCGATGCCGCGGGACGCCTCGGCGTCGCGTCGCGACCTGCCGCCGGTCGTCCCGCCGACGACACCCGTGCCGAACAACCCGCCGGCCTCGCGGCAGCCGTCGCGCACGAACCTGCCGCCGGTGGTGCCGCCGACCACGCCGGTCCCGGCCGCCGACGGCCGCCGTCCGTCGCGGCTGGAGCAGTTCTCGCGGGCGGACATGTCGCCGATCCTCGACGAGCCGGCGTCGCGGCACGGGGGTTCGCACCGCGCGCCCACCGAGGCCGCGCAGGCCGACGCGCCGCTGGTGAACCCGACGCTGCCGGAGTCGGTCCGCAACTACCAGGGCCGCTCGGGTGGCCGCCGCCGCAAGCCGGACGAGTCGCAGCAGATGCCGGCCGTGCCCGCCGCACCGGAGCCGACGGGCGGTGGCCGCCGCCGTCGCCCGGACGGCGAGCCGCCGGCGTGGGAGGGCATGGTCGCCGAGCGGGCGTCGATGTCGCGCCGCAACATGACCCCGGTCGACCCGGCGGACGTGGAGCAGAACGGCAACGGCCACAACGGCGCGAGCAACGGCCACGCCCGCAACGGCCACCGGTCGGCCGAGGCGCCCCCGGGCAGCGGTTCGCACACGGCGGGCCGGTCGGTGAGCGAGCTGCTGGCCGCGAACGGCGGAACGGGCTCGACGCCCCGCCGCCGTCGCCGCGCGGAGGACTGACGCGCCGCTCGGGCCCCAAGCGCCCCCAATGCGGCCTTGGGTGCGCGAGCCGCACCGAATGTGGCCTTGGGTGCTGGGACGCAACCCAATGTGGCCTTCGGCTGTGACGCAACCAAGGCCACCTCGGGTGCGTGGCACGCACCGAAGGCCGCCTTGGGGCGCGCCAGAGGCGCCCGGCAGGCTGAAACCGGCGCCGTGTGTGCCAGGTGGCGTTCACGTTCCTGTCCGGTCTGCGTAGGGTGACCGGCTGTGAGCGGAACCCTCTCGCCCGCGACGGGACTCGACCGGGGACGGCGGCCTCGCCGGATCACCGTGCTGCTGCCGGTGCTCGGCCTGATCGTGGTCGCCCTCTGCGGCCTGTTCCTCTTCGGCCTGGCCACCGCGCGGGTCGGCCCGCTCGCCGTCACCATCGGCGTCCTGGCCGCGCTCGTGCCGGTCGCCGGGGTCGTCGCCGGGTTGCTCTGGGTCGACCGCTGGGAGCCCGAACCGGCGAAGTTCCTCCTCCTGGCCTTCGCCTGGGGCGCCTGCATCGCGACCATCACCGCGCTGCTCATCAACACCACCGCCGAGGCCGTCGGCGACGAGCTGCTCGGCAAGGGCAGCGGCAACACCATCGCCGCGCTCATCTCCGCGCCGGTCGTCGAGGAGGCCGCTAAGGCCCTCTTCGTCGTGCTGATGCTCTGGCGCCGCTCGGAAGAGTTCGACGGCGTCGTGGACGGCGTCGTCTACGCCGGCTTCAGCGCCGCCGGGTTCGCGTTCACCGAGAACATCTACTACTTCGGCCGCGCGTTCGCCGACTACGGCTTCGGTGACGGGCACAGTCAAGGCGTCATCACGGCGTTCTTCCTCCGCGGCGTCCTCGCGCCCTTCACACACCCGCTGTTCGCCGTGCTCACCGGCATCGGGATCGGCATCGCCGCGCGGACGTCGGCGAAGGGGCTGAAGGTCCTCGCCCCGATCGCCGGCTACCTGGCCGCCGTCTGCCTGCACGCGCTGTGGAACAGCGCCGCGCTGCTCGGCGGGTCGAAGTTCCTCACCGTCTACTTCCTGATCATGCTGCCGCTGTTCCTCGGCGTGCTCTACCTGGTCGTCCTGCAACGACGGCGGGAGCAGCGCATCATCGCCACCGCGCTGCCGCACATGGCCGCCGCGCGGTGGATCGCGCCGTCGGAGGTCGACCTGCTGGCCAGCCTGCCCGGGCGGCGGGCCTGGCGGCGGCAGGCGAAACGCCAGTCCGGCAAGCGCGCCGCGAAGGCCGTCGCCGTCTACCAGGCCAGCGTGACCGAGCTCGCGTTCCTGGACCGGCGGGAGCTCACGACCGACGACGACCGGCAGCGCCAGCAGGAGCTGCTGCGCACGTTGAAGGCCGCTCGCGCGGAGGCGACGCGCCTCGCCGACGAGGCTGCCCGAGGGTGACCCAGTCCGGGTGAAGCTGGTCACCCGGGCTCAACGCTTCGCGCTTAATCGAGTTAGTCTCGCGCCGTTCGTCCGGTACCCGGAAAGGGACTGGAACGAGAGCAGAGGGAGTCTGCCAACCATGAGCGTCCACAGGCGCACGCCATGATGAGGCCCGCTCGCCTGGCGGTCGGCGTCGTGTCCGCCGGCCGGGTGGGCAGTGTGCTCGGTGCCGCGCTGGCCCGGGCGGGGCACACCGTCGTCGCCGCCTCGGGGCTGTCCGCCGCGTCGCTGGGCCGTGCCGAACGCCTCCTCCCCGACGTGCCCCTGCTGCCGCCCGATGAAACCGTCCGCCGGGCGGACCTGGTGCTGCTCGCCCTCCCCGACGACGCGCTGGCCGGCATGGTCCGCGGGCTCGTCGCCACCGAGTCGCTGCGGCCCGGCCAGATCGTCGTGCACACCTCCGGCGCGCAGGGCATCGACGTGCTCGCTCCCGCCGCCGAAGCCGGGGCGCTGGCGCTCGCGCTGCACCCGGTGATGAC
The DNA here is from genome assembly GCF_055633805.1 of Amycolatopsis sp. NPDC114478. NCBI lineage: Bacteria > Bacillati > Actinomycetota > Actinomycetes > Pseudonocardiales > Pseudonocardiaceae > Amycolatopsis > Amycolatopsis sp. NPDC114478. The sequence continues at coordinate 264,470 of NZ_JBVKDO010000004.1, read as the reverse complement.
GTTCACCGGCCGCGAAGAAGACCTCGAACGGCTGGCGGCGTGCAGCATCGGCGTCACGGCCGCAGCGGACGACGAAGCGGCCTGGAACGTCGGCGAGGCCCTCGCGGTCGAGATGGGTGCCGAGCCGGTGCGCATCCCCGACTCCGCGCGAGCGCTCTACCACGCTGCGTTGACCCACGGCGCGAACCACCTGATGACGCTGGTCGCCGACTGCGCGGAAGTCTTGCGGGAGGCGGGAATCGGGCATTCCGAGCGCCTGGTCGCACCACTGCTTTCGGCGGCGTTGGATAATGTGCTGCGACACGGCGACCGCGCCCTCACCGGGCCGGTCGCGCGTGGCGATCTCGGCACCGTCCGCAAGCACCTCGCGGTGCTGGCGGACCGGGCGCCGGAGGTGGAGCCGGCCTATCGCGCGCTGGCCAGGCGCACGGTGGCGCGTTCGTCGGCTGCCGGGCTGCTGGACACCGCGGCCGCCAAAGACCTCACCGAACTCCTCGACGATCCCGCCGAAGGGCACCAAGACCAGTGACCACACCGAAATTCAGCCGCGGCACGTTGAACACGTTTGCGTCGCCGGAGCAGATCAGCCAGGTCAGCCGGGCCCTGCACGGCGTCGGCCGCAAGCTGGCGCTCGTGCCCACCATGGGCGCGTTGCACGCCGGGCACCGCGAGCTGATCCGCCGCGCGAAGCGGCTGCCGAACAACGTCGTGGCCACCTCGATCTTCGTCAACCCGCTGCAGTTCGGCGCGGGCGAAGACTTCGAGGCCTACCCGCGTCCGCTGGAAGCCGACTTGGCCGTGCTGGGCGAGGACGGCGTCGAAATCGCGTTCACGCCCAGCGCCGACGCCCTCTACGGCGAGGGCGCGGTCGTGACCGTGCACCCGGGCCCGCTCGGCGACGAGCTGGAGGGCGCGGTCCGGCCCGGCCACTTCGCCGGCGTGCTGACGGTCGTCGCGAAGCTGTTCAACCTGCTTCGCCCCGACTACGCGCTCTTCGGCGAGAAGGACTACCAGCAGCTGGTCCTGATCAAGCGGATGGTGCGCGACCTGAACATCGACACGCACGTCATCGGCGTGCCGACCGTGCGGGAGCGCGACGGGCTGGCGCTGTCGTCGCGCAACGTCTACCTGACGCCCGAACAGCGTGAAGACGCCGTGGTCCTGTCGGCCGCCCTCACCGCGGGCGCGTTCGTCGGGCGCGACGGTGCCGAGGCGGTCCTCGAGGCCGCGTGGAAGACCCTCGCCGCGCGGCCCGCGGTCGAGGTGGATTACCTGGAGTTGAGGGGAACCGACCTCGGGCCCGCGCCCGTCGACGGTGAGGCACGACTGTTGATCGCGGCCCGGGTGGGGAGTACCCGGCTGATCGACAACGTTCCGGTGTTGCTCGGCTCCGCCGTCGAGCACCCGGAGCGGCTGGACGCAGGGGAATAGGAGTCCACTATGTACCGCACCATGCTCAAGTCGAAGATCCACCGCGTCACCGTGACCCAGGCCGACCTGCACTACGTCGGCTCCGTGACGGTCGACGAGGACCTGATGGAGGCCGCGGACCTGCTGCCGGGCGAACAGGTGTCCATTGTGGACGTCACCAACGGCGCGCGGCTGGAGACCTACGTCATCAAGGGCGAGCGCGGCAGCGGCGTGCTCGGCATCAACGGCGCCGCGGCGCACCTGGTGCACCCGGGCGACCTGGTCATCCTCATCTCCTACGGGCAGATGGACGACGCCGAAGCCGCGACGTACGAACCGCGCGTGGTGTTCGTCGACGCCGACAACCGGATCGTCCACCGGCACGCCGATCCGGGCTACGCGCCCGAGGGGTCGGGGCTGCTGTCCGGCACGGTGACGCTGCCGCCGGAGGAGGAGACGGCGGTGTTCCCGGTCGCGGAGACGGCCGACGCCCGTCGCCTCGACGCGCTGCTGCACGCGGAAAGCTGACCCGCTTGCTGCTCACCGTCGACGTCGGCAACACGAACATCGTCCTGGGGCTCTGGTCCGGCCACGATCTGGTGGGCGACTGGCGCATGCGGACGGACGCGCGCATCACGGCCGACGAGCTGGCGTTGACGGTGCGCGGCCTGCTGGGCCCGCACGCGGATTCCGTGACGGGCATCAGCGCGCTCTCGACGGTGCCGGCGGTGCTGCGCGAACTGCGCGTGATGCTTTCGCGCTACTACGCGGCCATTCCGAAGATCGTGGTGGAGCCGGGCGTCCGCACGGGTGTGGCGCTGCTGGTCGACAACCCGAAGGAGGTGGGCGCGGACCGGCTGGCGAACACGCTGGCCGCGCACCACCTCCACAGCGGCACGGCGTGCGTGGTGGTCGACTTCGGCACGTCGACCAACGTGGACGCGATCTCGGCGCGCGGCGAGTTCCTCGGCGGCGCGTTCGCCCCGGGGATCGAGATTTCGGTGGACGCGCTGGCGTTGCGCGCGGCGGCGTTGCGGAAGGTCGAGCTGGTCCCGCCGCGGTCGGTGATCGGGAAGAACACCGTGGAGTGCCTGCAGTCGGGGATCCTCTACGGGTTCGCCGGGCAGGTGGACGGGCTGGTCAAGCGGATCGTGCGCGAGCTGTCGCCGGGCGGGACGGAACCGGTGGCGGTGCTCGCGACCGGCGGCCTGGCGCCCTTGGTGATCAGCGAGTCGGAGACGATCACCGACCACGTCCCGGACCTGACGCTGCTGGGGCTGCGGCTGGTCTACGAGCGGAACATCCGGCCTTAGTGCTTGATCGCGTCGACGAGCGTGCGCACGAGTTCTTCGCCGTCGACGCCCCACTTCTCCTCGGCCAGGTGGCCGCTGAGTTCGAGCCCGGCGATGCCGTGCGCGCTCGACATGAGCAGGGCGCCGTAGCGGCGGGCGCTGGCCTCGCCGACGAGGTCGGCGACGGCGTCGAGGTACTGGTGCTCGACGCGGCTCGCGGCCTTGGCGGCGTCCGGCGCGTCGGCCGGGGTGCTGAACATGAGTGCGTAGAGGTGCGGTTGCCGCCGCCCGAGCCCGATGAGCGCCAGGAGCGCTCGTTCGAGCGTCTCGGCCGGAGTCGCGTCCGGGGCGGCGCGCAGGTGTTCGACCTCGTCGGCCAGGGAGTCCCAGGCGTCGACGGCGAGCTGGGTCAGCAGGTGCGCCTTGTCTTCGAAGTGCCCGTACGGCGCGCCGCGCGAGACGCCGGCCCGGGCGCCCACCGCGCGCAGCGTCACGGCGTCGGGTCCGCCTTCGTCGAGTAGCTCGGAGGCGGCGCGCACGAGCGCGTCTCGGGTCGCGGCCGCGCTTTCCGCTCGGGTCACCATGGTTGACATTGTCACATGAGTTCTGGACAGTAGTTCGTATGACAACGTCACACGAACTGATGGTCGTCACCGGGGCTTCGACGGGGTTGGGTCTGGCGACCGCCCGCTCGCTCGCCGCTCGCGGCTACCACGTCTTGGCGGGCGTCCGCCGTGAAGCCGACGCGTCCGCTATCCAGGCTGAAGGCATCTCGCCGGTGATCCTGGACATCACGCGGCCTTCGGACGTCGCTTCCCTCGCTGCGCGGGTGTCCGACGCGGGGCTGCCGCTGCGTGCTCTGATCAACAACGCGGGCATTTCGGTGAACGCGCCGGTCGAGGCCTTGCCGCTCGACGAGTGGCGGCGGCTGTTCGACGTGAACTTGTTCGGGCACGTCGCCGTGACGCAGGCGCTGCTGCCGTTCCTGCACTCCAGCGGCGGGCGGATCGTGAACATCAGCTCGGTGGGCGGGAAGGTCGCGATGGCGACGTACGGGCCGTACGCGGGGACGAAGTTCGCGCTCGAGGCGGTCAGTGACGCGCTTCGCCGCGAGCTGGCGCCGCACGGGGTGGAGGTGGTCGTGGTCGAGCCGGGCGCGGTGCGGACCGAGATGGGCTCGCGGGGTGCCGCCACCGCGACCGGTCTCGCTTCGGAGATGAGCGCAGAGCACCAGCGGCGCTACGGCGGGCTCGTCGAGGCTGTGGTCGCTCATTCGTTGCGGTTCACCCGTGCGGGCATGCCGGCGGAGAAGGCCGGAAGCATCGTGGCCGACGCGGCTACGGCGCGCCGGCCACGAACGCGCTACGCGATCGGGCGGGACGCGGGGTTGTTGACGCGGTTGGTGCGCGTGCTGCCGGACCGGGTGCTCGATCGGATCACCGCGGCGACGCTGCGGCCGTACTTCCCGCGCTGAGTCGCCGCCGTTCGAGGACGTACCCGAGCGCCGTCACCGCCAACGCCGGGAAGGCCACTTTGGCCTGCGGGAACCGTCCTTCGCCCGGCGGGTCCACGGCCTTCGAACCCGGGTAGGCGAGGGCGGAGATCTGCGTCAGCCAGTACAGCGACGCCAGCGCGGCCCCCGCGTCGAGCCCCGCGCGGGTCGGTGCACGCCACAGCTGCCACAGGCTGGTGACGCCCAGCGCGAGCCCGAGGCTCATGGTCTGCCCGTTGTGGAACTTCGCGTGCGGTGGCCAGGCCGGGTTGTGCACGTGGGTTTCGTTCCAGTCGGCACGGTACGGGCCGACGGCGGTCACGAGAGAGGTCAGCGAGATCAGGGCTCGCCCCAACGATTTCCTGCTCATCCCCGCAGTATCGAACCTCCAGTTCGATCGAGGTCAATGCCGCCGGGCGCGCAGTCCCCACGTGACCAACGGCAGGTCGAACTCGCCGCTCGCCGTCGCCGGATTCGCCGCCAGGAACGCGCTCAGCCTCGTCAACAGCGCCGATGACTCTTCCGGTGCCGACACGATCACCATCGAATACGTCGCGATCGTTTCCAGGAGGCTCTCCGCCGTGCGCCGTTGCGCATGGTGAAACGAGTCGCTTTCGAACGGTTCGAACTCCGGGTGTTCCACCTGCCGCAAATCTTCCGTGGACGCCGGGCTGCGGGCGCCTTCGCGGCCGAGTTCGGTGAACTTCGCCACCCACGGCACCGATTCGTCTTCGTAGTTCCACATCGGCACCAGCACGCCGCCCGGGCGCAGCACGCGCGCGATCTCCGTCATCGCCGCCGGCACGTCGAACCAATGGAACGCCTGGCCGACGAAAACCGCGTCGACCTCCGCGTCGGGCAACGGGATCCGTTCCGCGCGGCCCGCCAGCGACGTCGCCGACGGCACCACCCGGCCCAGTTCGGCGCGCATTTCCGGGTCGGGTTCGACCGCGGTCACGGCGAGTCCGAGCTCGGCGAGCCCGAGGGTGAGCTTGCCCGTTCCGGCGCCGAGGTCGAGCACCCGGCGCGGTGTTCCGGTCGCGCCCGAAAGGCCCCATTCGATCGCTTCCCGCGGGTAGCCGGGCCGGTGCTCGGCGTACGCGGCGGCGCGGCTGCCGAAGGAGGAAGCGCGCTCGGCGCGGGAGGGATCACTCACCGGGCCAGGTTAATGGAGGGAAAGGAAAGGTAATCCGGTTGGCGTAGCGCTCAGCCGGGTTCGTACGCTATGGGCATGACCGAAAAGCCCCCTCCCACCAGCGAGCCCGCCGAAGACGAACTGCCCGAGCAGATGCGGGTGCGCCGGGAGAAGCGCGACCGGATCCTCGCGGAGGGTATCGATCCCTACCCGGTCGAGGTCCCCCGGACGCACTCGCTCGCCGAGGTGCGGGCGGCGCACGACGGACTGCCCGTCGACACCGCCACCGGCGAGACCGTCGGCGTCACCGGCCGGGTGATGTTCCTGCGCAACACGGGCAAGCTGTGCTTCGCGAGCCTCCGCGAGGGCGACGGCACCGAGCTGCAGGCCATGATCAGCCTGGCGAAGGTCGGCGAGGACGCGCTGGCGGCGTGGAAGTCCGACGTCGACCTCGGCGACCACGTCTTCGTGCAGGGTGAGGTCATCACCTCCAAGCGCGGCGAGCTGTCCGTGATGGCCGACTCCTGGCGCATCACGTCGAAGGCGCTGCGCCCGCTGCCCAACGCCTTCAAGGACCTGGCCGAGGAGACGCGGATCCGCCAGCGCTACGTCGACCTCATCATGCGCCCGCGCGCGCGGGACGTCGTGCGCACGCGCGCCGGCGTGGTCCGGTCGCTGCGGGAGTCGTTCCACCGCCGCGGGTTCACCGAGGTCGAGACGCCGATGCTGCAGACGCTGCACGGCGGCGCCGCGGCCCGCCCGTTCGTCACGCACTCGAACGCGTTCGACATGGAGCTGTTCCTGCGGATCGCGCCGGAGCTCTACCTCAAGCGCTGCGTCGTCGGCGGCATCGAAAAGGTCTTCGAGATCAACCGCAACTTCCGGAACGAGGGCAGCGACTCCTCGCACTCGCCGGAGTTCGCGATGCTCGAGTACTACGAGGCGTACGCCACGTACGACACCAATGCGGTGATGACGCGAGAGCTGATCCAGGAGGCCGCGCAGGCGGTGCTGGACACCCAGGTCGTCACGCTGCCCGACGGTTCGGAGTACGACCTCTCCGGCGAATGGACCACACTCGGAATGTACGAGTCGTTGTCCGATTCCCTCGGCGAAGAGGTGACGCCGGAGACGCCCGCCGCCAAACTGCACGGATTCGCGCAGGCCAGGGGCCTGGAAGTGGATCCGAAGCTCGGGCACGGGAAGCTGGTCGAGGAACTGTGGGAACACCTCGTCGGAGATCACCTGCACGCACCGACGTTTGTCCGTGATTTTCCGCTGGAGACGTCGCCATTGACGAGGCAGCACCGCTCGCGGCCCGGCGTCGCCGAGAAGTGGGACCTCTACGTGCGCGGATTCGAACTCGCCACCGGATACTCCGAGCTCGTCGATCCGGTCGTCGAACGGGAACGGCTCACCGAACAGTCCCGGCTGGCCGCGCAGGGCGATAGCGAAGCCATGCGGCTCGACGAGGATTTCCTCCGCGCCCTGGAGTACGGAATGCCGCCCAGCGGCGGTGTCGGAATGGGGATCGACCGGCTGCTGATGGCGCTGACCGGTCTCGGTATCCGGGAGACGATCCTCTTCCCGCTCGTGCGACCCGAATAACCCGGCAGTGTCGTTTACCGCAATGAGATTTGCGCTGTCCTCCAGAAGCGGGTACTAATGTTCTAGACAAAGTCTTCTGTCCGGGGCTCGCCCCGTAACCAGATCATTGCGCAAGTCCCCGCAGGAGGAATCGGATGGCACAGAAGGTGCTCGTCTCGCTGGTCGACGACCTGGACGGCAGCGAGGCGGAAGAGACCGTCGAGTTCGGTTTGGACGGCGTGAGCTACCAGATCGACCTCTCTTCGGAAAACGCCGAAGAGCTGCGGGACGCGCTCGCCCAGTACGTCGAGCACGCCCGTCGCGCGGGTGGCCGCAAGCGCGCTTCGGTGCGTCCGGTCGCGGGCAAGGGCCCGTCCCGTCCGGCCGCCGTCGACCGTGAGCAGAACCAGGCCATTCGGGCGTGGGCGCGCAAGAACGGTTACGCGGTTTCGGACCGGGGTCGGATCCCGTCCGAGGTCGTCGACGCCTACCACAAGAAGAACTGAGGACCCTTCCGCCGGACCGGGTGATCGCAGGTCACCGGGCCGGCCGGAAACTCCTCGAAGCGGGGTTCAGCCGAAGCCGCCGGGCGAATTCGCCCGGCGGCTTTCTTCATGTCCGGTCGCTGTCCGGTGTCCGTTCGCTGTCCGCCCGCGCCGTGCGGGCGTACTCCGCGGGCGGCTGGCCCGTCACCGCCCGGAAATCGCGGATGAAGTGCGACTGGTCGCTATAGCCCAGCCGAACCGCCAGTCCGGCGTAATCCGGCTCACTTTCGGTGGCGATCCGTTGCGCGGCGTCGTTGAGGCGGTATATCCGGATCGCCCACTTGGGCGTGCAGCCGACGTGTTCGGCGAACAACCGCTGGACGGACCGGGTGGTTAGTCCAGTATCGGCGCACAGTTGCGCCACCCGGGTAATTCCGGGATCCCGTGCGATTGATTCCACGGACTCGGCGGCCCGTCGCGCGGCCGGCGAGAGCTCGACGGGATTTGCGATCAGCAAGTTGTCGATCGCGTGGACCATTTGCGTGTCGTCGGCCGCGTTCTGCACCGATTCCGCGGCTTCGATCGCCTTCCGTCCGAAAACGTCCGCGAGCGGGACAGCGCGGTCGGTGATGTCACTCACCGGGCCGCCGAGGAACGCGCGGAAGCACCCCGGCCGGAAACGCACGCCCAAGCCCTGGACGCGGCCTTCGAGGCGGTGGGAAAAGACGTCGTGCGCCGGGCCGTGGACGCCGGAGGCGCCGGGGAAGAACGTGACGTGCACCGCGAGGTTCGGCAGGACGCGCTGGTCGTAGGCCGGTTTGCCGCGCAGGTCCCAGTGCAGCACCCAGTGGTAATCGACGAATTCCGCCAGCTCGGGCGCGGGTGCGTACCGGGTCAGCGTGAACATCGTGCGCGCGGTGGCTTCGGCCACGATGCCGCGCGGGATCCGGTGCTCGCCCACCGGCCAACGGTAGCTGTCGCGTTCCTTCAAGACGGCCCCGCGGCGCCCGGATTGGATCGCGTCATGAACGCCTCGCTCGTCCGGCCCGCCGCGGCCGGGTTCCTCCGGGTCGCCCACGCGGTGACCGACCTGTCCGCCCCGACGCCGTGCGCGGGCTACGACGTCCGCGGGCTGCTCAACCACCTCTTGTACTGGGGGCCGTGGCTCCTCGCCGCGGGCCGCCGCGAGGAGCCGCCGGTGCCGGTTGCCGCCGAGGCGTCGGCGGGCCTGGTGACGGCGGACTGGCGGCCGGCGCTGGAGAAGCAGACGGAGACGCTGGTGGAGGTGTTCGGGGCACCGGCGGCCTGGGAGGGGACGACGGCGCTGGGGACGGCCTCGCTGCCGGCGGCGGTGGTCGGCGACATGGTGCTGGGCGAGTTCGTCCTGCACGGGTGGGACCTGGCCCGCGCGAGCGGGCAGGAGCCGCAGTGGGCGCCCGAAGCGGCGACGGCGGTGTACGAGTCCGCGGTGGCCATGGGCGACCAGGCGCGGGCGATGGGGGTGTACGGGGAGGCTGTGGCGGTGTTGGCGGGGGCTTCGCCGTTGGAGCGGGCTCTGGGCGCCTCGGGACGCGATCCGGCCTGGACCGCCTGACTCAGCGGGCGCAGGTGCGCGGGCAGCCGTCGCACTCGGACTCGGCCGGGAGCAAGTACGAAAAGCAGCAGCTCTCGCGGCGCCGGGTCCACTCGCGGTGGCCGTCCGGGCCCTCGTTCAAGCGCAACGTCGATGCCGCGGTCAACGGCGGGTACCGCGCGTCCAGGACCAGTGCCGCGTCGGCGACGCCCGCGCCCTCCGCCTCCGGGGTTCCGCCCTGGCGGCCCGCCCACCACAGCGAGTTCTCCAGCGCGTCCGTCGCCGCCGCCCAGAGCGTGCGGCGGCCCAGCTCGCTCACCGGGGCGTACGCCCGTACGAACGATGCCGCGTGGGCCAGGTAGCGGGCGCGCAGGACCGCCGCCAGCGCGCGCTCGTCGCGGACCACCGTCGCCTCCGGGCGGGCCGAGCCCGGGTCCGTCGGGAGGCAGTGGAACGCGTCACCCAGCACCGCCATGCCGTCCGGGTGGGGGCGGTCGTCCGCCAGCCGGAACGCCAGCTCCGCCGGCTTCAGCGATGGCACCCGCCGCTCGTGGTGCAGCAGCAGCGCCCCGATGTACGCGGGGACGTGCAGGTACCACGTCATCACCCAGCTGGCCGTCGTGCGGGCCGGGGTCGCGTCGTGCTCGCGCAGCAGCCAGTCGCCGAGGAGCGCGCGCCACTCGCCGAAGTACGCCGGCGTCTCCAGCAGCTCCGAACAGCGGATCCAGCCGGCCGGGACGTCGCGGCGCAGCTCGGTGCGTTCCTGCAGGCCGGAGACCCGCAGGAGCGACGACGCGAGGCCGTCGCCGATCTCGCGCGCGTCACGGAAGGACCGCTGCTGGCTCAATCGCGGCCCCCTCGGCACCGGAACGGATTAGGCGTGCCTAACCTTACAGGCTCGGCGGTGCTGCGCCAATCGGGTGGCGATCGAAACCGGTACTCCCAGCTTGCGGACTGTTCGCGGTGAGCGGACACCGCGCGAACGGCGGAATCCGCGTGGGGACTCGCACGTTGAGGTTGACGTAAAGGTGCAGGGCAACCTGAAGATGGGAGCACCCGGAAGGCCCCACGTCCGGGTGCGGAAAAGGCCACGAAGAGCCCCAGTGGTACGCCAGCGCGACGAGTTGGCTACTAGAGTGGTCTCACGGTGCTGAATCCATCGCGGTGAAAGCACGATGGAAACGGGCCGCCGGCGCAGCAGTCGAGGGAGTGCACATGTTTGAGAGGTTCACCGACCGCGCGAGGCGGGTGGTCGTCCTGGCTCAAGAAGAGGCCAGGATGCTCAACCACAACTACATCGGCACCGAGCACATCCTCCTGGGTCTGATCCACGAGGGTGAGGGTGTCGCCGCCAAGGCGCTGGAGTCGCTGGGCATCGCCCTGGAGGGCGTGCGCCAGCAGGTCGAAGAGATCATCGGCCAGGGCCAGCAGGCGCCGAGCGGGCACATCCCGTTCACGCCGCGGGCGAAGAAGGTGCTGGAGCTGTCGCTGCGCGAAGCGCTGCAGCTCGGCCACAACTACATCGGCACCGAGCACATCCTGCTGGGCCTGATCCGCGAGGGCGAAGGCGTCGCCGCGCAGGTCCTGGTCAAGCTCGGTGCGGACCTGAACCGCGTCCGCCAGCAGGTGCTCCAGCTGCTGTCCGGCTACCAGGGCAAGGAGTCCACCGAGACCGGTTCCGGCGGCCGTGGTGAAGGCACCCCGTCGTCGTCGCTGGTCCTGGACCAGTTCGGCCGCAACATGACCGTGCTGGCCCGCGAGGGCAAGCTCGACCCGGTCATCGGGCGCGGCAAGGAGATCGAGCGGGTCATGCAGGTGCTGTCCCGCCGGACCAAGAACAACCCGGTGCTCATCGGCGAGCCCGGCGTCGGCAAGACCGCCGTCGTCGAGGGCCTCGCGCAGAGCATCGTCAAGGGCGAGGTGCCCGAGACGCTCAAGGACAAGCAGCTCTACACGCTGGACCTGGGCTCCCTGGTCGCCGGCTCCCGCTACCGCGGTGACTTCGAAGAGCGCCTGAAGAAGGTGCTCAAGGAGATCAAGACCCGCGGCGACATCATCCTGTTCATCGACGAGCTGCACACGCTGGTCGGGGCGGGTGCCGCCGAGGGCGCGATCGACGCGGCTTCGATCCTGAAGCCGATGCTCGCCCGCGGTGAGCTGCAGACGATCGGCGCGACCACGCTCGAGGAGTACCGCAAGTACATCGAGAAGGACGCCGCCCTCGAGCGCCGGTTCCAGCCGATCCAGGTCGGCGAGCCGTCGCTGGAGCACACGATCGAGATCCTCAAGGGCCTGCGCGACCGGTACGAGGCGCACCACCGCGTCTCGATCACCGACTCGGCGCTGGTCGCCGCCGCGACCCTGGCGGACCGGTACATCAACGACCGGTTCCTCCCGGACAAGGCGATCGACCTGATCGACGAGGCCGGCGCCCGGATGCGCATCCGCCGGATGACCGCGCCGCCGGACCTGCGCGAGTTCGACGAGAAGATCGCGAACGTCCGCCGCGACAAGGAGTCCGCGATCGACGCGCAGGACTTCGAGCGGGCCGCCCGCCTGCGTGACGAGGAGAAGACCCTCCTCGGCCAGAAGGGCGAGCGGGAGAAGCAGTGGAAGGACGGCGACCTCGACGTCGTCGCCGAGGTCGACGACGAGCAGATCGCGGAGGTGCTGGCCAACTGGACCGGCATCCCGGTGTTCAAGCTGACCGAGGAGGAGACCACCCGGCTGCTGCGCATGGAGGACGAGCTCCACAAGCGCATCATCGGCCAGGAGGACGCGGTCAAGGCCGTCTCGCAGGCGATCCGCCGTACGCGTGCCGGTCTGAAGGACCCGAAGCGCCCGTCGGGCTCGTTCATCTTCGCCGGCCCGTCCGGTGTCGGTAAGACCGAGCTGTCGAAGGCGCTGGCCTCGTTCCTGTTCGGCGAGGACGACGCGCTCATCCAGATCGACATGGGCGAGTTCCACGACCGCTACACCGCTTCGCGGCTCTTCGGTGCCCCTCCGGGCTACGTCGGCTACGAAGAGGGCGGCCAGCTGACCGAGAAGGTGCGGCGCAAGCCGTTCTCGGTGGTGCTGTTCGACGAGATCGAGAAGGCGCACCAGGAGATCTACAACACGCTCCTGCAGGTGCTGGAGGACGGCCGCCTGACCGACGGTCAGGGCCGCACGGTCGACTTCAAGAACACGGTCCTCATCTTCACGTCCAACCTGGGCACGTCGGACATCTCGAAGTCCGTCTCGCTCGGGTTCGCCGGGTCCAACGACACCGGCACCCGGTACGAGAAGATGAAGCAGAAGGTCAACGAGGAAATGAAGAAGCATTTCCGCCCGGAGTTCCTGAACCGGATCGATGACATCATCGTGTTCCACCAGCTGACGCAGGAACAGATCATCATGATGGTCGACCTGATGATCGGCCGCGTCGAGACGCAGCTGCGCGCGAAGGACATGGAGCTCGAGCTGACGGCCAAGGCGAAGGCGCTGCTGGCCAAGCGCGGCTTCGACCCGGTGCTGGGTGCGCGGCCGCTGCGCCGCACGATCCAGCGCGAGATCGAGGACCAGCTGTCGGAGAAGATCCTCTTCGGCGAGGTCGAGCCCGGCCAGATCATCCTGGTCGACGTCGAGGGCTGGAGCGGCAACCCCGAGGACAAGGACGACCAGGCCCGGTTCACCTTCCGCGGTGAGCGCAAGCCGTCGTCGGTCCCGGACGCCCCGCCGGTCAGCATCGGCGCGGGCCACGAAGAGCAGGGCGGCGAAGCCGAAAGCGAGTGATCGGCTGAGCGGTACGTCAGGAGGGCGGTTCCCCGGAAGGGGAGCCGCCTTTCGGCTTTCCCGCTCCGGGCGCATGAGACGATGCCCGCGGGGCTTGGGAGGGGAACCGCTGTGGACGTGCTGTCGATCGACTTCGGGACTTCCAGCACCGTCGGGGTCCTCTCCGCCCTCGGGCGCGGTCCGCGGGCCATCGAAGTCGACGGGTCCGTCACCATGTCCTCCGCCGTCTTCGTCAACGATGACGGCCTCCTGATCGTCGGGCAGGATGCCGAACGGCGGGCGCGGCTCGATCCCAGCCGCTTCGAACCCAATCCCAAGCGGCGCATCGATGAAGGCACCCTGGACCTCGGCGGCACCACCGTCGAAATCACCGATGCCTTCGCCGCCGTCCTGCGGCGGATGGGTGAGGAAGCCGTGCGGCAGCTGGGCCACCCGCCGGGCGAGACGCGGATCTCGCACCCCGCCGGCTGGGGTGCCACCCGGCAGGACGTCGTCCGGACCGCCGCCGCCAAGGCCGGGCTCGGCGATGTGCGGCTGATCCCGGAACCCGTGGCGGCCGCCGCGCACTACGCCAGCATCGGTCACCGGTACTCCGGGCCCATCGGCGTCTACGACCTCGGTGCCGGCACCTTCGACTGCGCCGTCGTCGGGGCGACGCAGCAGGGCTTCGCCGTGCTCGCCGAGGACGGCCTGCCCGATCTCGGCAGCCTCGACATCGACCAGGCGCTGCTCGTCCACATCGGACGGTCGGTCTCGCACGCCGATCCCGCGCAGTGGCAACGGCTCCTCCGTCCGCAGTCCACCGCCGACCGCCGCACCCGGCGCGCGCTGCTGCAGGATGTCCGCGACGCCAAGGAAAGCCTCTCGCGGCACACCCAGACCCACGTGCCGATGCCCGAGCCGTTCGGGGACGTCCTGGTCAGCCGGGACGAGCTCGAAGCGCTCGTGCGGCCCAGCCTGCTCCGCAGCGCCGAACTGCTCGGCGCGACGATCCGCCGGGCCGGGCTGAGCCCCGCGCAGCTCGCCGGCGTCTACCTCGTCGGCGGCCCGAGCCGGATGCCGCTGCTGGCCACGCTGCTAGCGCGTCAGCTCGGCGTCACGCCGACCACGCAGGACCAGCCCGAGACGGCCGTCGCGTTCGGGCTGCACCACGTGCCGCTGGGCAACTCCGACCTCACCGTGCCCGCCTTCGCGCCGGTTCGCCCGCCCGTGGCGCCGCCGCGGCCCCAGCCGTGGCAGCAGCAACCCGCCCGGCCCGCGCCACCGCCGTCGGACCCGGCACCGCCGCCTCGCCGGAGGCGCAGACCGTGGTTCCTCGCGCTCGTCGTGCTGGTGGTCGCGGCGGTCGTGGGCACCGTCGTCGTGTTCGTCATCCGCGCCGGATCCGCGCAGGCCGCGCCGGACTGCACGTCGACGGCGCACCGCGACCGGGCCGGGTTCACCCCGTGCCTGCGCTCACTGGCCGGCTCGGTCCCGGACCGGGGCACCTGCCGGGAAAACGACCACATGGCCCAGCTGCTGCGTCTCCAGGCCACGGTCATGTGCGAGTTCGCGGGTGGCATCGTCGGCTACTACCAGGGCGTGACCCTCGAAGAGTTCGAGGTGAACGTGAACCTGCCGTCTCCCGACAGCGCCGTCGGCCGCGGCGCCTGGGACGGCGGCGGGCTGCACGGCCAGTACGTCGCCAGCGCCGGCAAGAAATTGTCGATGGTGGCCTTCGGCGTGGACGGGCAGCGGGCGGTCGCGTCCTACGTGCCGGACCACCCCAGCCACCTCGACGAGCTGATCGCCGCCTTCACCCGTGAGGTCAAGCCGGCCTGACCCGGTCGTCAGTGTTCCGCGCCCGCGCTGACCGCGATGTCCTCGACCGTGGCCGATGCCGTGTCCGCCAACGCTTCCAGCGCGGCCGCGATCCGGTCCACGCCCAGCGAAGGCGCGGCCTTCCCCGACGCCGCGACCTGCTCCGGGCTGAACGGGACGTGCACGAACCCGCCGCGCACCCCCGGGAACTCCGCCAGCAGGTGCATCAGCCCGTAGAAAACCTGGTTGCACACGTACGTCCCCGCCGTGTGGGACACCGACGCCGGCACGCCCGCCGCGCGGATCGACGCCACGCACGCCTTCACCGGCAGCGTCGTGAAGTACGCCGCCGGGCCGTCCGGGACCACCGGGACGTCCACCGGCTGCTCGCCCGCGTTGTCCGGGATGCGGGCGTCGACCAGGTTGATCGCGACGCGCTCCGGGGTCACCTCGAACCGGCCGCCCGCCTGCCCGACGCACACCACCAGCGACGGCCGGTGCTCGAGGAAAGCCGCGCGCAACGCGGGCAGCGACGCGGCGAACTCGCACGGCAGCTCGACCGCCGCGATGTCGTCCCGGCGCGCGCCGAGCAGTGAAACCGCTTGCCAGGACGGGTTCACCGGCTCGCCGCCGAACGGCGCGAACCCCGTCATCAGCACCCTGGCCATACCCACCTCCGAAACGCCGTGAAGGCCACCCTACGACCGCGGGGTGGCCTTCACGGACATCGGATCAAGCGGCGGGCTTCAGCCCACCGGGAAAGAGGTACTGGTCGGCCGGCTTGCCGGTGCCGTACACCCACGCGTCGAAGAACCCCTGCAGGTTCTTGTGCGCGACGAGCTCGGTGTACCGCTGGAACTCCTGCATGCTCGCGTTCCCGTCGCGGTGCAGCGACGGCCAGGTCTTCAGGACCCGGGAGAACGCCTGCTCACCGACGTAGTTGCGCAGCGCGTGCAGCATCATCGGGCCCTTGGAGTACACGTACGTGAACTCCTTGCCGGCGCCCATGTCGTACAGCTTGCCGTTCCAGAACGTCGTCGACGCCTTCTTGACGTCGTCCGCGTACTGCTTGTTCAGGTCGACGCCTTCCTTGCCCTCGTCCCAGAGCCACGTCGCGTAGGACGCGAAGCACTCGTTCAGGCAGACGTCCCGCCAGTGCGCCACGGCCACCGAGTCGCCGTACCACTGGTGGGCGTTCTCGTGGACGATCGTCGGGACCGTGCCGGCCCAGCCCGCGGAGTAGATCGGCCGGCTCATCGTCTCCAGCGAGAAGCCGATCTGCTCGTTGAGGAAGATGCCGCCCGCCGCGTCGATCGGGTACTTGCCGAACTTCGACTCGAGGAAGTCGAGGATCTCCGGCAGCCGCGCTTCGGCCTGCTTCGTCGAGTCGGGGACGCCGGGGGCGAACGCGCTGACGACCGGCGTCCCGTCCTTGCGCTTCTGCCGGTCGAAGGTCCACTTGTCGATCGCGACCGTCGTCATGTACGGCACGATCGGCGTTTCCTCGGCCCAGACGTGCGTGGTGCCGCCTGGCGCCTTGACCGACGGCTTCTCGCGGCCGTTGGCGATCACGCCCCACTCGTCGGGCACGGTGATCGCGAGGTGGAACGTGGCCTTGTCGAGCGGGGTGTCGTTGACCGGGTACCAGGTCGTCGCCGATTTCGGCTCGCCGGCGACGAACGCGCCGCCCGCCTGGGCGTACTGCCAGCCGTTGTTGCCGAGCGCCGGGTCGCTGATCGGCGCGGGCACGCCGTGGTAGCCGATCTCGACCCGGAAGTCCTGGCCCCGCCGCAGGCTCCGCGCCGGCGTGATGACGAGCTCGTGGTCGCCGGTCCGGGTGAACCGCGCGGTCCGCCCGTCGACCTTCACCGAGTCGACGGTCAGGCCGCGCAGGTCCAGGTTGAACGAGCTGAGCGACTGGGTCGCGCGCGCGGTGATGTCCTGGTCGCCGGTGAGCTGGTGCGACGCGGGGTCGTAGCCGACCTTGAGGTCGTAGTCGGCGACGTCGTAGCCGCCGTTGCCGTCCTGCGGGTAGTAGCTGTCCCCGGCGCCGTCGCTGCCGGGCTGCGCCGGACCCCAGCCGTCGCCCGCCGCGGCGACGCCGGTGCCCAAGCACAGGCTGGCGACCACGGCGGCCGCGACCACGGCCGGTTTCGTTCCCCTCATGAACGCTCCTGTCCCTATCGGATGGACCTCGTCCGCAACGTATCGCCACGATTGCATGGTTCGAAGGGGTAAGTCGCTTTTGTCCGGATAATCAGCACTTCCGTCGGCCCGCCCCGCTGCCCGGCCTTCGTCTGGAAAGCTGGACGCATGCGCGTTGCGCTGCTGGGGCCGCTGAGAGCGGTGAACGACGACGGCACGCCGATCGACATCGGCGGCGCTCGCCTCCGCATGCTCCTGGCCCGGCTCGCGCTGGACGCCGGGCGCGCCGTCCCGGCCGACGCGCTCGTCGACGGCCTCTGGGGTGGCGAACCGCCCGCCGACGCCGCCAACGCCCTGCAGTCGCTGGTTTCACGGCTGCGCAAAGCCTTGCCGGTGGCGGTCGAGTCCGGGCCCGGCGGCTACCGGCTCGCCGTGGCCCGCGAAGACGTCGACGCCGAGCGCTTCGAACGGCTCGCCGCCGACGGCCGCCGCGAGCTGGCCGCGGGCCGGAACGCCCACGCGGCCGAGCTGCTCGCCGAGGCCCTCGCGCTGTGGCAGGGCGGCGCGCTCGCCGACGTCCTCGACGCGCCGTTCGCGCCGGCCCCCGCCCGCCGGCTCACCGAGCTGCGCGCCGAGGCGGCCGAAGACCGCTTCGACGCCTTGATCCGGCTGGGCGAGCACGCCGGCGTCCTCGCCGACCTGGCCGCCGCGGCCGACGCCGATCCGCTGCGCGAACGGCTGGCCGGGCTGCGGATCCGCGCGCTCTGCGCGGCCGGGCGGCAGTCGGAGGCGCTGGGCGTCTACTCCGGCATCCGCCGCACGCTGGCCGACCAGCTCGGCGTCGACCCGTCGGCCGAGCTGCAGGAGATCCACCTGGCCGCGCTGCGCGGCGAGTTCGCGCCGCCGTCGCCGGTGACCGATCGGCTGCCGACCCGGCTCACCACGTTCATCGGCCGCGACGACGAGCTCAAGCTGCTGGCCGAGCTGCTCGGCAGCGCCCGGCTGGTCACCCTGACCGGGCCCGGCGGAGCGGGCAAGACGCGGCTGTCCACCGAAGCGGCGTCCCGGCACCCGGCGCACCAGCAGGGCCGGGTCTGGTTCGCCGCGCTGGCCGGCGTGCGCGACCCCGACGACCTCGGCGGCGCGCTGCTCGGCGCGCTGGAGATCCGGGACATCCGCAGCGCCGACACCGAGATCCGCCGGCCGCTGGAGCCGGTCGAGCAGGCCCTCGAGGTGCTCGGCGGCGCGGAAGCGCTGCTGGTGCTGGACAACTGCGAGCACGTCGTCGACGCCGCCGCCCGGCTGGCCGACGAGCTGCTGCAGCGGGCGCCGCGGCTGCGGATCCTGGCCACCAGCCGCGAGCCCCTCGCGATCACCGGGGAGGCCCTTTGCCCGCTCGGCCCGCTGCCGGTGCCCGCGGAGCGCGCCGCGCCCGCGGAGGCCGCCGAGCTCGACTCGACGCGGCTGTTCCTCGACCGCGCGGGCGCCGTCCGCCCCGACTTCGTGCTCGACGAGTCCACTGTGGACCACGTCGGCGAGATCTGCCGCCGGCTCGACGGGATGCCGCTCGCGCTGGAGCTGGCCGCGGCGCGGCTGCGGTCGATGACGGTGGCGCAGATCGCCGGGCGGCTCGGCGACCGGTTCCGGCTGCTCACCTCGGGCAGCCGCACGGCGCTGCCGCGGCAGCGGACGCTGCGCGCGGTCGTCGAGTGGAGCTGGGACCTGCTGACCGAGGCCGAGCTGGTGCTGGCCCGGCGGCTCGCGGTGTTCGCCGGCGGTGCCGAGCTGGAGCCGATCGAGGCCGTCTGCGCGGACGAGCGGCTGTCCGCCGCCGACGTTCCGTACGTCCTCGGCAGCCTGGTCGAGAAGTCCATTGTGGACACCGTGGACGGCGGCCGCGGCGAGCCGCGGTACCGGATGCTCGAGACGCTGCGCGAGTACGCCACCGAGCGGCTGGTCGAGTCGGGCGAGCACGACCGGACGCGCCGGACCATGGCGTCGTACTACGCCGACCTCGCGCAGGGGATGGAGCCGACGCTGCGCACGGCCGAGCAGCTGAAGGCGATCGACGCGTTCGAGGCCGAGAGCGACAACATGATCGCGGCCCTGCGCGGGGCGATCGAAATGTCCGATGTGGACAACGCGGTCGCCTTGCTGGACGGGATGTTCTGGTACCTCACCATCCTCGGCCAGGGCGGGCGGGTCGGCAGCCTGCTGCGCGAGACCCTCGAGTTCGGCGACCGGCTGCCGCCGGCGGTGTCGGCCGCCTACCACGCGCTGATCTACCTCATGGACGCGATCCCGGTGCGCTCGGACCAGGCCGAGATCCTGCGGCTGGTCGACGAGTGCGTGCGCACGAACGCCGTGGACCGCTACCCCGGGCTCGCGGTGGCGCTGCCGATGCTGGCCTTCCTCGGCGGCGACCGCGAGATCGCCGTGCGGGAAGTGCACCGGGCCGCGCGGCACCCCGACCCGTGGACGCGGGCCGGCGGCCACTGGGTCGAGAGCTTCCTGCTCGACGACGCGGGGGACGTCGAGGGCGCGGACCGGGCGCGCGACCTGGCCCACGCGGGGTTCGCGGAGGTCGGCGACCGCTGGGGCACCGCGATGACGTTGAGCTTCAAGGGTTACGCGCTGTCCCAGGACGGCGAAAGCGCGAAGGCCATCGAGATCTATCAGCAGGGCCTGGCGCTCTCGATGGAGCTGCGTTCGCACGACGACGCCGTGCAGCACTGGTGGCGGCTGGCCGTCGAGCGGGCTAGGACCGGGGACTTCGCCGGCGCGTGGCGCGACCAGGAAGCGGCGGAGCGCTACGGCGAAGGCATCACGAACCCGCAGCAGCGCGCCATTCTGATGTTCGGGCGCCTCGAGCTGCTCTTGCGCACCGGTGAGCTGGCCGAAGCGCGGACGGTGCTCGACCGCGTGGCCGCGCTGGGCGGCGACGACTGGTTCCCCGGCGGGATCGGCGACGAGTTCATCCACGCGTTCGAAGCCCGGATCCTGCTGGCCGAGGGCCGCGCGGACGAGGCCGAGTCCCACGTGGCCGTCGCGGTCCGCGCGACGAACCGCCGTGGTGACATGCCGGACCTGGCCGGGGCGGTGGAGCTGCTGGCGATGGTGCGCTTCGCGCAAGGCCGCCCCGAAACGGCCCTGCGGGTGCTGGCCGCCTCGGCGGTGGTCCGCGGGCGGATCGACCTCGGCAGCCCGGAGGTCCGGGGCCTCATCGACGACTTGCGCGCGGCCCTGCCGGACTACGACTCGCGCTACGAAGAGCTCCGCGCTGTGTCCAAAAAGGACACGATCGCGTGGCTCCTGGCCGAAATCGGCTGAAGGGGACGCTCGCCCCCGCGAACGTCCCCTTCAGCTCCCCCTGGCGCGGTTCACCCCCGTGTCGCGCGCCTTTCAGACCCGCCGGCGGTACGCCCAAGTGGCCAGCGGGAAGAACACGAGCACCGCGCCGGCCATCCAGGCCAGCGCCCCGGCCAGCGGGCCGGCGACCGCGCCGCCGTTCATCAGGCCGCGCAGCGCGTTCGCCATCAGGCTGACCGGGCTGATGTCGGCCCACGCCCGCAGCCAGCCCGGCATCGTCGACGTCTGGACGAACACGTTGCTGCCGAACGTGAGCGGCATGATGAAGACGAACATCAGCGCCTGCGCCGAACCCGGCGACTTCATCACCATGCCGACGAACACCGAGCTCCAGCAGAAGCAGAGCCCGAACGCCAGCGCGAGCAGGATCGCCACGGCGAACTCGCCGGGGCTGGTCGCGATCCGGTAGCCCATGAGCGTCGCGACGATCATCAGCACCGTCAGGCAGACCAGGTAGCGCACGACGTCGGCCAGCACCGCGCCGATCAGCGGTGCCGACCGGGCGATCGGCATGCTGCGGAACCGGTCGAAGACGCCCTTGGTGACGTCGGTGTTGAGGTTGGTCCCCACGGTGAGGCACGCCTGCAGGATGTTCATCACGATGATGCCCGGCACGACCATCTGCAGGTAGGCGTCGGTCGAACCGGACAGCGCGCCGCCGAAGAGGTACACGAAGATCACCAGGAAGATGATCGGCATCAGGGTGACGTCGGCGAGCTGCTCGGGGTTCTTGCGGATCTTCAGAATGCCGCGCCACGCGAGGGAAAGCGCGTGGCCGAAGCCCTTGGCGGGACTGATGTGCCGCGGCGGGGCCGGGCGGTCGAGCGCCAGCGTCGTCATGCCAGGCTCCCTTCGAGGGTCTTGTCCGCAATGGACTCTTCGGCGGTGTGCCCGGTGAGGGCGAGGAACACCTCGTCGAGGCTGGGCAGCCGCAGCGCCAGCTCGTCGGCGGTGATGCCGGCTTCGTCCAGCTTGCGGACCAAAGTGGACAGCAGGACGGGGTCGTTCACCGGTGCGGTGAGCAGTCCCGTCGCGTCGTCGCGGGTCGGCCGAACGCCGGACAGGTCGCCCAGGATCCGGTTGACGGCGTCCATGTCGGCCAGCTGGGTCGGCCGGACCTGCAGCGTCTGGCCGCCGACGCGGCGCTTGAGCTCGTCGGCGCGGCCGTCGGCGACGACGCGGCCGTGGTCGAACACGGTGATCTTGTCGGCCAGCTGGTCGGCCTCCTCCAGGTATTGCGTGGTCAGCAGCACCGTCGCGCCCTCGGCGACGAGGCCGCGGACGACGTCCCAGACCTCGTTGCGGGCGTGCGGGTCGAGGCCGGTCGTCGGCTCGTCGAGGTAGAGCACCTCGGGCCGGCCGACGAGGCTGGCGGCCAGGTCGATCCGCCGTCGCATGCCGCCGGAGTAGGTCCGGATCGGCCGCTTGGCCGCCTTGGTGAGCTCGAACCGCTCGAGCAGCTCGGTGGCGCGGGCTTTGGACTGGGCGCGGGAGTGGCCGTACAGCCGTCCGATGAGGACGAGGTTTTCGATGCCGTTGAGGTCCTCGTCGACCGACGCGTACTGCCCGGTGAGCCCGATCAGGCTGCGGACCCGCACCGGGTCGGTGACGACGTCGAAGCCGCCGACGGTGGCTCTGCCGGCGTCCGGTTTCATCAGGGTGGCCAGGATCCGGACGGCGGTCGTCTTGCCGGCGCCGTTCGGGCCGAGTACCCCGACGACCTGCCCGAACGGGACCTCGAGGTCCACCCCGTCCAGCGCCTTGGTGTCCCCGAAGTGTTTGACCAGGCCCTCGGCCTGGATCGCGTGCGACATGGGCGTCCTCCTTCGCTGTCGCGTTCTGAGGACACTGTGACCGGACGCGCTGGCAGCACGCGCACAGCGCGCTGGCAGCGGCTGGCAGCCGCTGGTGGAGATCTTGTGGAGGAGTTGTCGGCCCCCGGGCCGGCCGGCGGTGGGCTCGGCATACTCGGCACCATGACGGTTGCGGAAGAGACGCGCGTCCGGCGGAAGAACCCGCTGGTCACGGCCTTGTTGGTGGTGCCGCTGGTGCTGCTGGCCGGAGTGGCCGCGCTGCGCCTGATCGGCTTCGACGGCGACTGGTACACCCTCGTCGCGCTGGCGCTGACGCCGTTCGCGGCGGCCGCGGGCCTGCTGCTCGGCGGCCTGGCGCTGGCCTTGCGGCGCTGGTGGATCGGCGGGGTCGCGCTGGTGCTGGCGGTCGCCTTGGCCGTTCTGGTCGTGCCGCGGCTGTCGGCGAGCGACCAGCGCGAAGTGCACGGCAAGACACTGCGCGTGCTCGCGTCGAACCTCTTGTACGGCCAGGCGGACCCGAAAGCCGTCGTCGACCTGGTGCGCGAGCAGCGGATCGACGTGCTGAACCTGGTCGAGCTGACGCCCCGCGCGATCGACGGCCTGACCGCGGCCGGGCTGTTCCAGCTGCTGCCGCACCGGGTGCTGCACCCGGCGGCGGGCGCGTTCGGCTCCGGGATCGTGTCGCGCTTCCCGCTGACGGAGGTCAACCTGACGGGTGATTCGGCGGCCAAGCAGCCGGGCGCGCAGGCCGACCTCGGCGACGGCGTGGTGGCGGAGATCGTCGCCGTCCACCCGATCTCCCCGGACGTCGACACCCCGCAGTGGGAGCGCGAGATCAAGGACCTCTCGCGCGCGGCGGGCGAACACGGCCTGCGCATCCTGGCGGGCGACTTCAACGCGACGCTCGACCACGCGGCGTTCCGGACGGTGCTCTCCCGCGGCTACAACGACGCGGCGGAGGAGCGCGGGTCGGGGCTGACGCCGACGTGGCCGTCGTCGTCCCCGGTGGTGACGATCGACCACGTGGTGGTCGACAACCGGGCGGCGGTCCAGGACTACCGCGTGTTCGACGTCGCGGGCAGCGACCACCGGGCGGTGTTCGCCGAAGTGCGCCTGCCGTGACGTCGTCCCTGGCACGCTGACCGGTATGCGAAGACTCGTGCTCGCCCTCGTCCTGGTGGCCTCCGCCTGCGGGCAGCCCGAGGCGGCTCCGGCGGACGACGGCCCGAAGAGCGCGCTCGGCTTCACCGCGCACGCGGGTGCGGTGGAGTTCCCGTCCGACACCGACTGGATCCCCACGACCGGCGGGCTGAACGCCTTGGTCCCGCTGAAGAGCTGCGTGCTCGGCATCGGCGACTACGCGACCGGCAACCGCATGCTCAGCGCGAACTGGACCGGCGCCGCGGACTGCACGTCGTTGCGGATCGGCCCGATCGGCGGCGGCCTCCCGGCGGCACCGTGACCGAGCTCGGCGAGCTGCGCGGCCGGCGTGACGTCCGGGCGCTGGCGCGTTCGGGCGCCGGCCTGGTGGCGGTCGGGACGGCGTTCCTGGACGGGCGGACGACCCGGCCGGTGGCCTGGGTGTCGGACGACGGGGGCAAGACGGAACGCACGGTCGTGATGCCGCTCGCCGAGGGCGTGACCGGGGCGAACGGGCCGTCGTCGGTGGCGGCCGCCGGGTCGGAGCTGCTCGCGGCCGGCTATTCGAACCCGGGGTTGCAGCTGTGGGCTTCGCACGACGGCGGCGGCAGCTGGACGGTGTCGGAGCTGGCGACGCCGTCGGACGAAACGCTGGTGTACGGGATCCTGCCGGTCGCCGGGCAGTTGGTCCACAGTGGACATACCCGGACCCGGCGGTGTCGTGGCGGGCGCGCCGGACGGGCGCGGCAACCTCGTGCTGGCCACGCGGACGATCGACCCGAACCGGGGCACCCAGCGTCCGCGCTCCTGCTCGGCCGTGCTGGTGCGGGACGGTCAGGGCTGGCAGCGCGGCGAGCTGGGCTGCGCGGAGTGGCCGGTGCGGGTGGCGACGACGCTGGCCGACGGCCGGGTCATGCTCGCGGGGAACCGCGACCTGTGGCTGCGGCCAGTGCGGTGAGCGTTTCCAACGCCCCGGCCGCGATCGAGACACCCCGGCCGTGGCGGATCTCCGGCTCGCGCGGGTTGACGCGGATCAGCGCGCCGGTCGCCGCGCTCGCCAGTTCGCTGTAGCGGCGGACCGTCGGGACCGCCTGGCCCGCGCCCAGCTCGACGACCACGAGGTCGCGCGCGGTCCGGCGCCACGCCGTCAGCTCGTCGAGCTGCGCCTGGCTGCGGTCCGGGACCCAGTCGAAGTCGCCGAACATCAGGATGTTGGGCCGCGCGAGCCCGCCGCACCGCGGGCACGACGGCAGCGGCGGCACGGCCCGCATGGTTTCGGGGTCGATCTCGACGTCGACGTCGGCGGCCCAGATGTCGTCGGAACAGCGGCTCAGGCATTGCAAGTGGTGGATCGAGCCGTGCGCCTCGGCGACGTTGTCGAAGCCCGCCTTCTGGAACTGGCCGTCCACATTGGACGTGAAGACGCGCACGGATGGGGCGAAGCCGTGCAGCAGGCGGAAACCCTCGTGCGGCACGGTCTTCCGGTACAGGTCGAGCCGGTGGCCGTAGAAACCCCAGGCCAGCTCGGGGTCGTCGGCGAAGTGGCGCGGGTCGGCCAGCTCCTCGAACCGCAGCCCGAGCCGGGCGTACGGCGGGTACGCGCGCCAAAACCCTTCGCCGCCGCGGAAGTCCGGCAGCCCGGAGTCGACGCCCATCCCGGCGCCGGCGCAGATCAGCAGCGCGCCGGCGCCGTCCAGGAGCTCCGCGGCCCGCTCGAGGGCGTCACTCACCCGGCTTCGAACCGAGGACGACCTCGAACTCCAGCAGGTTCGCCCCGGTGGACACGGGCTTGGCGCGCTCGCCCGAGTGCGCCGCCGCGGCCGGGCCGCCCTTCGCCCACGCCTGGTAGGCCTCTTCGGTCTCCCACTTCGTGTAGACGAAGTAGCGCGTCTCGCCGGACACCGGGCGCAGCAGTTCGAACCCGAGGAAGCCGGGCTGCTGGTCGACGGAGTGCATCCGCGCGGCGAACCGCTTCTCCAGCTCGGGGCCGGCGCCTTCGGGGACCTCGATCGCGTTGATCTTCACGACACTCATGAGCCCAGCCTACTGACGTCAGCTGCGCAGCGAGCCGGGGAAGAGGTCGGCGTCCGCGGGGAGCTTCGTCCCGCGGAACCACTCGTCGAAGAACGGCTTCAGGTTCTGCCCGCTCACCTGCGAAGCCATCTTCTCGAAGTCGGCCCACGAGGCGTTTCCGTGGCGATAACGCGCCGGCCACGCGTGCAGGAGGCGGTCGAACGACGGGTCGCCGATCTGCCTTCGCAACGCGTGCAGCGCCAGGATCCCCTTGTTGTACACGCCCTCGAACTCGTGGCCGTGGCCCATGCCGACCAGCTTCTGCGCCCAGAAGTCCGTGCTGCCGCGGGTGATCTCGATCGCCGCGCGGTAGCGGTCGTCGAGGCCCTGGCCCTCGCGCTCGGCCCACAGCCACTGCGCGTACGACGCGAAGCACTCGTTCAGGCAGATGTCGGACCAGTTCTCCAACGACACCGAGTCGCCGAACCACTGGTGCGCGTTCTCGTGCACCAGCGTCGGCAGGTCGGCCCACTTCGCGTATGTCGGCCGGGTCTGCGTCTCCAGGGAAAACCGGACGTCCTCGTTCAGGAAGATCCCGCCCGCCGCCGACTGCGGGTACGGCCCGAACTTGCTGCTCAGGAACCCGAGCACCTCCGGCAGGCGGTCGCCGATCGCGCGGCGGGACTCGGCGCCCGGCGCGTACGCCGAGACCACCGGGGTGCCGTCCGGCAATGTCGACCTGTCGACACTGAACTTGCCGATCGCGATCGTCGTCAGGTAGCTCGCGACCGGGTTCGGCTCGGTCCACGTCCCCGGCGGGCCTTCGCGGCCGTTCGAGATGACCGTCCAGCCGGCCGGGACGTGCGCGGTCAGCGTGAAGGTCGCCTTGTCGCGCGGGGTTTCGTCGACCGGGTACCAGAATGCGGCCGAGTGCGGCTCGCCGACCATGTACGCGCCGCCGTCGGCCGAGTGCTGCCAGCCGTTCTCGCTGCCGCCGTCGTGCGGGGTCTTCGCCGGGTCGCCGCCGTAGCGCACCCGCGTGCGGAAGTTCGTCCCGGCGCGGATCGGCGACGCCGGCGTGACGACCAGTTCGAAGGCCTTCTCGCGGGTGAAGCGCGTCGGCTGCCCGTCGACTTCGACGCTGTGGACGTCCAGCCCGCGCAGGTCGAGGTCGAACCGGCTGAGGTCCTGGGTGGCCTTCGCGGTGACCGTCGTGTCGCCGTCGAGGTGGCCGCTCGGCGGGTCGTACGTCACGCCCACCTGGTAGCCGAGGGCGTCGTAGCCGCCGTTGCCGTCGTCCGGGTAATACGGATCACCGGCGCCGGCCGCGCCCGGAACCGGGTGCATCGGCGGCGGCGGGGGCGGCGCCGTGACGGCGTCACCGCTGCACGCCGTGGCGAGGACCACGGCGGCGCAGACGGCGAGGGCGGCGAGTCGGCGGCGCATACCCACCACCATAGGTGATGGATTGCGATCGCTTGGTCACGTTCCGCACCTGCGGTTTTGTGGTTAGGTGGCCGCGTGCTCTGTTTCGGCGGCATCGGTGTGCCGATCGTTCTGCTCCACGGACTGATGGGCCGCGCGCGCACGTGGTCGCGGGTCGCGGAGTGGCTCCGGCCCTACGGCGCGGTGTACGCCCTCGACGCGCGCGGCCACGGCAGCGCGCCGCGCGTCGGGCCCTGGACGACCGAGCGGTTCACCGATGACGTCGCCGCCGCGCTGCGGACCCTCGACGCCGGGCCGGCCGTGCTCATCGGGCACTCGATGGGCGGCCTGCACGCGTGGACGACCGCCGCGAAGTACCCGGAGCTGGTGCGTGCGGTCGTGTCCGAGGACTTCGCGCCGGACCAGCGCGGCCGGACCGTCGAGACGTGGCGCGGGTACTTCGAGAGCTGGCCGGTGCCGTTCAAGTCGCTCGACCACGTCCGCGAGTTCTTCGGCGACGCGGGCGAGTACTTCGCCGACTGCGTCGAGGAGCGTTCCGACGGGTTTCACCTGGTCGCCGACCTCGAGGACCTGTACGTCATCGCCGCCGAATGGGGCCGGCGCGACTACTGGGACGTCGTCGACGCGATCCGCTGCCCGCTGCTGCTGGTCGAGGGCGAGCACACGGCGATGCCGGCCGGCCAGCAAGCCGAAGTCGCCGACCGAGTGCCGGGCGCGAAACACCTGGTGGTCCCGGGCTCGGCCCACCTGCCCCACGACGAGGCCCCGGAGATCTACCGGGGCGCCGTCGAGGCCTTCCTGAGCGGCGTGCTCAGCCGGTGAAACCACGCGTGACCAGGCGGACGGCACGCCGAGCGCGCCGTTGAGCCCGGTGCACCGACCACCTGGTCACGCGCGAGCCAGGTCTGCCCGCCAAGCTGCCGTCGAGCGGTCGGAGGGGACGATCAGCGGCCAGACGTCCGCGCCGAGGAAGCCGGTCTCGTCGGCCGCGCGCGCCGCGGTGCACGTGTCGCGCGGCAGCCCGGCCTGGGTGGTCAACGCGGCCACAGCGTCCTTTGTGGACTTCCCGAAGACGCCGTCGGTCGGCACGCCGAACCCGGCGGACCGCAGGAACCGCTGCGCCAGCTGGACCCGCTTGCCGGTGTCGCCCGGCTTCAGCAGCGGCCACTCGGCTTCGGCGCGCGCCACCGAGACGCCGAGGACGCGCCCGACCGCCGTCCGCAGCTCCGGGAGCCGGTTGTAGAGCACCGTGCCGGGGCACTCGGTCGTGTTGAAGTCGCGGTGGCCCTTGATGAACTCGGGCGAAATGCCGTACTGGTGGGCGATGTAGGCGACCAGCCCGACGAGCGAGTCCCACAGCGCCTGCGGCACGTCGACCGTGCTGTAGAGGCCCTCGTTCTCGATGCCGATGACCTCGCTGTTGTGGTTGCCCACGTTCGCGCCCTGGACGTGCTGCGTGCCGCCGCGCAGGATCTCCAGGCTCCGGTGCCTGCCCTCGGTGACGAACCCACCGCGGCTGTTCGTGAACTGCTGGCCGCTGTCGATCCAGCCGTTCTTGTCCATGTGCAGGTTCTGGATGAACTTCGCGACGTAGAACGCGCGCGCCAGCGAGAAGTCGTTGTTCATCGGTGGATCGACGGCGTGGTGCACGACGATGTAGGTCGGCTTGTGGTTCTCCACCACGATCGGCCCGCTGGCGGGCCGCGCGCCCCACTCGGAGCACCCGTGGATCGTCGGTGTCGGCACGGCCGCGGCGGCCGTCCCCGTGGTCGTCATCCCCAGTGCGCCGGCCGCCGTAGCGGTCACCCCCGCCTTCAGCAGGGTCCGGCGGTCAACAGTGACCATGCGAGAAAAGGTAACTCCGCATCGCGCCGATGACAACTATTGACCAACTTTTGTTGTAGCGCGTTAGTGTTCACCTGGCAGGGCGAAGAGGCCGCCGCTGGTCTGCTCCAGCAGGCCGTCGACCAGCAGGGAGTCGAGGCAGCGGTCGCGCTGGCCGCCGTCGTGCCACACCAGGTCGAGGCGCGCCTTTTCGACGGGACCCTCACTGCCGCGCAGGACGTCCAGCAGCAGCCCGCGGACCTGCCGGTCGGTGCCCGCGAACTTCTGCACC
Source organism: Amycolatopsis sp. NPDC114478 (assembly GCF_055633805.1). Lineage (NCBI taxonomy): Bacteria > Bacillati > Actinomycetota > Actinomycetes > Pseudonocardiales > Pseudonocardiaceae > Amycolatopsis > Amycolatopsis sp. NPDC114478. Next base: position 235,879 of record NZ_JBVKDO010000004.1, on the reverse strand, counting down.
GGCTTGGCCGGCCCGGCGTACTCCGGTTTCCCGGCGAGCTGCCACGCGCACTCGTCGTAGATCGGGCAGTCCGCGCACCTCGGCGACCGCGCGGTGCAGATCAGGGCGCCGAGCTCCATGATCGCGGCGGAGAACTTCGCGGCGGGCGCGTCTTCGGCGGGCAGCAGCGCCTCGACGTCGGCCATGTCCCGGGTGTTCGACGCGGGCCCGGCGTCCCCGGCCCCGTGCACGGCCCGCGCGACGACCCGCCGCACGTTGGTGTCGACGACGGGCGCCCGCAGCCCGTAGGCGAACGCGGCGACGGCCCGCGCGGTGTAGGCGCCGATCCCGGGCAGCGCGAGCAGGGTGTCCACATCGGACGGAACGACGTCGCCGTGGTCCCGCGCGATGACGCCGGCGGCTTCGTGCAGCCGGAGGGCGCGCCGCGGGTAGCCGAGCTTGCCCCAGGCTCGCACGACCTCACCCTGGCTCGACGCGGCCAGCGCCGACGGCACCGGCCAGCGCGCCATCCACTCGTGCCAGATCGGCTGCACGCGGGCGACGGGGGTCTGCTGGAGCATGATCTCGCTGACGAGCACGCCCCATGCCGAGCAGTCCGGCTCGCGCCAGGGCAGGTCCCGGCCGTGCGTGGAGAACCAGTCGAGCAGTACGTCAGCGTCCACAGCCACGCCGGGAGGCTACTTCGCCCGCTTCGGCAGCTCGCGAGCGACCTCGCCCGGCGACGGCATTTCCGCGATCTCCTCGGCGATCGCGCGGGCCGCGTCCCGGCAGGTGGACGCCTTCCGGGCCTGTTCGGCGACGGCGTCCGCGGTCAGTTCGCCGGGCAGGAGCCGCAGTGCGGCTCCGGCGGCGACGAGCGCGTCGGCGTTGGCGAACTGGTCGGCGCCCTGCGGCAGGACCAGCTGCGGGACGCCGGCGGCGAGCGCGGCCAGCGTGGTGCCGCTGCCGCCGTGGTGCACGACCAGGTCCGCCTGCGAGATCGCCGCCGCCTGCGGCACCCAGGCCCGGGCGGTGACGTGAGCCGGCAGCGGGCCGAGGTCCTCGGGGGCCACGCGGCCGGTGGCCACCACGACGTGCGTGCCGAGCGCGGCCAGTCCCTCGATCGCCGTCGTGAGGACCTCCGGGGTGCCGAACGCGGTGCCGAGCGTCAGGTAGACCAGGGGCCGCCGGAAGTCGCCGGGCTCGGCGAAGGGCACCGGGCGCAGGGCGATCCGGTCGGCGGTCGCCAGGAAGCCCGCGTCCTGCAGGGACGGCGGGCAGATGTCCAGGTGCGTCCCGCCGGCCGGGCGCTCGAGCCCGATTCCTTCCGGGAACAGCCGGCCGAACCCGTGCCAGAGCGCGGGAATCCCGGCGCGCCCCGCGGCGACGGCCACCTCCGGGACACCCCACCCGTGCACGACCAGGTCCGGCCGCAGCCGCTTCAGGTCCGGTTCGAGGTCCTCGGCGTAGATCTCGTAGAACGAGTCCGCGGGCCGGAAGGGGTTCAGCCCGAGCCGGCCCAGCGGCGCGTGGACGTGCTCACCGGCGGCGAAGTGCACGTCGTGCCCGGCGTCCCGCGCCGCGACCGCGAGCGGGACCATCGGGTAGGTGTGGCCAGGTGCCGCGAGACCGGCGAAGAGGACGCGCAAGGCCCTACTGGACCTCGGTGAGCTTCCCGGTCTTCACGTCGTAGACGAACCCGCGGACGTTCTCCGTGTGCGGCAGGTACGCGCTGCGCCGCACCCGCTCGACCGACGTCCGGACGCTGTTCTCCACGTTCCGGAACGCCTCGACCGACCACGTCGGCCGCAGGCCGGTGTCGCTCTCCAGCTCGTCCTTGAAGTCGTCCTCGGTGACCATCGAGAGGCCGCACTCCGTGTGCTGGACGATCAGCACCTCGCGCGTGCCCAGCTTGCGCTGCGAAAGCGCCAGCGAGCGGATCATGTCGTCGGTCACCACGCCGCCCGCGTTGCGGAGGACGTGCGACTCGCCCTGCAGGAGGCCGAACAGCTCGAACACCCGGATGCGGGCGTCCATGCAGGTCAGGATGGCCACCTGGAGCGACGGCTTCGGGGACGACCGGTCGCCGGGCGTCACCTCGCCGAGTTCCTGGTTGCGCTTGAGCAGTACGTCGATCGAGGTCATCGGTCACCTTCCGGCCAGTGGCCCCGCGGCGCGGGCGTGCCACTCCATTTGACCCGGTGGGGACCCCGATGGGCAATGCACTACGAGCTATGTCACGGGTCAGCCCCCGAACCAGGGCTCCTCGACCGTCCTGGGGGGTGCCGACGTGCGGCCGACGCGCAGTTCGGTCGGCAGCGTGATCACCTTCGGCGCGCTGCGCTCGGCCGAGCCGAGCAGCAGCCGGCCGGCCGTCTTGCCCTTCTCGAGCACCGGCTGGTGGACCGTGGTGAGGCCGATCCGCTCGGCTTCGGCGATGCCGTCGAAACCGGTGACGGTCAGGTCCTGCGGCACCCGCAGCCCCCGCCGCTCGGCTTCGGCCATGGCGCCGAGCGCGAGGATGTCCGACGTGCAGATCACCGCCGTGATCTGCGGATACGCGTCCAGCAGCTGCCGCGCGGCGGACGCGCCGTCGTCCACCGTGTGGTCGAAGCGCTCGACCACCGGGACGCCGGCCCAGTCGACGCCGGCCGCGGAGAACGCCACGGCGAGCGCTTCCAGCCGGGTGCGCTGGACGTGGAAGTGCGCGCCGCTCTGCCGCGCCGGTGAGACGAAGTCGTCGTTGCGCTCGCGGGCCAGCCGCATGCAGATGACGCCGACCTGCCGGTGGCCCAGGGCGACCAGGTGCTCGGCGATCTTGCCGACGGCCGCGGCGTCGTCCGGGCCGACGCGGTCGATGCCCTCGAGGCTCGGCTGGTCGATGATCACCGTCGGCACCGGGCGCTCCAGCACGGCGGCCAGGTGCGGGTCGTCGTCCGGGACGGAGTAGACGACGAAGCCGTCGACACCCGCGCGGTGCACCGCGGCGACGTCCTCGCGGCCGGGGCTGGCCGGCACCAGGTGCAGGCCGACACCGGCGTCTTCGCAGGCCAGGGCCAGTCCTTCGAGGACGCCCACGGCGGCGGGGTCGCGGAAGGCGTAGGAGAGGTTCTCGGTGAGCAGCAGGCCGACCGCGCCCGCCTTGCGCGTGCGCAGGGAGCGGGCGACCGGGTCGGGGCCGGGGTAGCCGAGGCGCCGCGCGGTCTCGAGGACCCGGCGGCGCAGTTCCGGGGACAGCTGGTCCGGCCGGTTGTAGGCGTTGGACACCGTGGTCCTGGACACACCGAGCTCCGCCGCGAGCGACGCGAGCGTCGCCTGCCTCCGGGTGCGAATAGGACGTCCCATCAGCAAACCGTAACGGTTCAGATCACTTTCTTGAAGAGACACCCCGGGTGGTCGATGTCTCGATCCGCATGCGTGAACTCGCATACACCAAACCGGGATCGGATGGCCAGGAAGTCATCCGGATGGGGTAAGGTGAATCTGACAACGGTTTCCATTAGCGTCTCAGTGTCGTCAGGAGAGTTCTTCAGATGAGTTCCCGCCGCACCAGGAGCGTGCTCGCCGCCGCTTCGGCCCTGTCCGTGCTCGCCCTGGCCGCATGCTCCGGTGGGACCTCCGACGGCGGAGCGCAGTCCGGCGGGGACGGCAAGATCAAGGTCGTCGCCGCGACGGACGTCTGGGGCAGCGTCGTCAGCGCCGTCGGCGGGGACAAGGTCGAGGTCAAGGCGATCATCCACGACCCTTCGGCCGACCCGCACTCGTACGAAACGACCGCTGACGACGCTCTCGCGGCGAAGGACGCGAAGCTGCTGCTGTCCAACGGCGGTGGCTACGACGAGTTCTTCGACAAGCTCACCGCGCAGCCCGGGGACGCCAAGAAGCTCGTCGCCTACGACATCGCCGCGACCGGCGACGAGAACGAGCACGTCTGGTACGACCTGCCGGGCGTCGACAAGGTCGCCGACCAGGTCGCGGCGCAGCTCGGCGAGCTGCAACCGGCGTCGAAGCAGGCGTTCACCGACAACGCGACCGCGTTCAAGGCGAAGGTCGACGCGCTGGAGAAGCGCCTCGGCGAGCTGGGAGCCACCCATCCGGGGACGAAGGTCGTCGTCACCGAGCCGGTCGCGCACTACCTGCTCCAGAGCGCGAAGCTGACGGACGCGACGCCGAAGGCGTTTTCCGACGCCGTCGAGAACGACACCGACGTCCCGGCCGGCGCGGTGAACGAGTACAAGCAGCTCATCGCCACCAAGCAGGTCAAGGCGCTGATCAACAACGCGCAGACGGTGACCCCGCTGACCAAGGACGTCGTCGGGCAGGCGAAGGCCGCCGGGATCGGCGTCGTCGACGTGACCGAGACGCTGCCGCGGGGTGTGACCGACTACATTGGCTGGATGACCGGGGAAGTAGACGCGCTGGCAGGAGCGTTGAAGTAGGCATGGCTCCCGTTTCAGACGACGTACGTCCCGCGGTCCGGGTCCGCGGGGCGGCCCTCGCGTTCGGACCCCGGACCCTCTGGTCGGGGCTGGACCTCGTCGTCGAGCCGGGGGAGTTCCTCGCCGTGCTCGGCCCGAACGGCTCCGGCAAGAGCAGCCTGCTCAAGGCGCTGCTCGGCATGCAGGGCCTGTCGGCGGGCTCGGTCGAGATCGCCGGCGGCCGCCCGGGCGGCGCGAACCGCAAGGTCGGCTACATCCCGCAGCAGCGCGCGATCGACGAGTCGCTGACGCTGCGCGGCGTCGACCTGGTCGGGCTGGGCCTCGACGGCCACCGCTGGGGCCCCGGCCTGTTCGGCATGGCGGCCCGGCGCCGGCTCGTTTCCGACGCGGTCGAAGCGGTCGGGGCTACTCGGTACGCGAAGCAGCCGGTCGGCCGGTTGTCCGGCGGCGAGCAGCAGCGGCTGCGGGTGGCGCAGGCCCTGGTCGGCGACCCCGAGGTGCTGCTCTGCGACGAGCCGCTGCTGTCCCTGGACCTCGCGCACCAGCGTGCGATCAGCGAGCTGATCGACCGCCGGCGGCGCACGGCGGGCACGGCGGTGCTGTTCGTGACGCACGAGATCAACCCGGTGCTGCCGTTCGTCGACCGGGTGTTGTACCTGGTCAACGGCCAGTTCCGGATCGGCAAGCCGGACGAGGTCATGACCACCGCGACGCTGTCGGAGCTGTACGGCACCCGCGTCGAGGTGCTGAAGGTCGGCGGGCAGATCCACATCGCGGGCGCGCAGAGCGCGTTGTGCGAGGAGGAGCCGCACCACCACGAACACGACGTCGAAGAGCAAGTGGGCTGAGTCTTGGATCTGTTCGACTTCGGCAAGACGTGGGAGCTGATCACCGAGCTCCCCGGCGTGCAGACGGCGTTGCTGGCGGCCTTGATCCTCGGCCTGGTGGCCGGCGTGCTGGGCCCGCTGATCGTCATGCGGCGCATGTCGTTCGCGGTGCACGGGACGTCCGAGCTGGCGTTCACCGGCGGCGCGGCGGCGTTGCTGCTGGGCATCGGCGTCGAGTACGGCGCGCTGATCGGCGCGGTGGTGGCGGCGCTGCTGCTGGGCATCCTCGGCGCGCGTGACGCGGACCGCGACTCGGTGATCGGCGTGATCCTGTCGTTCGGCCTCGGCATGGGCGTGCTGTTCCTGTCGTTCTACAAAGGACGGTCCGGGAACAAGTTCGGCATCCTCACCGGCCAGATCATCACGATCGACTCGACGAACCTGACGTTGTTCGTGGTGTCGTCGGCGGTGGTGCTGGCGGTGCTGGCGCTGGTGTACCGGCCGTTGCTGTTCGCTTCGGTGGACCGGAACGTGGCCGTGGCGCGCGGGGTGCCGGTGAAGACGCTGACGGTGGTGTTCGCGTTGCTGGTGGGCGTCTCGACGGCGTTGAGCGTAAAGGTGGTCGGGTCGCTGCTGGTGGTCGCTTTGATGGTGACACCGGCGGCCGCGGCGGCCCGCGTGACGGCGTCGCCGTGGAAGGCGACGGTGTTGTCCGTGGTCTTCGCCGAGGTGGCGGCGATCGGCGGGATCGTGCTGTCACTGGCCCCGGGGCTCCCGGTGAGCGCGTTCGTGACGGCGATTTCGTTCTTGATCTACGTGGTCTGCCGCGTGATCGCCTGGCAGCGCGACCGCCGGACCCGGGTGAGCGCGGTGGAACCGGCCCTCGTCGCGGCGGCCTAACCCAGCATCAGCAGGACCTGCAGCTCACCCACGACGAACCCGATCACCCCGCCGACGGCGATGAGCTTCCACTCGTCCTGCCGGAACGCCGGCCGCAGCAGCCCCTCGAACTCCAGCGGCGTCAACGCCAGCATCCGCTGCTCGATCATCTTCGCGACGTCCATCGCCTCGGTCAGGTACCCCTCGGCGTAGCGCGCCGTGTCCGGTAGCTGCTCCAAGGCCTTCCGGGCCGCCGCGTGCTTGATCTCCCGCAGGCGCGTGCTGCCCACCGCGAAGGACAGCGGCACCTGCTTGTCGACCGCTTCCGACACGACGTTCTCGACCAGCGCCGCCAGCCGGTCGGCGCGCGGGCCACGCAGGACCGCGTCCAGCAGGTTCTGGACCGTCAGGACCTCGTTGGCGATCAGCTCGCCGTACTGCCGCGCCACCTCCGCGCGCCGGCGCTGGAACTTGCCCTGGAAGATCACCCGGCCCAGCCGGACCGGCTCGCGCGGGACGAAGATCAGCTTGATCGCCAGCCAGTCCGTGCACAGCCCGATCACGCCGCCGAACGCCGGCAGGATCCACGGCTCGCGCGTGAACGCCCAGACGATCGTCTGGACCAAGCCGAGCCCGAAGCCGAAGTAGATGCCCATCCGCGCGATGAACGCCATCTCGGGCCGGGACGTCTCGCGGATCAGCCGGACGAGCAGCGCCTTGTCGCGCGTGAGCCGCTGGACCGTCATGTGCTGGACGTCGAGGACCTCGTCGAGGTTCTCGCGAACGTCGTCGAGGAACTCCTGGACCAGCCGCGGCGCCGACGCCTGGACCTGCTTGATCAGCATCTCCTGCGCCAGCGTCGGCATGACCTCCCACAGCCGCGGGTGGTGCTCGGCGAGCACCTCGCGCGCGATGTGGTCGACCGCGCGCAGCAGCGGCTGCTCCAGCTCGCTGGTGATGATCACCGGGTCGACGCGCTCGAAGACCTCGCGCAGGTCCAGCAGGTTCGCCGTCAGCAGCTCGGTCGCGACGGCCGCCATCCGCCCGCCGTGCTTCGGGACGACGCCCTGCCAGCCCAGCAGCGGCGGGATCCCGATGAAGTCCAGGGGCCGGAACATCATCTCGATGGCGACGCGCTTGGTGACGTAGCCGATCAGCGCCGCGATGAACGGCATCGCCGCGTAGACCGGCCAGTGCAGGGCGAGGTCGTGCAGGACCGCGTCCAACTCCGACCTCCTCATGCCGAGAACGGAACCGTACCGGCTACCCGAGCAGCGCGAGCACCTGCAACTCGCCGACGAGCCCGCCGATCACCGCGCCGACGGCGATCAGCTTCCACTCGTCCTGCCGGAACGCCGGCCGCAGCAGCTGCTCGAACTCCAGCGCGCTCAGCTTCTTCATCCGGTCGACGATCGTGTTGCGCACGTCGAGGGCGTTGATCGCGTAGTTCTCGGCGTACCGGATCGTCTCCGGGACGCGCTCCGCGGCCTTCGCCGCCGCCGTCTGCTTCATCTCCTGGAACTTCTTCGTCCCGACGGCGAGGGCGACGAACGGCTTGACGACGCTGGCCTGCGCGTCGATCGTCTTCTGCACCTCGCGGGTGATCATCGCGAACAGCTTGTCGGACTTCGGCCCGCGCAGCACGGCTTCCAGCAGGTTGGGAATGGTGATGATCTCGCGCGCGATCATGTCGCCGTAGTCGGCGGCGACCTGGTCGCGGCGCTTCTGGAAGATGCCCTGCCAGGTGTAGAGCCCGAAGAACCGCTTCGGCTCGCGCGGCAGGAAGATCATCTTCAGGGCCAGCCAGTCGGTGAGCCAGCCGATGCCGAGGCCGAACAGCGGCAGCACGATCGGCGACTTCGTCAGCGCCCAGACCACGAGCTGGACGCAGCCGAGGATGAACCCGAACCCGATGCCCGAGCGGGCGATGAACCGCATCTCGGGCCGCGAGATGTCACGGATCAGCCGGTTGAGCAGCGCTTTGTCGCGGACGAGGTTCGTCACGACCATGTGCTGCAGGTCGAGGACGTCCTCGATGTTGTCGGCGATCTCCCGCATGATCTTGGTGATCGCCTTCGGCGCCTCGGCCTGGACGCGTTTGAGCAGCAGCTGCTGCGCGCCGTTCGGCAGCACTTCCCACAGTCTGGGCTGGTAGGTCTCCATGACCTCGCGCGTGACGTCCTCGACGACCCGCAGCAGCGGCTGCTCGATCTCCTTCGCGACCTGCTCGGGGTCGAGCCGCGCGAAGATCTCCTTGGGGTCGACGAGGTTGGTCGTCAGCATCTCGGTGGCCGTCGCCGCCATGCGCTCGGCGTTCGCCGGCAGCACGCCCTGCCAGCCGAAGGGTTTGACGCCGACGAACTCCAGCGGCCGGAACATCATCTCGATGGCGACGCGCTTGGTGACGTAGCCGATCAGCGCCGCGATGAACGGCATGGTGATGTACACCTGCCAGTGCGTGCCGAAGTCCACGCGCGCACGCTATCGGCCCGGCGTCAATGCAGCAGGAGCAGCACCTGGAGTTCACCCACCAGGCCACCGATGACCGCCCCGACGGCGATCAGCTTCCATTCGTCCTGCTTGAACGCCGGGCGCAGGATGCCCTCGAACTCCAGCGGCGTCAGCTGCTGCATCTTGTCGACGATCGTGTTGCGGACGTCGAGCGCGCCGGTGGCGTAGCTCTCGACGTGCTTCACCGTTTCGGGGAGGTACTCGATCACCTTGGCGGCGGCCGCGCGCTTCATCTCCTGGTACTGCCGGCCGCCGATGGTGAGGGCGACGACCGGCTTGACCAGGCTGACCTGCGCGTCGATCGTGCGCTGGACCTCGCGGGTGACGAGCGCGAAGAGCTTGTCCGAGCGCGGGCCGGTGAGCACGGCTTCGAGGACGTTCCGGACGGTGAGGACCTCGTCGGCGATCAGCGCGCCGTAGTCCGCGGCGACCTCCTGGCGGCGCTTCTGGAACATGCCCTGCCAGCGGAAGAAGCCGAACCCGCGCGGCTCGCGCGGGTAGAAGATCATCTTGAGCGCGAGCCAGTCCGTGACGAAGCCCGTGACGAAACCGAAGATCGGCATGATCAGCGGCTGTTTCGTCAGCGCCCACGCGACGAACTGGACGAGCCCGATCACGAACCCGAACCAGATCCCCGAGCGCGCGATGAACTTGAACTCGGGCGCGGCGACCTCGCGGATCAGCCGGCAGGTCAGCGACTTGTCGCGGACCATCGCGCCGATGAGCATGTCGTTGACGTCGAGGACGTCGTCGATGTTGGTCGAGACCTCCCGCAGCAGCCGCTTGACGACCTCGGGTGCCTGCGCGCGGACCTGGTCGACGAGCAGCCGTTGCGCGCGCGACGGCAGCATCTCCCAGAGCCTCGGCTGGTAGGTCTCCATGACCTCGCGCGTGACGTCTTCGACCGCCTTGAGCAGGGGCGCTTCGAGCTCTTTGACCATTTCCTCCGGGTCGAGCCTGCTGAAGATCTCCCGCGGGTCGACGAGGTTGCGGGTCAGCAGATCGACGGCGGTGGTGGCCATCCTCCGCGCGTTCGCCGGGATGACGCCCTGCCAGCCGAAGAAGGGCTTGATGCCTTTGAACTCCAGCGGCCGGAACATCATCTCGATGGCGACGCGCTTGGTGAGGTAGCCGATCAGGGCGGCGATGAGCGGCATGGTGGCGTAGACGTGCCAGTGCGCGCCGATGTCCGCGAGGACGGCCTGTATGTCCACAATGGCCTCCTCGCGTCAACCGGCTGGTCAACCGACGTCAGAATGCCATGCGTCACCGGGGGTTACCGAAATCGTGATGCATCCGTTTGGCGGTACGTCCGGATGGGTCCCGGCTCATTAAGGTGGCGCGATGGTCGCGCCTGAGAAGCCCCAGTCCGCCCCGAAGACAGCCCAGTTCGCCGTGGGTGTCCGCGGCTACAACCAGCGTCAGGTCGACGAACGCCTCGCCGAGCTGAACAAGGACCTGCGCGAGACGTCCCGCAGCCGCGACGAAGCCGTCGCGACGTCGTCGGACCTCTCCAAGGCCCTCTCGTACGCGCAGAAGGAGCTCGCCGAGACGAAGGCCGCGCTGGCCAGGATGAGCTCGAGCCCGTCCGGCGCCGGTGCGATGGCCGAGCGCGTCCGGATGATGATGCAGCTCGCGGAGGAGGAGATCGCCGACCTGCGCGCGGCGGCGGAGGCGGACGCGGCGTCGACCCGCGACCAGGCGGACAAGTACGCGCACGAGACCCGCCGCACGTCCGACAAGCTGGCGAAGGACGCGGAGGAAGAGCGCGCGCGCCTGCTGTCGGAAGCGAAGGGCGAGATCGAGAAGCTGAACGCGGCGGCGGGAGCGAAGAGGGTCGAGCTGGCGGCGGCGGCCGAGCGGGCCCGCAAGGAAGCGGACGCTGCGGCCGAGGCGGCGGCGGCCGAGGCGCGGGCGGAGGCGGACCGGGTCGCGGCGGAGGAGCTGGCGGCGCGCAAGAAGGCGTTCGACGAGGAGCACGCGCGGAAGAAGCAGGAGACCGAGGCGGCGCTGGCCTCGGCCCGGTCCCAGCAGGCGGAAGCCGACCGGAACCGGAAGCTGGCGCTGGACCTGCGGACGAAGGTCGCCGAGCGGATCGCGGCCACGGATGTCGCGGTGCAGGAGGCCATGCGGTTGCTGGCTCCGGAGCCTCCGGCTGCCGCCGAGAACGGGGACCGGAAGCCGACGCCGGCCCCGGCTCCTGCTGCGAAGGCGGCTCCCGCTCCTGCCGCTCCGGCGAAGGCTTAGTTATCCACATCGGGTTCGGTTGTCCACAGATTTCGCGAGCCGCTGTTTTCGCAGCTCAGCGGCGATAGACTGGACAGGGGACGCCCCCCAGGGACGGGAGGGGGCTGTCTTTTGGGCCGGGAGGTGGCCTTAGCTCGTGGGTGGCTGGCAGTCTGCATGACAGCTGCTTGATCACCCACGAGAACGGACCCGCCGCATGCTCCTCGAGACCGAACGGGCCGCCGTGTGCGCCTACGCGCGGCGGATGGTCGGGGACGGCCTCGTCGTCGGGACCTCCGGGAACGTCTCGCTGCGGGCCGGGGACCTCGTCGCCGTCACCCCGACCGGCGTTCCCTACTCCAGCATGAACCCGGCCGATGTCCCCGTCGTCGACCTCGGTGGCCAGGTCGTCGACGGCTCGCTCAAGCCGACCAGCGAGCTCCCGATGCACCTGTCCGTCTACTGGGACGTGCGCGATCCGGACAGCGAGCCCATCACCGCCGTCGTGCACACGCACTCGCCGCACGCCACCGCCGTCTCCACCCTCGTGCGCGAGGTGCCACCCATCCACTACATCCTCGCCACGATCGGCCCTTCGGTGCGCGTCGCGCGCTACGCCACCTACGGCACGCCCGAGCTGGCCGCCGCCGTGCTCGAGGCGCTCCAGGGCCGCCGCGGCTGCCTCATGGCCAACCACGGCACCCTCACCTACGGCGACGGTCTCGAGGCCGCCTACCACCGGGCCCAGCAGCTCGAATGGGCCTGCCGAGTGTGGCTGCTCGCCCAGGGCGCCGGCCGGCCCGCGCTGCTGCCGCCGCCCGAGGTGGCCAAGGTCGTCGACCGGCTGCGGGGCTACGGCCAGACCTAGGACGCCAGCGCGTCGACGGCGTGGACCGCGTCCAGCAGTTCCGCCACCGTCGGGTCGTCGACCGCCTCCTTGATGCACTGCCACAGCTGGAGGTTCGCCATCGCCCAGCGCGAGTACGTCTTCGCCGCCTCGGGGTTGTAGAAGTAGTACCCCTCCTCGTGGACGTCGCACTGCTCGCCGACGATCTTGTCCGCCAGCTCGCGCAGGCTCAGCCCGTTCTCGCGCAGGTACCGGTGCGCGAGGACCACCGGCGTCACCGGCAGCGCCTTGAACAGCGTGTCCGCGTCGCTCAGCGCCTGCGCCTCCAGCGAAATGTCGCGGCCGCGCGTGGCCATTTCGGCTTCGTCGACGATGTCGTCGATCCACCGCGCTACCCCCGACGGCACCCCGCACTCCGCGAGGATCTCCAGCCGCAGGCTCCGGCCCGCCGCCGCGGGCGAGTTGCGGAGCACCAGGTAGTTGACGTCGTGCACCAGCGCCGCCACCTCGACCACCGCGCGGTCGGCGCCGTTGTGCTGGGCGAAGCCGGCGGCCTTCGCGCGGACGAAGCTCACGTGGTGCCAGCCGTGGAACGGCAACCGTTCGGCATAACGGCGGCAAAGCCGGTGAACCCGGTTCGCGACGGCGTCGACGATGACGTGGTCGATCGTGCTTTCCTGCGTGCGCATACACCTCTCCGATCCCGGCCGTGGTTTCAGACGGGTGGAGTAATGGTAAGCGCCGTGACGCCGGTGGGTAGCTAGATGCGGTCGGCCAATTCCCCCAATCGGACCTCTACCGGAACGTGACGATGGCCGATTCCCGTGGCGGGGTCGAAAGAAAGGCTGAAACTGCTCACCGGGCGTGATTTCACGAGGAACGTCATCGTGCCGTCGGCCGCTTCGGGGATGCGGTGGAATTCGTCGGCCAGCATGGTGGCGCAGGCTCCGGCCTGGCACAACGTCCGGCGCCGCAGCCGCGCGGACGCGATCAGCCCGGTACCGGTGTCGATCGTCGTCTCGTATCTCTCGTGCAGGTAGTCACCACGGAGAATGGTGGTGCAGAAGTGGTACCTGTGGTTGTGCACGGAATCCGCGTACCCCTCCCGCCAGTCCTCCTGCGCCTTGTATTCGTGCAGCCAGAAGGAAAACGGGTCGGACGGCGAATCGAGCAGGCACCAGGCGAAGTGCGTGGTCGTTTCCCGGGACGAGCGCAGCACCTTCGCCGCCTGCGCGGACGACAGCCCGCGCAGTTGCGAACGCAGTTCGTCCCGCAGGCCGGGCTGGGCGGCCCACGGCCGGAACCACTCGTCGACGGCGCGCCAGCCGGCGGCCAGCGGGAACTCGGCCGCGCGCAAGCGCACGGCCAGTTCGGAAAGGGGGGACAGGCGGGTGAGCAAGGTCAGCTCCCTAGCTCGGCGACTTCGGAGAACTCCGCGCGGAAAGCGTGGAACTTGCCTTCCAGCTCGCGGAACTGCTCCTCGGACAGGGGGGATCCGGTGATCTTTTCGAACAGCGCCAGGAAATCCGTCCGCGTCGTCGCGGACGTGATGCGGAAGTGGCGGCCGGTCCGGGACTGCGAGACGCGCACGAACTCGGCGCGCTCCATGTTGTAGAGGAAGGAACCCTCGGTGAACCGCAGGGACCGCGGGTACAGCTTCGTGGCGCCGCGGACGTCGCTGTAGAGCGACACCCACACGCTGTCGTCGAACATCTCGAGCCGGTCCAGCGGCGGGTCGGCGACCACGGTGATGTCGACCTGCGCGCAGCGGCTGCGCGCCAGGAAGAGGCCGACGAGCCCGATCCGGATCTCTTCGTCGAGCCGGGTCTGGATCTGTTCGGAGTCGACGTCGCCCGCTTCGCGGCGCAGCAGGTAGCGGGCGCGCCCGCTGATCGAGCTGGCGTCACGCGGATCGGCGATGACGGCCCGGAGTTCGCGTTCGGTGCGGGAAAGCAACAGGCGGGCGGCCGCGTGCCGCCCGGAGAAGCCGCGGAAGAAGTACTGCCGGGTCGCGTTGAGGTCGGCCATCAGCAACCGGTTGAAGCCGGGGTCGGGGTCGGTGGTCGCCTCGAACACGTCGGTGGGGAAGAACTCCTTGTTCAGCGCGCGGTATTCGGCGCTCAGGTCCTCCAGCGCGCGCCTGCTTTCCTCGATCACCGGGGTCACCAGCGCCTTCTGCGACGCGCTGGCGGTGATCAGCGTGGTGCCGAACCCCACGATCGCGGAGATCAGGGTGCCGGTGCCCAGCGACGTCACCAGGTTCTTCCCGGTGCCGGGGTCCATCAGGCCGGCGAGCCACAGGCTGAGGCCGGCGACGACGACGAGCACCGTGAGGAGCAAGCTCGTCCTGGTCCAGAAGATCTCCTGCAGTGGGGTACGGCGGCGGGATCCGCCGTCCGCGACCACGTGCTTCACCTCCCTCGAACCACCCGAACGGACGTATGCGTAAAGTGTCTGTTCGAGCGCGGGGAGTCACTTTACGCGCCATACGGGGCGCGCGAAATAAGAAGTTCGGGGGATAAGGATGACGGACAGACGTCACTCTCGGCAATAATTAACCAGCTCGGCGAGGTTTTCGTAAATCACGGAAAACCGGCTTCAGAGCGTGGCCGGGAGCCCCTTTTCGTACCAACCCGGCGCGGGTTCGGCGGTCATCAGGAAATCCACGACGACCGCCGCGGGGGCCGGGTGGATCTCCGGGTGATCGCGTTCGCCGCGCGCGAAGTCCACCGGCCAGGCCAGTTTCTCCTCGTCGAGCGAAAACTCCCCGCGCGCGCCCGTGCGGTTGCCGCGCGCGTCCAGACGCGTCCATTTGCCGCGCAGGTACACGCCATTCAGCCCGTGCAGCGCGGACAGCTCCTGGTAGCAGAACCCGGCCGGAATCCCTTGCGCGCGCAGCAAAGCGGCGAGCAGGTGCGCCTTCGCGTGGCAGATCCCGACGCGCTCGCGCAGGACGTCCGACGCCCGCCAGGTGACCCGTGGGTCGCACGCGTCGATCACGTGGTCGATCTCGTCGCGGACGAACCGGAACGCGGCCTCGGCGCCGGCGACGGGATCGTCGCCGGCCGCGCGGAAACCGGCGGCCTGGGCGCGGATCGACGGGTGCTCGTGATCGACGACGGCGTCCGAGGCGAGGTAGTCGCTCAGCCGAACGGAGGTGGGCGACGGAACGGGACTCATCCGGCCATCCTGACAGGTACGGCCATTCGGGCGAGCCGCATTTTCCGGGGCGGCGACGCTCCGCGTTCGCTGATTACGGAAGGTAAAAGTCGGGTGAGAAGCCCGTCCAGCGCAGATCGGCGGTCAGGTGCGCGACGTCGTTGTACGTCAGCAATGCGGCGGGGCGCCCCGGCGAGTAGCGGATCACGGTCAGCGCGGCGTTGGCGTGGTTCAGGGCGAGCCACCGCCACGGCGGCGCGTCCTGCGAGGCGCGCACCAGCCAGCCGGCGAGGAAGTTGTGCGTGACGAGCACTTCGTACCGCGTCTCGGCACCCGGCACGGGCCCGGTGAACCGCCGTTCGGCCTCGGCGGCGAGCTCCTCGTCGGCGGGCGGGAGTTGGCGGGCGAAGGAGTGGAGGAGGTCGCCCGAGGTCTCGGGGAGCTCCTCGCGCATCGGCGTGTAGGGAACGAAGTCGTCGGCCGCTTTGTCGACGTAGATCGGGACGCCGGGCAGCTGGGTGGCGATGAGCGCGGCGGTTTGGCTCGCGCGCGGGAGGGGGCCGTGGTGCACGGCGTTGACGGGAATCTCGCGCAGCCGCCGGCCGAGCAGCAGCGCCTGCCGACGACCGGCTTCGGTGAGCTCGCCCGTGGGGGCGGCTTCGCCGTGACGGGTGAGGAAGAGGTAGCGCGTGGCGAGCATCAGCCGACGGGGACGAGCGCACCCTGGGGGCCTTGGCGGGGCGCGAACTGGGCGAGCAGCCGGATCGGTGCGGGGTGCGGCGGGAGGACGGTCGAGGCGAACGGCGTGATCGTGTGCTCGTAGCCGCTGTTGGTGTGCAGGTGGACGCTGACGTGAACGTTCCGGTCGGCGGGGATTTCGAAGCTGACGGCGCCCCAGGAGACGACGTATTGGCGGCCGTCGATGCTGGCTATGGGGGCGTAGGCGCGGACCGTGTGGCCGAGGTGGGGGATGTCGACGGTGAGGAGTCTTCTTTGGCCTGGGTGGTGGTCCACGTAGGGGATCACTCCCGGGGTCCTGGCCAGGTCGGTCGGCTCGCTCATCCTTCGGGCTCCACTCAGAACTGGTAGTACAAGAACGGGCTGAACGTCCCCGTCGCGATCAGGATCGCCGCGTACACCAGGCCCAC
Source organism: Amycolatopsis sp. NPDC114478 (assembly GCF_055633805.1). Taxonomy (NCBI): domain Bacteria; kingdom Bacillati; phylum Actinomycetota; class Actinomycetes; order Pseudonocardiales; family Pseudonocardiaceae; genus Amycolatopsis; species Amycolatopsis sp. NPDC114478. The sequence goes on along the minus strand of NZ_JBVKDO010000004.1, from coordinate 219,864 downwards.
CGTCATCACGCCGATCCTCAACGCCGTTGCCGGGCGGCTGCGGGACGACTCCAGCAGCGGTCCCGTCACCGGGTGGGCCGGCAGCAGGAACACCGCCAGCGCCGCCAACAGCAGCACCAGCCGCTGGTTCGTGAACGCCTCTTCGACCCCTGCTCCCAAACCGTCGAAGTCCGGGATCAGCATGTGGCCGATCATCGACAATGCGTGGCCCAGGTCCGCTGACCTGAAGAACACCCAGCCGAACACCACCAGCAGCATGGTCAGCGCTCGGCGGGTGTAGCGCTTCCACGGTGTTGCCGGGTCCAGGTCGAAGCCGAACCTGCGCTCGATCACCAGCAACGCTCCGTGGTAGCAGCCCCACACCAGGAACGTCCACTGCGCTCCGTGCCAGAAACCCGTCAGCACGAACACGATGCACAAGTTGCGGTACGTGTGCGCCGCCCCGTTTCGGTTGCCGCCCAACGGGATGTACACGTAGTCGCGGAACCAGCGGGACAGGCTCATGTGCCAGCGGCGCCAGAACTCCGTGATCGTCACCGAGGAATACGGCCTTGCGAAGTTCTCCGGGAGCCGGAAGCCCAGCATTCGACCCAGGCCGATCGCCATGTCCGAGTAGCCCGAAAAATCGAAGAACAACTGGAGCGTGTAGCCGATCGCGCCGAGCCAGGCTGTTGCGAACGTCATCTCGTCCGGGGGGACCTTGAAGCACGCCTCCACCAACGGGCTCAGCGAGTCCGCGATGATCGTCTTCTTGCACAGCCCCAATGCGAACCTGGGGAAGCCCGCCGCGATGTCGTCCAAGCGGTGCGAACGCAGCTGCGGGAGCTGGTCGGCGATCTCGCGGTATCTGACGATCGGGCCAGCCACCAGCTGCGGGAACATCGCGATGTACGCCGCGAACGACACCGGGTTGCGCAACGCCTGGCGCTCGCCGCGGTAGATGTCGACCACGTACGAAATGTGGTGGAACGTGTAGAACGAAATGCCGATCGGCACGACCAGGCTCGCCACCGGCACGCTTCCGCCGAACCAGTGCGCGACCGCCGCGATCTGCTGGGTCGCGAACCCCGCGTACTTCCAGATCAGCAGGACCGTGACGTCCAGCGACACCACCGCGATGAGGATGCGGCGCCGCCGGACGCCGTTCACGTCGAACGGGTTCGGGGCCAGCAGGGGGCCGGCCAGGAAGTTGACCACCATGCAGCCCAGCAGCAGGAACACAAACGGCCCCGCGCCGATCGTGTAGAACAGCAGGCTGCCGACCGCCACGATGCCGTTGCGCCAGTTCCGCGGGAACACCAGCACGGCGACGAGCACCGCCGGCATGAAGTACCACAGGAACAGTGGCGATACGAACGACATCGGGTCCCCTCGGCTTTATCCGATGGTGACCTTAACCCGAGTGGGTGGCCGGGTCAGACCCGACCGGCGACACGGCGGCGCCGCGCCACCTCCGCGAGCAGCACGCCGGCCGCCACGGACGCGTTCAACGATTCCACGCCGGCCGCCATCGGGATCGACACCGTGGCGTCGCACGTCTCGCGGACCAGGCGCGACAGCCCGCGGCCCTCCGAGCCCAGCACGATGACCAGCGGGTCGGCCGCCAGCTCCAGCTCGTCGATGTCCACCGAGCCGTCGGCGTCCAAGCCGACCAGCATCAGGCCCTCGTTCGCCCACGCCTTGAGCTGGCGGGTGAGGTTGGTCGCCACCGCGATCGGCAGCTTCGCCGCCGTCCCGGCGCTCGTGCGCCACGCCACCGCCGTCATGCCCGCGCTGCGCCGCTCCGGCAGCAGCACGCCGTGCGCGCCGAACGCGGCCGCCGAGCGGATCACCGCGCCCAGGTTGCGCGGGTCGGTGACGCCGTCGAGCGCGACGAACAGCGGCACCTCGCCCGAGTTGCGGGCCGCGGCCATCAGCTCGTCCGGGTGCGCGTACTCGAACGGCGGGACCTGCAGGCCCAGGCCCTGGTGCACGGCCCGGTTCGTCTTGCGGTCCAGCTCCTCGCGCGGGATCTCCAGGATCGAGATGCCCTTGTCGCCGGCCAGCCGGACCGCGTCGTTCACGCGGTCGTCGATCTCGATGTTCAGCGCGACGTACAGCGCGGTCGCCGGGACGCCGGCACGCAGCGCCTCCACCACCGGGTTGCGCCCGGCGATCAGCTCCGGCTTGTCGGCCTTCTTCTGCCGGGCCTGGTCGCGCTTGGTCGCGGCGTTGGCCTGGCGGTACGCCTTGTGCCCGGGACGGTCCTCCGCCTTCGGGGTCGGCCCCTTGCCTTCGAGGGCCTTGCGGCGCTGACCGCCCGAGCCGACGACGGCACCCTTCTTGGTGCCCGTCTTGCGGATCGCGCCCTGACGCCGCGAGTTGCCTGCCATGGTGAAAGTTTCCTTGCTGTGTAACGGGATCAGTCGGACTTGACTGTCCACTGAGGACCGTTGGGGGTGTCCTCCACCACGATGCCCGCCTGCGAGAGGCGGTCACGGGCGGCGTCCGCGCGGGCGAAGTCCTTCTCGGCGCGGGCCTGCTGGCGCTCGGCCAGCAGCCCTTCGACGATCCGGGACAGCGCGTCCTTGGTGGGCGTGTCGGAACCGCCCGCCTCGGACCAGCGCGCGGACAGCGGGTCGAGGCCGAGCACGTCGGTCATCGCGCGGACGGCCGCGGCGAGTTCGAGTGCCTTGGGGGTGTCGCCCGCGTCGAGGGCGGCGTTACCGTCCCGGACCGTGGTGTGGACCACGGCGAACGCCTGCGGGGTGGCGAGGTCGTCGTCGAGCGCGTTGGCGAACTCCACCGGGATCGTGCCCAGCGTCACCTCGCCCGACTGAGCGGCGCGACGCAGGAACGTCTCGATCCGCCGGTAGCCCTGCGCGGCCTCGGAGACCGCGGCGTCGGAGTACTCGATGTTGGAACGGTAGTGCGGCTGCACCAGGTAGTACCGCAGTTCGGCGGCCCGGTAGCGCTCCAGCATCGCCGGGATCGCCACGGTGTTGCCCAGCGACTTCGACATCTTCTCGCCCGACATGGTCACCCAGGCGTTGTGCAGCCAGAACCGCGCGAACGCGTCGCCGGCCGCGTTCGACTGGGCACGCTCGTTCTCGTGGTGCGGGAAGACCAGGTCGATGCCGCCGCCGTGGATGTCGAACTCTGCGCCGAGGTACGCCGTCGCCATCGCGGAGCACTCCAGGTGCCAGCCCGGCCGGCCGTTGCCCCACGGCGTCGGCCACGAAGGCTCGCCCGGCTTCGCGCTCTTCCACATCGTGAAGTCGCGCGGGTCGCGCTTGCCGCGGGTCGGCGTCTCGCCCTGCTGGACGTCCTCGAGGACCTGGCCGGACAGCTTGCCGTACTCGTCGAACGACTTGACCGAGAAGTAGACGTCGCCGTCCGCGACGTAGCCGTGGCCGCTCTCGATGAGGCGTTCCATCAGCTCGACCATCTGGGTGACGTGCCCGGTCGCGCGCGGGTTGATCGACGGCGGCAGGCAGCCGAGCTGCTCGTACGCCTCTTCGAAGGCGCGCTCGTGCGTCGCCGCCCACTCCCACCAGGGGCGGTCGGCCGCGGCTGCCTTGGTCAGGATCTTGTCGTCGATGTCGGTGACGTTGCGGACCAGCAGCACGTCCAGTCCACTGTGGACGAGCCAGCGGCGCAGGACGTCGTAGTTCAGCGCGCCGCGGACGTGTCCGATGTGCGGAACGCCCTGCACGGTGGCACCACACACGTAGATCGACGCCGTTCCGCTACGGACGGGGTGGAACTCCCGCACGCTCCGGGTCGCTGTGTCGAAAAGGTGAAGGGCCACCCTCAAAGGGTACGGGGTGGGCGTGAGCGAGGTCGCAGCCCCTAGCCGACGCCGTGCGTGCGCAACGCCGTGAGCAGGGCGTCCGGCCGCTGCGCCGTGGGCAGCGGGTCGACCAGCGCGAACTCGCAGCCGAGCGCGCGGGCGCCGCCGTCGGCCTCCTCGCTGTCGCCGACCATCAGCGTCTCGGTGGCCGGGACGCCGAGCGCTTGCACGGCCTTGCGGAAGATCTCCAGCTCCGGCTTGATGGCGCCGACCTCGAAGGACAGCACGAACTCGTCGACGTAGGCGTCCCACCCGCGCGCGGTGAAGGCCGGCCGGATGTCGAAGGCGATGTTGCTCAGCACACCGACCTTCAGGCCCCGCTCGGACGCCGCCTTGAGCGCGGCTTCGGTGTCCGGGTACGGCGTCCACTGGCTGGGATCGATGAGCCGGTTGTAGAGCGCTTCGGCCTGGTCGAAGTGCGGGACGCCGGACTTCTTGAGCACCTCGAGGTACACCTTCCGGTGCAGCGCGGGGTCGCGGTCGCGGTGCTGCCAGGCGTGCACGTGCTCGGCGTCCAGCTCGACGACCTGCCCGACCGGGGCGGTCATCCGGCGCATGAGCTCGGCCTGCGCCTCGATGTCGAGCGGCTCACCTTCGTGGTCGGTCAGTTCGGTGAGCCAGGACTCGTCCTGCTCGAGCCGGAAGAGCGTGCCGGAGAAGTCGAACAACACGGCCCTGATCGTCATGGTTTCCAGCCTAACGGGACCCTCAGGCCGAATGCCCTGTGATGTGTTCGGGGACAACGCGCACGAGCACCCGAACGACCTCCGGCGGCTCGGGCGGGAAGGTCGTGCCGGTGTACTTGCGGGCCAGCTCGTCGTTCAGCTCGAGGCCGCCTTCGACGGTGACCTCGGCGCGGCCGCGGATCTCGACGTAGTTCTCGGGGTCGGCCAGGTCGAAGACGGAGAGCGAGACGCGAGGGTCGCGCCGGATGTTGCGTTCCTTGCGCCGGCCCTGGACGGTCACGAAGAGGACGGTGTCCCCGTCGCGCTTGGCCCAGACGACGGAGCTCTGCGGCGAGCCGTCGGCGTTGGTGGTGGCGACGACGGGGTAGTTGCGGCCGTCGAGCAGGGCCTTGGTGGCTTCGTTGAACATGGTCCGGACCCTATTTCACGTTGCCGGCGACCTTGTCGACCTTCAGGCGGACGATGACGCGCTCGGTGGTTTCGCCTTCGGGTGGCGGGTCCTGGGCGAGGTACTTGTGGCTGAGGGTCTTGGGGAGGGTCTTGCCGGGGTCGGGAGTGATCGTGGCGGTCCCGCGCAGCTGGGTGTGCCGGTACGGGTCGCGGGCGTCGGTGATGGAGACGCTGAGGCGCGGATCGCGGCGCAGGTTGCGGACCTTCCGGCGGTCCTCGGTCGCGCTGAAGACGAGCTCGCCGTCGTCGAGGGCGATCCAGACCACGGAGGTCTGCGGCCCGCCATCGGGGTCCAGGGTGGCGACGGTGGCGAAGTTCTTCCCGTCGATCAGCGCGCGGACGTCGTCCGAGAGGGTGAGGGCCATATCACGCCGAACCGGCGCGGGTCGGGCCCTATTCCGGGCCGGGCTGCTCGGCCACGCGGGGCGCGTGGGCCGTGGCGATCGCGGTGAGTTCGCGGCGGCGGGCTTGGCGATCCCGGTGGCCCCGCCGCAGCGCGAGAGGATCTCCCGCACCGCCGGGTGGCGGACCTTGCGGCCGGGTGTCCACATCTCGGCCTGCCTGTGGACAAGTCAGTCTCGAGATAACCGGCGCGGGCGCTACTCCTCCGCCGTCAGCAGCAGCGCCGTCGCGAAGGCCGCGATCCCCTCGCCGCGGCCGGTCAGCCCCAAGCCGTCCGACGTCGTCCCGGACACGCTCACCGGGCCGCCCACCGCCTCCGACAGCACCTTCTGCGCCTCCTCGCGCCGCTTCCCCACGCGCGGCGCGTTGCCCACGATCTGGACCGACGCGTTCCCGACCCGCCAGCCGGCCGCCTCGATCAGCCCGCGGACCTCCGCCAGCATGTCCGCGCCGTGGGCGCCGTCCATCCTGGGGTCGCCCGTGCCGAACACCGCTCCCAGGTCACCGAGGCCCGCCGCCGACAGCAGCGCGTCGCACAGGGCGTGCGCTGCCACGTCGCCGTCCGAATGGCCCGCGCAGCCGTCCACGTCCGTCCACAACAGCCCCGCCATCCAGCACTCGCGGCCCGCCTCGACCGGGTGGACGTCGACCCCGTTGCCAATCCTCACAGCGTCTCCTCGTTCTTCGGTGCCGCCGCGATCGCCTCGGCCAGGGACAGTTCGAAATCCGTCGTGACGCGCATCGCGTCCGGGTGGCCGTCCACGAGCGCCGCGCCGGTCACGTCCCACGGGTCGGCCGCCGAGAGGAACGCCTCGAGCGTGTAGCCGATCGGTGTCTGGGCCGTGCGCAGCCGCGTCCGGTCCTCGGTTCCGACGATCAGGGAGGAATCGGTCACCTTCACCGTGTCCGCCATCGGCAGCACCGGGACGACGACGGGAGCGTCACCCACCGCGTTGATGATGTCACGCACGGTCTCCGCAGGAATGAAGGCACGCAGAGCGTCGTGGAGGAGTACAACTGAGTCACCGGGAAGATCGGGCTCGACGGCGGCGAACGCCTGCCGGAGCGAGCCGGGGACGACCCGGCACGGGAGACCCTCGAGGGCCTCCGAAAACGACGACGCACACCGCTGGGGGGCCGCCACGAGCACCAGATCGATCTCCGGTACGCCGAGCAGCCCCCGCACGGTGTGCGTGAGTAGCGCCTCACCATGGACCGGCGTGAGAGCGAGCTCTCCGTCGGAGGCATGATGTGCGACGGTCACGATCACGACGACGTTCATCGGTTCGCGATCGTAGAGGCACTCACCCGCCCGTCGGGCGAATGCCCTGGGCTCAGACCGTCGCGGTTTCCAGAACTTCGTCGAGGAGGACTTCAGCCTTGTCCTCGTCGGTGCCCTCCGCGAGCGCGAGCTCGCTGACCAGAATTTGCCGCGCCTTGGCGAGCATGCGCTTCTCGCCTGCCGAAAGCCCGCGGTCCTTCTCTCGCCGCCAGAGGTCGCGCACCACTTCGGCCACCTTGTTCACATCGCCGGAGGCGAGCTTCTCGAGGTTGGCCTTGTACCGACGAGACCAGTTGGTTGGCTCCTCGGTGTGCGGAGCACGCAGAACGTCGAAGACCTTGTCCAGTCCTTCTTGCCCGACGACATCGCGCACGCCTACGATCTCGGCGTTGTCAGCGGGCACGCGAACCGTGAGATCCCCTTGCGCGACCTTGAGGACGAGGTACTTCTTCTCCTCGCCCTTGATCACGCGGGTCTCGATGGCTTCGATGAGTGCGGCACCGTGGTGCGGGTAGACGACGGTCTCTCCGACCTTGAAAACCATGTGTCCTCTGCCCCTTTCGCTGACTCCATCCTACCACGGTCCGCCAGTGCCCACCTAGCGGGCCGGACTCGTCCTCGCAGGTCAGCGGCCTGGGCGGGGGTTGACAAACGTCCGACGCCCATGCTCATGCAGGTGACCGGGACGCGTTTCCCGACGTAGTACGAAATCCTTTGTGGACGGTTGATCTTGGGCGCAACGCGGACCGGTTCCGCCCGGGAGATCGCGCCCGGCTAGTCTTCGCGGGGACGAGGCCGTGAAACTGGAAGGACTGCGACGTGAGGCTGCAGAATCGTCGCGTGCTCGGCGCGGGCGTGCTGGCGCTCGGTGCCGCGCTCGTGCTCGCCGGGTGCGGGGCCGGCCAGATCACCCAGACCGACACGCAGCAGCCCGCCGTCAACGGCACGTATGCCCAGGTCAAGACCATTGTCCTGCGTGACGCCGCGGTGCAGTACCCGCCGTCGGGTCCCGGCTACCCGGCCGGCGCGACCCCGTCGCTGACGCTGACGGTCGTGAACATCGGCACCCAGGACGACTCGCTCGTCTCGGTGACGACCGAAGACGGCACCCAGGCGACCGTGAGCGGCTCGAAGGCCATCGTCGCCGGGCACTCCCTGGTGATCGGCCCGGACGACGCGGTCGAGTCCACCAACGAGGTGCAGACCACCCCGCCGAGCGCGCCCAGCTCCTCCTCGACGGCCCCGTCGTCGACCGGGACGCCCACCAAGTCCGAGACCAACACGCCGGGCAGCCTGACGGCGTCGTCGACGTCCGAGGCCCCGTCGTCCGGCCCGGCCGCGACGCCGACGGCGCCCCAGAAGGTCGGCCAGGCCACGGTCACGCTGCCGCCGCTGAAGCAGCCGCTGTGGCCGGGGCAGACCATCAAGGTGACGTTCGTGTTCCAGAACGCGGGCCCGGTCACCGTGGAGCTGCCCGTCGCGGCTCCGGCGCACGTCAAGGAGTAGGTCCCCGGTTTTGTCGGTGGTCGCCGATAGCCTCGCGGGGTGAAGAAAGGGACCACCTACCGCTGCGCGAGCTGCGGGTACGAAGCGGCCAAGTGGCTCGGCCGGTGTCCGGAGTGCCAGGAATGGGGCTCCTTCGAGGAACGCGGGGCGCCGGTCAAGCCGGCCATCCAGCGCGTCGCCGCCGGGGCGCCCAGCGCGCCCGCGCGGCCGATCGGCGAGGTCGACGTCGAAGCCGCGCGCGCCCGCCGCACCGGCGTCTCCGAGCTCGACCGGGTGCTCGGCGGGGGCCTCGTTCCGGGCGCGGTCGTGCTGCTCGCCGGTGAGCCCGGTGTCGGCAAGTCGACTCTGCTGCTCGAAGTCGCCTACCAGTGGGCGAAGACCGTCGACAGGTCCCTGTACGTCACCGGCGAAGAGTCCGCGGGGCAGGTCCGGTTGCGCGCTGAGCGAACGGGCAACGTCCACGACCGCATGTACCTGGCCGCCGAGAGCGACCTGTCGGCCATCCTCGGGCACGTCGACGACGTCAAACCGGGCGTGCTGATCGTCGACTCGGTGCAGACTATGGCGTCCCCGCAGGTGGACGGCTCGCCAGGCGGGGTGACGCAGGTTCGCGCGGTCACTTCCGGGCTGGTCGCACTGGCCAAGGAGCGCGGGCTGCCCGTGGTCCTGGTGGGGCACGTCACGAAAGACGGCTCGGTCGCCGGTCCCCGTGTGCTCGAACACCTCGTGGACGTCGTGCTGCAGTTCGAGGGCGACAAGCACTCCACGCTGCGGATGCTGCGCGGCATCAAGAACCGGTTCGGCGCGTCCGACGAGATCGGCTGCTTCGAGCTGCAGGAAGAAGGCATCGTCGGGGTGCCGGACCCGTCCGGGCTGTTCATCAGCCGCACGGCGGAGCCGGTGCCGGGCACGGCGATCACGGTGTCGATGGAGGGCAAGCGGCCGCTGCTGGGCGAGGTCCAGGCGCTGGTGTCCTCGACGTCGGCGCCGCAGCCGCGGCGCGCGGTGAGCGGGCTCGACTCGGCGCGCGTGGCGATGGTCCTGGCCGTGCTGGAGAAACGCGGTGGGCTGAAGCTGGGCGACAAGGACGTCTACACCGCCACCGTCGGCGGCATGAAGATCACCGAGCCCGGGATCGACCTCGCGCTGGTGCTGGCGCTGACGTCGAGCTTCGAAGACGTCGCGTTGTCACCACGGCTGGTGTCCGTCGGCGAAGTCGGGCTCGCCGGTGAGATCCGCCGCGTGCCGAGCGTCGGGCGGCGGCTGGCGGAGGCCGCCCGGCTGGGCTTCACGCACGCCCTCGTCCCGCCGGACTCCGGGAAGCCGCCGGCGGGTATCCGCGTGCTGGAGGTGGCGAACGTCGCGGACGCGCTGAACGCGGCCAACCACGCCCGCTGATCACCCCGAGGTCCCGGTGATGGCGAAGGAGTACAGCGTCGCCGGGGCCGGGGGGAGCTGCGGCGCGAACGGCACTTCGTTCTTGGTGGTCGCGGTCGGTGGACCCACCGGAGTCGGTGGTGCCACGGGCACGGTCAGCGGGACGTCCGGGCGGGTGGGCGTCGTCGCCGGCGTGCCCGGTGGGAAGTCCCAGGCCAGCAGCTGGGCCGTCGCCGGGTCGAGGTACAGGTGCTGGCCCGTGTCCTTCACGCCGACCACGGTGGCCGGGCGGCCGTCCGGGGTCTGGCCGGGGACCGCGAACGCCATGGCGATACCGCTGAGGGCGTCGCGCAGGGCCTCGCGGACCGGTCTCGGGGCCAGCCCCAGCTCCAGCACCATCCGCACCATCGTGAGCGCCTCGGTGGCGCTGTGCGCCCGGCCGTCGTCGGTGATGTCGATCGTGTCGAACAGCAGGCGCTTGGTCAGCTTCGCCCGGTCCGGGACCAGCGACGCCACCAGGTCGGCGTCGGGCGACAGCCAGTTCTTCAGCGGGGTGTTCCACCCTGGCTGGGTCATGCCGGTCATGCGGGGTTCGCCGGGGAACACGCCGGCCGGGCCGTACTCGTCCTTCGGAGCGCGGTTCACTTCCGCGCGCTCGCCGGGCGGCAGGCCGTCGATCGCGCCCGTCCACATCGTGCGCCGGTGCCACGTCCCCTTCGGGTCCGCCGGGATCCACAGCTCCACCTTGCGCTGCACGTTGACCTGCTTGCCGAGCACGGTTTCCGGCACCCAGGTGAGCCGTTGCGCGTAGTGGAACTCGCCCGGTGCCAGCGGCCGGTCCAGGTAGGCGAGCGACGTGGCCGGGCGGGCCGGTTCCGGCGCCGGCGGCCGCAGCGAGACGACGATCCCGAGCCCGCCCACCAGCGTGACGACGGCCGCGGCCACGGCGATCCACCGCCACGTCCCCCGGCGACGCGGCTCGGGCGGCGCTCCGGGCGTGCCCGCGGCGGCCATCAGGGACGCGCGGGCGAAGGCGAGGCCGTCTTCCTCGTCGACGTCGTCGTGCAGGTCGGACAGGGCCGCGTCGAGTTCGGCGTCGGACCAGATCTTCCGGACGTTGTCTTCACGCAAGGTCCTGCACCTCCTCTTGAGCCGGGGCGTTCGTCCTGAGCCAGCGTCTGATCCGGTGCAGCCGGGACCGGACGGTACCGGGCGGGATGCCGAGGGCTTCGGCAACCTCGGCCGGTTCGAGCCCGGCCCACGAGACGAGCAGCAGCGTGTCGCGGTCGGCGGGGCTGAGCTTGGCGAGGGCCTTGGCCAGCTGCGCGGCGCGGACCTGGGCGTCGACCTGCTCGGCGACGCGGCCGTCGTGCCCGGCGTGGGTGTGCTCCCCGGTGCGGGCGAGCCGCGCGGTGGCCTGCAGCCCGCGCAGCTCCGACCGAACGTGGTGGCGCAGCAGGTTGGTGGCGATGCCGTAGAGCCACGACCGCGCGGTGCCGAGCTCGGGCCGGTAGGACTCCCGCCGCCGCAGCGCCACGAGGAAGGTCTCGGCGACGAGGTCGTTCGCCGGTTCGGGCCCGACGCGCCGGGCGAGGTACCGCCGCAGCGCGACGGCGTGGGCGTCGAAGAGCCGCCCGAACGCCGGCCCGGGCTCGGATCCGCCCAGGTCCGGGCGGTCGTGCCCCCAGATCTCCGATCCCTCCTGGATCACCTGCATGCCCCCAGTTGCCCGCAGCGCGCGCGAGCGTTCACGGGCGAACCTACCTTCGTCGTGATCCGTTCCGGGCGGGTGAGAGACACGACCTGACCAGGGCCGCGATCATCTCCGCCTAGATCCCCAGCAGGCCCCAATAAACCGCCCAGGGGACGAACACCACGCCGCCGGCCAAGGTCATCGCCAAGCGGGGGGTTCGGTGGCGCCACCACGCCACCGCCGTGCCGATCGCTGCCGCCAGCACGCCCAGTGAGAGCAACTGCAGTGCCCACCACGGGAGTGGGCGTCCCCACAGCACCGGGCCGAGGCCGCGGCCCATCGACACCTGGATCAGCACGTTCACGACCAGGAAGCCGAGCACCGCGAGCAGCCCGGTCGCCGCCAGCCAGCGGGCCGGGCGGCCCGCGCCGCGGCCCAGGCCGAAGCCGAACGCCACCAGCAGGAACAGCAGCACCGCCAGCTGGAGCCACGTCGACTCGTACCAGGCCAACGGCGTCACCGCGGTGCTCGGCCGGTCCTGCGGCGGTGGCGCGTCAGCCGAAGATGCAGCGGGCAAGTCGTGCACCCACGTGCCCACCAGCTCCAGGTACCCCGGCGCGTAGCCGGGCAGCTTGTCGTAGCCGTCCGTCGTGCGGCGCAGCTGGTGCTGCGCGTCCGGGAACACCCGCAACGTGTAGTGCGCCAACGACTCCCGGAAGATCCGGACCGCTTCGCCCGGCGGCGTCAGGACGTCCTTCGCGCCCCACAGCCCGAGTACCGGCTGGCGCAGGCTCTTCAGCACCACCACCGGGTCGTAGTGCGCCTCCGGGAACACGCCGCCGCCGACCAGCTGACGCATCATCGTCGACGACGCCATCCGCACCATCGAGCCGTCCATCCCCAGTTGCCGCAGCTGGTTCTCGACCGCCCACGCCTGCTGCCGCGACGGTTCGACGCCGTTCGCCCCCAGCGTCACCACGAAAGCGACGTCCGCGGACCGAGAAGCCGCCAGCGGCGCCACCCAGCCGCCTTCGCTCAACCCCCACACGCCGACCCGCGCCGGGTCGACTTCCGGCCGCTTCCGCAACGCCTCGACGGCCGCCAGCGCGTCGTCCGCCAGTGTCGAGTACGACCGGGAGAACTGCGAGTACCCCTCGGTTCGCTTGTCGTAGATCAGCGTCGCTATCCCTTGCCGTGCAAAGACTTCCGCCTGGTCGCGGTAGTCCTCGCGGCTGTGCGCCCCCGAGCCGTGGACCATCACCAGGCCCGGCAGTTTCGTTCCCCCGGGCGGGGCGACGACGCTGCCGTGCAACGTCACCCCGCCGTTCGTGAAAGTCACGTCGCTCGGGTCGGCCGAAGCCGGTGGTGCCCAAGCCGTGCCCGCCAGGATCACCCCGGCCAGTAGTAGAGCCCCTCTTCGCATGTGAATCCCCCTGTCATGGTTTCTCCCCTGGGTCCGGGAACGCGAGCAGGCGCACGAGCACGCGCCGCGCCTCCGGTGACCGGTCGTCCTCGGGCCGCCAGTACCGGCGGAACAGCTCCAGGTACTCGTCCCAGAACCGCTTCAGTTCCTCCGCGGTGAGCCACGTGCCGCCGCGGGCGTAGAGCAGCGTGTCCGGCCAGTCGCCGGGCAGCTCCTCGCGCGTCTCCACGAACCGGTTCAGCTTTTCGAGGTCGTCCTCGAACCCCTGGCGCTGCATGTCGTCGAACAGCACGCGGGATTCGGCGCTCTGCGAACTGCGGCGCGGCCACCGGATGTCCCGCGGCCGCGTCCGCCACCACCGTTCCTTGCCCTTGGCGAGCTCCGGGACGTCTTCGACGAACCCGAACCGCGCCAGCTCCCGCAGGTGGTAGCTGGTCGCGCCGGTGTTCTCGCCGAGCGTCTGGGCGAGCTTCGTGGCTGTCGCCGGGCCCGCGGACAACACGCCGAGTATCCGGCGGCGCAACGGGTGCGTGACGGCCTTGAGGACGTCCGGGTCCAGTTCTTCCGGTGGTGGAGCGCTGGTCATGACGTCACTGTAGCCGTGCAGAGAAAGTTGTGCAAAGAAAGTTCTGCACGCGGGAATCCCAGATTGCCGGACCCGGGCCTTACTATCCGTGCCCATGTGGTTCCGAGGGGTCAGACGCCGTGGGTGAGCCGAACCTGCCCGCCCGGCAGATGGGGCGTCAGCTGAAGCGGATGCGCGAACGGCTCGGCATGACGCAGGACGAAGCCGGCGCGCCACTGCGCATGTCGACGAGCAAGATGTCGCGCATCGAGATGGGGTACCTGCCGCCCTATCACGACTTCCGCGCGCTCCTGGACCGGTACAACGTGGTCGTTTCGGACTGGGGCGAGTACATCGCCGCCTACGACCGCGCCAAGGCGAAGGGCTGGTGGCACCACTACGGGGTGGGGAACCGCGGCTTCCTGCCCATCGAGGCCGAAGCGAGCGCGGTGAAGGTCTTCCAGTTCGGCTACATCCCCGGACTGCTCCAGACCGAGGCGTACATGCGGGAGGTCTTCGCCGCGGCGCGGGTGCAGATGAAGCCGAAGGTGCTGGAGAACCAGGTCACCGTGCGGCTGCTGAGGCAGCTGCGGCTCACCGACAACCCGATCCTGCAGCTCCACGCGATCATCGACGAGCACGCGCTGCGGCGGCCGGTCCTCGGTCGTGCGGACCGGCAGGAGCAGTTGCAGCACCTGGTCGAGCGGGCGCGGCAGCCGAACGTGACCCTCCAGGTGGTGCCGGAGGATGTCGGTGCTTACTCGGGCCAGAACGGCAACCTCATCATCGCGAGCTTCGATGACCCCCAGGAGCCGGACATCGCCTACGTCGAGCACATCTTCGGCTCGGTTCACGTTGAGAAGGAGGGGGAGGTCTCCGCTGCTAAGCTGGCCTTCAAGGATTTCGCCGATCGGGCCTTGGATGCGGAGGACTCGATCGCGCTGATCGAACGGCTCTGAGCGGGAGGCTGCGGTGTCCACTGTAGACGGACGGTGGGTCAAGAGCAGCTACAGCACAGATGGCCAGGGCAGTGACTGTGTTGAGGTTGAGCTTGGTGCGCGAGTGGGCGTGCGGGACTCCAAGGCGCCCCACGGCGAACTGCACCTGAGCCCCGCCGCGTGGTCGGCTTTCCTCACCAAATCGGGTGATCGCTGAACTTCCGCAGCGTCTGCACCGACGGCCGCACGAAGAACATCCCGGCCACGTACCCCAACGTGGCGAAGGCGAACGTCGCCACCGTGGTGAGCAGGTCCGGCCGCAGCCGGAACACGATCGGGACCGCGAAGAGCCCGAGAATCAGCACGAGCGTCAGCACGTACGTGAAGAGCAGCGTGGTGCGCGCCACTGCGGCCGTCGCGACCACCAGGTAGTCGCCGCGCAGGCACCGCCGTGACGAGAGCACCAGGACCGCGATCGCCAGCACACTCAGCGGCGGCAGCACGACGGCGGCCTTCCCGATCAGCGAATCCGGCAGCGCGTGGCCGCGGGCGAGGCTCTCCAGGAACGTCGTGAGACCGAACAGCAGCACCATCGCGGCGATCATCGTGCACCCGACGACCACCGAACCCGCGCGCACCCGCTCGGCGAACCGGGGCGGCAGCGGGACGAACTCGACCTGGCCGGAAGTGCCCTGCATCCACCTCACCTCCGAACGCCGTGAAGGCCACCATAAGGAACTTGTGGTTCCCCAAGGTGGCCTTCACGGAGATTCAGACCGAAAGGGCTAACTGGCCGCCAGCAAGTTGGCGCACCGGATCAGCCCGATGTGCGAATAGGCCTGCGGGTGGTTGCCGAGGGACCGTTCGGCGATGGGGTCGTACTGCTCGGGCAGCAGCCCCGTCGGGCCGGCGGCCGCGACGATCTGGTCGAACAGCTCCTGCGCCTCGGTGCGCCGCCCGGTGAGCAGGTACGCCTCGATCAGCCACGCCGCGCAGATGTGGAAACCGCCCTCACCACCGGGAAGGCCGTCGTCGCGGCGGTAACGGTACACAGTGGACCCACTGCGCAGCTCCGCCTCGATCGCGGTCACCGTCTGCTGGAACCGCTCGTCGGCGGGGTCGATCAGGCCGGTGAGCCCGACGAACAGCGACGCGGCGTCGAGGTCCGTGCCGTCGTAAGCCGTGGTGAAGGCCTGGACCTCGTCGTTCCAACCGTGCGTGAGGACATCGTGCTTGATTTCCTCGCGCAATCCCTGCCAGTTGCCGGGGATCTCGCGGCCGTACTGCTCGCCGAGCTTGATCGCGCGGTCGATGGTCACCCAGCACATGACCCGGGAGTAGACCCGGTGGCGCGGCACGTGCCGCTCCTCCCAGATCCCGTGGTCGGGCTCGTTCCAGCGCCGCGTCACGGCTTCCGCCATCGCGCGGACCAGCTGCCAGTCCTCGTCGCGCAGGTCGCTGCGCGCCGCGGCCAGCGTGCCGACCAGCTCGACGACCGGGCCGAAAACGTCCAGCTGCACCTGGTGGTTCGCCAGGTTGCCGACGCGAACCGGGCGAGAACCGGCATAACCGGGCAACGACTCGATGACCGCTTCGGCACCGATCACGCTGCCCGCCAGGGTGTACAGCGGGTGCAGCCGCTCCGGGCCGGCCAGCGTGGCGAGCACGCCGTGCAGCCACTTGAGGTAGCCCTCGGCCTCCTCGACCGAGCCCAGGTGCACGAGCTCTCGCACGGTCATCGCGGCGTCGCGAATCCAGCAGTAGCGGTAGTCCCAGTTGCGGACGCCGCCGATCTCCTCCGGCAGCGACGACGTCGCCGCGGCGAGCACGCCGCCGGTGTCGGTGTTGACCAGGCCGCGCAGGGTCAGCGCCGAACGCAGCACCAGGTCGGTCTGCACCTTCGGGAGCTGCAGCTTCGACGTCCACTCGCTCCAGTAGCGGCCGGCGCGGTCGCGTCGCTCCACTTCGGACAGTTCGTGCGGGCCGAGGTCCGTGGTCCCGCAGCGCAGCTCCAGCACGACCGGCTGGGTCGGCGTCGGCTGGACCAGCGCGCTCGCGGTGTCGTGCAGGCCGTCGGAGGTGATGGTCCACTCGACGCCCGGCGAATACAGCACGAACGGCTCGGACGTGCCGAGGACCCGCACGCCGCCTTCGACGATCTCCAGCTTCACCGGCACGCCGCCGAACTCGGGGCGCGGCGCGAACCGGACGCTCGCGACCGCCTCGCCCGAGATCACGCGGACGAGGTCCGTCCGGTGCTGCGGGCTCTCCGGCTCGAGGTAGTCGGTGACGAGCAGGCGCGACCAGCGCGTCTCGACCGTCATCGTGTTCGGCAGGTAGCGCTGGCCGAGTGGCAGGCCGTTGCGGTGCGGCTTGATGGAGAAGTGGCCGGCCCCCTCGCCGCCGAGCAGGTCGGCGAACACGGCGGGCGCGTCCGGGCCCGGGTGGCAGAGCCAGGTCAGCTTCGCGTCCGGCGTCAGCAGCGCGACCGAGCGCTCGTTGGCCAGCATCGACAGCCGTTCGATCGGCGGCGCCGACTCGCCGTAGAGCCAGTTGCGCCGCTCTTCCAGCATGAACGCGAGCACCAGCGCGACGTCGACGGTGTCCGGGACGCGGAAGCCGGCGAGCGTCTCGCCGTCGCCGACCTTGATGCCCAGGTCCGGGCCGGACAGGCGGGCGAAGGCCTTCTCGTCGGTGACGTCGTCGCCGAGGAAGATCGCCGCGGTGGCGCCGACCTGGTGGCGCAGGATGTCGAGCGCGCGCCCCTTGTCCGTCTGGACGACCGCGAGCTCGACCACCTCCTTGCCGTCGGTGGTCGACACACCCTCCCATGTGGACGGTCCGGAGTGGACGGCCGCGAGCACGCGGCGCCCGGCCTCGTGCTCGGCGCGGCGCACGTGCACCGCGATGCTCGCCGGCTTGACCTCCAGCGACACGCCCGGGACGTCCAGCACGAGCTGCTCCAGCTCGGCCTCCAGCCGCCGGTGCAGGTCGCGCGCCTTCTCGTCGAGGGCGTGGATGAAGCCGATGTCGAACTCCGAGCCGTGGCTGCCGACGAGGTTCACCTCGGAGGGCAGCCGCGACAGCGTCGCCAGGTCACGCAGGGCGCGCCCGGAGATGACCGCCGTGGTGGTCTCGTGCAGACCGGCGAGCGATCTGAGGGCGCCCACGGACTCGGGCAGCGGACGCGCCTCGTCCGGGTTGAGGGTGATGGGTGCCAGCGTGCCGTCGTAGTCGCAAGCGACCAGCAGGCGCGGCGTGCGAGCGATCTGGACGATCGCACGCCGCAGCTCGGCGGGCAGGGCCTCGGCAGTCAACACTCCTCCTCAGGAGCTCGTGCATGGGTCTGGGGACTATGTCAGTCGACCGCCTCGGTGCCCAAAGCCTGCAGGAACGAGCGCGCCCATCGATCGACGTCATGGGTGAGGACCTGGCGACGCATGGCGCGCATCCGGCGACGGCCCTCGGCCGGGTCGAGCGTAATGGCAGCTACTAAAGCGTCCTTCACCCCGTCCAGGTCGTGGGGGTTGACGAGGAATGCGCTAGAGAGCTCGGCGGCCGCGCCGGCGAACTCGGACAGCACCAGCGCGCCCCCGAGGTCGTGCCGGGTGGCGACGTACTCCTTGCAGACGAGGTTCATGCCGTCACGCAGCGGCGTCACGACCATGACGTCCGCGGCGGAGAAGAAGGCGGCCAGCTCGGTGCGGTCGACCGATTGGTGCAGGTAGTGCACGACCGGGTGGCCGACGCGGGAGAACTCGCCGTTGATCCGCCCGACCATCTGCTCGATCTCGCCGCGCATCCGCTGGTAGTGCTCGACGCGCTCGCGGCTGGGGGTGGCGAGCTGGACGAACGTGACGTCGTCCGGCTGCAGCCGCCCCTCGTGCAGGAGCTCGTGCAGCGCCTGCAGCCGCAGGTCGATGCCCTTGGTGTAGTCGAGGCGGTCGACGCCGAGCAGGACCGTCTTGGGGTTGCCGAGGTCGCGCCGCAGCTGGGCGGCGCGCTCCTGGACGCCCTTGGTGCGGGCGAGGTTGTCGAGGCCGGCGGCGTCGATGGAGATGGGGAAGGCGCCGACCCGGACGGTCCGGTCGCCGACCTGCATGGTGCCCGGCCGCGACCGGACGCCGACCGCGCCGCGCGTCGACTCGAGGCCGATCAGCTGGCGGCACAGCCAGAGGAAGTTCTGCGCCCCGCCGGGGCGGTGGAAGCCGACGAGGTCGGCGCCGGTGAGGCCGCGGATGAGCGCGGCGCGCCACGGCATCTGCATGAACAGCTCGACCGGCGGGAAGGGGATGTGCAGGAAGAAGCCGATGCGCAGGTCCGGTCTCAGCTCGCGCAGCATCGCCGGCACCAGCTGCAGCTGGTAGTCCTGGATCCAGACGGTCGCGCCCTGGGCGGCGACGTCGGCGCTGGCCTGCGCGAACCGGCGGTTCACCTTGACGTAGCTGTTCCACCACACGCGGTCGAACACCGGGCGCTCGACGACGTCGTGGTAGAGCGGCCAGAGCGTGGCGTTGGAGAAGCCCTCGTAGTAGTCGCGGACCTCGTCGGCGCTGAGCGATACGGGGTGCAGCACCAGGCCGTCGTCGTCGAACTCCTCGACGTCGACGTCCGGGATGCCCGGCCAGCCGACCCAGGCGCCCTTCCGGGATCGCAGGAACGGCTCCAGCGCGGAGACGAGCCCACCCGGGCTGGCCGTCCAGCGGCGTTCACCGTCCGTCGTGCGTTCGAGGTCCACCGGTAGCCGGTTCGCCACTACGACGAAGTCGGCCTGGTTCCCGTTCTCCTTGTCACTCACAGCTGCTGCTCCTCGCGTCCTGGGTCGCGGCCCCAGAGTGAAACCCTATCGCGTGAGCGATGAACAGCCGGTGACCGTCGGGTTACTCCAAGCTTCGTTCGGTCGGTTCGAGCGGACCAGCCATGCGTGGTCCGGCGAACCGCCGCTCGAGCCTGCCCAGGCCGGTCCGCACCGGCTGGGCGAGCCATTCCCCGAGTACCACGCCCGCTGCCAGCGCAAGCCCGATAGCGACGGCCGTCATGAGCGTCGAGATGTTCCCACTGGGCTCGACCCCGATCTGATACAGACCACGGTAGGTCGAAAGGCCCGGAAGCAGCGGAGTGATCCCGGACACGGCGACCACCAGTGGAGTAACGCCGAGTCGTCGGGCGAGCACACCACCGCAGAACCCGACGAGCGTCGCGGCGATGGCGGACGAGCTGACACTGTCCAGTTGGGCGAGCGTGAGCGACCCGTAGACGGCGGCGCCGATCCCCCCGGCGGCCGCGGCGACCAGCATCGCCCGCATCTTGGAGTAGCTGGCGAGCGCGAAGCAACCGGCGGCGCCGGCTCCGCCGAGCACGACCATCGGCAGCTGCAGCGCGGTCGACGTCGGCACCTCCGGCAGCGGCGTCCGCGGCAGGCCGAGCATGACGGCGATCCGCAGGGCGAGCACGACCCCGGCGATCAGGCCGGCGGACATCAGCGCGGTCTCCATGGTGCGGCCGGCGGCGGTGACGTTATAGCCGGTGATGGCGTCTTGCACCGCGGAGACGGTGGAGAGCCCGGACAGCAGCACGGTGACCGCGGCGGCGACGACGAGCGTCGGTTTGTCGGTGGTCAGGACGTTCATGCTGACGATGGCCATGGCCGAGAGCGTCGCGACCAGGCCCCCGATGACCTGCTGGAAGAAGAAGGGCAGGCCGTAGCGGTTCACGAACCGCCCGATCCGGTCGATGACGCCGGAGATGACGAAGGCGACGAGCGCGATGTCGATGCCCCCGCCGAGCAGCAGGGTGATGAAGGCGGCGACCCCGCCCCAGGCGAGCGTCGCGGTCCAGCGCGGGTAGGGGTGCGAGGCCTGCGTGATCCGCTCGAGCTCCTGCTGGGCCTGCTCGGCACCGATGTTGCCGCGCACGATCTGCCGGATGAGCTTCTCGGTCTCGGTGAGCCGGGTGTAGTCGAGGCTCCGGCTCCGCACGACGCGCAGCGCGGTGACGGGCGAGAGGTCACTGCCCCGGTGGCAGGTGACGGTGATCGAGGTGAAGATGACGTCCACCTCGCAGTGCGGCAGCCCGAGAGCCCCGGCGATGGCGATGATGGTGGCGGTGACGTCCGACGCGCCGGCACCGCTGGCCATCTGGACCTCACCGATGCGCAGGGAGAGGTCGAGCACGAAGTTGACGGTGGCCTCGTCGGGCAGCTGAGGCCCCATGGCCTCGTCGGCATCGACGGCGGGGAACTCACCGGTGGGTGCCTCGAGAACGTGCCAGGGGCGGCGCTTGAGGAGGTTCGGGCGGTGGGTCCGCGGCTTTTGCTCGGGCGGTTCGAGGAGGGGCCATCTGGTCGTGGTGTGCCCCGTGCTGTCGATCTTCAAGATCCACCTCCTCGCTCTGTCGTCCTCCTCCGGGTGCATCGACGGCGGTGTGTCCATCGTTGCAGTGGCGTTGACCACGTTGCTCCATAGTGGCCTGGAGCTGGTGATCTTGCCTCTTGACGGGGCGGTGGGGTGGGGCCGATACACTGGGGTCGGTGCCTTGGGTGCCAGGCCGCTATAGCTCAGCTGGTAGAGCATCTGTCTTGTAAACAGAAGGTCAGGGGTTCGAGCCCCCTTGGCGGCTCCGACTCACCGCCACGCTCACCGATCCCCGGACCGGTGAGCGTGACAGCGATGTCGGTCTAGTCGCACCAACCGTAGGGGCCGTACGCGCTCGCGGCGCGAGACAGGGCACTGTCCCAAACCACACCGTGGATGCGAACGCACTTTCCTGGCGCGTACACGTAGTACGGTCCGGCGTAGTACGAGTAGTAGTCGTTGTCGCCGACCATGTTCGAGCCCTCCACCTGGATGTGCGCGACCGTGTAGCTGTCCACGCCCACGTACGCTTGCTTGAGCGTGACCACGCAGTTCTTCTTCGTGGTCGCGCTGTAGAGCAAGTAGGTGTGTCCCCACACCTGCGAGCCGTAGCTCAGGGTCAGGGTCGCGTCCGGCGACACGCGCCGGTAGCCCGAGCCGCAGGCACCTTCCGGGGTGTACGGATTGCTCGCGGCCTGCGCCTGGGGAGCGGCGATCAGGGTCGTCGCCAAGGCGAGGACCCCGGCCAGCAGTGTCGTCGCTCGGCGGTGCCGATGATTCCTCATGGTCGTCAACGCAAATCCCTCCACGTTCTCGAACAGCGTGTCGGCGGACCCACGCCGGAGCGCTCGGGGGCGCCCCCGCGGGCCCGGTGGCGTTGCGCGGGAGCGGGCGGGGTTTGGCCGGGCTGCGCGAACGCGTCGACGTGCTCGGCGGGGAGTTCACGGCGGAGCGTCGTGATGGCGGATTCGTCGTGAAGGCAAGGATTCCCGCGGGGAGGGCGTCGTGATCCGGGTGCTCGTCTGCGACGACCAGGCGCTGATTCGCACGGGCTTCGCGACGATCATCGACGCCCAGGCCGACCTCGAGGTGGTCGGCGAGTGCGGCGACGGGCGCACGGCGGTGGACCTCGCCGGTTCGCTGCGGCCCGACGTCGTGGTGATGGACGTCCGGATGCCGGTGCTGGACGGCATCGAGGCGACGCGCCTGCTCGCCGGCGCCGGGGTCGCGCAGCCGGTGAAGGTGCTGGTGGTGACGACGTTCAACCTCGACGAGTACGTCTACGAGGCGTTGCGCGCGGGCGCCAGCGGGTTCCTGCTCAAGGACGCCCCGCCCGCGCAGCTGCTGCACGGAATCCGCACCGTCGCGACCGGTGCGGCGCTGCTGGATCCGGAGGTGACGCACCGGCTGGTCGGCAAGTACGCGGCGCGGATCCGCCCGGCGTCGTCGGCGGAAACCGCGTTGGCGCCCCGGGAACTGGAAGTGCTGCGGTTGATCGCGGATGGGTTGTCCAACAGCGAGATCGCGGCCGCGCTGGTGATCAGCCAGGAGACCGTCAAGACGTACGTGTCGCGAATCCTGACCAAGCTGGACCTGCGGGACCGGGTTCAGGCGGTGGTGTACGCGTACCGCACGGGACTGGTCGGTTAATTCGTTGACGCCGTTCGGCGGGCACGTGATGATGTTTCCACACGAACCAAGCCGAGGAGTCGTCGTGAGCTATATGCGGGAACACCACCTCCGGGGGCTCCTCGGCATGACGTAGTACCGCGTCGTGCACCGGGAGCCGCCCATCGGGTATCCGATCCGGGCGGTTTTTTTGTGTGCTTTTCAGAGACTTTTTTCTGCGCTCGTCTTCGCCGTAAGAGTACGGCGGACGCGAGTGCGCCCCGGTCGTCGTGACCGGGGACTCGGTGGAGACGGGGCTGCGGAGCCTCAGCCGGCTGTAAACCGGACGCCCTTGTGGCACAGGGGGTTCGACTCCCTCCTCCACCACGGATCGGTGGGTTCGATGCCCACCGACCGCTCTTTTTTCGCAAGGCGCGTTGGTCCAGTGGAACGGATGCCCGGTTCTCACCCGGGGGACCCGGGTTCGACTCCCGGACGCGCTGCTGTGGCCGAAGCCGAAGGAGACGAGGCCCCGGGTTGTGACCCCGGGAAAAGCCGGTGCGAGTCCGGCCGGCCACCCCACGCGCGCGGTTCGGCAACCAGCGGGGTCTCATACGCCCCGCCCACGTGGATCGACACCACGGCGCGCGACCACCCGAAAATGTCGGTGCTGCCGTTTACGCTTCCCCCAACGTCCGAAATGGGGAGGCTCCATGACCACGCACACACTGGCAACGCCCGAGGCCGACAGCGTCTACGACGTCCACGGCCCCTTGCCCGCCGACAGCCCGCGGCCACCGCTGCTCATGGTCGGGCAACCCATGGAAGCCAGCGGGTTCAGCACGCTGGCGTCCTACTTCCCCGACCGCACCGTCGTCACCTACGACCCGCGCGGGCTGGGGCGCAGCGTCCGCAAAGACGGCCGGGAAGACCACGTTCCCGCCACCCAAGCGGGTGATCTCCACCGCGTCATCGAGGCGCTCGGTGCCGGCGTCGTCGAGGTGTTCGGGAGCAGCGGGGGCGCCGTCACCGCGCTCGCGCTCGTCACCGCCTATCCCGACGACGTCCGGACGCTCGTCGCGCACGAGCCACCGCTCGTCGGGGTGTTGCCCGACGCCGCCGCGGCCGAGCGGGCCGGGAAGGCCATGCGGGACGCCTACCAGGCGCGGGGCTTCGGGGCCGGCATGGCCGCCTTCATGACCATGACGTCGTGGAAAGGCGAGTTCACCGACGACTACTTCGCCCTGCCCGCGCCGGACCCGGCCCAGTTCGGCATGCCGGCCGAAGACGACGGCCGCCGGGACGATCCGCTGCTCACCGAACGCTCGCTGGCCGTCACCGCCTACCAGCTCGACATCGACGCGCTGACTGCCGCGCCGACGCGGGTCGTGATCGCCGTCGGCGAGGAGTCCCTCGACGTCATGACCGGGCGCGCCGCCCTCGCCACCGCCGAACGCCTCGGCCAGCAGGCGACGATCTTCCCCAGCCACCACGGTGGTTTCCTCGGCGGCGAGTTCGGCTACGCCGGCCAGCCCGAGGCGTTCGCGCGGAAGCTCCGGGAGGTGCTTGAAGGCTGACCTCTGGTCGCGGCCAAGGGGTACGCGGGCGCGCGGATCGCGTCGATCGCAGGCCGCGGGCGTGAACCAGGAGCCCGCAGCGCCTGGCCGGGACGGTGGAGCGGATAGCGGCGATGAAGGCCGACGGCCGGACTCCCCGGAGTCCGTGGAGCGGTACATCGACCAGGTGGCCAAGCATCTGGGCACCTGAGTCAGTGCTCGACGGGCTCGGAGGTGGCCACCGCGGGCCCCTGGCTCGGCGTGCCCGTGTGAGCGCTGGGGCCGGCGAGCGACAACCCGGCGACAAGTGCGACCGCGACGAGGAAAAGCGCGGTGCGGACGAGGGCGGAAAACGAACAGACGACCATCATGACTCGCTCCTCGGAATTTCCCGGATCAACGGGGGATTTCGACGATTCCGCGGCGGCCGCGGAATTTCGGGACTCCATCAATGGTGCGCTGTCGCGGGGCCGGGGGACAAGGCGTTTCCTTTGCCGGAAACGGTTTGGGCGAGGGAAACCGTGAGGGCGGCATGAAGGAGGGCCCGCGGTGACCCGCGGGCCCTGTCGGTGGACGGTTCGGGGGAACGGTGGCGCGGGCCCTGGCCCAGCGGCCGGCTGGTGTTCGATCCTCGCTGGCGGGCTGGCGGGCTGGCGGGCTGGCGGGCTGGCGGGCTGGCGGGCTGGCGGGCTGGCGGGCTGGCGGGCTGGCGGGCTGGCGGGCTGGCGG
>NZ_JBVKDO010000004.1:0-195366 GCF_055633805.1 Amycolatopsis sp. NPDC114478 | reverse complement strand
GGCTGGCGGGCTGGCGGGCTGGCGGGCTGGCGGGCTGGCGGGCTGGCGGGCTGGCGGGCTGGCGGGCTGGCGGGCTGGCGGGCTGGCGGGCTGGCGAAGTCGCCGACCAGCCCGCCAGCCCGTGCCCACCGCAACCTCAGCCGACCGTTGCTCGATCCCGGTACTCGGCCTCGCCCAGCACTCTCGAATCCAGCGTCACCCGGTAGGCCGCCGCCTCCGTCCACCAGCCATTCGCCGCCTCGCGGTCGCCTCGGCCGGCTGCTGTGTTGCCCAAGCCCGTCAATGCCCGGGCTTTCTCGTGCTCGCTCCCCGCGTCATCCGCCAACTCGGCCGCGCGGCGGTAACAACTCTCCGCCTCCGCCCACTGACCCGCGCGGAACCGCACCCATGCCTCGCAATTGACCGACATCACGCGATCCATCGGCAATTGCGCGAGCTGAACCGCCTCCTGCGCACTCGACAGCGCCGAATCGAACCGCTCCAACGCCGTCGAAGCCAGCGCGAGTCCGCGTAGCGCGATGACGACGTTGCGCGTTCGCCCAGTCCGGCGGTAAACCGCCAGCACCGTTGTCAAATCCGTCAACGTCGCTTCCGCCTCACCGCGATACAAGCGCGCCCACGCCAGGCTCGACAGCGCGTCGATCGCGCCGCGGTCGTCAAGTGCCTCCGCGAAGCACTCCTGCGCCTGCTCGTGGAAGCGGATCGCCTCGTCGACGCGGCCCGACTCGATGTGCGCCATGCCCAAGTTGTTGAGGATCATGCCGGTCGCGCTCGCGTCGCCGATCGCCTGGGCTGCCTCGAGGGCGCGTTCGTGTGTGCGGATCCACGGCTCGAACAGCTTCTCGCGGAAGAAGTACGCGCGGAGGACGAACGCCAGCTGCCAGCACCGGTCGTGAAATCCGTGCCGGAACGCGGAATCGACGATCTCCGCCAGCGTCGGCCACTGCGCCGCCAGCCAGGCGAGCGCGCCGGCCGCGTCGGTGAATGGGGCAGCGGCCGAGGGGAGTCCGGTGGCCGGGCGGAAGCGGTACGGCTCCGCCAGCTCGTCGGCCGCCAGTGTTGTCGCGAGTGCGTGGTCGACGAGGCGGCCCAGGGCCGTCGAACGATCTTCCGGCTCGACGCCCGGCAGCGCGTGCGTCGACGCGAACATCCGCATCAAGTCGTGGAGCTCGACATAGCCGCGCTCGTCGCGGACGACCAGGTGGGCGTCGTGCAGCCGGTCGACCAGACGGTCCGCTTCGCCGGGGCCGAGGCCCGCCAGCGCTTCGACCGCCGCGACCTCCGCCGCGGTCGCCGGGTGCAGGGCGAGCAGGCCCAGCAGCCGCCGCTGGTCGCCGGGCAGGGACTCGTACGAGACCGCGAACGCCGTCGCGACGCTGCGCTCGCCGTCGTCCAGCGTGCCGAGGCGGGTCGTTTCGTCGGCGAGGCGGTCGCGCAGCCGCGCCGCCGTCCAGCCGCCCGCGACGAACCGGGCGGCGACGATGCGCACGGCGAGCGGGAGCTGCCCGCAGTACCGGACGATCTCGGTCGCGACGCCTTCGTCGCCCGGTGCGTGCTCGCCCGCGACCGAGCGCAGGAGCCGCACGGCGTCGGCGAGCGGCAGCACGTCGACCGGGAAGTGCCAGGCGTCGTCAAGCGCGGGGAGCCGGCCGCGGCTGGTCACCAGGATCCGGGACGCCGTCTCACCCGGGACGATCGCGCGGATCTGCTCGGCGGAGCGCACGTTGTCGAGCACGAGGATCATCCGGCGGCCGCGCAGCTGGTCGCGGACCAGGTTGGCCAGGCCGTCCTCGTCGGCGGGCAGCTGGTCGGCCGAGACGTCCAGCAGCCGCAGCAGCCGGCCGAGCGCCTCGCCGGCGGACAGCTCGGCCGCGCCGGGCGTGTGGCCCCGGAGGTCGAAGAACAAGCAGCCGTCCGGGAAGGACCGTTCGACCCGCCGGGCCGCGGCGACGGCCAGCGCCGTCTTCCCCGCGCCCGCCATCCCGTGCACCACGCCGACCCGGGCGTCGTCCGGGTCCAGCAGCAGCGCCGACAGCGCGTCGAGTTCGGTTTCCCGGCCGACGAACCAGCGGCCGGCGTCCGGCAGCCCGGCGATGCCGCCGGCGCTGCGCCGAGCGGGCGCTCCCGGTTCCGTGACGAGGGCGAGCAGTTCTCCGCCGGCGCCGAGCGCTTGGTCGCAGGCCTTGGCCAGCTCCCGGTTCACCCGGGCCTTGCCGTTCTCCACCTTGCTCAGGTAGCCCTTGGTGAAATGCACGGCCGCCGCGAGTCCGGTCAGGGACATGCCGACAGACGCCCGTCGACGTTTCAATTCCGCTCCAAAGTCCGGCATCGGTCAATCATCCTGTAATCGGCGAACGGGGGGAAGGTGTGACCGGCGGCCCGGGCCCGCCGGCCGGTTCCTGGTCAGCCGAGCAGCGAGACCAGCTGGCCCAGCACGATGACGATGTGCGTGTGCATCGCTTTCCCCTTTCCGCAGCGGATTCCTTGTTTCGCCGAATGGGCTCGGCAGAACAAGCATCGCCCGGTGAATCCGGCGCGGACAGGAGTTTCCCGTTGCCAGTAAAGAGGAAACGGCGTTGACCGGATCGGCCTGCGCTGTTTCCCGGTTCCGGAAACGGGCCGGAAACGGGTGACGGCGCGGCCGCGGCGGCGCACCATGAGTACACTTCCCCGCAGCGACCAAGACGGAGGTGCGGCTTGGCTCAGGAGGCGGCCGAAGCGAAGATCAACACTCTCTCAACGGAGCTGAAACTGCTTCGCAAAGGCCTGGGCGTCCAAGCGAAGAACCTGCCGGCGGACGTCGGCGAAGCGCTGCGAGAGGTGTGCGGTGTCGGCGAGGACGACGCGCCGGGAACGGTCCGCGCGAAGGTCGTCGCCACGCTTCTGTCCTTGATCGAGAAGCTGCCCGCGGCGCAGCGGGAAACGGCGCGGATCGTGCTCGGCTTCGGCACCGGCGCGAACGAGCGCTACACCGCGCGTCTCGAGCTGCTGGGCAGCGGGGCCGACCGCAACGTCCGCACGATGCAACGCCGGGCCGACGACGTCCTCTATCTGATCGCCGAGGCCGCGTACGAGTCGCCGGCGGCGTTCGGCGGTGTGCCGTCGAACAGCCAGGACCCGTGGCACACCTCGGCGCTGGCGGTCCGGCTGACCCTCACCGGTGCCGCGGCCGAGGTCTTCGAGACGCGGCGCATCGTCAGCCACGTCGCCGGGCTCGAGGAGATCGAGCACGGCATCTCGCTCGCGCGGCCCGCCAGCACGACCGCCCCGCCGGACCTCTCGGGGCTCGGCATCGACGTCGTCGCGGGCGGCGAAGTGCATTCCGTGCGGCTGGTGTCCTCGACCCGGGTGGCGTTCCGCCTGCGGCCGCCGCGGCCGCTGGACGCGGGCGACCAGCACGAATTCTTCTTCCGCATCCGGCTGGACGAGCTGCCGGTGCCGTTCTACTGCTGCACGCCGGAGTTCCCGTGCGACAGTTTCGACCTCAACGTCCGGTTCGACCGGAACGAGCCGCCGCAGCGGATCTGGCGCATCGACGGCGACCTCTCCAAGGACGCGGCCGACCCCGTGCCGGCGCGCAAACCCCTGTTCCTCGACAGCGCGGGCGAAGTGCGCACCGAGTTCCACGGCCTCCAGCCCGCGCGGTCCTACGGGGTGGGCTGGCAGCCGGCCGGCTGACCGCGTCAATGCTCCTCCTCGCCGTGAGCGCCTCTGTCCACGATGCCGCATCCGGCGGGGAAAAGCCGCACCGGACACGCGACAAAACCACGACACTTCCCGCACCGGCCCGCTGACGCTTTTTTCCCCGGATTTCACCGATGGCTTTTGACCCGGTGACAATCCGGTCAAGAGGCGTGGCGTCGGTAACGTGTCGCGCGAATGCGGCGACGTCCGCGGAAAGAATAATTCGGCGAGGCGCCGTAAACCGCGAGGAGGTTCGATGCGCTCCCATGACGTCTTCCTCAGCTTCACCTGGTCGGACACCGCCGAGGTGAACGCGCTCGAGAGCGCTCTGCGCGCCGCCGGGTTGCGGGTTTTCCGCGATCGGGGAATCGACAGGTTCGACGGCGTCACCGAGAAGCTCGTGTCCGCTCTCGCCGAGTCGAAGGTGCTTCTCGCCTACTATTCACGCCGGTTCCCGAGCCGGTACGCGTGCCAATGGGAACTGACGTCCGCTTTTCTCGCGGCGCAGCGCTTCGGCGATCCCCGGCGGCGGGTCCTCGTCGTGAACCCCGAGCCCGACGGGAACCACATCGCGCCGGTCGAACTGGCGGACGCCGCGTACTTCGGCCGGCCGCACACCGAACAGGACCTGGCCCGCATCGCCGAACGGGTCGCCGAGATGGTTCGGGCGGCGGCCACCCCGCTGGGCGCGGTGCGCAGCACGGCGCCGCTGCTGCCCCGGTTGCTGCGGCCACGGCGGTTCGTGGGCCGGTACCGGCAGCTCTGGGCGGTGCACAGCGCCCTGCACGCCCGCGACCTGCCGGCCACCACGCCGCGGACGTCGGCCGCGCTCGCCGTCGTGCGCGGGGCCGCCGGCCTCGGGAAGACCAGCCTGGCCGAGCAGTACGCGTTCCTCTTCCGGGACGCCTTCCCCGGCGGCGTGCGGTGGCTCGACCTGCTCGGGAAGGACGACCCCGCCGGCGCGCTCCCGCGGTTCCACGCGCACGTCCGCACGATCGCGGCGGACCTCGGCGCCGACGTCGGCGACCGGTCGCCGGAGGAGGTCCGCGACCTGGTCGCCTCGCGCATCGAAGCCGCCCGGAAGCCGCAACTGTGGATCATCGATGACGTCCCGCCGGACCTGCCGGCCGCGGTGCTCGACGAGCTGGTGATGCCGACGTCGTACGTCCGGACGGTGCTCACCACCAGGTCCGGGCACCCCGGGTGGCCGGCGCCGGTCGTCGACCTCGGCGGCTTGACCGAGGACGAAGGAACCGAGCTGTACACGGAGATCGCCGGGTCGGCGGACCCCGTCGAGCTCGCGGCCGTGCGCCGGCTCGTCGGGCGGTGCGGCGGGCACCCGATCGTGCTGACCAGCGTCAGCACGGCGTTGCGCGACCGCCGCAGCGCCACCGGGATCGCCGGCGCGCTCGACGCCGTGACGGGCACCGCCGCCGACGTCCTGCGGGAGGCGGCGACCGCCCGGGCACGCGTGCCGCGCCGGGGCCGGCCCGCGGAGCCGGTGGGCGAGCTCGTCCGGCACGCTCTGCTGAGCCACTTCGGCGTGGACGGGCAGCTCCTGGTCCGCGACACGGCCGCGATCCGGCTGATCAAGGCGGTGCGTGCCATCATCGGGCATGGCCACCCTTCGCGACACCCGTGAGCCGGAGCTCAACAGCGGGGTTCTGCCCGGGAACGTGCGGGCCGACGACTGGATCATGCTCGTCCTCGCCGCCGGTTCGGTCGGGTTGCTCGGGTTCATGCTGCTGAGCCCGCCCGCTCGGGACGTCGGCCTGGTGATCTTCTACGTCGACTGCGGGATCTGCGGCGTTTTCTTCCTCGAGTTCCTCTGGCGGTGGCGGAAACGGCGGTGGGCCAGGAAGTTCCTGGTGCGCAACTGGTACGAGCTGTTCGCCATGATCCCGTTCGCGCACCCTGTGGCGGCCGCGCACAAGTTCGTCGGGGTCGTGCTGCTGCTGATCCGGATCGGGCGGGCCGCGGACCGGGCCGTCGGCGAGCAGTTCACCTACCGGCTCGTCGACAAGCTGTCCGAGCCGATCGTGAAGGCGATCAAGAAGCCGGTGACCATCGCCGTGCTCGACGAGGTCGTCAAGGTGCTGGAAACCGGGAACTACCCGGAAAACCTCGCCAAGTCCCTCAACGGCAACAAGGACGAGCTGCGCACGATCATCGCCGAGAAGATCGCCGAGGACCCGCAGCTCGGGAAGCTCAAGCGGCTGCCCTTCCACGACGAAATCGTGCGGACCGTCGTCGACACGTCGTTCCGCGTGCTGCTCGAAGTCCTCGTCGACCCGCGGATCGACGACTTCTTCTCCGCCGTCGTGCGCGACAACCGGGAGCAGATCCGGCAGGCCGTCCAGCTCGGGCTCAACGAGGTCGACGACGACGACAAGGAGAAGTCCCTGCGCGTGCGGACCCAGCACTCGGCCGCCCTCGAGTACGACCGGCTGCACCCGAAGTCACGGCCGTGACCGCAGGTACGCGCCGAGCAAGCCTGCCGCGTCGAGCATGGCCACGCCCCGCGCGGTGAGCTTTTCCTGCCACGTTTCCAGGGCGTCCACCAGGGACTCCGTGCCGCCGGCGGTGCGGACCTGGTCGACCACCGTGGCGATGTGCTCCAGCGGGTAGCCGCCGCGGCGGAGCAGGTGGGTCAGTTCCGCGTCCCGGACGTCGGCGGCGGTGAAGACGCGGTAGCCGGTGGCGGGGTTGCGGCGCGGCACCAGGATGCCGGCGCGCTCCCACGCCCGGATCGTCGCCGCCGTGACGTCGAGGCGGTGGGCCAGCTCGCCGATCGACCAGTCGACCGCGGCCGGCTCGGGGGCCGTCCCGGTGGTCAGGTGGCCGATGGCCTTCCGGACCGTGTTGAGGGTTTCGCGGTCGCGGAGCAGCTGCTCGTGCCCGCGGTCGACGAGCGTCAGCGCGCGACCGAGGTCGTCGTCGTGGACCGCGTTCATGATCCCGCCGGCGGTCGCGTGGCCGTAGGCCGGGACGAGCGCCAGGAACGCACGCAGGGCGGACGCGTGGACCTGCGTGTAGACCCGGTACCCGCTGGCCGTGCGGGACGCCGGCGGGAGGAAGCCGTCCCGCTCGTAGTTGCGGACCGCCTGCGTGGAGATGCGGTGCTCGCGGGCGAGGTCAGCGGGTCTCAACAGAGTGTTCAAGGATATGATTCAACCACATGGACCTCACGGACTTCTCCGCCGAGCTGCTCGCGTTCGGGGAGCCGACGCACTTCGAACCGGCCTTCGCGCGGATCCGCAACGAGCTGTTCGCCCGGCTCGCCGAGCACGGCTTCCGGGCGATCGCGCTGGAGACCGACCGCGTCGCCGCGCTCGACGGCGGGTTCTCGCACGGTTTCGGCGAACTGGACGCCAACCGGCAGCTGCTCGACTGGCTGCGCGAGTACAACGAGACCGCCGGCGAACCGCTGACCTTCCACGGCTTCGACGCCCCGACGGAGATGTTCAGCGCGCCCAGCCCGCGTACCTACCTCGAACACGCCCGCGACCACCTGGGCCTCGACGTCGACATCGCGGCCCTGACCGGCGACGACGAACAGTGGAGCCGCTCCGAAGCGATCCTCGACCCGGACGCGTCGCCCGGCGCGTCACCCGAGGCCCGCGAGCTGCGCGTCATCGCGGACGACCTGCTCATGGCCCTCGACGCGCGCGTCGAGACCGCGGAGTCGAACCGCGCGCGGATCAACGCGATGGCCGGGCTCGATCTGCTGCGCTACCACGCGGCTTCCGCGCAACCCGGCGATCGGGACACGAGGATCGCGCGGCTCGCGGGCGCCCGCGCGGTCATCATGGCCCGGAACCTCCTGGACATCCACGGTTCGCAGCCCGGCCGGACCCTGGTGTTCGCGCACAACGCCCACCTCGGGTCCGGCGCCGGGGCGATCGTCGCGGCGCGGCTCGGCGACCGGTACGCCTTCATCGCCGGCAGCCTCGGCCACAGCGAAGCCCTCGGCCTCGGCGAGCCGGCCGCGGACACCTACGAAGGCTTGCTGCAACGCGAAACGAAGACCTGGCGGCTGACCACGGAAATCCCGGCCGGTCGCACCCGGGAAGACGCCGACCACCGGTACGCACCGCTCACCCGGGAGCTGCTCGAGAACGCCGACGCGATCCTGCACGTCGCCTGAAAACAGCGAGGCCCCGCACCGGGTCGGGTCCGGTGCGGGGCTCGCCGTTCACCCGGGTTACGGGTAGTTCACCACGTTGACCGGCACCGTGCCCGAAGGCGTGACACCGCCCGTGTCGTTGATGACGTGGGTGATCGTGCCGCGGTAGTTGAGCGACACCGTCAGCA
Organism: Amycolatopsis sp. NPDC114478; assembly: GCF_055633805.1. Classification (NCBI taxonomy): domain Bacteria; kingdom Bacillati; phylum Actinomycetota; class Actinomycetes; order Pseudonocardiales; family Pseudonocardiaceae; genus Amycolatopsis; species Amycolatopsis sp. NPDC114478. The sequence continues at coordinate 187,368 of NZ_JBVKDO010000004.1, read as the reverse complement.
GGCTGTGGAACCGGACGCCGCTGTTGTTCGGCACCTCGAACGCGTGGTAGCTGGACACCGCCGGGTTCGTGTCGAAGAAGCAGTAGCTCCCGAGACCCCACGCCTCATGCGAGGTCACATTGGCGCCGACCTTGTAGGCGGCGTACCCCGCGACCCCGGAGGGCGCGTTCCACGACGCCTGGTTCGGCACGTCGTAGGGCATCTCGTTCTGGAAGAAGATCGTCTTCCCGCCCTGGCCGTTCCAGATCACCTGGTACTTCTGGTAGTGCTCGACGAACAGGCCGGTCGCCAGCACGTTCGCGCCGTTCACCACGAGCCCGGTGTCGGCCGTGTTCGTGGTCCAGCCGACGGTGCCGCTGTTGCCGTGGTCGGCCCGCCACGCCCAGATGTGGTCGATGATCGTGTCGGAGCTGTTGACGATCAGGCTGTTCGTCGCCTTGCCGGCGAGCTCGCCGCCGATCCGGAAGAAGACGTCCTGGACCGTCGCCGGGTTCGCCGCGTGCGACGCCGACGAGCCGGACTGCCCGACCGTGAGCAGCGCCTGCGAGTTCGTCGTGCCGGCGTCGAAGAGCAGGCCCTTGAGCCGCACACCGTCCACATCGGACACCTGCATCGCGTTGACGCCGTTGTCGGGCACCAGCGTCGGGTAGCCGATGCCGAGGATCGTCGTGTTCGCGCGGGTCACGTTGAGCGTCTGGTTGAGGTGGTAGATGCCCGGCGTGAAGAACAGGTTGCAGCCGGCGGCGAGCGCGTTGTTGATCGACGCGGCCGTGTCACCGGACTTCACGACGTAGAACTGGCTCATCGGCGCCGACGTGCCCGGGGTGCTGCCGTTCGCCCAGCTCGGGCCGGACGCGTTGGTGCGCAGCGAAGGCAGGAACACGCGGTACTTGCCCGAGCCGTCGACGTAGAGGTAAGGCACGTCGCGGGAGACCGGGGTCGTCGCGAGCGTCGTCTCGGGCGGGTTCGGGAACGTGTTCGCCGGCGCGCCGCTGGTGCCGGAGAAGACCATGTTCCAGACGCCGCCGTTCCAGCTGCCGAGCTGCGAGTCGCGGGTGTACCACTGCTGCTGCGACACCGACGCGGCCTGGCCGGCCACCTTCGTGTCGGCGATGTAGCCGCCGCTGGCGTAGCCGTAGCTCGCCGGGTAGAGCTGCAGCCCGCCGCGGACGTCCATCCGGCGGAACGGCGCGGCCTGCGCGACCGCCCAGCGCTCGTTGCCACCGGAGGGGTTGACCGCCATGTTCTCCGCCGAGCGCCAGAAGTTCTGCAGCGCGACGCCGTTGTCGGAGGCGTTGAAGGCGTCGACGGTGACGTCGCCGTTGATCAGGACGTCGCCGGGGTTCTGCCCGAGGCCGGCGACCGACGTGTAGAAGCCGACGTTGTCGTGCACGTTGTTGTACGTGCCCGGCTTGAACAGGTGGGCAACGCGCCGGTCCGCGAACTGCGCGGTGAGCGTGTCCTTCTGGTTGTTGAAGTCGGTGTCGAGCTGCGCCTGGATCGTCGCCGCCGACATGCTCGGGTCGAAGATCCGCACGTTCGAGCCGAAGTTCGGGGTGTCGGACTGCGTCGGGCAGCCGGCCTGGGTGCCGATCGTGTAGGTCGCGCTCGACACCGCGGAGTCCGTCGAACCGGACTTGAGCGCGATCGCGTTGACCGTGCGGGAGTTCGGGACGCTGATCGGTCCACTGTAGAGCGTCGAGGACGCGGTGGGCGTCGAGCCGTCCACTGTGTACCGGATGGTCGCGCCGGAGGTGGCGCTGCTGATCGTCACCGTCTGGGCGGACGAGTACGTGCCACCGGGCGGGCTGAACGTCGGCGCCGCGACCGTCGTCGTGCCGCCACCGCCGACGGTGTAGCTGAAGTGCGGGGTGTCGTACTGCGGGCCGCTCTTCTCGTAGGTGAACCAGTAGTCGAGGACGTTGCCGCTGCTCAGGCCCCCGACGGTCGTCTGCCAGGTGCCGGAGCCGTTGGTCATCCGGACGTTCTGCTGGCCGAGACCCGGGACGCCGGTGTAGTGGACGTCCACGTACAGCGCGGGGGTGGTCGGGGTGAAGTTGATCTGCACCTGCGTCGAGCTCAGCTGGCTGACGCTCTGGGTGTAGTCGTCGGCCGCGAGCGCGGCGGGGGCGCTCAGCCCGGCGCCGAGCAGCAGGGCCGCCGCGGTGAGGGCGACGGCGCCGCGCCGGCGCCGTCGAAGCTTGTCCAAGGTCCGGTTCACGCCGTGACACCTCCGCCGTTGGGGATCCACGAGGCTATTTGTTGCGAGTCACAACAAAGTAGCTCCCGCTCAGCGGGCTTTCAGTCACTTTTTGGTAACACTTGTCTGGACCAATAACTCGCTCGGGTGAGAAAGTTCGTGACCGTTCGTCCGGTTCACCGTCTGGTGGGCGAATGACTGAACCGAGAAACACCCGTCAAGCGGGTGACCTCGAACGGGTGACATGCGACGATCCCGTGCCACACCCGGTCCCCTACCGAGGAGTAGCATGGCGCGTTCCCGGCTGTTCCGATCCCTGATCGTCCTCTCCCTCGTGGCGGCCCCGCTTTCGGTGGCCGTCGCCGCACCCGCCGACGCCGCACCGCTGAAGAGCGGCGGCGTCGTGAACTTCGGCTGCGCCAACTCCGGCAAGCTCCACTGTCTCGGCAAGGCGATCCGCTCGCCCAAGGGCTCCGGTCCGCTGCTGAACTCCACCCCGGTCGGCTACGGCCCGGCCGAGATTCAGGCCGCCTACAACGTCGGCGGGCTGCACGCCAACGGCCGCACAGTGGCCATTGTGGACGCTCAGGACGCGCCGACCGCGGAGGCCGACCTGGCCAAGTTCCGTTCCGCGCGCGGACTTTCGGCGTGCACCACGGCCAACGGCTGCTTCAAGAAGGTCAACCAGAACGGCGCGGCGAGCCCGCTGCCCGCGCCGGACTACGGCTGGGCCGAGGAGATCAGCCTCGACCTCGACGCGGTGTCCGCGACCTGCCCGGACTGCAAGATCCTGTTGGTGGAAGCCAACACCCCGGACACCGACCCGCTGATGACGGCGGTCGACACGGCCGCGGCGACGCCGGGCGTGGTGGCCATCTCCAACAGCTACGGCGGCACCGAGGATTCGACGATCCTGGCCGCGGACGCCCACCTGAACCACCCGGGCATCGCCGTGACGGCGTCCTCGGGCGACTCGGGCTACGGCGTGAGCTGGCCGGCGTCCTCGCCGTACGTCACGGCCGTCGGCGGCACGACGCTCAAGAAGGCGGCGAGCACCGCGCGCGGCTGGACCGAGACGGCGTGGAGCGGCAGCGGCTCCGGGTGTTCCGCGCTGGAGGCGAAGCCGTCGTGGCAGCACGACACCGGGTGCGCCAAGCGGACGGTCGCGGACGTCTCGGCGGTCGCGGACCCGGCCACCGGGCTCGGCGTCTACGACACGTACAACAGCTGCGGCAGCTCGTCGTGGTGCGACCTGCTGCTGTCGCTGGGCTTCGCGCAGGGCGCGGACGGCTGGGTGCAGGTCGGCGGCACGAGCCTGTCGTCGCCGGTGATCGCGAGCGTGTACGCGCTGGCGGGCAACTCGGTGACGTCCGGGTCGTACCCGTACGCGCACACCAGCGGCCTGTACGACGTCACGTCCGGCTCGAACGGCAGCTGCGGCGGGACGTACCTCTGCACGGCGGGCGCCGGGTACGACGGGCCCACCGGGCTGGGCACGCCGAACGGCACCTCAGGGTTCTGAGCGCCGGATCGGTTCGCCGAGCGCGGCGGTCAGCTCCGCGTCGATCCGCGTGAGCAGGTCGCCGAAGACGCAGATCGTCTCCTCCCACGGGTGCCCGAACGTGCCCAGGCGGAGGTCTCGCGTCAGGTAGATGTGGTAGTCCCCGTCCGGGAAGACGGCGCCGGGCCAGCGTGGTCCGGCGCCGTCGACCCGGGCGGGGTCGAAGCGGTAGCCGGCGTGGTGCCAGTCGAGCCAGTACAGCTCCTCGCCGTCCACAACGGACGCGCGGAGTCCCCTGTGGACGATGTCCGGGAGGGCGTCGAGCCGCGCGTCGCCGAGGTCGCCGACGTGCCAGGTCGCCGAGTGCGCCGGTTCGGTGATGCCGGGGAACTCCCGCATGTCGGGCCGGAAGGCGAACTCCTCGTAGAAGCGCGCCCAGATCTCGTCGTGCTCCGGCTCGGCGAACAGCCGGCGGACCGGGCGGCTGGGCGCGGGCTCGCCGGGCGACGGCAGGTGGTACCTCGTGACCGTGGTGACCTCGCGCATCCCGGCGGCTTCGAACGCTTCACGCAGGGGACCACCTGCCTCGGCGCGCAGGAACCGCACCTCGGGCCGGCCCCAGTCGTGGTCGACGAGCGCGGCGGCGAAGCCGGGGTCGGTCACGCCGCCGACGACCATGGCGTCGCCGATCTCCTCCAGCCAGGCGGCCCGGTCGCCGTCGAGGCAGACCTCGGACGACGGGCCCAGGTGGGCCGCGTCGGCGAGGAACTCGGCGTACGGCCGGCGGTGCAGGCCGGTCCCGGCGGCCAGCTCGGCGACCCGCTGGTGCGGGGCCCAGTCGTGCCCGATCCCGGGGAGCGGGGTCGTGTCCGTCCCGATCGGACAGACGAGTACCGCGCGAGCCGGCTCGGCGTCGAAGCCGGCGGCGAGCAGGGCCTCGGCGAGGCGGGCGTCGCCGTACACCGGCCAGACGACCGGCTCGTTCCGGCGCGCGAAGGCCCCGACCTGGCGGGCGACCAGCGCGTCGAGGTCGCCCTCGGGCAGCGGCCCGTGGCTCACCTCGCCGTGCGTGCCGTAGTGGGTCCGGACGACCGGGCCGTCCCGCTCGACCACCGCGCCCACCGGCGGGAGCTTCACGACGTTGTTCACGAGACCGATCTTCCACGGACGGGTGACGTTCGCGCAGCGCATTTTCGCGGGTCGCGGGGCCGGGTAAGGATGACTGCATGCTCGACACCGAAGTCCTCTCGCAGGCACCTTCGCGGGCGCTCGACGTCGTCACCCCGCTCGGGGACGTGCGGTTCGCCGTCCGCGTCGCCGGCTGGGACGTGCCCGCGAGACCCGAGCTCACCTGGGGCGTCGGGGCCGGGGCACGGCTGTGCCGGTGGCGGCACCAGGCGGTCCGGCTCGACGTCCTGTCCGGGACCACCGCTTCGGGGGAGCCCGGGGTGACCCGCGAGACCACGATCTTCCGGGTGCTGGCCCGGGAGGACGTCAGCGAGTTCGTCGTCCAGGCCGAGCTGACCGGCGCGCCCGGGGACGTCCGCGGTGGGGAAAGCGCCTTCACCGCCGAGACCGCCGAAGCCGCGGTGGCCGTCGGCGGCCCCGGCGTCGAAGAGCTGCGCCACTGTTCCCGCGCCGGCCAGCACGTGCCGGCGTACTGGGCGAAGCAGCTGGCCGACGCCGTCGAGCTCGACGGCGCCCGGCTCACCTGGCAGCTGCCCGGCGTCGAGCGCGGGGACTACGCCGAGCTGTGGGTGTCGGTGGCCTGGAGCGCCGGGGACGGCGACCCGGGCCGGGCGATCGACATCGACCCGGCCCGGGTGCTGCGTGAGCTAACCCAGTGAAATCCGGTCCAGATCCGGCGCCCCGCTCCCGTCGTTGCCGATCCGGATCGCGTGGGCGCCCGCGGTCAGCGTCACCGGGACCGAAGTGGTGTACGGCGTGCTGTTGCCGGCGCCGCTGACCTTGACCTCCACCGGCGCGCCGCCGTCGACCGACACGAAGTACGACCGGTCACCGTTGACGGTGAAGTCGAGGTACAGCGTGTACTGACCGGCCGCGGGCACCGTGACGTCCGGGAACGTCACGGCCGCGCCCGCGCTGCCGCCGATGTTGCGCACCTTCTGGCCGCCCGAGCACGCCGAGCAGCTCGTGACGCCGGCGTCGCCGATGTCGTTGGCCGAGTCCTCCGCCTCGCGCATGAACACGCGGTCCGCCGGACGCTGCTTGACCTGCACCGGCTTGCTGACCGACTTCGCGCGCCCGAGCGTCGTGAACGACGCCGTCACCGGGATGGTGACGTCCTGGGCGGCCGGGGCGGTCACCGTCCACGACCCACTGAGGACCTGGCCGAGCCGCAGGTTCGCCGCGGTCACCGGGGCGCCCTGGAGCGTCCAGCCCGCCGGGACGACCGGGGCCAGCGAGACCTGGTCGATCGGGTCGTCGACGTCCAGGCGCAGGGAGGCGGTGATCTTCAGGGACTGCTGTCCGGGCGAAACCCATTGCACGCCGGCGGGCTGGACGGTCAGCGTCGTCTTCGGGGTGTAGGACTCGGGTGGCAGCGGCGCCACCGCGATCCGGTCGAGCGCGGCCGTGCCGGACACCTTGACCGTGTTGGCCCCGGCGGTGAACGGCACCGCGATCGCCCCGGGAGCGTTGACGGTGACCGGCGCGGCGCCGTTCACGCTCACCGACAGCGTCCCGGGTCCGGCCGTGTCCAGCTGCAGCCGGGACGGACCCGTGGCCTGGACGTTCCGGAAGACGACGGCGCCGCGGTCGAGGCCGCTGACCGCGGCCGTGCCCGAGCACGCCTCGCACCACACCGGCGATGCCTTGCCTTCGAAGCCGTTGCGCCACGACTCAGCCTCCAGCGGCAGCTCGCCGTGGGGATCGGGGTAGCCGTAGGCGACGTCGATCTCGTCGAGCGCGAGCTGGTGGAAGAACGGCTTGGCCTGCGGGCCGGACCACGTGTTCAGCACCTCGAGCTTGAGGTAGCGCGCGTGCACCTCGCCGACGTCGACGAACTGGACGCCGCGGGTGCTCGGCAGGGCGCCGGTGCGCACCGGCGTGCCCCAGTTCTTCCCGTCGTCGCTGGCGTAGACGCGGTAGTCCTTGATCCGCGCGGAATCCTCGGCCCGGCCGAAGGACTCGCGCGCGGCCGTCGGTGACGACTCGCGCTCGTGCACCGCGAGGTACGCCGTGGACCGCTTCTTGCCGAGGTCCAGCGTCACCGATACCGGCTGCTGGCCGCCGGCGTCCCAGTAGTTCAGGTAGCTGCCGTCGGTGAGGTTCGAGGCGGGGTGCCCGGGTGCCGACGCCGACGCGGTCGCCTTGATCGTGCTCTTGTCGTAGAAGTACTGCTGCCCGGCGGTGTCCACTTCGAACACGGTGTCGTAGGTGTCCCAGTCCGTGATGTCCAGAATGGACAGATAGCCGCCGGACTGGGCGAACCGCATCGGCTTGCCGGTGCGCACATCGGACACTCGCGTGACGCGGTAACCGTTGTCGCGCAAGCGGACCAGGTTCGTCGACGGCCGCGTGACGACGTGCACGTACTGCGTCTTCTCACCCGGCTTCACGGTGATGACGCCGTGCGCGCCGTCGTTCCAGAAGCCCGGCTGCATCCCGCCGTACATGTACCCGCCGCCTTCGGTGCCCTCCAGCGTCTTCTTGATCGGCTGGGTCCAGGACGCCATGAAGTTGTTGAACGCCTCCTGCTGCGGCGGGAACTTCCCGTTCAGCATGGCGGTTTCGGCCATCAGCGACTTGATCGACGAGCCCGCGTTCGTGATGTAGCGGCCGGTGGAGAGCCGGACGTCGACGGCCTGGTCGCCGCCGCTGTACCACCAGTCGCCGTTGGTCGGCAGCTTGTAGTCGGCCTCGGTGAGCCGCGGCATCGGCGTCCAGACCGCCTGCGGGTAGTCGTAGGACGGCGTCATGCCGGTCTTCTGCTCGTTGCTGACCGTGTCCATGATCGGCGTATCCTCGTTGTTGTTGCTCAGCAGCATCGACGGCCGCTTCTCGCGGATGTGCTCGTAGAGTCCGTGCTGAAGCCAGTACTCGTTGTCGTTGTCGATCCAGAAGCCGGCGAGGTCCGGGTCACGGTCCATGACCTCGTCGAACAGGTCGTAGCTGAACTCGCCGAAGCCCTGCCGGGTGGTCAGGTCGACCGGCTTGCCCTTGTACGCCGAGTAGGCGGCCGAGTCGAGCGATTCGTGCCCGGTTTCGTTGTGCCACTGGGGATCGTCGGTCATGTAGAGCATCACGCGGACGCCCTTGGCCTTGCCCGCGGCGATCAGCTCGCCGAGGAAGTCGCGCTGCGTCGAGCAGCTGCCGGGGATCTTCGACGGCCACGGCCGCGCGTACCCCAGGCGGCTGTGGAAGGTGGTGAGGACGACGTAGGACGCGCCGAGCTTCTTCGCCTCGTCGATCCAGTAGTCCGGCGTCCAGCCGCCGGCGGTGACGTCGTGCTCCCAGGCGGCGCAGTCGGTGTGCCGCGGCGCGGTGAACATGCCCCAGTGCAGGAACAGGCCGGCGGTCGACGCCCGCAGCCAGTCCTGGCGCGGGTTGTACAGCTCGGCGTGCGCGGGGGTGACCAGGGTCGCCAGCAGCACGATGACCGCGGCGAGGCAGGCTCGGACTCTCATGGGCCGCTCCTTCGTCGGAGAGGTCCGATGATTGTGCGGTGATATATCGTACGTCAAGGGAAGATGCCGCTGAGCGGGATACAGTCGTCAGACCTGTCACATCGGTGGCGCGGGATACGTCAAGGTGGGGACGACCGCGAAAGGACCGACCCGTGAACGATGACCTCCTGGCCCGCAGCTTCGAGACCCACCGGAGCCACCTGCGCTCGGTCGCCTACCGGATGCTGGGCTCGCTGAGCGAGGCCGAGGACGCCGTGCAGGAGTCGTGGCTGCGGCTGAGCCGGAGCGACCCGGCCGCCGTCGAGAACCTCGGCGGCTGGCTGACGACGGTCGTCGGGCGGGTCTGCCTCGACATGCTGCGCTCGCGCAAGGCCCGGCGCGAGGAGCCGTGGGACGTCCTGGTGCCCGACCCGATCATCAGCCGCGAGGACGCCGGCCCGGAGCACGAGGCGCTGATGGCGGACTCGGTCGGCCTCGCGCTGCTGGTCGTGCTGGACACGCTCACCCCGGGCGAGCGGTTGGCGTTCGTGCTGCGGGACATGTTCGCGATGCCGTTCGAGGAGATCGCCCCGATCGTCGGCCGGTCCGAGGCGGCGACCCGGCAGCTGGCGAGCCGCGCCCGGCGGCGCGTCCAGGGCGCCCCCGTCGCGCCCGACCCGGACCTCGGCCGGCAGCGCGAAGTCGTCGACGCCTTCCTGGCGGCGGCCCGCGGCGGCGACTTCGACGCGCTGGTGTCGGTCCTCGACCCCGAGGTCGTGCTGCGCGCGGACCGCGGTGCCGCCGGCGACTCGGTGGAGGTCCGCGGCCCGGCGGCGGTGGCGAACCAGGCGCTGACGTTCTCCCGCCTCGGCGCGGGCGGCGGCACGGTCCGCCGGGCGCTGGTCAACGGCGCGGCGGGCGTGGTCGGCATCCGGGAGGGGCGGCCGTTCTCGGTGCTGGGCTTCACGGTGGCCGGCGGTCGGATCGTGGAGATCGACATCCTCGCCGACCCGGCGCGCCTCGAGCGGCTCGACCTGGCCGTGCTGGACTGACCGGAATTCGCTGGAGGGAAACCGGGTCCGTGGCTAGCGTGGTCGCGTCCACGACGTCCGAGCGGATGGAGGTCCTGCCATGTACCGCGACCACGACACCGAGCCGTCCTTTTGAGCCGACGAGCAAGCGCCGCCGGGGGTTCCCTCTAGCGAGACCCGCGTCAAACGCGGCGACCGAACGGTCGGCGAAGACACCGAACTCGTCGAAAAGCTCGGTGGCAACGACCCGTGTCCCTGCGGTTCCGGGCGGAGGTTTCCGCCGGTGCTGCCGCAGCGGCGGCCGGTACGACGGCGTCAACGGCCACTACTACCGGCGCGACTGACCGCGCCGTGCTCGTCGGTGATCAAGGCGACTTCGTCGCGCTCGTCGAAGTGGAGGTACTCGCGGCGGCCGTCCGCGTGGCGGCGGACCGTGCCCGCCACCACGACCACCAGCTCGCCGTCCTCGATCGCGTACAGGTCGTCCGGGGTCAGCACCTCGTGGATGTGCGTGCCGTTCGTGATCAGCGTGCGGACCCGGCGGCCGGTGTGGTCGTAGCCGTACAGCGCGTTGACGCCGTCGTCGCCGTGGACCCCGCGCAGCCGGTCGAACGCGTCCCGGATCTCGCTGCCCGGCCGCGGTTCCGCCGGCGTCCCGGGGGCGATCGAACGCAGCAGGCCGTCCGGGCCGCGGACGACGTGCTCCGGCGTGAAGTGCTCGCTGACGCCGTTCGCGTAGTGCACCGCCGTCCGGCGGCCGCGCAGGTCGTACTGGACCGCGTCGACGAACCCCGGCACGCTCACCAGCCGCCCGACCTCGTCGTACTGGTGGCGGACGGTCAGCCGCCCGTCGCCCGCGTCCGGGTAGACCACTTCGGACAGCCGTCCGTCCGCCCGGCGGGTGACGTCCAGCCGGTACTCGACGGCGATGTGCGCCGGCCGCCAGCGCCGCTCGGCCGGGTGGCCGAGCGGGTCGTAGCCGAACAGCGTCACGCCGGACTCGTCGGCGACGCGCACCAGCCGCCCGCAGCTGTGCGGCCCCGCTTCGAGCGGCACCGGGAGCCCGCCGTCGTGGTAGGTGAACGTCGTGACCGGGGTGCCGCCCGGGTCGTCGACCAGCACCGCGACCACGCGGTCGGCCGCGTCGTGCACGCGGTACACCGTGTGCCCGCTCGCGGTCCGCGTCTCGACCGCGTTGCCGGCGGCGTCCCTCGCGTGCACGACGCCGTCCGCGTCGCGCAGCTCGCGGCCCAGCAGGTCCCGCACGACCGTCGCCGGAGTGTCCGATGTGGACGTCCTCAGTGGACGGCCCAGCGCGTCGTAGCGGAACTCCTCGAACGTCTCCGGCCGATCGCCGGCGCGAAACGCCCGGCTCGTCCGGCACAGCAGGCCGCGCGCGCAGTACTCGTGCTGCTCGTCGACGACGTCGCCGAGCAGCTCGGCGTGCCGGCGCTGCACCAGCCGGCCCGCGCCGTCGCGCAGCTCCGACGTCACGAGCACCTCGGCCTCGCCGGACACCGCACGCTGCTCGGTCGTCACCCGGGCCCCGTCGTAGCGGTAGCGGACGGTCGGCAGGTCCGCCGAGTCACCCGGTCGCACCACGGTTTCCGGGCGCCCCAGCGGATCGTGCGTCACCGCGGTCACCGCGCCCGCCGGATCGGTCACCTCGCGCACGCGCGCCACGCGGACGTCGTACCGGGTCGCCGTCACGTTCCCGAGCGGGTCCGAGAACACCTCGGGGAAGCACCGGTCGGCCGAGTACCGCACCTCGTGGGTGTGGCCGTGCGGCCCGGTCGTCGTGGTGCGCAGCCCGGCGACGGTGTCGAGCCGCCCGTGGAACGTCGTCACCCACCAGCCGTCCTCGCCGGGACGGCGGTGGTAGCCGTGGTGCCGGAAGTCCGGCACGACCGGGCCGTAGACGCCGGCGACGAGCGCGTCGGTGAGCGCCAGCTCCTCCCGCGCGGTGAGCAGGCCGCGGGACCCGGCGGTGCCGTCGGGCCGCTCGTCGTACCGGAACACCGTGTCCGACAGGACTTTCCCGCTCCCGTCCACCGTCCGGACGCGCGCGGGCAGGGAGCTGAACCGCCGCTCGGGCGCGGTCGCGTACGTCGTGCGGGTGTCGCGGACGACCGGCTCGCGGCCGGGCCGCTTGACGGTCCGCACCTCACGGACCGGGTTGCCGACGGGGTCGAAGTCCGTCTCCGTCGTGGTCACCGAGACCGGCCGCTCGTGCCGCTCGAAGTCGGCCGCCACGGAAAGAGTCCACTTCGGACGGCGAGCGTGCTCCACCCGGAAGTACGGCCGGTCCTCCAGGGCGGACCCGTCGAGGCCGTAGACCTCCTCCTTGTCGAGGAGCCCGCCGTCGCCGAACCAGCGCACGGTCCGCAGCGTGGGCGCGTACTCGTCGCCGAGCTCGTCCTGGACGACGCGGCCGAAGCCGGGGAACCGGCCGTCGTGGTAGGCGAACTCCGTCACGCCGGTCTGCCCGGTGACCGCCTCGTGGCGCGTGACGCGCCGGACCACCGGGACCGTCTCGACGGTCGCGTACTCGACCGAGGTGAGCAGCCCGAGGCCGTTGTCGATCTCGCTCAGCCGCCCGGTGCGCGGGAGGTCGGCGGGGTCGAGGGAGTAGGACGGCACGGTGTCGTCGAGCAGCAGCACGCCGCCACTCCCACCGCCGGCCCGCGCCGGAGCGGCGACGTGGATCCGCCGCGGCGCCGGCGGTTCGGCGCGGGCGTAGGCCAGCCGCAGCACCGGCGCGGCCACCTCGGCGCCGTGCGCGTCGAACCCGGTGAGCGCGACCGACGTCAGCAGCGAAGACCCGGTCACGTCGTCCTCGTCGTAGCCGAAGTGCCACCGGCGCACGAGCGGCCGCGCGTCCGCCGGCACCCGCAGGTCGACGCGGGTGCAGCGCAACGCCGTCGTGACGAGCGTGCCGCTGCGGCCCCAGCGCAGGACGTCCGGCCGCTCCTCGTAGGTGAAGTCGACTTCGTACGGGCCGTAGGACACGCGCGCGAGGTACGCCTGCCCGCTGTGGTGCGCCCAGCTGAAGTCCACGGCGTTCCCGAACGCGTCCTCGGTCCGTTCGAGGTACCAGGCCGTGCCGGCGGACCGGCCGCCGTCGGTCGTGCCGAGCAGGTGCCGGACCCCTGACCGGGTGGTGAGCACGAAGCCGTCGCCGCGGCGGACGAGCTTGCCCTCGGCGCCGGAGCCCGCCCGGCCATCGGTCAGCCGGACGTGCGGCAGCGGCAGCGCGAACCCGCCGCCGAAGACGCCGTTCGGCGCGCCGGTCGTGTAGCGCAGCGCCAGCGCGGGCGCGACGCCGCCAGGACCCGGCGGCAGGTCGAGCGGTACGGCGAAGCAGCCGCCGCCGGTGGCCGGGTCCGCGGTGAAGGGGCCACCCAGCCCCCGGGCCGGCGCGGGCCGTTCCGCCTCCTGCGCGCTCGACCGGAGCACAACCATGCTGATCTCCCCGAATGCATTCGTGACTTCCGGGGGCCAAGTGGGTGAGCCGGGCCCGTCAGATACGTCTTCACCCGTTTGCCGTCGTCGTTACCCATTCGTGATGTTGGTGTCGTATCCCAGTGGCGGCCCACGGGTCTTTCCCGGGTGCCATCAGTGATCAATGGCGGAGGGTGGACCCGATGGTCGTCAAGTTCGTGCGGGACGAGACCGCGGAGGTAGCGGCGGAGGACGCGAGCACGCTCAACGAGCTCCCGACCCCACCCAGGCAGTTGCTCGACCGGCACGGCGCGCGGGTGCTCGACCCGGCCACGGCGGTCGTCGCCGCCGGGCAGCCGGTCCCGCGCACGACCGTGTACCGGCCGGGCACCTTCCTGCTCCCCAACCGGTACCTGCGCGACCAGGAGACCCTGGCCGCGATCAACCGGGTGCTCGCCCGCATCGGCGTCTACGCCGTCCCCGCCGACCAGGGCGGCGACTCGAAGGAGTACGCCCGCGCCCGGCAGCTGGACGACCTGCCCGCCCGCGCGCTGCTGAACGTCCGCGAGGACTCCGACCCCGTCGTCGTCGACTGCTGGAAGGCGCTGCAGCTGCTGCGCTCGGCCGCTTCGGGCGAGAAGCCCGAGATCGACCCGGAGATCGTCGCGAAGGTGTCGGTCGAGCACCTGCTGTTCACCTCGCCGGTGTTCGGCGGGGTGCCGTGGGAGACCAGCGGTCTCGGCGGCACGCCGTGGGAGACCAGCGGGTTCGGCCCGGGCAGCTCGTACGGGCGCACCCACGGCGTCAACCGGATCCCGGTGACGCTGGCCGCGGACCCGCCCTACCGCAGCGAGAAGCCCGCGCACCGGCGGCCGGTCATCGCCGTGCTCGACACCGGCATCGGCCCGCACCGCTGGTTCGGGCTGGACGACCGCAGCGGCCCGCCGCCCGCCGGCAGCGGTCTCGCCGTCGCCCCGGACATCCAGGCGGCGGTCCTGCAGGCCGAGCTCGCGTCGAGCACCCTGCCGACGCAGCTGCTCGCGGACTACTGGGACGCGCCGACGACCGGCCAGCCGCTGATCGGCGACATCGACACCGACACCGGGCACGGCCTGTTCATCGCCGGCATCATCCGGCAGGCCTGCCCCGAAGCCGACACCCTCGCGATCCGCGTCGTGCACAGCGACGGCGTCGCGTACGAGGCCGATGTGCTGCTGGCGCTGCACCTGCTGGCCGACCGCGTCCGGAACGCGCAGGCGAACCACCGGCCCGAGGACATGGTCGACATCGTGTCGATTTCGATGGGCTACTACGTCGAAGACCCGGCGGACGTCGTGTTCACCGGCCTCTTCGGCGCGGCGATCGCCGACCTGCTCTCCCTGGGCGTGCTGGTGGTCGCGGCCGCGGGCAACGACGCCACCACCCGCCGCTTCTACCCGGCGGCGTTCGCCGACCAGCCGCTCGGCAGCGGCTGCGGCCCGCAGGTGATCAGCGTCGGGGCGCTCAACCCCGACGCCGGCACCACCCGGGCGCTGTTCTCGAACGAAGGCCCGTGGGTGCGCTGCTGGGCGACCGGCGCCGGCGTCGTCAGCACGTACCCGGACGACGTCCGCGGCAGCGCGGCCGCCGACCACGAGCTGCCCGGCCGCGGTTCCTTCGACCCGGACGACTACAGCGCCGGCTTCGCGGTCTGGGACGGGACGTCGTTCGCGGCGCCGCTCGCCGCCGCCGAGATCGCGAAGGCGTTGTTCCACTCGGGCGACCTGGCCACGGTCGACCGCGACACCGTCGTCAAGCGCGCCTGGACCGCGCTGGGCTCGCTGTGAACGTGGCCAAGACCGATCACAGCCGGGTAGCGGCCCTGTTCGACGCCGCGCGGTCGGGCGACCGCGCGGCGCTGGACGAACTGGTTTCCCTGCTCACGCCGCTGCTCTGGCAGGTCGCGCGCGACCAGGGCCTGGACGCCGATCAGGCCGGCGACGTCGTGCAGACGACGTGGCTGCGCCTGCTCGGCTCGTTCGCGGAGATCCGCTCGCCGGTCGCGCTGACCGGCTGGCTGATCACCGTGACCAAACGGGAGGCCTGGCGGGCTGGGGAAAAACGCCAGGTCGAACGGCCGTTGCCGGAGCTTCCGGAGCGGCTGACCGAAGCGTCACCGGCACCCGAGGAGGGGGTGCTGCGCGACGACCAGCGCGCGCGGTTGTGGCGCGCGGTCGACGCACTGCCCGAACGCTGCCGCAGCCTGCTGCGGATCGTGGCGTTCGTGCACCGGCCGGACTACGCCGAAGTGGGCGCCCGGCTGGGAATGCCGAGGGGGAGTATCGGCCCGACCAGGGGACGTTGCCTCGCGCGCCTGCGCGAGCAGCTACTCGCCAACGGCGAAGGAGATTGGCTGTGACCACCGTCGAACCACCCGGCGCGAACGAGCCCTTGGACGAGCTCGACTTCCGGTTGCTGACCGGATTGCGCGAGCTGTGGGAAGACGCCGACCCGATGCCCGCCACGCTGGTGGACCAGATCCGGTTCGCGATCCAGCTGGAGGACGTCGACCTCGAAGTGATGCGGATCCGGGAACAGGAGGGATTGGCGGGCGCGCGAAGCGCCGCCGAGCAGGGCCGGCTGATCACGTTCGACAGCGAGAGCCTGACGATCATGGTGAACGTGAGCCCCGAGCCCGGGGGGACGATCCGGCTGGACGGGTGGCTGACCCCGCCGGCGGAACACCCGATCGAGGTGCGCACGGCGAACGGCCCGCTGACGACCACATCGGACGCCGAAGGGCGGTTCGCGGTGAGCGGCGTGCCGCACGGGATGGTCCAGGTGCTGGTGCGGACCCTGGGGCGGTCGAGGACGGTGAGCACGCCGGCTGTCGAGCTGTAGGGCGGAAGCGGCCCGGTTGCCGTGCCCACAAGTGAAAATCTGTCCACCCGGCGAAAACCCCGGACCGCCACGGCCCGGAGGTACGATCCGGGACGTCCTTCTCGGCCGAGGGGGACGGCCCCGGCCGGAAGGGCAGCCTGTGGTCTCGTCGCCGAAGGCGGAAGACCGGGTGCGCGACCTGCATCGGCGTGCGGTCGCGGCGACCAACAACGGCCAGCCCGTCGTCGGCGGGCGGCTGATCCGTTCCGCCGCAAGGCTGCTCGGCCTGCCCGCCACGCAACCGCCGCCGGAATGGCCCGCCTGGACCGACCTCGCCACGCGCGTCCTCGGCACGTACGCCGCCGTCGAAACCGCGCTCGGGAACAGCACCCGCGGCCTGGCCCTGCTCGACGAAGCCGACGTCCTCGTCTCCGACGTCGGGCGGGGGATCCTGCGCCAGCAACGGGGTCTCGTCTTCATCCTGATCGGCCGGATGGACGAAGCCCTGGTCTGCTTCGACGAAGCGATCCCGTTGCTGCGCCAGGCCGGCGAGTTCGTCGTGCTCGCCCGGACGCTGCTCAACCGCGCCATGCTGCACCAGTACGCCGGCCGCGTCCGGCTCGCGCTCGCCGATCTCGACCAGTGCGAGCAGATCGGCGCCGGGCAACCCGAAGAAGAGGGCCTGGCCCGGATCTTCGCCAAAGCGGCCCACGGACGCGGTCAGGCGCGCGTCCTGACCGGCGACATCCCGGGCGCGCTGCGGGACTTCGACGCGGCCAGCGGGTTCTACGCCGAACAGAGCGTCGGGATGCTGCCGGTGCTGGCCGTCGACAAGGCCCGCGCGCTGCTCGCCGCCGGGCTGCCGCAGGAGGCCGCGGCCGAACTGGACGCCGCCCTCGAGCAGTTCCCGCGGCTGCGGATGAACCAGGAGCACGCCGAAGCCGAGCTGACCCGCGCGCTGGCCGCGCTGGCCGGCGGCGAGCCGTCGACCGCGCGTAGCTGGGCCGGCCGCGCCGAACGGAGATTTCGCCGTCGCGGCAACGAAACCTGGGCGGCGGTCGCACAGCTGACCGTGCTGCGCGCGGACTTCGCCGCCGGACGTCGGATCGCCCGCGTCGCCGCCGAGGCGACCGCGCTGGCCGACCGGCTCACCGGGCTGGGCCTGCGCAACGACGCCGAAATCGCGGCGCTGCTGGCCGCCCGCGCGTGCATCGCCCTCGGCGACCTCGACCGCGCCCGGGCCGGCATCGCCGCCCGCGACCGCCGGGCCGCGCCCCTGGAAAACCGGCTGGTGCGCCGGCTCGCGCTGGCCGAACTCGGGGCCGCGAGCGGCGAGCGGCGCATCACCTTCGCCAACGCGCGCGCCGGGCTGACGCAGCTGGAGCGCCACCGCGGCCGGTTCGGCAGCATCGACCTGCTGACCGGGACGACGTCGCTCGGCAAGGAACTCGCCGACGCGGGCCTCGCCGCCGCGCTCGCCCAGCGGTCGCCCGGCGTCGTGTTCCGGTGGCTCGACCGCTCGCGCGCGCAGGCGTTCCGGTTCCGGCCGGTGCGCCCGCCCGCGCACCCCGAGACCGTCGACGCCGTCGCCGAGCTGCGGTACCTCTCGATGCAGATCCGCGCCGGCGAGCTGTCCGGCAAGCCGGACGCCCAGGCCGCGAAGCGGTGCGCCGCGCTGGAACGCGAGATCCGCGCCAAGGGCTGGCAGGCCGAAGGCACCGACGTCGACCACCCCGAGGCGAAGCTGCGCGAAGTCGGCGACGAGCTCGCCGAAACCGGCAGCGCGATGGTCTGCTTCCTCGCCGACCACGGCGCGTTGTGCGCGCAGGTGATCGCGAACCACCGGGTCGCGCTGATCGAGCTGGGCCCGGCGTCGGCCGTCGCCGAGCCGGTCGCGCGGCTGCACAGCGACCTCGACGCGTTGTGCGGCCGCCAGCTGCCGCCGCAGCTCGACCAGGTCATCCGCCGCTCGGTGCGCACACAGGTCACCGCGCTGGACTCGATCCTGCTGGCGCCGCTGGCTTCGCGGCTGGGCGACCTCGACGTCGTCGTCGTGCCGACCGGCGCGCTTTCGGCCATCCCGTGGGGTCTGCTGCCGACGTTGCGCGGGCGCCCGGTGACGGTCACGCCGTCGTCGTCGGCGTGGCTGGACGCGGGCCGCCGTCCGCGCCGGGCGGCCGGGGCGCCGCTGCTGGTCGCGGGCTCGGACCTGACCCACGCGGAGACCGAGGTTTCGTCGCTGGCGCCGCTCTACCCGGAGGCCGAGGTGCTGACCGGGCCGGACGCGACGGTCGCGGCGACGCTCAAGGCGTTCGACGGCTGCCGGCTCGCGCACTTCGCCGCGCACGGCCACCACGAACAGGAGAACGTGCTGTTCTCCCGGCTCAACCTGGCCGACGGGCCGTTGATGGCTTACGACGTCCAGCAGCTTTCGACGGCGCCGGAGCACGTGGTGCTGTCGTCGTGCGACGTCGGCCAGACGGTGGTCCGGGCCGGCGACGAGGTCCTCGGCTTCACGGCGGCGTTGCTCTACGGCGGCAGCCGGACCGTGGTGTCGAGCGTGGCGCGGGTCGACGACCGGACGGCGGGCGGGGTCATGCTGGCCTACCACCGCGCGCTGTCGGCGGGCACGCCCCCTGCGCGTGCCCTGGCCGACGCGGCTCACGCGGAGCCGCTGATGCCGTTCGTCTGCTTCGGTCGCAGCTGACATTCCTTTTGACGCTTGGGGTTCACCGAGGTTGCTTTCCGGTGATCGACCCCATCCCGGCGCATCCCCGGGTGGCCCGTGGGCATCTCTACCGGTGAGTCCAGTTGATCACGGAACGAGGGAGGACGACCATGAAGCGCACTGCGACCGCGTTGCTCACCGGGGGTCTGGTGGCCGGCGGGCTGGTGCTGGCGGCGGGGGCCGCGAACGCCATGCCGAGCGACCACCCGTGCGGGGCTTCGGACGTCCGCGTGTCGGTGGCACCGGATCCGTCGAACGCCGCCGGGCACGAGGCTTACGTGCTCACCTACACCGCGTCGTCGCCGATGACGAACTGCAAGCTCGAAGGCGCGCCGACGGCGGTGTCCTTCCTGGCCGGCGGACAGCGGCTGGCCGTCTCGGCGACGCCGGACGGCAGCGAGGCGCTGCCGGTGAACCTGCGTGCCGGGCACCCGGCCGAGTCGCGGATCATCCAGCGTTCGGCGGCGGCGCCGTCGGGTGCGCCGGACTTCGTGACGTTCGACCTGCCGACCGGGCCGTTCGGCCAGCCGGTGAGCGTCGCGTGGCCCGCGGGGGCGGCCGTGAAGGGCGACGCCGTCCAGGTCACGCCGGTCGGCAACTGAGTTCGGGGAGGGGAATCCACGTGAAGCGCATTCTGATGGGGATCGGCACGGCGGCGGGCGCGTTCGCGCTGGCGGCGTGCGGGACGGCTCCGGCTGTGGCTCCGGCTGCGGCTCCTGTTGCTGTTGCCCCGGCGGGCGGGTCCGGCGGTGGTGTGGCCGCGGCGTCGACCGCGACGCCGCGGTGCACCACGGCCGACCTGGAGGTCCTGCTGGGCAAGCCGGCGGAGAAGAACGACGCGCCGGGCCAGTACGACATCCCGCTGACCTACCGCAACACGACGGACCACACGTGCGGCCTGTACGGAGTGCCGGGCGTCGACCTGGCCGGCCCGGACGACGCAACGTTCGGCCCGGTGTACCACCTGCCGCGCGTCGACAACGGGGTGAAGTACAACGAGGTGACGCCGGGCACGACGGCCTCGGCGACGATCACGGTCCTCAAGCCGTCGCCCGGCGAGCCGACGTGGACACCGGCGAAGCTGAACACGATCCCACCAGGTTCGCGCATCGCGTTGACGGCGAAGTGGCCGTCGGACCTGCCGGTACTACGCCAGGACGCGGCGACGCACCCGGGTTCGTACGTGAACGGCATCCTGGCCGATCCGGCCTGACCGGGGGCTCCGGGGTGGCTCTGGCCGTGGGAGGGGCCGGAGTCGTCCCGGGCTGCCGGCCGGGCGCGAGAGATGGTGGCGGGCTGGACAACGGCATCCTCGCCGATCCGGCCTAATCGTCACTCGATCGGGTGAAGCGGGGGGCCGCGCGTCATTCTTGGCGTGGGGCTCCCTCTTTCTTCGTGCGGCGGTAACCGGCCGGCACGCCCCCCGACTGGCCGGTTACCGCTGCGGTCCCTCTACTCACGGTGCAGCAGCACGACGGAGTCCGTCTCCTCGACGCGCACATACCCCGTGTCCTCCAGCTCGCCCAAAGCGAACGCCTTCGTCGCCAGCGTCGTCGGCCACGACTGTTCCGGGCGGGCCACCGCCACCCACTCCGGCCGTTCCGCGGTCACGCCGTCGAAGAACAGCACCGTGCAGCGGGACGTCAGCCGCGGGGCCAGCCGGTTCGACGCCAGCACCGTGGCGCCGGACGGGATGCGCGCCAGGACCGTGTCGATGCCGGCTCGCTGCGACGGCGTCCACACCCCGTCCGTCAGGTGCGCCGCCTGCAACCCCAGCGAAGCCAGCCCGGCGACCAGCGCGCACGCCGGCAGCAGCCGGGCCGCCCGACGCGCGCCGCGCAGGCCCGCCAGGAACACGATCGGCATCAGGACCGCGCTGTAGTGGTAGCCCATGCCCCAGTAGCGGTCGTTCGCCGAGACCAGCCGCCACAGCAGCGTCGGCACCGCCAGCAACAGCAGCGGCGACCGCAGCGCCGCGAACGCCGTCGGTACCAGCAGGGCCAGCAGCATCGAGACCTTGACGATCGCGCCGCCGAACGGGTTGAAGCCGCCGCCGTGCGCGTACACCCCGGCCGGATTCAGCGCCGGCAGGACCACCAGGAACAGCAGCGCCGAGCACGCCACGCCGAAGCCGATCGCCGCCCAGCCGAGCCGGCGCTGCCCGTTGAGCACCAGCACGACACCCACCGCGGCGAGCGTCAGCGGCAGGTCTTCCTTGACCAGCACCAGCGGCAGCGCGCACCAGACCGCCGCCCGCCAGCGTTCGCGCAGCAGGTGCTCGGCGGCGAACGCCACCATCGGGACGGCGAAGCACACCTCGTGGAAGTCGAAGTTCACCGCGGACAGCAACCCCCACGACAGCACGTACCCCGCGCCGACGACCGCGCCCCGGCGAGTGCCGAGCACCCGCACCGCGCACCGCGTCACGGGGACCGCGGACAGCGCGAACAGGAAAGCCTGCGTGATCAGCAGGCACGCCGACGACGGCCAGAGCAGGTAGAACGGCGCCAGCAGCGCCAAGATCGGGTGGAAGTGGTCGCCGAGCGCCGGCGCGCCCGGGCCGAGCAGGTCCGCCACCGGCCAGCGCCCGTGGGCGTACGACCGGACGACCTGTTCGAAGATCCCCAGGTCGAAGCCGCTCGCGTCGAACGTCCGCAGCCGCTGCAGCGACCAGGCGGCATACCCGGCGAAGGCGACCGCGGCGACAAGGAAGGGGACCGCGCGCGTACGCACCTGGACCGGTGCGAAGTCGATCAGCATGGCGGGATGCTCTTGGGGCCACGCTGAACCGGAGCTTAAGCAAGCTGAAGACGTCTTCAGGCAAGCGGAAGCCGCAGCTCCAGGAGCGCTCCCGACGTGCTGTCCGCGACGCGCAGGGTGCCACCGTGCGAGCGCGCGACCTGCGCGGCGATCGCCAAGCCGAGTCCGGCGCCGCCGTCGTCCTCCCGCGCGCGGTCGGCGTCCAGCCGCACGAACCGGTCGAAGACGCGCTCGCGCTCCTCGGCCGGGATGCCGGGTCCGTCGTCTTGCACGGTCAGCACGCTCTCGCCGCCGGACGCGGTGATCGTGATCGTGACGCGGCTCTTCGCGTGGCGTTCGGCGTTGTCGACGAGGTTGCGCAGCACGCGCTCCAGCCGTCCGGCGTGGCCGCGCACCACCGGCGACGCTTCGAGGTTCAGCTCGAGGCCGTCATAGGGGACTCGCGCGGCGACGTGCGCGGTCACCACGTCCGCCAGCGCCACCGGTTCCGAGCCGGCCGGCTGGTCCGCGTCCAGCTTGCTGAGCAGCAGCAGATCCGCGGCGAGCGTCTCCATCCGCGTCACGTCGAGCACGGCGTTCTCGCAGCTGCGCCGCCAGTCGAGGCGGTCGGGGTGGGCGAGCTGCACCTCGAGCTGGGTGCGCAGGGAGGCCAGCGGCGTGCGCAGCTCGTGCGACGCGTCCGCGGTGAACTGGCTCTGCCGCCGCACCGACCGGTCGAGCCGGCCCAGCATCTCGTTCATCGTCACGGCGAGCTCGGTGATCTCGTCGCCGGAGTCCGGCACCGGGACGCGGCGGCCGAGGTCGCCCGCGCGCACGCCGTCGACCTCCGCGCGGATCGCGCCGACCGCCCGCAGCGACCGCCGGACGGCGAACCAGGCGACGCCGCCGACGAGCAGCGCGGCCGCGGGCACCCCGCCCCAGAGGATCCGCTCGGCGGTGGCGACGGTTTCGAGGCCGAGGGGGTCGACCTGCTCCGCCGCCAGGACCGCGTAGCGGCGGTCCTTCGTCCGCGCGGTGCTGTAGAGCTGGTCGTCCAGGCCGAACGGCTGGACGATGACGCAGTCCGGCGCGTAGACCCGGACCGGCTCGTCGTCGGCGAACCGCTTCGCCCGGCCGAGCGAGCAGTCGGCCGCTTCCCGGCTGATCAGGTACCCGCCGCCCTTGGCGTACTGCCGCGGCACGTCGGCCGGGGCGACCCCCGAGTCCAGCAGGGCGAGCAGCGTGTCGACCTTGTCGCTCGCCCGGGCCCTGGCGTTGTCTTCGAGCGGGCCTTGCAGCGTCGACACGAACCAGTACGACCCGAGGCCGAGGAGGAGCGCCGTCGCGAGCGCGGCGAAGAGGGCGACCCGCCACCGGGTCGACCGGGGCAGGAGCCGGATCATGCCCAGAAGATAACCGCACCTTGGGAGATCCGGGACGGGCGTCCGGGCTCCTACCGTCGAACCCGTGACGCTCGAGAAGTGGCAGGCGGTGCGCGCGGCGCTGCCGGAGACCGGCGCCCGGTTCGCGGACCTGGTGGCCGGCGTGCGGTACGGGCACGCGACCTCGCTCGGCGAGTGGACGATCGCCGAAACGGCGTCGCACGTCGGGATGATCGCGCTGATGTACACCGCGATGATCCGCGGCGACGGCGGTCCGCTGCCCCTGCCGGGCCTCGAGGAGCCGATCAACGCGGCGAGCGTCGACACGATCTCGCGGATGAACGCGCTGGCGCTGGAGCTCTACCCGGAACGCGACCCCGTCCGGCTGGCCGAGCGGCTGCGCGCGGACATCGCCGAAGTGCTGCTGGTCAGCGAGGACCTGGACCCGGAGAAACCGGTGTGGTGGCTGGGCGGCTCGCGCGTGCCGGTGGCCGGCGTGCTCGCGCACCTGGTCAACGAGATGCTGATCCACGGCCTGGACATCGCCCGCGCGGTCCGCCGCCCATGGCCGATCCCGGCGGCGCACGAGGCGCTGTTCCTGGAGCTGTTCCTGTTCGGCATGGTGCGCAACGACATGGGCCGCCTGCTCGACGACGCGACGCCGTCCCCGCGCCGGATCGCGGTCGAGTTCCGGTCGGCGTTGACGGCGCCTTCGGTGCTGGCGTTGCGGCACGGAAGGCTGCGGTTCGAGGAACCGGACGGGACCGCGGACGTGCGGTTGACGTTCGACCCGGCGGTGCTGGTGCCGATGATGTTCGGCCGGATTTCCCGAGTTCGCGCGGTACTGGGCGGCGGCGTGCGGATCGGCGGGCCGCGACCGTGGCTGCTGCCGGCGTTCCTGCGGACCGTCCGGATGCCTTAGCTCAGGACCCGGAAGGTCAGGTGGGTCGCGTTCGGCGTCTCCTCGACGGCCGTGCGCTCCAGCTTCACGTGCGCCCCGACTTCGGCGTCGAACAGCCGGACTCCGGCTCCGAACAGCAGCGGGACCACGTGCAGCCGCAGCTCGTCGACCAGCCCCGCCAGCAGGTACTGCCGCAACGTCGTGCCGCCGCCCATCAGCATCACGTTCTCGTCGCCCGCCGCGGCTTTTGCCTGCCGCAGGGCGCTTTCCGGGCCGTCGGTGACGAACGTGAACGTCGTCGGGCC
Organism: Amycolatopsis sp. NPDC114478; assembly: GCF_055633805.1. Taxonomy (NCBI): domain Bacteria; kingdom Bacillati; phylum Actinomycetota; class Actinomycetes; order Pseudonocardiales; family Pseudonocardiaceae; genus Amycolatopsis; species Amycolatopsis sp. NPDC114478. The sequence continues at coordinate 163,653 of NZ_JBVKDO010000004.1, read as the reverse complement.
CTTCACCACCGGCTCGTGCGGCCGGTTGGTCACCACGAACACCGGCTTCTTGAACGTCCCGTCGTCGCCCCAAGGATCCACGCCGACCTCGAACATCGTGCGGCCGACGATGAACGCGCCCGTGCCGTCGAACAGCCGGGCCGCGACCGCGCCATCGGCGTCCGTTCCGGCGAAGATCCAGTCGTGTAGCAGCTCGCCGTCGCGGCCGAGGCGGTGCTCCGCGCTCGTGTCCGGCCCCGCGACGATCCCGTCCGCCGACATGCTGATCTCCGCGATGACCGTCACCAGCCGTCACCCCACTCCGCGTCGCGGGCCGCCCGGTAGCGCGGGCCCTGCTTCTTCGAAACCGCCACGCCGGGCTTGAGCCCGTCCGGGGTGCACAGGTCCAGCGCGACCCAGCCCTTGTGCTTCTTCGGGTGCCGGATGATGCGCGCGTCCGGTCGCTCTGGCACCGACCGCGAAGCGACGACGTAGGCGAACTTCTCGTCCTCGAAGCCGAGCGTGCCCGCCTTGAGCCGGCGGTGCAGGCCCGACCGGGGGAGCCGCGCGGCGAAGTGGCACCAGTCCTCGCCGGGCACGATCGGGCACGCCGCGTCGTGCGGGCACGGCGCGACGACGTTCAGGCCCAGCTCGATCAGCTGCGCGCGGGCCGCGCGGATCCGCTCGTACCCGGCCGGTGTCCCCGGCTCGATCAGGGCGACCGTTCCCGCCGAGCCGGCCAGCCAGCGCACGACGTCCGCACGGGTGGCGTCCGGCAGCTCGCCGAGCACGTACGAGAGCGTCACGAGGTCGGCGTCCGGCGCCGGCGCCGCCGGGTCGACGAACCCGCGCCGCCACTCGGCGTCCCGCACCGCGGGCAGCGAAGCGCCCGCCGCGAGCCGCTTGCCCAGCCCGATGGCCCCGGCGACCTGTTCCAGGACGGTGCACTTCTCCAGCGAAGGCCAGACCGCGGCCGCCGCCCACACCGCGGCGCCGGTACCGCCGCCGACGTCGACCTGCGTCCGCGGCTCGAACCCGGGCGCGCGCGAAGCGGCTTCGGCAAGCACAGCGTGTACGGCGGCGTAAGTGGCCGGCATCCGATAGCCGGCGTACGCGGCGACGTCGGCTTCGGAGGTGAGGATCGGTGAAGTCGCCGCGTCACCTTGGCGGTAGCGCGTGCTGAGCCGGTCGACGGACTGCGTCAGCCGCGGCAGCGGGTGCCGGGCCAGCTCGTCGTCGAGCGCGGAGGAGAGGTCGTCGGGGAGTACCGCCACGGCTGACGATTCTCCCCTGTCCGAATTGCCCGCCCGGACCGGCCCTGAGCTGCTACTTTTCCGGCGCGAAAGTTTTTTGGCGGACGCTGTCGATCCGGGGCGCGGCCGTTCGACGCGTAGGCAGCAACGAACGAAGGGAGACCGCGGTGCGGTTCATGGTGATCGTCAAGGCGAACGAGGAGTCCGAGGCCGGGCACGGCCCGAGCGCCGAGCTGCTGGCCGAGATGGGGAAGTTCAACGAAGAGCTGGTCAAGGCCGGCGTCCTGCTCGCGGGCGAGGGCCTCACGCCGAGCTCGCAGGGCGCGCGCGTCGTGTTCTCCGGCACCGAGGCCCCCAAGGTCGTCGACGGTCCGTTCGCCGAGACCAAGGAGCTCGTCGGCGGGTTCTGGATCCTCCAGTGCCGCGACCGCGACGAGTGCGTCGAGTGGATCAAGCGGATGCCGAACCCCGACGGCCAGGCCGGCGTGGTCGAGATCCGGCGCGTCGCCGAGGCGTCCGACTTCGAGAACATGACGCCCGAGATCGAGGAGCTGGAGGGACGGCTTCGCGCGCAGAGCGCGGGGGAGGCGTGATGCGCTTCCTGGTGATGGTCAAGTCGACCCCGGAGTCCGAAGCGGGCGTCGGACCCAGCCGCGAAGAGCTGGAGACGATGTCGAAGTTCAACGAGCAGCTGCTCGACGACGGCCGGATCGTCTTCGCCGAAGGCCTGACGCCGAGTTCCGAGGGGGTGCGCGTCCTCTTCGAAGGCGACGCCGAACCGAAGGTCATCGACGGCCCCTTCGCGGAATCGAAGGAGCTCGTCGCCGGCGTCTGGGTGCTGAACGGGGAATCCCTCGAGGACGTCGTCGCGCTGATGCGGCGCGCGCCGAACCCCGAGGCGAAGGGCGGTGTCATCGAGATCCGCCCGATCGCCGAGTAGTGGGTTGCACCGCACCCGATCACCCTGTCGAATGGCCGGGTGACGGTTGCGGACGCCCAGAGGACGGTCGAGACGGTTTGGCGGATCGAGTCGCCGCGGCTCATCGCGGGCCTGGCCCGCATGGCCCGCGGCGACGTCGGACTCGCCGAAGAGCTGGCGCAGGACGCGCTCGTAGCGGCGCTGGAGCAGTGGCCGGAGTCCGGCGTGCCGCGCAACCCCGGCGCGTGGCTGATGACCATCGCCAAGCGCCGCGCGATCGACCAGTTCCGCCGCAACGAGCGGTACGCGGAGAAGCTCGAGGAGGTCGGCCGCGGCGAGCGGGTCGGCGAAGGCGTCCTGCCCGACTTCGACGCCGCCCTCGACGACCACATCGAAGACGACCTGCTGCGTCTGCTGTTCGTCGCGTGCCACCCGGTGCTGAACACGCAGGCCCGCGTCGCGCTGACGCTGCGGATGCTCGGCGGCCTGACCACCGACGAGATCGCGCGCGCGTTCCTCGTCCGCGAGTCGACGATCGCGCAGCGGATCGTGCGTGCGAAGAAAGCCCTAGCGGCGGCGAAGGTCCCGTTCGAGGTGCCGGAGGGCGACGAACGTGTCGCCCGGCTGTCGTCCGTGCTCGAGGTCATCTACCTGGTGTTCAACGAGGGCTATTCGGCCACCCGCGGCGACGACTGGATGCGCCCGGCGCTGTGCGAAGAGGCGATGCGCCTCGGCCGCGTCCTCGCCGGGCTGATGCCGGGCGAGTCCGAGGTGCACGGCCTGGTCGCGCTGATGGAGCTGCAGTCGTCGCGGTCGAAGGCCCGCACCGGCCCGAACGGCGAGCCGGTGCTGCTGCTCGACCAGGACCGCAGCCGCTGGGACCGGTTCCTGATCCAGCACGGCCTGGCCGCGTTGACGTTGTCGGAGCAGATCGCCGACGGCGCGTACGGCCCGTACTCGGCCCAGGCGGCGATCGCGGCCTGCCACGCGCGCGCCCGCACGGCCGACGAGACGGACTGGGCGCGCATCGCGGCGCTGTACGAAGGGCTCGGGAAGCTCCAGCCGTCCCCGGTGATCGAGCTGAACCGCGGGGTCGCGGTGGCGATGGCGGCCGGCCCCGCGGCCGGCTTGGCGGTGGTCGACGCGGTGGCCGACGACCCGGCGTTGAAGGACTACCACCTGCTCCCGAGCGTCCGCGGCGACCTGCTGCAGAAACTGGGCCGGACGGCGGAGGCCGAGCAGGAGTTCAGGCGGGCGGCGGAGATGACGGAGAACGCGCGCGAGCGGGCGCTGCTGCTGGACCGCGCGACGGCGGTGAGCAGCTGACGCCGTGCTCGCCTCGCTGCTGCGGGGTTTCCGGGACGTCCGCAGTGCGCTGGTCGCGGGGTACCTGTGGTTCCGCGCCGGCGGGCTGCTGGTCGGCGACGACGGGGGACCTGGATCAGCGGTCCCGCCAGGCCATCGGCGACAGCGTCAACGCGGCTTCGGCGATCCTCTTCGCGGTCTCGGTCGTCAATCCCTTCCGGGCGGACTCGATCCACTCGTCGACGCGCCGCACGCCGACGTCCCGGTATTCGAGGGCCTGCAGCAGCATCTCCAGCTTGTCGGCATCCTTGGCGCACAACGCTTCCGCCGTCTCGCGGGTCTCGTACTCGTCCACCGCCGCCCGGACCAGGTCCTTCGACCGGACCGGAAGCCGGTCGGTCTGGTCGGCCGTGATCGCCCGCGGCCGCGGCTTCTCCAGGTAGTCGACGGCCGTCAGCGGCAGGTCACCCGTCCGGGTCTCCTGCGTGTCGTGCCACACCGCCAGGAACGCCGCCCGCTCCGGCGACGCCCCCTCCTCCGCCGCGATCAGCGCCGCCAGCTGGGCGGCCCGCAGGCTGTGCTCGCCGACCGACTCCGGGTCGCGGACCCCGGCGTGCCACCAGCCCGACCGCCGGACGCGCTTCAGCAGACCCAGCTCGTACCCGAAGGACGCCAGACCGTCAGCACTCATGCCGCCCAGCCTAGGGCGACGGGATCATCGCCGTCAGGATCGTCGCCTGCAGCAGGGAGATCACGCCGACGACCGCGGTCAGCAGCAGGGACCACAGGAAAGTCTGCCGCAGCAGCGATCCCTCCTTGCCGCTCTGCCCGATCGCCGTCGCGCCGATCGAGAGGTTCTGCGGCGAGATCATCTTGCCCATCACGCCACCGGACGTGTTCGTCGCGCCGGCCAGGATCGGGTTCAGGTTCAGCTGCTGGGCCGAAATCACCTGCATGGGGCCGAACAGGCTGTTCGTCGACGCGTCCGAGCCGGTCAGGAACACGCCCAGCCAGCCGATGTAGGCCGAGAACAGCGGGAAGACCGCGCCCGTCGTCGCCAGGGCGAGGCCCAGCGTCTGCGTTGCGCCCGAGTAGTTCATCACGAACGCGATCGCCAGGATCATGAAGATCGTCGCGAGCGCCCAGCGCATCTGGAACAGCGTTTCGCGGTACGTCTTGAGCAGCAGCCCCGGCCGCGCGCCCATCGCGAAGCCGGCGATGACCGCCGCGACCAGCGCGACCGTGCCCGGCGAGAACAGGAAGTCGACCGTGAACGTCGCCGCGTACGGCGCGTTCTTCGCGGTGATCGGCGGGTGCTGGACGACGTGGTTGTGCAGCCCCGGCCAGGCGAAGATCCAGTCGGCCTTGTGCAGCAGCTTCGTCAGGTCCAGCCAGGTGGGGAGGTTCTTGAAGATCGTGCCGATCCGGGACAGGAAGATCGCCAGGATCAGGATGATGTAGGGCATCCACGCGTGGAGCGCGCCGCGTTCGGCCTGCGCCGCACCCAGGCTTTTGACAGCGCTTTCTTCGCCCTCGAACCGCCACACCGACGCCGGCTGCCAGAACCGCGTAAGGACCCACAGCGCGGCCATCGCGGTGAGCGCGGCGAGGACGTCGACGAGGCTCGCGCTGATGTAGTTGGACGCGACGAACTGCATGGCCGCGAACGCGAGCCCGGCGGTCAGCACCGCGGGCCACACCTCGAGCATGCGCTTCCAGCCGGCCAGGACGACAACCAGGAACGCGGGGATGATCAGCGCCAGCACCGGAACCTGGCGGCCGACGGCCGCTGAGAACAGCTCGGTGGCTTGGTCCTGTTTGAGGTGCATGATCGGCGCGGTCAGCCGGCCGAGCACGATCAGCGGGTTGCCGAGGCCGCCGAACGCGACTGGCGCGGTGTTCGCCAGCAGCGCGAGCACGACGGCCTTCACCGGCGGGAACCCGAGCGCGGCCATCATCGCGGCGGTGATCGCGATCGGCGACCCGCCGCCCGCGACGCCTTCGAGCAGCGCGCCGAAGCCGAACGCGATGAGCAGCGCCTGCAGCCGCCGGTCCTCGCTGAAGCCGGCGAGCACGCGCTTCATGGCGTCGAACCGGCCGGTGGCGACGGTGACGTTGTGGAAGTAGACGGCGTGGAACGCGATCCAGGCCACCGACCACACACCGAAGACCACGCCCATGGCCGCGGCGTCGAACGCGAGCCCGGCCGGCATCCGGTACAGCAGCAGCGCGACACCGAGCGCGGTGACCAGCGCGAGCGCGGCCGAAAGGTGCGCGGACAGCCGGACGACGCCGAGCGCGACGAGCAGCACGACGATCGGGAGCGCGGCCAGCAGCGCGGAGAGCCACAGGCCGCCCGCGGGCTGGTAGTCCTGGAGCCAGGTCATCCCCGCTGCCCCCGGACGTACCCGAGCCGCAGCGAAAGGGCGGCGGCGGTCCCGGCGACGGAGGCGCCGAGCTCGTCGAGCCGGCGCAGCACCCGCGGCGCGGGCCCGGCGATGCTGATGGCGGCGATGGGCCGTCCGGAGTGGTCCCGCACGGCGGCGGCGACGCACCCGACGTCCGGCTCGTTCTCGACCTCGTCGATCGCCCACCCGCGACGGCTGGTCCGGGCGAGGTCGTCGAGCAGGCGCAGGGGATCGTTGATCGTCTTGAGCGTGAGGGAGTCCAGTTTCATGCGCCGCACGCGCTCGGCCCGATCGGCTTCGGGCAGCGCGGCGAGCCAGGCTTTCCCGAGCGAGGTGGCGTGCTGCGGTCGCCGAGTGCCGAGCCGGCAGGCGAGGGTGACGGCGCTGGCACTGCGTTCGGTGGCGACGTAGACCATGGTGTCGTTGTCCGGAACGGCGAGGTAGGTGGTCTCCCCGGACCGTTCGGCGAGCGACGCGAGGTACCGCGGCGCACAGCGGTGCAGATCGGTGGCGGCCATGGCGCGCGCCCCGAGTTCGACGAGCCGCGTGCCGAGTCGCACCCGCCCGGTGACCTGGTCGGCTTCGAGGTATTCGAGGCTCTTCAGGGTGCCGACGATCCGGTAGGCGGCGCTCCGGGAAAGCCCCAGTTGCCGCGCGATCGCATTGGTGGAAATCTCCTGGTGCCGACCCACGTGCTCGAGCACCGCGAGCCCGCGTTCGAGAGTTCCGCTGTTCTCCAGCCCGCGCTCCGGTCCCACGCTGCCCTCCGTTGGACGTTCCCGGTTTCCGCTCAGCGGTACGCATTTCCGCTGGGTGGGGTTGGACGGTAACACCTCCGATGTATGTGCGGAAGATCTTGAAACGTCTCAGGGAGAATGCGGTTACTTGTGGACGCTAATTGGTACAACCTCCGATGGTTAAGTTTCCTACCTATGGCGGTTGCGGAGGCGTTGACGGCGTCGTTCGACGAGTTCGACAGTTGCGTGTTCAGATTCGTGAATGGGTTGTGAAGGGAGTAGAGGCTGTTCTTGGCGCAGGTCGCGAATGGCTCATTCGGGACCTGCGAAGACCGGAATGGATCATTCAAGACGCCCGGCTCGGCTCGATCCGCTCGACTTGGCCCGCCCGCCCGCCCGCCCGCCCGCCCGGCGCGGCCTGGCTCGGCGCGGCCTGCTCGGCCCGCCCGCCCGGCTCGATCCGGCTCGGCTCAGTCGGCCAGGCCAAGCCTGGCCCGGTGCTGCCGCGGCTCGGCGGCGACAGCTCGGCCCGGCTGGCTCGGGCCGCCCGCCCCGCTCGATCCGGCCCGGCTCTCGGTCCGGCGCTGCCACGGCTCGGCCGCGACAGCGCCAAGCCGAACCCAGGTGCGAGGGCGTGAGTTCGGCGGCGCAAGGCACCGACGCCATGACAACTCGTCCATTTCGCCCGGACGCCACAGCAAGGTCCTGAACGACTCATTCAAGACGTTTCGGCGGCCCGCCCCGCCGCCCACCCGACCCCACCGGTGGCCCGAGTCACGGACTCAGCAAACTCACAGCGCCCGGCGAGCACCATCCAACCGGTGACTGCCCGCAGCCCCCTTCGTACTCGCGCGTCCGTGTCCGCCGGGCGTCTCACCGCCTGGCTCTCGCGCAGCTCCGGCCTCGGCAACGGCGGTGTCATCGGCGGCCGCATCACGCTGGCCCTAGATCCGAAAGCCCTGCAGCGCGTCGGCCGGAACCGGACCGTCGTGCTCGTCACCGGCACCAACGGCAAGACCACCACCGCGCTCATGATCAGCAAGGCCCTCGAAGCCCTCGCCGAGGTCGCCGCCAACAGCGATGGCGCCAACATGCCCGACGGTGTGCTCGCCGCCCTCACCGCGCGCCCCGACGCGCCCTACGCCGTTCTCGAAGTCGATGAAACCTACGTCCCGTGGGTCGCCGACCAGCTGAACCCCGCCGTCCTCGTGCTGCTCAACCTCAGCCGCGACCAGCTCGACCGCGTCGGCGAGGTCCGTTCCACCGAACGAGACCTGCGCAAAGCGATCAAGAACCATCCTGAAACCACGATTGTCGCCAATTCTGACGACATCCTCGTCACCTCCGCGGCGACCGAAGCCGACAAAAAGCTCTGGGTCGGCACCGGACGGCGCTGGACCGGCGACTCCACCGCCTGCCCGCGCTGCGACGGCCTGATCACCCACGCCAAGGACCACTGGAGCTGCGCCTGCGGCCTCGCCCGCCCCGAGCCCGCCTGGACCCTCGAGGGCGACCTCGTCCACACCCCCGGCGGCCGCGACGTCGACCTGGACCTCCGCCTGCCCGGCGACGCCAACCGCGCCAACGCCGCCTTCGCGCTCGCCGCCGCGCACCGGCTCGGGGTGCCGCCGCACACCGCCGCCGCTCGGCTGCGGACCATCACCGACATCGGCGGCCGCTACCGGACCATCCGCCGGTCGCGGCACTCCGTGCGGCTGATGCTGGCCAAGAACCCGGCCGGCTGGGTCGAAACGCTGCGCGTGCTCGACGAGGACACCCCCGTCATCGTCGCCGTCAACGCGCAGGAGGCCGACGGCCGCGACCTGTCCTGGCTCTGGGACGTGCACTTCGAACGGCTGCGCGGACGCCAGGTCGTCGTCACCGGCGAGCGCGGCGCCGACCTCGCCGTGCGGCTCTGCTACGCCGAGGTCCCGCACTGGTCCGAGCCCGACCCGGTCGCCGCCATCGACGCGCTGCCGCCCGGCGGCGTCGAGCTGGTCGCCAACTACACCGCCTTCCGCGACCTGGTGGGCAGGCTGCCCAGTGCGTGACTCGATCGTCCAGATCGGACTCCTGCTGCCCGAGGTGCTCGGTACGTACGGCGACAGCGGCAACGCGCAGGTCCTCTGCCAGCGGCTGCGCTGGCGCGGGCTCGACGCCGAGGTCGTGCCGGTCGCGCTCGGCGAGCCGGTACCGTCCACTTTGGACCTCTATCTGCTCGGCGGTGGCGAGGACGGCGCCCAGGCGCTGGCCGCGGCCCACCTCCGGAAGTACCGGCGGGCCCTGACCCCGGAGACGGTGATCTTCGGCGTCTGCGCCGGCCTGCAGGTGCTCGGCACCCGCTTCCGCGGCCTCGACGGCGTCGACCACGACGGCCTCGGCCTGCTCGACCTCACCACCGTGCCCGGCGAGCGGCGCGCGGTCTCCGAACTGATCGCGACGTCGTCCGGGCTGCTGGACGACGCCCCGCTCACCGGGTTCGAGAACCACCTCGGCGTCAGCAAGCTCGGCGCCGGCAGCGAGCCGCTCGGCCAGGTCGTGCGCGGCACGGGCAACGGCGACGGCACCGAAGGCGCGGTGACCGACCACGTCGTCGGCACCTACCTGCACGGCCCGGCGCTCGCGCGCAACCCCGCGCTGGCGGATCTGCTGCTCACCTGGACGGCCGGGCACCCGCTGCCGCCGCTCGAGCTGCCGGAGGTCGATCGCCTGCGCGTGGAGCGGCTCACCGCCACGCGCCGGCGGCGGACTTAGTAGTGGCCGCACTCCGTGGTTACGCTGAGTTGGTGAAACTGGGCAGGGTGATCGCCGCGACCGGCGTGCGCATGCGAACCACGGCGGTGGCCGTCTTCGCCCTCGCGCTGGCGATCGCGGCCGCGCTCGCGGTGGTCGTGGTGCTGCTGGAGGAGTCGCTCGACCGCAGCGTCACCGAGAGTGCGCGCAGCACCGGCCGCCAGGTCGCCATCCAGCTCATCCGCGAGGGCGCGCGCGACCTCAGCGCGTCCGACGTCGCCAGCACCGGCGACACCGAGGCCGTCACCCAGGTGCTGAACGCGCGGGGCGTGCCGATCGCGAGCGACCCGGCGATCGTCGGGCACCCGCCGCTGACCTCCGCCCGCCCGGCCGTCGGCCAGGAAGCCATCGAGACCCTCCCGCTCGGGCTCAACGGCGACAGCGCCGACTACCGCGTCGTGTCTCAGCAGGTCAACGGGCCGGGCGGCCCGTACACGGTGATCTCCGCCCGGTCGCTGGAGCCGGTGACCGAGGCGTCGACGCGGCTGACGCTGCTGCTCGGCCTGATCGCGGTCCCGCTGCTGGCGATCTCCGGCCTCGCCGTCTACCGCGCGGTCGGCTCGGCGCTGCGCCCGGTCGAGCGGATGCGCCGGACCGTCGCCGAGATCTCGACGCGCGACCTCGCCGCCCGCGTCCCGCTGCCGCCGGGCGGCGACGAGGTGCACCGGCTGGCCGTGACGCTCAACGGGATGCTCGGCCGGCTCGCGTCGGCGCAGGCGGCGCAACGCCGGTTCGTCGCCGACGCCAGCCACGAGCTGCGCTCGCCGCTGTCCACGATCAGCACCGCGCTCGACGTCTCCGGGCGGCACCCGGAGAGCGCGCAAGACCTCGTGCCCGTGATCGCCCGCGAGACCGCGCGGCTGCGCGAGCTCGTCGACGACCTGCTCATGCTCGCCCGCACCGACGACGCGACCGACCGGCCGTCGCGCACCGAGGTCGACCTCGACGACATCGTGCGCGCCGAAGCCGAGCGGGTCCGCGGCGAGTGCGCGCTGGACATCGAGGTCCGCGCCGGGCCGGCGAAGGTCCGCGGCAGCGAAGCCCAGCTGCGGCGGGCGGTGCGGAACCTGGTCGACAACGCCCGCGGGCACGCGCGCTCGCACATCCGGGTGGCCAGCTCGGTGCGCGGCGACCTCGCCGTCGTCGAGGTGAGCGACGACGGCCCCGGCGTCGCGGAAGCCGACCGCGTCCGGATCTTCGAACGGTTCGTCCGGCTGGACGCGTCGCGGCAGCGCGAACACGGCGGCACCGGGCTCGGCCTGCCGATCGTGGCGGGCATCGCGGCGCGCCACGGCGGGAGCGCGCGCTACGCCGCTTCGGCCGAGCCGGGCGCGCGGTTCGTGCTCGAACTGCCGGTGCTCGAACTGCCCGAGGAGGAGTAGTGCGGCTGCTGATCGTGGAGGACGAGCGCGAGTTCGCGGAGACGCTGCGGCGCGGCCTGGTCGCCGAGGGCTTCACCGTCGACGTCGCGCACACCGGTCGCGAAGGCCTCTGGCGGGCCACCGAGCAGGAGTACGACGTCGTCGTGCTCGACATCATGCTGCCCGAGCTGTCCGGCTACGAAGTGCTCAAACGCCTGCGCGCGGCCGAAAACTGGACGCCGGTGCTGATGCTCACCGCCAAGGACGGCGAGTACGACGAAGCCGACGCGTTCGACCTGGGCGCCGACGACTACCTGTCCAAGCCGTTCTCCTTCGTCGTGCTGATCGCCCGGCTGCGCGCGCTGCTGCGCCGGGGCGCGCCGGCCCGCCCCGCCGTCCTGGAGGCGGGCGACCTGCGGCTCGACCCGTCGGCCCGCACCGTCCACAGGGGACAGACGCGGATCGAGCTGACCGCGCGGGAGTTCGGGTTGCTGGAGTTCTTGTTGCGGCGCCCGGGAACCGCGCTGACGAAGAACGAGATCCTGAGCCACGTCTGGGACGCGCACTACGACGGCGACGAGAACGTCGTCGAGGTCTACGTCGGGTACCTGCGGCGCAAGATCGACGTCCCGTTCGGCACCCGGACCATCGAGACGGTCCGCGGCGTCGGCTACCGGCTGGTAGACGTTACTCGATCGTGATATTCCGGGGATAATCCCGGAATTGGTGCCGCTGGGTGTTCCGGGTGCGCCATCTGCCGCCGCGGGTTGCCGCAGATCGCCCAACCGTTCCCGCGAACCGGTGAAAAATACCGTGCCGCTGCTCACCTGCGCGTAGTTGTGCACGTTGCTACGGTGGGCACCCACCCGAGACCAGGAAAGCGATGACGGAATCGCCAGAGCCGTTCCTTGCCCAAAACAACAATATACCGGAAAGCCCCGGGAAATCCGTTTCCCGGCTTCGTGCCGTCGACGCCATCCGCGAAGCGACGGCCCAGTTCGGCGTGGTCACGGGGATGACCCCGCACGCCGTGACCGGGGTCCGGACCCGCGCCGACGGCGGGTGGTCCGTGCTCGTCGACGTCGTCGAGCTGGCCCGGATCCCGGACTCCACCAGCGTGCTGGCCACCTACCGGGTCGACGTCGACGCCGCCGGTGAGCTGACCGCGTGCGAACGGCTGCGGCGGTTCACGCGGGGCACCACCGATTCCTGAAAGGAAGGGTGACACGATTGGCCGCTTCGTCCGATTCATTGGCGGACATTCTGGAGCGCGTGCTCGACAAGGGCGTCGTGATAGCCGGTGACATCGGCGTCAGCGTCGTCGACGTCGAATTGCTGACGCTGCGGATCCGGCTGTTCATCGCCTCCGCGCAGACCGCCCGGGAAATGGGCATGGACTGGTGGACGAACGACCCGTTCTTCGCGCCGAACGCACGGCGCGGCGAACTGGCGGACCCCACCGGGAAAGAACTGGACCTGGCGGCGCGCGTCGCCGAACTCGAGGCTCGGCTGCCCGTGCCGAGCGGGAGGGAAGAACCCCGGTGACCACCCGCGACTGGCTCTGCGCCTACGCGATCACCCGCAACCGCGACGGTCTGGACCTCGGCGCGGCGCCCCGGCTCGTCGGCTACCGCGACCTGGGCGTCGTCGTCTCGGAGGTGAGCCCGGCGCGGTTCGACCGCATCGACACGCTCGACCCGGTGGACGGCGCGCTCGCGGAGCTGGCCCGCGAACACGACGCCGTCGTGCGCGCGGTCTTCCGCCACGAACCGGTGCTGCCGCTGCGGTTCGGCACGGTCCTCGACGGCGAAGCCTCGGTGAAACGGCTCCTGGAGGTCGCCTACGACCAGGCGCGGGACTGCCTCGACGAGGTCGAGGGGCACCGCGAATGGGGCGTGCGGGTGCGGCACACCGAACCCGCCGCGACGACCCGGCCGGACACCGCGGGCCTGACCGGCACGCAGTACCTCGTCCGGCGGCGCGAGCGGCTGAAGGCGCTCCAGCAGGCGCGCGAGGACGTCGTCGGCGCGGCCGGGCGGCTCCAGAACGCGTTGCGCCGGCACGCGGCCGACAGCATGGAGCGGGCGCGGCTGCACGGCGTGCTGGTCAACACCGCCTTCCTGGTCGAAACCGGGCGGGAGGCGGCGTTCCACGCGGAGTTCGAGTGGTTCGCCCGCGAGTTGCGCGCGGCGGGCGCGACGGTGGAGACGTCGGGGCCGTGGCCGCCGTACTCCTTCACCGACGTCGAGCTCGGGGTGACGGTCGATGGCTGACGCCGCCGTGGAGTCCGTCGCCGACCTGCTCGACCGGGTCGTGCACCGCGGCGCCGTCGTGACCGGGGACGTGATCATCTCGCTCGCCGGGATCGACCTGGTCCGGCTCGACCTGCGGCTGCTGCTGCTCGGGCTCGAAGGATGAGCGAGCCCGTCCGGATCCCCGCCGACGCCGGCCGCGGGCTCGGCCACCTGGTCGTCACCGTGCTCGACATCCTCCGCGAAGTGCTCGAACGCCAAGCGCTGCGGCGCATGGAGACCCTCACCCCCGCCCAGGTCGAAGACCTCGGCCAGGCCCTGATCGCGCTGGACCTCCGGTTCGCCGAGCTCCGCGCGGTCCTCGACGAAAGGTTTTAGGTGACCAGACCGGGACAGACCGGCGGCGGCCTCGCCGACACGCTCGACATCCTGCTCGACAAGGGACTCGTCATCGACGCCTCGGTCCGGGTGTCGGTGATCGGGATCGAGCTGCTGGCGATCGAGGCGCGGATCGTGATCGCCAGCGTCGACACCTACATCCGCTACCTCGAAGCCATGCAGCGGCTGCAGAGCACGCCCGTGCCCGGGCAGATCTCCCAGGGGCTCGGGCAGACGACCGGGCTCATTCCGCCCCCGCCGCCGACCCCCGCAGTCGCGGTACCCGTGGAACCCGCCGTCCCCGTCGACCAGCCGTGACGCTGCAGCTCTACGGCGTCGTGCGCGCCGGGCACCCGCGGGCGCCGCGGACGGTGGGCTGGGAGGACCTGGCCATGGTCGTCGGCGACCCCGAGCCGGACCCGGCCGTGCACCTGGCGGTGGTGTCCGCGCTGGTCGAGGGCGGCCCGGTGCTGCCGGTCCGGTTCGGCACGGTGGCCGACGACGAGGACGCCGTCCGGGCCGACGTGCTCGCGCCGGCCGCCGGCACCTACCGCGCCGACCTCGACCGGCTCGACGGCCTGGCCGAGGTGCACGTCTGCCTGCGGTTCACCGAGCCCGGCTCGGCGTGGCGGGCCGCCCGGTCGGACGTGCTGCTCTCCGAGGTCGCCGAGCGGGCCCGCGACTCCGTGGCGCTGCCGGCCGGCGAGTCCGCCGACGAGCGCTGGGCGTTCCTCGTCGGGCTGGGCGACCTGCTCGTCGTGCGCGACGCGGTCACCGGGCTCACCCGCGGCGGCGTCCAGGCCGACTGGGTGGGGCCGCTGCCCGCGTACAGCTTCCTGGACCGGCGGACGTGCTCGCGGTGGACGTGGTGAGCGACGGCCGAACAGTCGCTGAACACTCCTTTCGCCACTGGCCGCCGTGGCTCGCGGTCGGCGATCCTGGTGCCGTGGCCACCAGTGAAGTCGCGTCGCTCCCACGCGCGTTCGGCGGGCCCGGCGCCGGGCCGGGCCAGTTCCGCGCGCCATCGGGGATCGCCGTCGACGTCCGCGGCCGCGTGTGGGTGGCGGACACCGGCAACGACCGCGTCCAGGCGTTCACCCGCGACGGCGCGCTCGTGCGCGTCCTGGCCGGGCGGCTCAAGGCGCCGGAAGGCGTCGCGGTCGACGCGGCCGGCCACGTGTACGTCGCCGACACGGGCAACCGCCGCGTGGTGCAGTTTTCGTGGTGGGGCGGGTTCGTGCGCGAGTTCGGCGGCCTGGACCGGCCGCGCGGGCTGGCGCTGGACCACGCGGGGCGGCTGCTGGTCGACGACACCGGGCGCGTGGCCCGCTTCGACACCCGCACGGGCGCGGCGCTGTCCGACACGACCGAGCCGATCAGCTCCCCGAGGGACATGGCCGACGACGGCGTGGGCGGGGTTTGGGTCGCCGAGACCGGGAACCACCGCATCGTCCACTTCGGAGCGTCGGCCTAGGTGTGTTCGGCCAGCAGCGGCAGCAGCCGGTCCCAGTGGCGCCGCAGAGCGGCGGGGTCGAAGGCGTCGGTGTCGGACATCGTGAAGCCGTGGACGGTGCCGGGGTAGATCTCGGACGTGTAGTCGATCCCCGCGGCGTCCAGAGTCTGGTTGAGTTCGTCGAGAGCCGCCGGCGTCAGGTCGGATTCGGCGTGGCCGAAGTGGACCCGGGCGGTGAGCCGGTGCAGAGCGTCGGGGCCGGCAGCGTGCACCGGGGCGTGGAACGCGGCGAGGGCGGCCACCTGCTCGGGGTGGGCCGCGGCGGTGCGCGTCGCGAGGAGGCCGCCGATGCAGTAGCCGGTCACCGCGACCGGCTCGGCTTTGACCTCCGGCTGCGTGGTGAGGAACCGAAGGTAGCCATCGGCGTCACGCAGGATGCGTTCGGTGGTGTGGGCCTCGATCAACGGCATGAGCCGCGCGAAGATCGCGGGCCGGGCTTCTTCCCCGATGTGCTCGGGAAGCTCGAGCACCGGGGTCGGGCCGGTGCGGTAGAAGATGTTGGGGACGAGCACGTAGTACCCGTGCCCGGCCAGTTCGCGGGCCATGTCCCGCAGCACGGGACGGATCCCGAAGCCGTCGGGGTACATCAGCACGCCCGGGTACCGCCCGCCATCGCCCGGGTAGGCGGCGATGGCGTCGGCCTCGCCGTCGTCGGTGGGAATTCGCAGCGTCTCGGTGAGTGAGGTCGTCATCGCCTCGGAGCATAGGCCGCCGGACGAAGCGTGCCGCCTAGTTTTTCGAGATCGCGGCCGTCGCGCGCACGACCGCGGTGCAGCGGTTCTCGACGTACTCGAGCCCGCCTTCTTCGGCGATGCGGCGCGCCTCGGCGGAGACGATGCCCTGCTGCAGCCACAGCGCCTTCGCGCCGATCTCCACGGCTTCACGCGCGATGCCCGGCGCCTCGGGGGACGGCCGGAAGACGTCGACCAGGTCGACCGGCTCCGGGATGTCCTTCAGCGACCGGTAGACCTTCTCGCCGAGCAGCTCGGTCGCGGTCGGGTGCACCGGGATGATCCGGAACCCGTGCGCCTGCAGCACGGCCGGCACACCGTGCGCGGCCTTGGCCGGGTCGCGGCTCAGGCCCACGACGGCGATGGTCTTCGCGCCTTCGAGGATTTCCTCTGCTTTCATGTCGATCAGAACGCCCAGCGGGCGTCAAAGCTTCCAGAGCCGCAGGCCGCGGACGCGGTAGACGGGCCAGATCACGTGCCACGGCTTGCGGCGGGCGAAGGTGGCGGCGCACGTCAGGATGTTGCGGGCGGACGTCGTCGCGACCTCGTGCTGGTCGGGCCAGACCGCGCCCTTGGCGCCGACGGCGATGCGGAACACCGTCAGCAGCCCGCGGCCCTGGAGGTCGTACTTCGCGCCGGTGTCGCCGGAGTCCGGGGCGAGCTCGGCGATCTCGGCGCCGAACGCGCGGGCGGCCTGCGGCGCGACCTCGGCGGGCACGACGCCCACACTGCGCATGATCGCCTTGCCGTGCACGCGCCGCGCGTACCGGAACAGCAGCGCGCGCTCCCACCACGGCAGCAGCCGGTGGTGCGCCAGCAGCGCGGCGCACTCGCCGTGGCCAATCGCGAAGATGCTCGTCAGCTCGTCGTACGCGCCGTTCGTCGCCGGCTCGTTCAGGTGCAGGCGGACCTCGAAGCGGGTGCGTGCGGTGAGTTCGTCGAGCAGCTCACGGCGATCGAGCCGGGCCTTCGCGCGGGACAGCGACCAGTCGGGCATCGGACCTCCAGACGTCGCGCACAGGCTAAACGCCGCGCGGCGCCCGGAACACGCTTTCAGCCGATCTTCTCGCCGTACATCTCGCCGAGCGGGTCGGAGATCAGCTCGACGCGGGCACCGTCCGGATCGGACAGGTAGATCGAAGATTCGCTCTCCAGCAGGTACTGCACGCCGGCCTCGTCGAGCTTGTCCTTGATCGCGCTCCACCGTTCGGGCGTGACGGACAGGGCCAGGTGGTGCAGTCCACCGAGGACTTCCGCGTACGGCCCGAGGTCCAGACCGGGCAGGTCGAAGAACGCGACGGCGTTGCCGTTGCCGACGTCGAAGAAGAAGTGGCTGGAGCCGGGGTAGTCGCGGTTCTCGATCAGCTCGGTGAGCGGGAAGCCGAGGATGTCCTGGTAGAACTCGATGGTCCGCTCGACGTCGCTGGAGATCAGCGCGGTGTGGTGGATGCCGCGCCCGTTCGTCGCCGGGCGTTCGGCGGCCGGGCGCAGGTGGCGCTCGCGCAGCTCGTCGCGGATCTCGGCGAGCTTGGTGACCTCGGCCTGGGTCGGTGCCATGTCCCTCACGTCCCTTCCTGGTGGTGTCGTCGACGCTACGCTCCATTTATCTCGCGCGCAAGAGGTTGCCTGGCGAGAGTTCCGTTGGGTGGAACGTCGAGGCTTGTGCGCGCGGTGCCCGCACGGCAGAGTCCGGGACGTGGACGTCAGCAAGGTGCAGGAGGCCGCCGCCCTACTGGCGCGGGCCTACGCGACGCGCGAACCGATCGAGCCGCTGATCAAGACCTACTCGGACGCGGGGGTCGAGGACGCGTACCGGATCCAGCAGGAGCAGGTGCGCCAGTGGGTCGGCAGCGGTGACGCCGTCCGCGGGCACAAGGTCGGGCTCGCGTCCGCCGCGATGCAGCGGCAGATGGGCGTCGACCAGCCCGACTACGGCCACCTCACCGGCAGCATGTTCCACCTCGAGCACCAGCCGATCCCGACGTCGGCGTTCCTGCAGCCGCGGATCGAGCCGGAGATCGCGTTCGTGCTCGGCTCGGCGCTGCGCGGCCCCGGCGTCACGGTCGCCGACGCGGTGCGGGCGGTCGACTTCGTGCTGCCGTCGCTGGAGATCGTCGACTCGCGGATCCGGGACTGGAAGATCTCGCTGTTCGACACGATCGCCGACAACGCGTCGTCCGGCGGGGTCGTGCTGGGCAGCCGCCCGACGGCGCTGCGCGACACCGACCTGCGGCTGGCCGGCTGCGTGCTGCACCAGAACGGTGCGGTGGCGGCCACCGGCGCGGGCGGCGCGGTGCTCGGGTCGCCGTTGAACTCGCTGGTGTGGCTGGCGAACACGGTCGGGCCGCTGGGCGTCACCCTGGAACCCGGGCACGTCGTGCTGCCGGGCTCGATGACCCGCGCGATCCCGGTGTCGCCGGGCGACACGGTCGTCGCGACCATCGCCGGCCTGGGCAGTGTCACCGCGGTCTTTTCGGAGGAATCGTGAACGTGCGCGAGGCGGCCGCGGCGCTGCTGGGGACGACTTCGGAGCGTTCGCCGCTGTCGGAGGACTGGCCGGAGCTGGACGTCGACACGGCGTACGCGATCCAGGACGAGGCCCTGCGGCAGCGACGGGCCCGCGGCGAGACGCTGGTCGGGCTGAAGCTGGGCCTGACGTCCCGGGCGAAGCAGGAGCGGATGGGCATCGACGCGCCGCTGCTGGCCTGGCTGACGGACGCGATGGTGCTGCCCGCGGGCGTCCCCGTGCCGCAGCTGATCCACCCGCGAGCCGAGCCGGAGCTGGTCTTCGTGCTGCGGGACCGCTTGACGGGCCCCGGCGTCACGGCGGCGACGGCGCTGGCCGCGGTCGACCGCGTGTACGGCGGCATCGAGATCATCGACAGCCGGTACGCGGACTACCGCTTCACGCTCCCGGACGCGGTCGCGGACAACGGCTCGTCGGCGTACTTCAGCGTCGGCCCGGTGGGTCTGCCGCCCGCGGCGCTGGATCTTTCACTGGAGGCGGCGCTGCTGGAGGTCGACGGCCAGATCGTCGACACGGCAACGGGCGCGGCGGTCCAGGGCCACCCGGCGGAGGCATTGGCGTTGGCGGCGAACGCGCTGGGCGCGCGGGGGCTGGCGTTGGAGCCGGGCTGGCTCGTGCTGACGGGCGGCATGACGGACGCGGTCCCGCTCCGCCGAGGCTCCCGCGTGGCGGCGCACTTCTCCCACCTGGGCTCGGTCACGCTTTCGGGGTGACCTCGGCGCGGTCGGCGATCCGCGCGATGCCGCGCACGATCCGCGGCCAGACCGCGCGGGGCAGATCGTGGCCGATGCCCGGGACGAGTTCCGGGTGGGACCGCGGCGGGCTCGGCGGGCGTGCGAGTTCCGCCTTCGATCACGCGAGTTCCGGGGCGGGCTATGTCGGGTCGGGCTCAGCGCGAGGCTGGGCCGGGTCGCGCGAGGTTGGCACGCCTGCCAGCGAGATGCGGCGAAGTCCTCGCCCGCGCATCCGGGGTCCGCGTCAGGTGGCCACTTCGCGGCGGTCGGCGATCCGCGCGATGCCGCGCACGATCCGCGGCCAGACCGCGCGGGGCAGGTCGTGGCCCATGCCCGGGACGATGTCGAGGTCCGCGCCCGGGATGGCTCTCGCCGTCGCGCGGCCGCCCGATACGTGGACCAGCGGGTCGCGCGCCCCGTGGATCACCAACGCGGGTGTTCGCACCTTCCGCAGTCGCGGGGCGCGGTCGCGCTCGGCCATGATCGCCGCGAGCTGGCGCAGCGTGCCGCCCGGGTGGACGCCGCGGTCGAACGTGCGCTCGGCGCGGTCGCGCATGCGGGTCTCGTCGAACGGGTAGCCCGGCGAACCGATCAGCCGGAACGTCCGCACGAGCATCTCGACGTACTCCGCCCGGCTGCGCGGCGGCGCGCTGAGCAGCATCGACATCGCCTTGCCGCTCGGGCGGCCGACCAGCCGGCCGCCGGTGCTGGACATGATCGACGTCAGCGACAGCACCCGCTCCGGGTGCCGGATCGCCAGCGTCTGCGCGATCATCCCGCCCATCGACGCGCCTGCGACGTGCGCGGCCGGGATGCCCAGCGCGTCCAGCAGCCCGGCGGCGTCGGCGGCCATGTCCGCCAATGAGTAGGGCGCGCTGTGCAGCAGGTACGCCTGCGCGAGGTTGGCCCGGCCGCGCATCCGGCTCGACCGCCCGGCGTCCCGGTTGTCGAACCGGATGACGCGGAACCCTTGTGCGGCAAGGAGTTCGCAGAACTCTTCGTCCCACCAGATCATCGGCGCGCCGAGGCCCATGACGAGCAGCAGCGGCCGGCCGCCCGCGTCGCCGAACGTCTCGTGGCACAGCTCGACGCCGCCGACCTCGGTGACCTGCTCCGCCATCAGGCCTCCCGGGTGTGCTCGGCGGCCAGCTTCGTGAGCTCGGCCAGCGCGTCGTGCAGGTGGTCGATCAGGTCCCAGACGTCCGGGATCAGCTCGCGGCAGGCGACCAGCCCGAAGTCCAGCTTGCCGTCGTAGGACATCACGGTGATGTTCAGCCCGCCACTCGCGTCGGTGATCGCGGACACCGGGTAGTTCGCGAGCAGGCGCGCGCCCGCGAGGTACAGCGGCTTCTGCGGGCCCGGCACGTTCGAGACGACGAGGTTGACGACGGGCGCGGTGGCCCCGAGGAACTTCATCGTGGCGCGGGCGGCGAGCCCGCCGAGCGCGGCCGGCAGCATCCCGCTGAAGTCGACCAGCCACGACGCGGGCAGCGGCTGGTACCGCTGCTTCGCGGCGACCATCGCGCTGGTGACCTCGGCCAGCCGCGCGGCGGGATCGGCGAGGTGCGTCGGCAGCGGCGCGAGCATGACGGAGACCTGGTTCCCGGCGTCCTTCGCCTGCTCGGGCGTGCGCACCGACAGCGGGACGAGCGTGACGAGCGGCTGGTCGGGCAGCGCGTCGTGGTCGGTCAGCCACCGGCGCATGGCGCTCGCGCACAAAGCCAGCACGACGTCGTTCACGGTGACGCCGAAGGTGTTCTTGACGCGCTTGACCTCGTCGAGGGGCAGCGAGCCGTACGCGAACCGGCGGTGCGGGCTGATCGGCCCGTTGAACGGCGTGTCGGGCGCGACGAGCCGCGGCCGGGCGGCCTCGTGCCGTCCGGGACCTTGGCGCGTGACGCGGTTGAGGACGCTCCCGGCTTTCGCGAGCAGCCCGACGCCGGGGTAGCGCCCGAGGCCGGGGACGTCGTCGAGGTGCTGCAGCAGTTTCGGTACCTGGAGGGCGGCTTTGACGGGGTGCAGCACGAGCTTCTTCGTCCCGTTGAGGGCGAGGGCGACGGGAGTGGGGATGGGCTCTTTCTGCGTTGTCTTCGGGGGTTCGGTGGTCCGGGGTTCGGCCGTGGTGTCCATGAGGACGCCGATGAGCTCGGCCCCCGAGACGCCGTCGATGGCGCTGTGGTGGACCTTCGTGTAGACGGCTTTGCTGCCGTCCTGCAGGCCGTGGATGAGGTAGGCCTCCCAGAGCGGCCGCCGCCGGTCGAGCGGCCGCGCGGTGAGGCGGGCGATCTGTTCCCCGAGCTGTTTCGGGTCGCCGGGAGCGGGCAGCGCGATCTCGCGGACGTGGTACTCGAGGTCGAACTCCGGATCATCGATCCAGTAGGGGTGGTCGAGCCCGAGCGGCACGGACAGCAGCCGCCACCGGAGCGGTTTCGCGAGGTGCAGCCGCGAGCCGATGAGCTCGCGCAGGCCGTCGAGGGTGAGGGTCCGGTCCGGAGCGGTCAGGGGGTCGAGGATCGAGAGCCCCCCGACGTGCCCGGTGGTGGTGGTCGACTCGGCGTTGAGGAACTGCACGTCCAGGGCGGTGAGCTGGCGCATCAGGCCTCCTCGGGCTCGGCAGGCCAGTCTGCCCCGCGGGCTCGGCGGGGTAAATCCGCTGGGCGGGTGCGCGATGCCACCCGCGCACGGGGAGCCGGCTCACCCGCACCGGTGATCCGGAGCAGCCCGCTCGGCGATGAGACTGCCGGTGTGGAAAGGCTTGTCCCGGTCGCCCTCGGATGGAGGGCCTGCCTTCTGCTGGTCCTCGTCGTTCCGCGCAACCTCGACATGCGACTGGCGACCTGGTCAGTGGGCCTTCACGGCGACCTACCCGGTGTTCCTGGTGTGGGGCGTCGCGCTTCTCGCGGCGACGGCGTGCCGGTCACGCGCGGCGAGGGCACGTCCACGCCGTAGGCGCGCGCCTGGATTTCGTACAGCTCGTGGTACACCCCGCCCGCTCCGATCAGCTCCTCGTGCGTTCCCTGCTCGACCAGCCTTCCCTTCTCCAGCACCAGGATCCGGTCCGCCGAGCGGATGTTCGCCAGCCGGTGGGTGACCAGGATCGTCGTCCGCCTGCCGCTGTGGGACGCGCTCGCGTGCTGCAGGCCGGCGAACACCCTCGCCTCCGCGCGGGCGTCGAGCGCCGCCGTCGGTTCGTCGGCCACCAGGACCGATGCGTCGCGGTAGATGCCGCGGGCGATGCCCATGCGCTGCCACTGGCCGCCGGAGAGGTCCTGGCCCTCGTCGAACTTCTTGGACAGCACCGTGTTCTCCTTGGCGGGCAACGACTCGATCACCTCGCCCGCGCCCGAGTAGTCGACCGCCTCGCGCCACGCGCGGCCGTCCGGGTCCGCGCGGCCGAGGCGGCCCACCGTGACGTTCTTCGCCGCCGTCATCGGCCACTCCGCGGGCTCCTGCGCGATCACCGCGATGTTCGCGTGCACCGATGCCGGGTCCGCGTGCGCGAGGTCGACGTCGTCCCAGCGCACCACACCTTCGTCCGGTGGGTAGAGCCCGGTCAGCAGCTTGCCGAGGGTCGTCTTGCCCGACTCGTTCTCCCCGACGAGCGCGACCACCTCGCCGCGCCGGATCGTCAGCGAGATGTCCCGCAGCGCCGGCTTCGGCTGGCCCGGGTAGGTGAACGAGACGCCCTCCAGCCGGATCTCGCCCGGGTCGGCCGGCGCGGTCAGCGCCGTCGGCGGTGGCTGCCGCCGCACCGACTCCACCAGCAGCTGGTTGTAGAACCCGATGTAGAACGAGTCCTCGTACAGCGAATTGACCGCGCGCATGGTGTTGGACAGCGCCGTCGACGCCGTGCGCATCGCCAGCACCGCCGTGCCGGCCAGCGCCAGCTCCATCCCGCCGGAGTAGAGCAGCCAGCCGAGCACCAGGTACGCGACGGCGGTGCCGAACCCGGCCGCCGCGCGACCGGTCGTCCGCACCAGGTTGCTGCGGTGCGCCAGCCGGACCTCCTCGCGCATCAGGCTGCGCGAGATGCGCCGGTACTCGCCGAGCAATGGCTCCTGCAACGTCAGCGCGTGCCGTTCGAGGGCCATCGACCGCCAGGTGGCGACCTCCTCGACGACCGACTTGCGGATGTTGCGCCCGACCGTGTCGATGAAGTGCCGGTAGTTCAGCTTCGCGATGCGCGCGGCGGCGAAGCCGTCGGCCGCCGCGGCGAGCAGCAGGACCGGCGCCAGCCACGGGTTGAGCAGGCCCGCGGTGAGCATCGCCGCCGCCAGCGAGATCGCCGACGACGTCAGGTCGGCCACCCGGCGCAGGCTCGTCTCGATCGACCGGACGCCGAAGCGCGCGCCCTGCCGCGCCAGCTCGCGGAAGTCCGCGTCCTCGAACGCGATCAGCCCGACGCGCACGACCGCCGCCGTCACCGCGTCGTCCGCCGCCGCGGTGACGCGCGGCCGCAACGCGCCTTCGACGGCCGCAACGGCGGCGTCGAGCAACGCGCGCGCCGCGTACGAGCCCATGACGACCGCGATCGCGGGCAGCGACTGCAGCACCCGCTCCGGCGTCGGGCCCTGTTCGAGCAGCGCGGTGAAGACGTTCGCCGTGGCGAGCAGCCCGAACGCCGTGACACAGCCCGAGATGACGTGCACGAAACCGGCCAGCAGCGTCAGCCGCGGGGACGTGCGCCAGGCCAGCCGCAGCACGACGGCGATCGCGGCCGGCAAGGCGCGCACGGCCTGGCCGAAGCCGGCCGCGGCCACGCGTTCGTCGACGCGTGCCCATTCGGGCATCTTCACGTTCTCGACCCCGATCAGCGGGGGCGGCTCCGTGGCGTCCTGGGGTGTTCCGGCGGGTCTGCGCACCCGTCCATCTCTACTCCGGGGGTCCGACAATTCCGGAGCTCGCCGGCTCGCCGAGGCACCGGTGAGCGGGTGCCGACGCTAGGCCGTTCGGGTGAAAGTAATCGTTTTCTCTGGGCGTCCGCGAGCATCGGGGACACACTCGCTGCAGAACGCCGAATCGAGCAACACCGAATAACTAATAATTGTTGTGAAATTGACCCACCGCGGGACCGCCCGGGTCGGCAGGTCCGCGGATGTGGTGGCAGAGACCGGAAACAGGTGACGTCCGCGTGTAAGGGGGGAGGGGCGTCGCCTGTTTCCTCCTACCCGTTTTCGCGGGTGTACCGGGCGCGGAGAAATGGGCTGAATTCGCGGTCTTCGCCCATCCGGACGTCGATTTCGTGCGTCAGGGTGTCACCGTCCGGGGTGAGCCGGTGCCGGGCCACTCCGCGGGCGGTCCGCTTCTCCAGGACGAGCGTCGCGCCGGACCAGTCCCCGCGGGCGGGTGACTCGGGCGGGAAGCCGTAGCTGTCGAAGCCGTACCAGAGCGTCTCGCCGCTCTGTGGGTCCACGGTGAAGACGTTGTGCCCCAGGAACTCCGTGCCGTCTTCGCGCAGCTGACGGTAGTCCTGGACGAGCGCGAAACCGTTGAGCTCCAGGCGATAGCGGCTTTCGGCACGCGCGGTCGAGGCCGGCGCCCACGGCGAAGCGGCGAGCTCCTCGGGGCCGGCCCAGTCGCCGGCGAAGGCCTTCAGTGCGTCGTGCGCGGGGCCGCGGGTGGGCATGTCCATGGTCGTCTCCATTTCGACAGGTACCTGTCGATGTGCGAGACTAGCACGCATGCGATCCCCTCGAGCCGAGACGTTCACCCGGGTGATCGACGCGGTCTTCGCCTGCAACGGCGGCTTCCTGGCGGCGGGTGACGCGCTGACCGAGCCGGTCGGGCTGACGGCGGCGCAGTGGCAGGTCCTCGGCTTCCTCGAGGACGGCCCGGCAACGGCGGCCGAGGTGGCGCGGCGCCGCGGGCTGCGGCGCCAGAGCGTCCAAGAGACGGTGAACCGCTTGCTGCGCAACGGAATGCTCGACCGCCTGCTGAACCCGGTCGACGCGCGGGCGCCGCTGCTGTCGTTGACGCGGCGGGCGAAGGCGGCGATGCGCGAACTGGGCGCGGCGCAGGTGGCGTGGGCGGAGGACGTGGCGGGAGCGGTGTCCCACGAGGACCTCGAAACGACGCTGCGGACGTTGCGCCGGCTACGCGAGGTCGTCGCGCAGCCGCGGTTGCCGTAGCGGCTACCGGCCCGCGCCGGGGCCGGGGAGCGGGTCGACGTTGCCCGCGTTCATCAGTTCGCCGCAGTCGTTGCAGCGGAGTTCGACACTGCTGATCTCGCCGCAGGTGTGGTGGCGGTAGAGCGCTGGCGGGCCGGCCTCGCCGGCGAGCCACTTGTCGCCCCAGCGGGTCATGACCATCAGCATGTCGACCAGCTCGGTGCCCTTTTCGGTCAGGACGTACTCGTAGCGGGGCCGCCGGTCGTACGGCCGGCGTTCGAGGACGCCCTGGTCGACGAGGTGGTGGAGCCGCTCGGTGAGGACCTTGCGCGAGATCCCGAGGTCGGCCTGGATCTGCTCGAACCGGCTGACCCCCGCGAAGACGTCCCGCAGGATCAACGGCGACCACGGTTCGCCGATGACGTCGAGCGTGCGCGCGATCGAGCACGGGGCCAGTTCGCTGAAGTTCGTGCGCTGCATGAGACCACTTTAGCATTCGGGGTTCCCTTAGGGAACTTGCACTGCTACGGTGACGGAGTCTCCTCAAGGAACTCCGAAAGGATCGCGATGAGTAAGGTCTTCAGCGCCCACGCAGTGTCGGTCGACGGGTACATCACCGGCCGCGGCGCCGGTCCGGGGCACGGCCTGGGCGACGGCGGAACGCTCTTCGACTGGTACACCGACGGCGACACGCAGAGCCGCGTGTTCGACTTCTTCAAGCTCAGCGAACCGAGTGCCCGCGTCTTCGACGACCTCGCCGGGCGCGTCGGCGCGATCGTCGCGGGCCGGAACACCTACGAGGACTCGGACCACTTCGGCGGCGGCAGCCCGCACCCGGGCGCCCCGCTCTTCCTCCTCAGCCACCGGCCGGCGCCCGAACTGACTCCCCAGCAGACACTGGTCGGGGACATCAAGGAGGCCATCGAGGCCGCTCGCGAGGCGGCCGGCGGCAAGGACGTCGGCCTGATGGGTGGCGGGGTCCTGACGTCGGCGCTGGTGGCGGGCCTGGTCGACGAGGTCGTCCTCCACCAGGTTCCGGTCCTACTCGGCGGTGGGCGCTCGTTCTTCCAGGAACTGCCTTCGCACGTGCGGCTGCGGCTGATCGAAGCCGTCCCCGCGCCCGGCGTCACCCACCTCCACTACTCAGTCGCCTGAGCAACCCCGTCAGTCAAGAAGGAGAAAGCCATGCTGAACGAAGACGTCCGCCGCATCATCTCGACGAACGTGGTGGCGCACCTGGCCACCGTCCTGCCCGACGGGGCACCGCACTCGGTCCCGCTCTGGGTCGACCCGGAGGGCGACCACATCGCGATCATGACCGGCCCGGACTCGCGCAAGGCCCGCAACCTCCAGCGCGACCCGCGGGTGGCGCTGTCCCTGACCCCGGCGGACAACCCGTTCGAGCCGGTGGTCATCCGCGGCCGCGTGGTCGAGTGGATCGACGGCGACGCGGGCTGGGAGATCGTCGACCGCATCGCCACGAAGTACATCGGGCAGGGCTACCCGCGGGAGCAGGTGCGGGTGGTCGGGCTGATCGAGGTCGAGCGGCAGAGCGTCGGGATGGGCTGACTCACTTGCGCTTTCCCCAGCGGTCGTCGTCCGGTTCTTCGCCGCGCCGCAGCACTTCGAGGTAGGCGCGATCGGTGGCGAAGCGGGCCGCGATCTCCTTTCCTTCGGCGACGGCGCCGTGCCCGGGGACGACGACATCGACGTGCCGGGCGGCCTTTTCAAGCCGGTCGAGCGCGGCCGGGTAGGCGTCCTCTTGGCCGGAGCGGCGGGGGTCGAGGAGCGGGATCAGGACGTCGGAGAGCATGTCGCCGACGAGCAGGACACCCCGGTCGGCGAGGAGCAGTGCGGCGTGGCCGACGGCGTGGGCGTCGTGCTCGACGAGTTCGCCGGGCAGGGGGTGGTCGGCGGGCAGCGGGGTGACGAGGGCGACCAGGTCGAGGGGGATGTCGGGCGCGGTCTCCGCCGCCATGGCTTGCGCGCGCTCCCGGGCTTCGGTGGCGATCTGGGCGGCGGCGGGAGTGGCGTAGCGCGGGACGTCGCCGAAGCGGGAGTGCCAGAGCAGGTGGTCGAAGTGGGGGTGGGTGCAGAACCCGGCGACCACCGGGAGGCCGAGCTGGTCCAGGTCATCGGCGAGTTCGTTGAGTTCGGCACCGGTGATGCCGGGGTCGACGAGGACCAGGCCATCCTCCCCGCGCACGACGGTGGTGTTGCTCCAGACCCACTCGCTCTGCCGGACCCAAACGCCCTCGGCGACCTGCTTCAGCATCGGAACACCGTGTCAGGTGCTCCCGCTCGGCGCAATCACGCTTGAGGGCGGGTTTTGGTGGCTGCAGGAGTGGGGTCTGCGGTGGGCCCGGGGTCGCCGGGCGGTCGGCGCGGAACGAGACGGGCGGCAGGTCGCCACTCGAGGACGCGAGATCGGCGAATCGGGCCACCGGCAGCCGGTCGGCCGGAACAGAGCCGCGGCCCTCGCCGATGTCGCACCGCCGCCGGCGCGGGCCGTCAGTCCGGTTTGATGCCCAGCAACGTCAAGAACGTGCGGAACCCCGCCGACATGTCGACCTCCGAGGGGTCCAGCAGCCACTGCAGCTGCAGGCCGTCCAGGATCGCGATCGCGATCGGGGCCAGCTGCTCCGGCGTTGTCCCCGGGGGCAGTTCGTCGCGGTGGCGTTCCAGCATCTGCGTCATGCCCGCGCGCACTCGCCGATACCGGTCGTGGAAGTACTCGCGCGCCGGGTGGTCGTCCGTGACGCTGTCCGCTGACAGCACCGTGTACGTCTGGACTATGCCCGGCCGCGTCGCGTTGTAGTCGACCAGGTCGGCCAGCTGGTTGACCGTCATCGCCGACTCGTCGCCCGGTGGGGCGTGCCCGAAGTGCAGCAAGTCCCACTCGTCGCGGGTCTCCAGCACCGCCGTCAGCAAGTCTTCCTTCGTGGGGAAGTAGTGCATCAGCCCCTGCTGCGTCAGCCCGACGCGGTCGGCCACGGCCGCCAGCGAGGTGCCCCGGTAGCCGCGTTCGGCGATCACTTCGAACGCCGCTCGGACGATGCTCGCGCGGCGGTCGGCGCCCCTGGCCCGGGTCATGATCCCGAGCCTACGGGACGCGCTGTCACGAAACCGTAACGTTCACTACTCGCCGCCAGGTAGGGTAAGTGCCCATGAGCTTCGACGTCGATGCGTTGCTGGCCGGGCTCGATCTGGACGCCAAGGCGAGGCTCCTCGCCGGCCAGGACGTCTGGAGCCTGCCCGCCCTGCCGGACCTCGGCCTGGACTCCCTCGTGCTCTCCGACGGCCCGGTCGGCGTGCGCGGAGTCCGGTGGAGCCCGGACGACCCCTCGGTGACGCTCCCCAGCCCGACGGCGCTCGCCGCGAGCTGGGACCCGCGGCTGGCCGTGCGCGTCGGCCGGCTGCTCGCGCAGGAAGCCCGCCGCAAGGGCGTGCACGTCCTGCTCGCCCCGACGGTCAACCTCCAGCGCTCGCCCCTGGGCGGCCGCCACTTCGAGTGCTACTCGGAAGATCCCCTCCTCACCGGGATGATCGGCGCCGGCTACGTCACCGGCGTGCAGGACGGCGGGGTCGCCGTCACGGTCAAGCACTTCGTCGCCAACGACTTCGAGACCGAACGCTTCACCGCCGACGTCCACGTCGGCGAGCGCGCGCTGCGCGAGCTCTACCTCGCGCCCTTCGAACTCATCGTCCGGCGGGCGAAGCCGTGGGGGATCATGGCCGCCTACAACAGCGTCAACGGCACCACGATGACCCAGCACGCCGGACTCCTCAACGGCGTGCTGCGCGACGAATGGGGTTTCGACGGCTTCGTCGTCTCCGACTGGCTGGCCGCGCGCGACACCGTCGCCTCCGCCAACGGCGGCCTCGACGTCGCGATGCCTGGCCCCCGCACGGTTTTCGGCGAACAGCTCGCGGAAGCCGTGCGCGGGGGCGAAGTCGACGAAGAGGTCGTCGACGACATGGTCCGCCGCGTGCTCCTGCTGGCCCACCGGACCGGCGCGCTCGGCGGCAGCGCCGGCGCGGCACAGTCCACTATGGACGGCGAAGCGATCGCGCGCGAGGTCGCGCACCGGTCGTTCGTGCTGCTCAGCAACGAAACCGGGGTACTCCCGCTCAAGCAGCCGCAGAGCATCGCCCTGATCGGTGCGCTGGCCGAGGACCCCAAAATCCTCGGCGGCGGCAGCGCCACCGTGTTCCCGGATCACGTCGTCTCCCCTCTCGACGGCCTCCGCAAGGCCGTTCCCCCGGGCACCGACCTGGCGTACGCCCTCGGTGCCGATCCGCGAACGACGCTACCGCCGGCCACCGACAATTTCCGGCTCCGCGCGACCGCCAAAGCCGCGGACGGCACCCGATTGGCTGAATTTCCGCTCAGGGAAGCCAAGATCACCTGGATCGGCGAGCTGCCGGAAGGGCTCGACCTGACCACGCTCGCGTCGGTCGAAATCCACGGCACCTACCTGCCGGAACGCGGCGGCACGCACACCTTCGCCGTCACCGGCCCCGGCGACCTGCGCCTCACGGTCGGCGGCCAGACCCTCTTCGACGGCGTCAACCTGCCCGAAGGCGGCGACGTCTTCACCTCGATCATGCAGGTGATCGAGCAGCGCCGCGAGGTCGAGCTGACCGCGGGCGAGCTCGTCGACGTCAGCCTGACGTACTGGATCCCGTCGGAGATGGCGGAGTTCGCGCGCGGCACGTTCGCCTGGGTCACCTTCGCGCTCGGCCACCGCGGCCCGGTCCCCGCCCCGGACGCCGCCCTCGACGAAGCCGTTGCCCTGGCGGGGAAGTCGGACGTCGCCGTCGTCGTGGTCGGCACCACCGCCGAGGTCGAGAGCGAGGGCTTCGACCGGACTTCCCTGGCGCTGCCGGGAAGGCAGGACGAACTCGTCACCCGGGTCGCGAAGGCCAACCCCAACACCGTGGTCGTCGTCAACGCCGGCTCCCCGGTGGAACTGCCGTGGCGCGCCGACGTCGCCGCGGTGCTGCTCACGTGGTTCCCCGGCCAGGCGGCCGGCGACGCGCTCGCCGACGTCCTCTTCGGCCGCGAAGAGCCCGGCGGCCGCTTGCCGACGACCTGGCCGGCGAAGCTCGAAGACGCGCCGGTCACCGACGTGACGCCGGAAGAAGGCGTCCTCGAGTACAGCGAAGGCGTCTACATCGGCTACAGCGCTTGGGCGCGCGCAGAAACCCGGCCCGCGTACTGGTTCGGCCACGGCCAGGGCTACACGACCTGGGTGTACGAGGAACTCGACGTCTACCCGGACGACGAAGGCGGCGCGCGCGTCCGAGTCCGCGTACGCAACTCGGGAACGCGGAAGGGGCGCGAAGTCGTCCAGCTCTACCTGGCCCCGACCGAGCGCGGCGACCGGCCGCCCCGCTGGCTCGCCGGCTTCGCGAGCGTCGAAGCCGGGCCCGGCGAGGCCGTCGAGACCGACATCGTCATCGCGCCGAGGTCGGCCGAGGTCTGGCGCGACGGCTGGCAGCACATCGCCGGCGAGTACGTCCTGGAGGCGTCGCACTCCTACGACCAGCCGCGGCTGAGCACGCGAGTCGTCCTCCAGAAAATACGTTGACGCGCGGTGGGCCGGCCCCTAACTTCACCCGGGCACCCATGATCAGCGAAAGGAGGTGGGACCGATGATCACCCGACCGATCACGCGCTCCCACCTCGGAACGAGGGTGCCGGGTACCTGACCGGGAGCGCGTACTCCTGGAAGGACCCCCGTGACCGATCTGGTCATCCGCCCGCTCGAAGCGGGCGAAGAAGCACTGTTCACCTCCCTGCCCGACCGCGGTCTCGTCGGCCGCAAGCTGCTCGGCAACGACTTCACCGAGATGGCGGCGAAGGGCGAGTACCGGCCCGAGTGGGTGTGGGTCGCCCTGCGCGACGACGTCGTCGTGGCGCGGGCCGCCTGGTGGGGCACGCCGAAGGACGAGACGCCGATCGCGCTCGACTGGTTCGACTTCACCGACTTCGACGCGGGTGTCGAGCTGCTGAAGAAGGTGCCGCTGCGCGCGGAGTACTCGCTGACCACGCCGCCCGCGTGGCAGGACGACCCGGACGTCGCGCACGAGGTCGCCATCCGCGTCGACGCGGCCGAGAAGGCGGGCTACCGCAAGCTCGTCGAGCGCTACCGGTTCTGCTGGACGCCGGAAAACGGCCTGCCGAAGAAGCCCGGCCGGCTCGAGTTCCGGCCCGAGCCGGACGACGACGTCTTCCTCGACGTCTTCCGGCGCGTGCACGTCGGCAGCCTCGACGCGCACGTGCGCAAGACGGTCGAAGAGCACGGCCTCGAGGCGGCCGCCCGCGAGGACCTCGACATCATGCTGTGGATGCCGGCGCCGCGGGACTGGTGGCGGCTGGCGTACACGCCCGCAGGCGAGCTCGTCGGGCTCACGCTGCCCAGCCGCAACGCGTACGACCCGGTCGTCGGGTACATCGCCGTCGTGCCCGAGCAGCGCGGGAAGGGCTACGCCTACGACCTGGTGGTCGAGGCCACGCACGACCTCGTCGGGTACGGCGCGGAGCAGATCGTCGCGGGCACCGACGTCGGCAACGTGCCGATGGCCAAGGCGTTCGCCAAGGCCGGCTACCCGGTGACGCAGCACCGCATCGACCTGGTGTGACACCGCGGGCGGCCGCGTCTTGCCCGGCGCGGCCGCCGAGCGGTACCGTCGCTAGAGCGATCTATCAAATCGGACAGGGGGCCCGTGATGGACGTTCTGCACGAGAAGGGGCTGAAGCCGCTCCGCGTGATCCTCGGCTTCTCGCTGCTCAGCACGACGCTGCACTACGCGCACAACGTCATCCGGGCGGCGGACTACCCGCAGATCCCGGGGATCTCGGTGCCGGTCGCGCAGGTCGTCGTGGCCTTCGGCTGGGTGTTGTTCACGGCGTTCGGCTGGCTCGGCTACCGCGCGTACGAGCGGGGCAGCTACCCGCGCGCGCTCGCGTTCCTGCTGGTCTACTCGCTGTCCGGGCTGGCCAGCGCCGGTCACTTCCTGGTCGGCGTGCCGCGGATCCCGGCCTTCTGGTTCGCCACGATCTTCACCGACTCGGCGGCAGCGCTCGCCCTGTGGGTGTTCGTAACGTGGGCGTGGTCGGTGCTCAACCGGGTGACCTCGCGAGATCAAGTTTCTACACAACATTGACGTTCGTCGGACCTGTGTAGACAATCGGGTGAGTGACCACCACCACACCGGTTACCTTCGACCGTCGTCCGGACGAGTACCGCCACTGGCGCCTCCAGTTCGACGGGGAGGTCGCGTGGCTGGAAATGGACGTCGACGAGCAGGGCGGCCTCGTCGAGGGCTATGAGCTCAAGCTCAACTCCTACGACCTCGGCGTCGACATCGAGCTGTACGACGCCACCCAGCGGCTGCGGTTCGAGCACCCCGAGGTTCGCGTGGTGGTGGTGACCAGCGCGAAGGACAAGGTCTTCTGCGCCGGGGCGAACATCCGGATGCTCGCCGCGTCCGAGCACCACTGGAAGGTGAACTTCTGCAAGTTCACCAACGAGACCCGCAACGGCATGGAGGACGCCACCGCGCACTCCGGCCAGACGTACGTCGCCGCGGTGAACGGGACCTGCGCCGGCGGCGGCTACGAGATTGCGCTGGCCTGCGACAAGATCCTCCTGATCGACGACAGCTCCTCGACGGTCGCGCTGCCCGAGGTGCCGCTGCTCGGCGTGCTGCCCGGCACCGGCGGCCTGACCCGCGTCGTCGACAAGCGGCGGGTGCGCAAGGACCTCGCCGACGTCTTCGCGACGCGCCCCGACGGCGTCAAGGGCAAGACGGCGGTCGACTGGCGGCTGGTCGACGAGCTGGTGCCGCGCCAGGGGTTCCGCGAGGCCGTGGCGAAACGGGCTCGGGAGATCGCGCGCGAGTCCGACCGGACCGGTGAGGGCGGCATCGAGCTGACCCCGCTGGAACATCGCTATGTCGACATCGAGGTCGGGAAGGACCAGGCCACCATCACCGTCAAGGGGCCCGAGAACGACCCCGGTGACCTGCACGAAGAAGGCGCGAACGGCTGGTTCCTCGCCATGACCCGCGAGCTGGACGACGCCATCCTGCGGCTGCGCACCAACGAGGTCGAAGCCGGCACGTGGATCCTGAAAACGCAGGGCGACCCGGAGAAGGTGCTCGCGCACGAACAAGCCGTCCTCGGCGCGAAGGACTGGCTGGGCAACGAGATCACGCAGTACTTCAAGCGCACGCTCAAGCGGCTCGACGTCACCAGCCGCACGCTGATCGCGCTGATCGAACCCGGCAGCTGCTTCGCCGGGTCGCTGCTCGAACTCGCGCTGGCCGCCGACCGCCAGTACATCCTCGACGGCCCGCCGATCGACGACGAAGAGTCCGAGGAACGAGCCACGATCCGTCTGTCCGAAGCCAACTTCGGCCCGTTCCCGATGGGCAACGGCCTGACCCGCCTGCAGACGCGGTTCTACGGCGACGACGACCACCTCGCCTGGCTCGCGCGCGAAAAGGACCACGAGCTGAGCGCGGCCGAAGCCGTCGAACTCGGCCTGGTCACCGACGCCCCGGACGACCTCGACTGGGAGGACGAGATCCGGATCGCGCTCGAAGGCCGGGCGTCGCTGTCGCCGGACGCGCTCACCGGCATGGAGGCCAACCACCGGTTCGTCGGTCCCGAGACCGTCGAGACCAAGATCTTCGGCCGGCTGGCGGCTTGGCAGAACTGGATTTTCACCCGGCCCAACGCGTCCGGGCCGGAGGGCGCGCTGCGCCGCTACGGTACCGGTCAGAAGGCCGTCTTCGACAGGAAGCGGGTCTAGCGCAGATGCCCGAGAAGATCGACTACGACGCCAAGATCCCGAACAACGTCAACCTCTCCGAGGACCGGCGGCTGCAGCGCGCGCTGGAGGGCTGGCAGCCGAAGTTCATGCACTGGTGGGGCGAGATGGGCCCGACGCTGGAGACCCAGGGCGTCTACCTGCGCACCGCGGTCAGCGTCGGCCGCGAGGGGTGGGCGCACTTCGACCACGTCAACGTGCCCGACTATCGCTGGGGCATCTTCCTCGCCGAGCGCGACCCGGACCGGCGGATCGCCTTCGGGGAGCACCAGGGCGAGCCGGTCTGGCAGCAGGTGCCCGGCGAGTACCGCGCCGACCTGCAGCGGCTGATCGTCATTCAGGGCGACACCGAGCCCGCGTCCGTCGAGCAGCAGAAGCTCCTCGGGCTCACCGCGCCGAGCCTCTACGACCTGCGCAACCTGTTCCAGGTCAACGTCGAAGAAGGCCGGCACCTGTGGGCGATGGTGTACCTGCTGCACGCCTACTTCGGCCGCGAAGGCCGCGACGAGGCCGAAGGGCTGTTGCTGCGCAACTCGGGTAGCCCCGACGCGCCCCGCATCCTCGGCGCGTTCAACGAGGAGACCGCCGACTGGCTGGCCTTCTACATGTTCACCTACTTCACCGACCGCGACGGGAAGTACCAGCTCGGCACGCTCAAGGAGTCCTCCTTCGACCCGCTCTCGCGCACGTGCGAGTTCATGCTGAAGGAGGAGGCGCACCACATGATGGTCGGCACCACCGGCGTCGACCGCGTGGTGATCCGCAGCGCCGAGCTGATCCGCGAGCACGACACGCTCGACATCGGCCCGCACGGCGGGATCCCGCTCGACGTCATCCAGAAGTACATCAACTTCCACTACACCGTGTCCCTCGACCTGTTCGGCAGCGAGACGTCGACCAACGCGGCGAACTACTACACCGCCGGGCTCAAGGGCCGCTGGCAGGAGACCCGCCGCAAGGACGACCACAAGCTCACCGACGACGCCCGCACGCTGGAGAAGCCGGCCGCCGACGGCACGTGGACGTCCGAGGAGCTGCAGGCGATCCTGTTGCTCAACCTCGATCTGCGCAGCGAGTACGTGGCCGACTGCCAGACCGGCGTCAACCGCTGGAACAAGATCCTCTCCGAGGCCGGTATCGACCACGTGTTCCGGTTGCCGCACCCTGGCTTCAACCGCGAAGTCGGCATAAACTCCGGCCACCACGTCACTCCCGACGGCACCATCGTCGACGAGGCGACCTGGGAAGCCGGCAAACGCAAGTGGCTGCCCACCACCGAGGACCTCGCGTTCGTCCGCTCGCTGATGCACCCGGTGTACGAGCGGGGGAAGATCGCGAGCTGGGTGGCCCCGCCGCGGCAGGGCATCAACGGGAAGCCCTTCGACTACGAGTACGTGTACCTCACGTAGGAGGTCTGGTGGCGACAGCGTTCAACGCCGCGGAGTACCTGCTTTCGGCCGGGCACCCGGACGCGACCGCGGTCGTGTCGCCCCGCCGCACCCTCACCTACGCCGAGCTGGCCGAGGAGTCCCGCCGCGTCGCGGGCGGGCTCGTCGAGCTCGGCGTGCGGCCCGAAGAGCGCGTCATGTTCTGCATGGTCGACGACGTCGAGCTGCTCACCGGCATCCTCGGCGCGATGCTCGCCGGCGCGGTCGCCGTGCCCGTCTCGACCATGGTCACCGGGCTCGAGCTCGGCCAGATGCTGGCCGACTCCCGCGCGCGCGTGTTGTGCGTGTCCGGTGAGTTCGCCGAGCAGGCCGTGACGGCGCTGGGCTTCGCGCCCGAGGTCACCGACGTCCTGCTGGACCGGGCGGACGCGGCCGGGTTCGGTGTCCGCACGCACGGGTGGTCGTCGCTGACCGGCTCGTTCCGAAGTGGACGGACGTGGGAGGACTCGCCCGCGTTGTGGCTGTACACGTCGGGCACGACGGGACAGCCGAAAGGGGCGATGCACCGGCACGCGAGCATCCGCGCGGTGTGCGAGACGTACGCGCGCGGCGTGCTGGCGACGACGCCGGTCGACCGGTTCCTGTCCGTGCCGAAGCTCTTCTTCGCCTACGGGCTGGGCAATTCGTGCTTCTTCCCGCTGGGCGCGGGCGGGGCGACGCTGCTCGAGCCGTCACGTCCGACGCCGGCGTTGTTCGCCAGACGCGCGCGCGAGGAGCGGCCGTCGTTGTTCTTCGCCGTCCCGACGTTCTACGCGGCATTGCTCGCCAGCGACGTCCCGGACGACTCGTTCGCCTCGGTGCGGCACGCGGTTTCGGCGGGCGAGCCGCTGCCCGCGTCGCTGTTCGAACGGTTCCGCGCCCGCTTCGGCCTGGAGATCCTGGACGGCATCGGCTCGACCGAAGCGTTGCACATCTTCCTGTCGAACCGGCCCGGTGCGGTGCGGCCGGGCACCACCGGCGTCGCCGTGCCGGGGTACTCCCTGCAGATCCGCGACGAGGCCGGCGCGGTGATCGACGCCGCCGGCAAGCCGGGCGAGCTGTTCGTGGCCGGCCCGTCGACGGCGACCGGCTACTGGGCCCGGTACGACGCGACGAAGCTGGTGTTCCAGGGCGAGTGGCTGCGGACCGGCGACAGCTACGTGCGCAACGAGGACGGCACGTTCACCTGCCTGGGCCGGTTCGGCGACATGCTGAAGGCGGGCGGGATCTGGGTGTCACCGTCCGAAGTGGAGGAACGGCTGCGCCTGCACCCCGCGGTGGCGGAGGTGGCGGTGGTCGCCGCGCCGGACGCCGACGGGCTCGACAAGCCGGTGGCGTGCGTGGTCGCCGCGCCGGGGGTTACCGTGGACCCGGACGAGCTGATCGAGTTCTGCCGCGAGGGCCTCGCGGCGTTCAAGCGCCCGCGAGGAGTGGTCGAACTGGCGGAACTGCCGAAGACGGCGACGGGCAAGATCCGCCGCAACGTGATCCGCGAGCAGGTCCGCGATGTGCTGCGGGTGGTGCCCAGTCCGTGATCGACGGGTACTTCGTGGTCGACGCGCACGTCCACACACCGCGCTTGCCGACGCTCAAACCCGCCTGGCTCCAGTGGGCGCACGACTTCGCGGGGTCTTACCCGTGGCGTTCGGTGTACTCCTCCGACGGCTCGGTGGTCCCCTCGGCGATGGACGAGCTGATGGAGTCCGAGGGCGTCGACCGGGTGCTGCTGTTCTGCGAGTACAGCCCGCGGGCGACGGGGATCCAGTCCATCGAGGACAACCTGCCACTGGTGGAGCACAACCCGACGCGCTTCCGGCTGGTGGCGAACGTCAACCCGTACCTGCACCACCCGCCGGCGGCGGAGGTGGCGCGGCAGCTGGACCTGGGCGCGGTGGCGCTGAAGATCCACCCGGTGCACGGCGCGTTTTCCCCGGCGGACAAGGAGCTGTACCCGGTCTACTCGTTGTGCGCGGAGCGTGGGGTGCCGGTGATCCTCCACTCGGGAACGTCGAGCTTCCCCGGGGCTCGCACGAGTTTCGGGAATCCCGAGCTGATGTCCGATGTGGTCGAAGACTTCCCGTCGCTGCAGTTCGTCTTCGCCCACGGCGGTCGCGGGTGGTGGTACGACGTGGCGGCGTTCCTCGCGTTGGCGCGTGAGAACGTCTGGCTCGACTTGGCCGGGCTGCCGCCGAAGAAGCTGCCCGAGTACTACCAGCGGTTCGACTTCGCCCGGCTGGCGGGCAAGTTCGTGTTCGGGACGGACTGGCCCGGCGTGCCGTCGGTGGCGGCGAACGTCCGGACGTTGCTCGGGCTCGGGTTGCCGGAGGACGTGCTGACCGGGGTGCTGTCGGGCAACGCGATCAAGCTGATGCCCTCGCTCGCCTGAGGGTGCGCACGCGGGGGTGCCGGTGACACTCCGGCACCCCCGCGCCCCCAGAGGCTCAGCCGAGCACCTGGTGCAGGCAAAGCACATTGCCCTCGGAGTCGTTGAACCACGCCGCCCGCTCGTTGCCCAGCTCGGCGATGTGGGCCACCGTCTTCAGGCCCTCCATCTCGAAGTCCTGGAACCGCACCCCGCGGTCCTCCAAGGCTTTGACTTCGGCCGGGAGGTCCGAAACCTCGAAGCTCAGCGCCGTGTTTTCGCTCTGCGCGCCCGCCGGCATCTCACGGAGGCCGATCGCGCCCGCGCCCGCCGCGAAGTACAGCGTTCCGTCTTCGCCCTTCCCCGACTGCTTCAGGCCCAGGGAGTCCGCGTAGAAGTGGCCGGCGCGTTCGCTGTCGGTCACCGGAAGCATCGTCGTGATCGTCGATTCGGTCAGCATGGACCCATCGTGCGCGCTGCCGAAACCGCTGACCAGCGAAGCTTTTTCAACGTCAGGCGTTGAACGCGCGCAGTGTCCGCATGGCTTCCGCGAGTCCCTCGGCGTCGTCACCCAGCGGGGTCAGCACGATGCGGCGCAGGATCTCCGCCGCCGCGGACCGGGCCTTGTTGGCCATGTCGAGCCCGTGGTCGGTCAGCGCCGCGAACGTGACGCGGCGGTCGTCCGGGCTCGGGACGCGGCAGATCAGGTCCGCCGCGACCAGGCGGTCGGCCACCTTCGTGAAACCGCCGCTGGACAGCGCGGCCTCGGTGGCCAGCTTGGTCATCGGCATCCGGTGCTCGGGCGAGCGGACCAGGCGCAGCAGGATGTCGAACGACGCCGGCGCGAGGCCGAGGCGGTCGGCGATCTCGCCCAGCAGCTTGTCCTGCGTGGCCAGGTAGCCCTCGATCACCAGGCCCCACCACGTGACGATCTCGTCGTCGTCGGTCTTCGGATCCACCGTGCCAGCCTACCCGAAAGTCTGCACGGAATATATCTTGCGCGCGAGAGGTTCTGCGGTTACCTTGTCACCAGGAGGCAACCATGTCGATCAAGACGTCCGGCCTGCACCACGTCACCGCGATCGGCGGCGACCCGCAGCGCAACGCCGACTTCTACCTGCGGACCCTGGGCCTGCGGCTGGTGAAGACCACCGTGAACTTCGACGACCCGGGCACCTACCACCTCTACTACGGCGACAGCTCCGGCAAGCCGGGCTCGCTGATGACCTTCTTCCCGTGGCCCGACGCGCCGAGCGGCCGCCACGGCACCGGGCAGGCGACGACCACGTCGTTCTCCATCCCCGAAGCGTCCCTGGGCTGGTGGAAGCAGCACCTGGCCGCCAACGGCGTCGAGACCGGCCAGGTCCGCAACGCCGACGACGAAGAGACGCTCACCTTCCGCGACCCCGACGGCCTGAAGCTCGCTCTGGTCGCGCACCCGCAGGGCGACCCGCGCGACCCCTGGGACACCGAGCTGGTCCCGGCCGAACACGCCGTCCGCGGCCTGCACTCGGTGACGCTGTCGGTGAACAAAGAGGACGCCACGGCCGGCATGCTCACCGACGGCCTCGGCCTCACCTTCGCCAACCAGGACAGCAACCGCCTGCGCTTCGCCGCCGGTGAAGGCGGGCCGGGCGCGCTGGTCGACGTCCTCGTGACGCCGGACGCGCCGCGCGGGCTGGTAGCGGCGGGCACCGTGCACCACGTCGCCTGGCGCGCGCCGGACGAGGAGACCCAGAAGACCTGGCGCGAAGAGCTCGTCGACCAGGGCGTGCACGTCACGTCCATCCTGGACCGCCAGTACTTCCGCTCGATCTACTTCCGCGAGCCGGGCGGCACGCTCCTGGAGGTCGCGACCGACGAACCGGGCTTCGCCATTGACGAGCCGCTGCTGGAACTGGGCCGCGCGCTCAAGCTGCCGCCGTGGCTGGAGCCGCGCCGCGAAGAGATCCAGCACATGCTCCCCGTGCTCAACCTCCCCGCCGAGAACAACCCGGAGCTGTCATGACGCTCGAGCACAAGTACGTCGAAGGCTCGCCGGACGCGCCGCTGCTGCTCCTGCTGCACGGCACCGGCGGCGGCCCGGACGACCTGCTCGGCCTGGCGCGCGAGCTGAGCCCGGACTCCGCCGTGCTGGCTCCGGCCGGCCCGGTGTCCGAACACGGTGCCGCGCGCTGGTTCCGGCGGCTCGCCGAGGGTGTCTTCGACCACGAGGACGTCGTCAAGCGCGCGAACGAGCTCGCGGACTTCGTCGTCGAAGCCCGCGAGAAGTACGGCCTCGGTGACCGGCGGTTGGTCGCCGTCGGGTTCTCGAACGGCGCCAACATCGCGGCGGCGGTGACGCTGCTGCGGCCGGAGGTCGTCCGCGAAGCCGCGTTGTTCGCGGCGATGTCGCCGGTCCCGGAACCCCCGGAGCTGGACCTTTCCGCCACGAGAGTCTTCCTGGCCAACGGCGAACGCGACCCGATGGCGCCACTAGCGTTCACCGAGGAGCTGATCCGGCTGCTGCGCGAACGCGGTGCCGACGTCGTCACGCAGCGCCACCCCGGCGGCCACCAGATCACGCTCGACGGCGTCCGCGCGGCCGCGAAGTGGATCATGAGCTGACGTTTGTACGGAGCGTATATCGGCTCGCCCTACGATCGGGCGATGACTAACGAGGCACTACAGCGTGCTACGAAACTGCTGGACGCCGTCATCCTCGCCGACGGGCACAACGACCTCCCGTGGGAGCTGCGCCAGCACGGCGGCCCGAACCCGGTCGAGGCGGTCGCGTCGCTCGACCTGACCGTCCGGCAGCCCGCCCTGCACACCGACTTCCCGAAGCTCGCCGACGGGAAGCTCGGCATGCAGTTCTGGTCGGTGTACGTGCCGTGTGAGTTCGAGGGCCACAGCGCGGTGACCGCCGTGCTGGAGCAGATCGAGGTCGTCCACCAGCTGGCCGAGCGCTACCCCGACCGGCTCCGGCTGGTGGACACCGCCGACGAGGCCGAGGCCGCGTTCGCCGACGGCCGGATCGCGTCGCTGCTCG
Source organism: Amycolatopsis sp. NPDC114478 (assembly GCF_055633805.1). Lineage (NCBI taxonomy): Bacteria > Bacillati > Actinomycetota > Actinomycetes > Pseudonocardiales > Pseudonocardiaceae > Amycolatopsis > Amycolatopsis sp. NPDC114478. The sequence continues at coordinate 122,993 of NZ_JBVKDO010000004.1, read as the reverse complement.
GCGCCGAAGGCGGCCACAGCATCGCCGAGTCGCTCGGCGTGCTGCGGATCCTGCGCCGCCTCGGCGTCCGGTACATGACGCTGACGCACAACTTCAACACCACCTGGGCCGACTCGGGCACCGACGAGCCGGCCCACGGCGGGCTCACCGAGTTCGGCCGCGACGTCGTGCGCGAGATGAACAAGATCGGCATGATGGTCGACCTCTCGCACGTCGCGCCGACGACCATGCGCGCGGCGATCGAGGTCAGCTCGGTGCCGGTGATCTTCAGCCACTCCTCGTGCCTCGCGGTCAACGACCACCCGCGCAACATCCCCGACGACGTCCTCGCGCTGCTGCCCGGCAACGGCGGCGTCGCGATGACCACGTTCGTGCCGGCGTTCATCTCGCCGAAGGTCAGCGCGTGGGACCAGGAGCTGAAGGCCGCGATGGAGGCCGCCGGCCAGGAGTACCGCAACCTCGCCCAGCGCGGCGAGTTCGTGAAGGAGTGGGACGGCCCGGTCAAGCCGAAGGCCACCGTCGAGGACGTCGTCGCGCACGTCGAGCACGCCCGCGAGGTCGCCGGGATCGACCACATCGGCCTCGGCGGCGACTACGACGGCGTCGGCACGCTGCCGGAGGGCCTGGAGGACACGTCCAAGTACCCGGTGTTGTTCGCGGCTCTGCTCGAGCGCGGGTGGAGTGAGGAAGACTGCGCGAAGCTGGCCGGGAAGAACACGCTCCGCGTACTGCGGGAGGTCGACGGCTTCGCCCGTTAGGGGGTTTGGCACGGCGCTCCCCGCGTGCCGGACGGACACTGGGCACATGACGCACGCGCGCGGGGGCGCGGCCGACCGCCCCACCGGCCCCACCAGCCAAGACCTGCCCGGAAGCGGCCGCCATCAACTGGGTGAGAACGAGGTGCCCGAGGGCGCTCTCGAACCCGCCGAGCTGCGGGCGGGCGACGTCCGGCCCGGCCCCGAGGAGGTCACGCCGGTCCGGCCGGCGCCCAGCAGGCCCGCGGCCAGGAAGCCGCGGCCGACGCGGATCAGCGGGACCTGGGTCGCGGTCATCGCCGGCCTGGTCGTGCTGATCGTGCTGCTGATCTTCATCCTGCAGAACCTGGACTCGGTGACCGTGCACTTCTTCGGCGCCGAGGGCAGCCTGCCGCTGGCCATCGCGATGCTGTTCTCGGCCATCGGCGGGGCGGCGCTGGTCGCGCTGATCGGCGGCGCCCGGATCCTGCAGCTGCGGAAGCAGGCGCGCCGCCGCTGAGCCTCAGACGATGATCGACGTCATCGTCAGCACCTGCGCGCAAACGTTTTCGTCCCCGGTGGTCCGGACGCGGCCGAGGTCGGCGGCGTTCCTCGTGCAGAGCCGCCAGAACGTGTCCAGGTCCGTCGTCACGGTGGCCAGCGGTGTGCGCGACGGCGGGGCGCCGCGGTCGAGCGTCCAGCCGTCGCGCTCGCGGCGCGCGTGCCACTTGCCGGCGCCGGTCACCGTGTAGCCGACCTGCTTGCCGACGCGCGCATCGACGTCGCGCAGGGTGTGCGGCAGCGCGCGGACGAAAGTGTCGGCGATCGGCTCGGCGTACTCGGCTTCCAGCGGCGTGTGCTCCAGGGCCTCACGGATCTGGACGTGGTGGACCCAGAACTCCGAATAGTCGCGAGCCGCGTCCAGCCAGCGCGGGGCCGGCTCGTCGCCCGCCCAGCTCACCGGCTCGCCTTCGACGTCGAGATCGAGCTTCGCCCAGTACTCCGTCGTCTGGCCCATGAACTCGTACATCATCGTGAGCAGGACGTCCGTCGAGAGCCGGCGGCACGCGACGACCCACTCCTCGTTGAGCCGGTCGATGAACCGCGGGAAGGCCTCCCCCGGACGGGGGGCTTGCGCGGTGTGCCCGTCGCGGCCGCGGGACAGCCGGCCGACCTTGTCGCCCAGCAGGTGGGCGGCGACGTCCTTGACCGTCCAGCCCGCGCACATCGTCGGGCGCGTCCAGTCTTCGTCGGTCAGCGCGCCGAGCAGCGTCATCAGCGCCTGCTCCTCTTTCGAGAAGTACGGGAGGACGTCGATCGGCGGGCCCCAGCGCGTCGGACTCATGTCGCACATAATGCCGGTCGTCACACCGCTGTTCGGCCTACCCGCAGGTAGCATCAGCCCGTACGCAGAGGGGAGTTCGCCGGTGAACGCAGAGCGACCGAACGGCCGGGGCACCGGCGACGAGGTGGCCGACCTGGCGCGCCGCGCCGGGCAGCTGGCGGGCTGGGCCGCGCGCACCAGCTTCGCGCTCGGGCGCAAGCTCCCCGGCGTCGAGACCGCCGAACGCACGGTGCGGCAGGTGGAGCACCAGCTGCTGGCCGAGCTGCGGCGCCGGCTCGACGAGGTCGACGACCCGTACCACGCGGCGCTGACCGCGGCGTCGGCGATGAACCGCCCGGCGGTGCCCGGGAAGGTCGAAGCCAGCGTCACGCTCGTGCCCGCGCGGGACAACCACGCCGAGCCGCTGCGCGCCGCGATGGCCGAGCTGCTCAACCACTCCATCGGCTTCGGCCGCGAACGCGCCCGCGAGTACTTCTACGCGATCATCCTGCGCCAGCTGACGCCCGACGAGGCGCGCATCCTGTCCGCGCTGTCGGACGGCTCGCCGTTCCCCGCGGTCGACGTCGTCGAGCGGACCGGCATCGGCGGCACGGGCCGGGTCGCGCTGCGCAACGCGTCGACGGTCGGCAAGGCGGCCGGGGTCTCGCTGCCCGACCAGGTGCCCGGGTACGTGACGCGGCTGATCGGGCTCGGCCTGGTCGACCTCGACGAAGAGGTGCCGTCGCTGGAGACGCAGTACGAGATCCTGCTGACCGACGAAACCGTGCGTGACGCGGAGAAGCACGTCAAACGCGCGAAGTACGTCCGGCGGACGATCCACATCTCGCGCCTGGGGGCGCAGTTCTGGCAGGCCTGCGACCCGAGTTTCGCGTAGCCGGATGGGGGCCTTCCTCAGCGGCATCGTCGCCGACTTCGCGCAGCACTGGCCCCTCTACGTCTCGATCCCGATCGTGGCCGCGCTGATCGGCTACGGCACCAAGCTCGTCGCGATCCGGATGATGTTCCAGCCGGTGGAGTTCATCGGCGTCAAGCCGTTCCTCGGCTGGCAGGGCATCGTGCCCAAGCGCGCGGCCCGGATGGCGAGCATCGCGTGCGACACGATGACCGAGCAGCTGATCCAGCCGGCCGAGGTCGTGGCGAGGCTGGACGCCGGGCGGATCGCCCAGGAGATCGAGAAACCGCTGCTGGCGGGCGTCGAGGACATCGTCCGCGAGGTGGCCGGGCACTACCAGCCGGGGCTGTGGGAGTCGCTGCCGGTCCGCGTCCAGCGGCTGGTGATCGAGCGCGTCCAGCACGAGTCGCCGCGCATGGTCGCGGCGGTGCTCGACCTGATCAAGTCCGATGTGGACAGTGTGTTCGACCTGAAGGGCATGGTGGTCACCAGCCTGGTCAAGGACAAGCGCCTGCTGAACCGCATCTTCCAGGAGGCGGGCGCGAAGGAGTTCAAGTTCATCGCCCGCTCCGGCCTGGTCTTCGGCGGCGCGATCGGCGTGATCCAGATGGTGGCGTGGGTGCTGTTCAAGTTCCCGCTGATCATGCCGCTGTTCGGCCTGTTCACCGGCTGGTTCACCGACTGGCTGGCGCTGCGGATGATCTTCTACCCGATCGAGCCGCGCAAGTACTTCGGCGTCACGTGGCAGGGGCTGTTCCTGAAGCGGCGCGCGGAGGTCGCGGAGGCGTACGGGTCGTTGATCGCGAAGGAGATCATCACCCCGCACAACGTCATCGAGGCGATCCTGCACGGGCCGCTCTCGGACCGGGTCTTGGCGCTGATCCAGCGTCAGCTGGACCGGGAGCTGGGGAGCGTCGCGAAGCCGTTGCTGGTGTTCGCGGTGGGGAGCCGCAAGTACCAGGACGTGAAGCTGGCGATCGCGTCGCAGATCATGTCCCGGTTGCCGGAGACGATGCGGTACATCGAGGACTACGCGGCGGACGCGATGGACATCCGCAACGTGCTGGTGTCGAAGATGAAGCAGCTCTCCCCGCACGAGTTCGAGCGCCTGCTGCGGCCGGCCTTCGAACAGGACGAATGGATCCTGATCGCCACGGGCGCGGTGCTGGGGTTCGCGGTCGGTGAAGGCCAGGTGCTGTTGCTGGAGCACTTGGCGGCCTGAGCCCGGAAGGGCGAGCGACTCCACCCGAACGGCCGTACACCCGGACGTATCCCGATGCTCACCTCGCGCCTCTAGTCCTCGTCAGGACGACGACGGGCGGGGAGCCCATGGCTGAGACGACGGAACAAAGCGCCGACGTGCTGCCGCGGCAGGAGATCCGGCTCGCGATGACCATGGTCGGCGGCGCCAGTCTCGCCGTCTGGATGGGCGGGGTCGCGGCCGAGACGTCCTTGCTGCTGCGGGAGGCGCGGGACGGCGCCCCCGCCGGTCTTTACCGCAAGCTGACCGGCCTGCTCCGGGCGGACCTCTCGGTCGACGTCCTGACCGGGACGAGCGCCGGGGGCATCAACGCCGCCTGCCTCGGGCTGGCCGAGGCCTTCGGCTCCACCCCGGAGACCCTGCGCGACACCTGGATCTCGACCGGCTCGCTGGACAACCTGACCCGCGACCCCGCCGAGCCCGACCCGCGGTCGCTGCTGGACGGCGACCGGGTCCTGCTCGACGGCGTCCGGGGTGCGCTCGAGCAGATCGTGCGGACCGGGCAGCCGGCCGCGGCGGGCGCCGCCGACCTCACCGTGCTGCTGACCGGGACCATGATCGACGGGGAGAGCACCCGCTACCAAGACGCGCTGGGCAACCTGGTCCGCGACACCGAGCACCGCATGCTCTTCCGGTTCCACGGCGACCAGTGGCGCACGGCGAAGGTCGTCGGCCCGCTCGCCCTGGCCGCCCGGTCCACCGCCTCCTACCCGGGCGCGTTCGAGCTGTCCCGGGTGCCGATCGGCGCGGAGCAGGCGGACGAGCAGCACCCGGACATGAGTCCCCACACCGCCATCAACCGCTCGCACTGGGTCACCGACGGCGGGGTGCTGCTCAACAAGCCGCTTCGCCCGGCGCTGCAGGAGATCTTCGCCCGGCCGGCCGCCGCCGACGTCCGGCGGCTGCTGCTGTACGTAGTGCCTACCGGGGAACGCGAGGCCGAGGCGAAACCCTGTGACGCCAACGACTTCCCGATGCTGACCAACACGATGGGCAAGGTCGTCACCGCGGTGATGAGCCAGTCCATCAGCTCCGAGCTCGAGGAGCTTTCCCGGCACAACGCCGGGGTCACGCGGACCCGGGACACCCGGGTCATCCTGGCCGGGCTCGGGTTGCGCGGCGGCGCCGAGTCGCTGATCGATCAGCGGCTTTCCCTGGCCTACCTCGAACGGCGGACGGCGGCGGACGCGGCCGAGCTGGTCGAGCTCGCCGCCCGCCGGTACGCGCAGTCCCGTATGGACAGTCCGGAACTGCAGTGGTTCACCGGGATGTCGGAGTCCCTGCGCCAGACGGCGGCGGACGGGCTCGTGGCGGGGGTGCCGAGCGGGCTGCCGGCCACCCGGATGTCTCCGGCCGAGCTCGTCCCGTACCGCACCTCGGCGCTCGCCGACGCCGTCGCCACCGGGCTCCAGCTCATCAACGCCTGCTTCCTCCTCGGCCCTGAAGCGGCCGACGCGGCGGTCCTCAACCAGGCCAGAGGAGAGCTGCACCGCGCTCGAGTGGCCTCCGCGCGCGGGGAGAAGCTGGACCAGTGGGTCATGGCCCACGCGCCGAACCCGGACGAGACCCTCGCGACCTGGGTCGAGGGGCTGGCCCGGGACTGGGCGGTGCTCGGCGAGACGCCGGGCCTCGCCGGCGCCTGGTCCGCCGTCGTCGCGGCGCTGCGCACCACGGCGCCCGCGTCGCGGCGCCTGCTCGAGGAGCAGCGCTGGACCGAGCGGGAACCGGAAGAGTGCGACACCGTGCGGACGCTGCTGAACTGGCTCGCGCTCGACGGCGAACCCGACGACGACGTCGTGCGAGCGCGGCTGCTCGCGCTCCACGTCGCCGGCCGCGGGCTGCTGGCGGAGGCGCCGTCGGTCGACCAGCGGGCCGATCTCGTGCAGGTGAGCGCCGACTCGCGGACGTTGCTCGACATGGACCGTCGGCGCTCCTGGGACAAGCTCACCGGCATGCAAGCGGGCTACTTCGGCGCCTTCTACAAGGCCTCCTGGCGCGCGAACGACTGGATGTGGGGCCGCATCGACGGAGCGGGCTGGCTCATGCAGGTGCTCCTCGACCCGGTCCGGCTGCGGAACCTTCGTGACCTCGCCGGGCGCGACGCGTTCCGCGAGGAGGTCCGGACCACCTTCCTGGAGATCGGCTGGTGCCCGCCGCGGGAGGCCGACAACCTCGGAAAAGCGGACGTCGACCTGCTGATCTGCCAGCTCGACCAGGAGCTGGCCTTCCTGGGCCTCGACGCCCGGCTGGAGCCGATCGAGGTGGCCGACGACGTCATGCCGCCGTCGAGCATGCCGGTGACCGCGCTCGTGCTCGCCCGGGCGCGGCAGCTGGAGATCGCCCGGGCCGAGCTGCCGGTCGTGCGCCGCCACGCGGACGACGACGTCGTCAAGGAGAAGGGCAGCGACAAGTCGAAGGTGTTCCGCGCGCTGGCCAAGCCCGACCCGGCGACGGGCGCGCCGGAGCTGCCCCTCGACGGCGACGACCAGACGCAGCAGACGTTCCAGGCGTGCGCTGTCTCGGCCGAACGGATCTCCGGCGAGCGGGGCTCGCCGCTGCTGGTCAAGACCATGATCAAGCTGGCGGCGGCCGGGGTCAACGCGGCGGCGGCGACGGTGCCGCCGTCGACGCCGAAGGCCGCGAAGTCGATGGTCACCGCCGTCCGGGCCACCGCCCGCAGCACCTGGCGGATCACCAGGGGCTCGATGGCGCTCAAGACGCCGGGAACCATCGTCGCCGCGGCGCTGGCCATGATCGCGGGCCTGCTGATGGGGGGCAACGGCAGTGCGATCGTCGGGCTCATCGGCCTGCCCGTGCTGGCCGGCGGGGTGGTCTTCGTCGTCGTCAACGTGCTGCTGATGTCGAAGAAGTCGCCGCTGATCGGCGTCTACCTGCTCGGTCTGCTGGTGGTGCTCGGCCTGGTGCTGGCGCCCTTCCTGCCGGTGCTCGCGCGGCCGTTCTTCGGCTGGCTGGGCTCGGTCGTCGCCGGCTGGGCCCGCGGTGACGCGCCGGTCTGGTGGGTCGTCTTCGTGGTCGTCCTGCTGCTGCCGTGGGTCACGCCGCCGCTGGGCGCGCTGTGGCGGCGGGTCCGCGGTGGCGGCCGTCCGGCCGGAGCGCGGCCGGCGGTGCCGTCGGCGAAGGCCGAGACGGTCGTCCTGGCGACTCCGGCCACCGTGCCCGCTCCGAACGCGGCGGCCCCGGAACCGGTCCCCGAACGCTCGTCGTGAGCGGCCGGCCCGGCCCGTCGCCTTGCGATCACGGGCCTGAGGGTTCATCGTGCGGGTAGGTGGCTGGCCACGCGCGAGCGGCCTAGCCGCGCGTGTGCCCAAGCATGGTCCACTTCAAACATGTTTGTGGGACTGCTCACCGGGTACTCCGCGTCGTCGCAGGTCATCACGGGGGTCGTGAGCTGCGTCGCTGGCAAGCCGAAAATTCTCTGTTACGTTTCCTGAGTATGTCCGTAACGCACTTGATCGAATCCCCGACCAAGGCGGACGGCGCGGAGCTGTGGAGAATCGCGCGCGATTCCGCCAAGCTCGATCTCAACTCGCCGTACGCATACATGCTGTGGTGCCGCGATTTCGCCGAGTCCTCGGTGGTCGCGCGTGAAGACGGCAAGGCGGTCGGATTCGTCATCGCCTACCGCAGGCCCGGCGACCCGGAGGCAGCCCTCGTGTGGCAGGTCGCGGTCGACGCGTCGCAACGCGGAAAGGGCCTGGCCGGAGCGCTGCTGGACGCGCTCTACACGCGCCTGGTCGACGACGGGGTGCGTTACCTCGAGACCACCATCACCCCGGACAACGAAGCGTCCATCCGGCTGTTCACGTCGTTCGCGAAGCGCTGGAACACCGCGATGGAAACCAGTGTGCTGTTCGCCGGGGAGGAATTCCCCGAAGCCGGGCACCTCCCCGAAGAGCTTTACCGCATCGGGCCACTGAAGCCGCGCAATGAGCCGGGCGAGTAGGAGAAAAGAAACGTCATGAGCATCTTCGAAGAGCTCGAATCAGAGGTCCGCAGCTACAGCCGCGGCTGGCCGGTCGTCTTCGACCGCGCCCAGGGCAGCTGGCTGTACGACGAAAACGGCAAGGGGTACCTCGACTTCTTCGCCGGGGCCGGCGCGCTGAACTACGGGCACAACAACCCGAAGCTGAAGCAGGCCCTGGTCGACTACATCCAGCGCGACGGCGTCACCCACGCCCTGGACATGTTCACCGTGGCCAAGCGCGACTTCCTGCAGACCTTCCGCGACAAGATCCTCGACCCGCGCGGCCTGAACTACAAGGTCGTCTTCCCCGGGCCGGGCGGCGCGAACGCCGTCGAAGCCGCGCTGAAGCTGGCGCGCAAGGTGACCGGCAAGGAGTCGGTCATCAACTTCACCAACGCGTTCCACGGCATGACGCTGGGCGCGCTGTCGGTCACCGGCAACTCGATGAAGCGCGGGGGCGCCGGCGTCCCGCTGGTGCACGCCACCCCGATGCCGTACGACGCGTACTTCGACGGCGCGATGCCGGACTTCCTGTACTTCGAGAAGCTGCTCGAAGACTCCGGCAGCGGGCTCAACGAGCCGGCCGCGGTGATCGTCGAGGGCGTGCAGGGCGAGGGCGGCATCAACGCGGCGCGCCTGGAGTGGCTGAAGGGGCTCGACGACCTCTGCAAGCGCCACAACATCCTGCTGATCCTCGACGACGTCCAGATGGGCTGCGGCCGCACCGGGCCGTTCTTCAGCTTCGAGGACGCCGGGATCAAGCCGGACATCGTCTGCCTCTCGAAGTCCATCGGCGGCTACGGCATCCCGATGGCGCTGACGCTGATCAAGCCGGAGCTCGACGTCTGGGAGCCGGGTGAGCACAACGGCACCTTCCGCGGCATCAGCCCCGCGTTCGTCACCGCGACCGAGGCGATCAACGCCTACTGGAGCGACGACGAGCTCGAGAAGTCGACCAAGGCGAAGGGCGAGCGCATCGCCGCCGCGTTCTCCGGCATCGTCGAGGCCTACCCGGAGGCGAACCTGGTCGCCAAGGGCCGCGGCCTCGCGCGCGGCCTCGAGTTCGAGAACGGCGACCTGGCCGGCCGCGTCTGCGCGGAAGCGTTCGCGCGCGGCCTGCTGATGGAAACCTCCGGTCCCGACGGCGAAGTCATGAAGCTGCTGCCGCCGCTGACCCTGACCGACGACGAGCTGACGCAGGGCTTGTCGATCATCGACGAGTCGATCAAGGCCGTCCTGAAGAAGTAAAGGAGATTGCCCGTGCTCGTCCGCACACTCGACGAGGTCACCGACACCGACGCCGACATCAAGACCGAGAACTGGCGCAGTAAGCGGATCATCCTCGCGAAGGAGGGCGTCGGCTTCTCGGTGCACGAGACCACGCTGTACGCGGGGACGGTCAACGACTTCTGGTACGCCAACCACATCGAGGCGGTGTTCATCACCTCCGGCGAAGGCGAGATCGAAGACCTCGCGACCGGTGAGGTGCACCAGCTCAAGCCCGGCACCCTCTACCTGCTCAACGACCACGACAAGCACCAGGTCCGCCCGAAGACCGAGATCAAGTGCGTGTGCGTGTTCAACCCGCCGGTGACCGGTCGAGAGGTCCACGACGAGAACGGCGTGTACCCCCTGATCACCGAGGACTCGTAAACACCGGAGAGGAAACAGGAGGCGAAGCCCGTGACGCTGACGGACACCCGGGTCGACGACACTTACCCGACCCGGATCACCGGTACGCCGGCGCAGCTGCCGCGCGTGCACCCCACCGTGTGGGGTACCGAAGCCGACGGCCCGATCGACGCCGCCACGCTGGCGAACCACGAGACCAACGGCTACACGGTGGTCGAGGACATGCTCTCCGTCGGGGAGGTCCAGGCGTACTGGCAGGAGCTGGTGCGGCTGTCCTCCGACGGTGAGCTCGCCCGGGACGAGCGCGTGATCACCGAGGCGAGAACCGGTGAGGTCCGGTCGATCTTCGACGTCCACGAGATCTCCGCCCTGATCGCCGAACTGATGCGCGACCCGCGTGTGCTGGACCGGGCCCGGCAGCTGCTCGGCTCCGAGGTGTACATCCACCAGAGCCGTGTCAACTACATGCCCGGGTTCAAGGGCACCGGCTTCTACTGGCACTCGGACTTCGAAACCTGGCACGCGGAGGACGGCATGCCGTCCCCGCGCGCGGTCAGCTGCTCCATCGCGCTGACCGACAACTACCCGTTCAACGGCGGCCTGATGATCATGCCGGGCTCGCACCGGACGTTCGTCCAGTGCGCCGGCGAGACGCCGGAGGCGAACTACAAGAGCTCGCTCAAGGACCAGCGGGTGGGCGTGCCGAGCGAGGACGACATCACGAAGATGGCGGCCGAGCACGGCATCGACCAGTTCACCGGTCAGGCGGGCTCGGCGCTGTGGTTCGACTCGAACATCATGCACGGCTCCGGCAACAACATCACCCCGTACCCGCGCTCGAACATCTTCCTGGTGTTCAACAGCGTGGAGAACGCGTTGCAGGAGCCGTTCGCGGCGAGCGCGCCGCGGCCCGCGTTCATCGCCGGCCGCGACTCGACCCCGATCTCGCGCTGAGGTACAGCCCGCCGGTGACCGACCCGGTGCGCTTTGTTACCGTGTCGCCACCGCGCGGGCGTGTGGTCCGCGCAACAGACGTCTTCGCGGACGATCGGCGGGTGCTTCGCTCGGGGTGAGCTCACCCGCCTGGTCGCCTGCGGTGACGGGCAGGCGGACCGCGCCCCCTGGCGGCCCGGCTGTTTGCTCCACCACGACCCCCTGCCCGCGGATCGGGACCGCCGGCAGGGGGTCGTGCCATGTCCGCCCGTGGATGTCGCACCGCTTCCCGCTGACCGCTACGGAATTCGCAGAAGCCCCAAAACTCCTGGTACCGGCCCCGCTCGACAACCGGTGACCACGGTAGGTTGATTTTCGGCGAGGGAGACGCCGAACCGACCGTGAACCCCCGGGGAGGTGGGCGCGAGCATGGCCGAATGGCGGTTCCAGCTGCTCGGGCCCGTCCAGCTCTTCGCCGGTGACGTCGCCGTCCCGATCGGCGGTCCCGGGGTCCGCGGCTTGCTCGCCCTGCTCGCGCTGAAGCCCGGCAAGGTCGTCGGGCTCGACGAGATCATCGACGCCCTCTGGGGCCACGACCCGCCCGCCACCGCGCGCACCATCGTCCACGGCAACGTGTCCCACCTGCGGCGGGTGCTGCGCGACATCGACGGCCCGAGCATCCTGACCACGCCGCCGGGCTACTTGCTGGCGGTCGACCCCGAGCGCGTCGACGTCCACCGGGCGCGCGGCCTGCTGGACCGCGCGTCCCTCGCCGCCCCGGAAACCGCCGCCGCGCTGCTGGCCGAAGCGCTCGCGCTCTGGCAGGGCCCGGCGCTGGGCGGCGTGCCGGACTCGTTGCGGGCTCCCGAACTGGAGGACCTGCGCCTCGCCGTGCACGGCGCCCGCGTCGACGCCGATCTCGACCTCGGCCGGCACGCCGAGCTGATCGTCGAGCTGAGCCCGATCGTCCGCGCCGACCCGCTCGCCGAACGGACCGCCGGCCAGCTCATGCGGGCGCTCTACCACGCCGGGCGGCGCGGGGACGCGCTCGAGCTGTACCGGACCGTCTCGCGTGCCACGCTGCGCACCCTGGGCGTCGAGCCCGGCGCCGAGCTGCGGTGGCTGCACGAGCGCGTCCTGAACGACGACCTGCCGGTGCGCGACGTCGTCGCCCCGGCCGCCGCGGAGCCGGAGAAGGCGATCTCGCAGCTGCCCGCCGCGGTGCCGAGCCTGGCCGGGCGCGCCGACGAGCTCGCCTGGCTCGACGGCCTGGTCACCCGCGCCGAAGCGGGCGAGACGACGATCGCCGTCGTCACCGGGACCGCCGGGGTCGGCAAGAGCACGCTGGTCGTGTGGTGGGCGCACCGCGTCGCGTCGCGGTTCCCGGACGGCGTGCTGTTCGCGTCGCTGCGCGGCTTCGACCCGCACCACCCGCCGCTGGAGCCGGCCGAACTGCTCACGCAGTTCCTGCTCGGACTAGGCGTCGAGACCGCGAAGATCCCCGAGCTGCTGCACGAACGCGTCGCGCTGTACCGGTCGCTGATCGCCGGGCGCCGGATGCTCGTGCTGCTGGACGACGCCCGCAGCGCCGAGCACGTGCGCCCGCTGCTGCCGCCGAGCGCGCGGACGATGACCGTGGTGACCAGCCGGTCGCGCCTCGACGGGCTCGCCGTGTCGAACGCGGCCAAGCAGCGCGTCCTCGGCACGCTCGCGCCCGACGACGCCGTGCGGCTGATCGAGGAGCTCGCTGGGCCGGCCGAGCTCAACCACGCGCTGGCGCGCCTGTGCGGCTACCTTCCGCTCGCCCTGCGGATCGCGGGCGCGCGGCTGTCGGCGAGCGCGCAGCGGACCGCGGAGGAGCTGGTCGACGAGCTGGGCAACGAACGCACCCGGCTCGCGGCACTGCAGGTCGAGGGCGCCGACGACGGCGTGCGCGCCGCGTTCGACGTCTCCTTCCGCGGCCTGCCCGGCGAGATCGCCGAGACGTTCCTGCAGCTGGGCGCGGTGCCCGGGGTGATGGTCGGGCCGCACCTGATGGCCGCGGTGGCGCAGATCCCGGTCACCGAGGCCCGGCGCCGGCTGCGCGCGCTGGCCGCGCACAACCTCCTTGAGGAGACCGCCCGGGACGTCTTCGTGCCGCACGACCTCGTCTGGCTCTACCTGCGCGAGCTCGCGGAACAGGAGCTGGGCGAGAAGGAGCGCGACGAAGCGCTCGGCTGGACGGTCCGCTACTACCAGGCGGTGGCCGACCGGGCGCGGCGCCGGCTGGGGCACGTCGCCGACCCGCTGGACTTCACCGGGGTGCTCGCGGAGGAGGCGATGCCGCCGTTGACCGGCTTCGCCGAGGCGCAGGAGTGGTTCGCGGCCGAGTGGCCGAACCTCCTCGCCGCCCTCGATGCCGCGTACGCGGCGGGCCGCCACGACGACGTCTGGCGGCTGGCGCGGCTGGGGCACAGTTACCGCGTGGTGTGCCCGCTGCCGGACGAGTGGACGCGGCTGGCCGACCTGGGCGTCGCGGCGGCGGAGGCCGCGGGCGACGTCGAGGGCCAGTGCTGGCTGCGGCTCGCGCGGTGCGAGATCGCGCTGACGTTCGAGCTGCCGGGCTCGGGGTTCGGGGACGCCGAGCGGGCGGCGGTGCTGGCGGCCGGGTCCGCCGACGCGCGGCTGGTCACGTCGGCCGACCTGCACCTGGGCCGCGCGCTGAGCCGGCGCGGCGAGCACCAGAAGGCGATCGACCGGCTGGCGAAGGCGATCACCGAGGCCCCGGACGTCACGCTGCGCGGCCAGGCGCTCAGCAGCTGCGCGCAGGCGGAGAAGCGGGCGGGCCGGCTGGCCGAGGCGATCGCCCACCAGCTCGCGGGGCTGGCGATCGACCGCTCGCTCGGCGACGACGACCGGGTCGTGGTGGCGCTGGACAAGCTGGCCGACCTCAGCCTTCGCGCGGGCGACCTGGAGGCGGCCGAGCGGTACGTCTGGGAGGCGATCGACCTCGCGATCAGCCGGGAGTTCGTGGCCCGCGAGGGTGCGTTGCGGCTGACGCTGGGGCGGGTGCTGCGGGCGCGGGGTGATCTCGACGGCGCGCGGGAGCAGCTGGCGTTGTCGGTGCGCATTTACGAGAGGGTGCACCCGAAGCTCGTCGGCGAGGTGCGGGCCGAGCTCGCCGAACTGCAGTGACGATTTCGCGTGACAACTCCGCGCCGGTGATCGACATTCGTGAAGAGAGTTGCGAATGGATCACGGCGGCGGGGACCAGCGTGAATCCTTAGTGGATTCTTAGTGTCCGCGGGCGGCGTCCGCGTAGGTTCGGCAGTGCCGGCTGAGCCCTAGGGGAGGGGCAGGCTGAGACGCCGGTGCCGGGCCCCGTGCGGGAAAACCCCGCCGGGGCCGGGAGCCGCCAGGAGCGGCTCGTGGCGGCCCGGCCGGCCGACGTGGGGGTAGGCCGGCCGGTCGCCAGGCTCGGCTCAGCTCACGTTCGCCGTGCAGAGCGCGATCGTCGTCCCGCTGTTTTCCGCGACCTTCTTGCCGTCGACGAGAATGGCGCAGCTGATTTCGTTCGTCATGTTCGAATTGCGCGTGTCGGCGGTCAGCGTCAACAGGTACGAACCATTGTTGTAGGACGCCCCGCCTTCCCACGCGTCGGTGCTCGCCGGCGCGTTTTCCGTGCGCTGGTCCGACAGGCTGCCGTAGCGCACGGTCGCGCCGCCGGCGGAGGTCACCTGGAACGTCACGGTGTGCTTGTCCCCGCCCACCGCGGGCATGTGCAGCCCGGCCTCGCCGCCGCCGAGGAAGGTCGAGTACAGCAGCATCCCGGCCGTCGTCAGCAGCGCGGCGATCGTGGCCACCGTCGCGGTGATCGCGATCCCGCGATCGCCCACGGTGCCCTTCTTGGCCTGGACCAGCCCGGTGATCGCCAGCACGAGCCCGATCCCGCCCAGCGGCCACGCGACGAATCCGACGTCTGGGACGAACGTGACGACCAGGGCGGCCACGCCGAGCAGCAGGCCGACGATGGCGAGGATGTTCCGCCCGGGTTTGGCGTTGGCCTGACGACGCTCCGTGGCCGTCACCGGTGGCGCGGGCCGTCCGTGGCGCGCGGCGGTCGGCGGCGGGTACTGCGGGTCGGTCATCATGCGGGCCCCTTCGGGTGGGAGTGCGACGACGTTAACCCATAAGAGTGCCCGAGAACGAAATTGTTACATTCTGGAAAAAGTCATTGTCCCACCATTTTGCGCTGAGTACCGGTATTTCCTGACATCGCGCGCAGGGTGTGGCCCGGTGATCAATGGGAAGAATATCGGAGTTCCCACTGTTCGGCACGAGGTTTGCCGACCTCGCAGCGGGTAGCGTAAATACCGTACGGGCGTCCGGACACCGCCGGCGAGCCTACGACGAGGGTCGGTATCGCTGTTCAAGACGAAAGTCGCACATCGGACTTCTCAGTCGAAAAGGCTGACTTCGGGGGTGATTTCGAGGAGCTCGAAAACGGGCCGGCCGCGGCGGCCGTCGATCGTCGTCGTGCGCACGACGCGCAGCCGGGCGGTCACCGGGCGGTCGAGGTTCTCTTTGATCTCGTCGAGCAGGTCCGGCGCCACGGCGCCCTGGATCGTCCCGCCGGACTCGCGGTCGAGGTAGAAGATCCGGCGCCGCGTGCGGACGCCGTCGAGCCGCCCACGCACGGTCTCGTAGCCGACGGCCTCCCGCGACTCCCGGAGGCTGCCCTGCAGGATCCGCGCCTGGTCGGTGGTCATGCTGCGGGTGACCTGCTCGCCCGCCGTCGGCGTCAGCGCCATCCCGATGCCGGCGTTCTTCGCGACGGCGTTCACGATGTCGCTCACGGCGTTGCGGACGGTGTCGCGCTGCAGCAGCACGGCGTCGAGCGCGCCGTCGTCCGAGCCGTTGGCGGGCAGGAAGTCGCACAGCTCCTTGACGGCGCGCTCGGACAGCGTCTCGATGCCGTCGACGATCAGCGCGTCGTCGGCCACCGGTTCCGGGAAGCCGAAGAAGATCGCGTTGCCCGCCTGGCCGCGCTGGATCAGCGGCGCCTTGTCGCGGTCGGCCTGCTGGACCTGGGTGACCTCGCCGGAGGGGTTCCGGATGATGTGCCCGATCTTCGCCGTCGCGTCCTGCAGCGCGCGGCTGATGTCGGAGAAGGTGTAGGCGTCGATGGTCTGCTCGCCGATCACCGAGACGTGCAGCAGCGGCGAGCGGGACGTCCGCTCGAACTTGGCGTTCGCGGCCATCGCCGACGCGCGCGCCAGGTCGTCGAGCCACGTGCCGCCCGGGATCTCGTCGGCGATGCGCCGGAACTCGTTCCTCACCAGATCATCTCCGGGTAGCCCCTGCCGCCTTCGGCCCAGACCTCGGCCCAGACGTCCTCGTCGCCGGGACGGCAGAGGAAGCCGTCCAGCATGCCCCCGACCGGCTGGACCTGGTCGAGGTACATCGCGGGCTGCCCGACGATCACCCCGCGGAGCGTGAGCAGCCCGTACAGCGCCGACCGGCCGGCGTCGTCGAGCCGCTTCAGCGCGCCCCACTCGTCCGGGATCAGGACGACGTCGAGGCCGCGCGGCGGGTGCGCGGTGCGGGTGATCAGCTCGCCGCCGACCCAGGCCCGCCCGGACGGCATGATCCGCCGGGCGACGCCGAGGTAGCTGTTGAGGGCGCTGAAGAGGATCTCGCGCTCGTTCTGGTGCGGGGCGTCGAAGACCAGGCGTTCGTAGACGTCGGCGAGGTCGCAGGCGTGGCGGCCCGGCGGCAGAACCTGCTGGGGCGTCCAATGGGGGAGCGCCACGCCACCCCCTCCTCGGGCCTCGCTCACAGTGCGTAGCCGAACTTACCAGGATGGGTGTCAGCCACCGCGCCCAGGCTGGTGCGGCCACTGCGGGGCGGCCTCTTCGGACTCGGGCCAGGCGGGTTCTTCCTCGGTGGGCCAGTCTTCGGCCTGCGCCCCGCGCTGGGGCGGCAGCGGCAGGTGCCCTTCGCGGTGGCCGGCGGGCTCGGGTCCGTCGTCGTCGTGGACGTCCTCGGGCCGCTCGGTGCCGGGCTGCATCCAGGCGGCGGGGATGAACTGGGTCTGCTCGGTGGCCGAGGGCTCTTCGTAGCGAACGGCGGGCTCGGGTTCGGGCTGGGGTTCGGGCTTGGGGCGCTGGGCGGTGCGCAGGACGAGCCACGAGGTGAGCGCGCCGAGGGCGAAGGCGACGACCAGCCACAGCCAGATCTGCCCGAACAGCCACACCATCTGCTCACTCACCCCTTCAAACGACTGTGATCTCGACGCGCCGGTCTTCGTCGCCGCCGGCGGACGGGCGCGTGTCGCCCAGCCCGCGGTAGGTCACGCGCTCGGTCGTGAGCCCGTTGGTGGTGAGGATCCGCGTGACGGCCTTGGCGCGGTCCCGGGAGAGCTTGAGCGCGCCGCTCGCGCTGCCGGTCCCGCGGGCGGCGTGGCCGCTGACGCGGTACCGGAAGGTGTCCGGCGACTTGGCGACCGCGACGGCGACGGCGACGGCGGCCTGCTCCCCTTCGGGTGTGAGCTCGGCGCTGTCGGGCACGAAGGTGATCGGAGCTTCGGCGAGCATCCGGTCGATCTCGGCCTGCACACCGGCCTTGTCGGTGGGAGGCGGCGGAGCGGTGGCACTGGTGGTGGGAGGCGGCTCGCGCGTACTGGGCGGCGGCGCGCTCGTGGTGGGTGGCGCGCTCGGGGCGACGGGAACGACGTCGCCTTGCAGCTGCGCGGCCCGGACGCCGTCGACGTTCTGGACGACTTCGAGGGCTCGAAGGGCTTGGTCGGGCGCGAAGCCGCTGAGGGTGGCGTCCCGGCCGTCGAAGGTGACGGTGCCTTTTCCGAGGCCGGCTTTCGCCAGGGCGGCCTGGGCATCGGCGGTCAGGTCACGCTGGATGTTCCCGGCTTGCGCCCAGGTGACAACCCCCGCGAGCAAGGCGGTGACCAGCACCGCGATCGGGACCACGAGGATCCAGCGACGACCACCGGACATAAAGGGACTGTAAGCCGGGTGGGGCGGGTTGGCGAGCTGGGGAAGGGTGGTCTTCCACAAGTTGTCCCCAGGCGAGTCGACATGTGGACAACTGGAGGGACGGTGATCGGTTGGGCACGTTCTGTCGGAGTGGGCCGATAGAATGGAGCCGGGGACGCCCCCCTGGGGAGTGGCGGGGGATGTCTGTGGGTCTCGGGGGTGGGTCGGCCGCTGCGCAGTGAGTCGGCGCGGCGTTCAGGAAGTGCGGCCGCGCGGCTGGCTTCGGCTTGGCGGTCAAGACACGCGAGGAAGCCGCCCGCGTACCCGGCCATGCCCTCGCCGAGCGCTCACGCTGCTGGCCACCCCACTCCGCCGGCCACGACGCTGCTGGCCACCCACTCCGCCGGCCGCCACGCCACGGCCAACCTGCGCCGCTGGCCAACCCATTACCGGCCAACCTGCGCCGTCGGCCAATCTGCGCCGTCGGCCAATCTGCGCCGTCGGCCAATCTGCGCCGTCGGCCAATCTGCGCCGTCGGCCAATCTGCGCCGCCGGTCAATCTGCGCCGCCGACCAACCTGCGCCGCCGACCAACCCGCGCCGCCGGCCAACCCGCCACCGGCCGCCCCGCGCCGCTCGGCTGGAAAAGAACTCCTCAGCTGGCCTGCTGCCGCGGCTGGGCGCTGTCCGGCACCTCGAGCACCTCCAACGGCAGCAACGGCGCCAGCTGCGGCCGCTTCGGGGACAACCCGTCCCCCATCGACTGACCGCGCAACTGCCGCCGGATCCACGGCAGCAAGTGCACCTTCGTCCACGTCAAATCCGACCGCCGGGAGTCGATCCAGCGCGATGGCGTCGCCTCCAACGGCCACGGCTCGCGCCAGTCGCCCTCGACCGGGATCCCCAGGACCTCTGCCGACTTCAACGCGATCCGGCGGTGCGCTTCCGGCGAGAAGTGCAGCCGGTCGTCGCTCCACGCCCTTCGGTCGTGCAGGGGTGCCATCGCCCACAGGTCGACCATGCGGGCTCCGTGGCGTTCGGCGATCGCCCACAGGTGGGTGTTGTAGATCGCCACCTTGCCGCGCAGGACCGACATCACCGACAGGACCTTCGTGTCCGGGCCGTTGAAGATCAGCACCGGGATGCCCGCCGAGCGCAGCTTCGCCACGCCCTCCTCCAAGCGGGCCGCCACCGCGTCCACGTCCGCCCCCGGGACGATGATGTCGTTGCCGCCCGCGCACAGCGTGACCAGGTCGGGCTTCAGCTCCAGCGCGATCGGGAGCTGCTCGTCCAGGATCTCGTCGATCATCTTGCCGCGCAGGGCGAGGTTCGCGTACTGGAAGCCGGACCGCCCCGCCGCCAGGATCTCCGCGAGCCGGTCGGCCCAGCCGCGGAACGAACCGTCCGGCAGCCCGTCGTTGAGCCCTTCGGTGAAGCTGTCCCCGATCGCCACATAGCTGTCGAATCCGTACACGGTGGGTCCCCTTCCCGTCCTGCAACCGACACCCCGGCATGTAGTTGTACACCACAACTAACCATCCGGGGTCCGCCCCGCGTTCAGCCTGCGGTAACAGTGTCTTATCTTGTCGGCCTTCTCCGCTCCCCTATTACGCAGTCTTCACCTTCCGCATGCCGTGAGACAGCACACTCGAAGGCCATTACCACATCCGGTGTGGCGAAAATCTCCCTGCTTGGAGCCTCCGTGACGCGATCCGGCACGCTGGAGGGGTGTCCGCAGAACCCCGTGAGCCGCTCATGCAGATCCTCGGTGGCCGCCGCGGCGCGCTCGACGCCAGCATCCCGCCCGTCGGCTTCGTCGTCGGCTGGCTCGCGGCCGGGCAGTCCATCGCCTGGGGTGCCGGCGCCGCCATCCTGGTCGCCGTCGCGCTCGGTGCCTACCGGCTCGCGCGCGGCGGGAAGGTGCGCGCGGTGGTCGTCAGCCTGGCCGCCGTCATCGCGGCCGCACTGATCGCCCTGCACACCGGCCGCGCGCAGGACTTCTTCCTGCTGCAGCTGATGTCCAATGTGGCCAGCGCGCTGCTCTGGGCGGCCAGCATCGTGGTCCGCTGGCCGCTGCTCGGCGTCGTCGTCGGCCTGGTGCTCGGCCAGAAGACGCGCTGGCGCCGCGACCCCGTGCTGCTGAAGGCGTACTCGCGCGCCAGCTGGGTGTGGGTGTTCGGCCAGTACACGCTGCGCGTGGTCGTCTACGGCCTGCTGTGGTGGTCCGGCCAGGTGATCGCGCTCGGCGTGGCCCGCACGGTGCTGTCGTGGCCCCTGGTCGCGCTGACCGTCGCGGTGAGCGGCTGGGTGCTCTACCGGGCTCTGCCGCCGGAGCACCCGGGGCTGCGCTTGGCCCCCGAAACCGGCCCGGACGACGTACCCCGGACATAAGGCGGCCCCCGGCGAGGGGGGAGGGTCCGGGGGCCGCTGACTACGTTACCCGGAAAACCCGGGTTCAGTCGACGTTTTGACGTGTTCCTGGCAAGGGATTTGCCCAGTCTGGGGAAATACTGGTCTAACCACCCCTTCGCCGAAAGCGTCCACGGCGGCGAGCCAGGCCGCCCCCAGCACCCCGTCGGAGCTGGTCAGCACCTCGAGCCCGGACAGACCGCGGCGGACGAGCTCCCCGATCGGGCTTTGTCCGGTGAGCACCGAACCCACGAGCACGACCGGCGTCGACTCGCCGGGCTCGCGCGCGGCGAGCGCGTTGGCGACCAGTAGTTCGGCCGCTCGGGTGACGATCGCGCGCGCGGCGGGCTCGCCCGCGTCGTGCGCCGCGCTCACCAACGGGGCGAACCGGGCGAGCCGGACCGGCGCCTCGGCGTTGGCCGCCGTGATCAACGCGCGCGACGCCGCGAGCCGGCCGGTGTCCGTCCGGACGTCCAAACCGGACGGTCCGAGCGCGGCGGCGAGCACCGCCGAGGGCAGCCCGTCGAGGGGGAGCCCGCGCCCGAGAGCCTCCAAAGTGGATCGGACGGCTTCGCGGCCGAGCCAGAACGCGGAGCCTTCGTCGCCGAGCAGCCAGCCGTAGCCGCCCGCCGTGCCGGCCAGCCGCCGCTTGCGGATCCGGCCGGCGATGGAACCGGTCCCGGCGACGAGCACGGTCCCGTCCGGCGCCGACGTCGCGGACGCGTACGCCACTTCCGCGTCGGCGACCACCCGGACGTTCGTGAGCCCGATTCGCGTCCAGGCCGCGTCGAACACCGCCGCCACGCGCACGTCGCTGAGCTTGCTGACGCCCGCCATGCCGACGACGCAGGCGCGCACGTCGCCGGGGTCGCGGGCGCCCAGCGCCGCGGTGATCGCGTCGGCGATCCGGCCCGCGGCGACCTCGGGCGCGTGCGAGTTGGGGTTGGCGCCGTCGCCGCGTCCGGTGCCCAGCACGACGCCGGTGGCGTCGACCAGTGCGGCCCTGGTCGACGTTCCGCCGGCGTCGACGCCGATCGCGAAGCTCACCTCGTCTTGGTCACCTTCAGCAGGCCGCGCGGGCTGTCCGGGTCGCCGCCGCGGGCGAGCGACAGGCCGAGCGCGATCCGCTGGATCGGCAGGATCTCCAGGATCGGCGCGAGCTCTTCGACCGTCGGCGCGACGTCGATGCGCAGCGCCGCCGGCATCTCCGAGGCGGCCGAGCCGACCGCGAGCACGTCCGCGCCGCGCTTGCCGACGGCGTCGAGGACCTCGTGCATCGCCTGCCCGCCCTGGCCGCGGCTGGTCACCGCGAGGACGGCGGTCTCGCCGTCGACCGCCGCGACCGGGCCGTGCAGCAGGTCCGCGCCGCTGTACGCGCGGGCGGCGAGGTAGCTGGTCTCGGCCAGCTTGAGCGAACCTTCGAGCGCCGTGGCGTAGGAGTAGCCGCGGCCGGTGGTGAGGACCCGGTCCACGAAGCGGTACCGGTCGACCGCGCGCTGGACACCCTCGGCGGCGCCGTCCAGGGTCTGCTGGGCCAGCTCGCCGATCTTCTCGGCGTCGGCCGCCTTGCCGCCGCGGACGGCGTCGATGAGCAGGTAGAGCGCCATCAGCGTCGCCGAGTACGTCTTGGTCGCGGCGACGGCCTTCTCGAGGCCGGCGCCGATGTCGACGCCGAGCTCGGACGCCGCGCGCAGCGGCGAGTCCGGCGTGTTGGTGACGGACACGGTCAGCGCGCCCTGGCGCCGCGCCGACTCGGTGACCTCGATCAGGTCGGGCGAACCACCGCTCTGGCTGACCGTGACGAACAGCACGTCCCGCAAGTCGGGCCGCGCGCCGTAGAGGGTCGCCGTGGACGGGGAGACAAGACCAGCCGGAAGGCCGAGAAGTACCTCGATCAGGTACTTCGCATACAACGCTGCGTGGTCGCTCGATCCACGCGCGGCGAGCAAAGCGAAGCGCGGAGGCCTCTGTGAGATCTTTTCCGCCACCTCCGCGATTTCCGCCTGACGCTCCACCAGTCCCGCCAGTACCTCCGGCTGCTGGGCGATCTCCGCGGCCATGTGCTCGCCGGGCCGTTGTTCGGTCATCATTTTCCTCTCCACCTCCGGCATTATGTACCGGACTCAGGCGGCGTCGGTCAGGTCTAGACCAATGTTAGTGGGGCGGCGCGTTTGGGGAAAAGGGTACGTTTCTTACGGGGACGTGGCGTGCGATGAGGGAAGACATAGGGAGTCGGGCATGTTGGAGACCACCACCACGGGCGAGGCGAGCGCCGTCGCCGGGATGCGCGGGCAGCGCGAGCCCAAGTACTGGGCGCTGAAACAGCACCTCCTCGACCTCCTGGACGTGCTGCCGCCCGGGTCGCCGATCCCGACCGAACGCGCGCTCGCCGGGGAGTTCACGGTCTCCCGCACCACCGTGCGCCAGGCGCTGGCCGACCTCACCGCCGAAGGCCGGCTGCACCGCGTGCAGGGCAAAGGCACCTTCGCGGCCGAGCCGAAGCTGGCCCAGCGGCTGCAGTTGTCGTCCTACACCGAGGACATGCGCCGGCAGGGCCTGAAGCCGTCGTCGAAGCTGCTCGAACTCGAGGAGCTGCCGGCTGAGGGCGACCTCGCGAAACTGCTCGGAATCCGTACTGGTGCGAAAATTCTTCGCCTTCGACGGCTTCGACTGGCGGACTCGCAGCCGATGGCGCTGGAGACCTCGCACCTGCCCGCCGGCCGATTCCGCGGGCTGCGCAAGCACGTCTCGGCGGGCGGTTCGTTGTACGCCGTTCTACGCGAGCACTACGGCGTCGAACTGGAACGCGCCGAGGAATCGATCGAGACGTCGCTCGCCGGTCCGGAAGAGGCGGAGATGCTCGGCGCCGACGTCGGCATGCCGGTGCTGCGGCTGACCCGGCACTCGTTCGCCACGGACGGCAAGCCCGTCGAGTACGCCCGCTCGGTCTACCGCGGCGACCGGTACAAGTTCGTCACGACGCTGATGCCGTGACCGCCACGGAAGACACCGGGATCCGCTGGGGGACGCACGCCGCCCGGGGCGTGCTCGCCACCACCATCCTCGGTTCGGGCATGGCGATGCTCGACGGCACCATCGTCAACGTCGCCCTGCCCCGCATCGGTGTCGAGCTGAACGCCTCCGTCGCGGGGCTGCAGTGGATCCTCGACGGCTACCTGCTGGCGCTCGCCGCGCTCATCCTGGTCGCCGGCTCCCTCGGCGACCGGTACGGCCGGCGCCGCATGTACCTGATCGGCGTCGTCTGGTTCGGCGTCGCCTCCGGGCTGTGTGCCGCCGCCGTGTCCACCGAGATGCTGGTCGCGATGCGGATCCTGCAGGGCATCGGCGGCGCGCTGCTGACGCCCGGGTCGCTCGCGATCCTCCAGTCCTCCTTCGCGCACGACGCGCGCGCCCGCGCGATCGGCGCCTGGTCCGGCCTCGGCGGCATCGCCGCGGCCGCCGGGCCGCTACTCGGCGGCTTCCTCGTCCAGGTGTGGTCGTGGCGGCTCGCGTTCCTGATCAACGTCCCGATCGCGCTGGTCGTCGTGCTGATGGCCCGCAAGTTCGTCCCCGAGTCCCGCGACCCGGAGGCGACCGGGCACCCCGACTTCGGCGCCGCGGCGCTGGGCGCGATCGGCCTGGCCGGCGTCACCGGCGCGCTGGTGGAAGCGCCCGGCCGCGGCATCGGCGACCCGATCGTGCTGGTCGCGGGCCTGCTGGGGATCGCGGGACTGACCGCGTTCGTCGTCGTCCAGCACCGCGCGCGCGAGCCGCTGGTGCCGCCGTCGCTGTTCCGCGACCGGACGTTCACCCTGGCCAACGCGCTGACCTTCGCCATGTACGCGGCGCTCGGCGGCGTGATGATGCTGCTGGTCATGCAGCTGCAGGTGTCGCTGCACTACTCGCCGACGGCGTCCGGCCTGGCCGGGCTGCCGCTGACGGTGATCATGCTGCTGCTGTCCGGCCGGTCGGGGGCGCTGGCCCAGCGCATCGGGCCGCGGACGCAGCTGGTGGTCGGCCCGATCGTCGTCGGCGCCGGGATGCTGCTGATGCTGCGCATCGCACCCGGCGCGTCCTACCTCGGCGCGGTGCTGCCCGCGGTGGTCGTGTTCGGCCTCGGCCTGGCGACGGTCGTGGCCCCGGTGACCGCGACGGTGCTCGCGGCGGCGCCGGACCGCTACGCCGGTGTCGCGTCCGGCGTCAACAACGCGATCGCGCGGTCGGGCGGCCTCCTGGCGGTCGCGGTCCTGCCGGCGGCGGCCGGCCTGACGGGCGAGGCGTACGCGGACCCGGTGGCGCTCACCGCGGGCTGGCGGATGGCGCTGGTCATCTGCGCGGCGCTGGCGGTCGTGGGGGGCCTGATCGCGCTGGGCATCCACAACGGCGTCCTGGCGCCGCCGTCGACGCCGGCCGCCGGGAAACCGGACGACGAGTCCCCCCACCTGGGCGAGTGCTACCACTGCGGCGTCGAGGGGCCGCCGACGCACGTCCGCGGCGGGGCCCCGGTCGCCGGTTCCTAGCCCGCGAGGATCTCCGCGAGCAGCGCCGGGTCGGCGTTGCCGCCGGAGACGATCGCGACCGTCTTCCCGGCCGGCAGCTCGGCCGCGTGGAACAGGTACGCCGCCGTAGCCACCGCGCCGCTGGGCTCGGCCACCAGCCGGGCCTTGCGGGCGAGGGTGCGCACGGCCTCGCGGATCTCGTCCTCGGAGACCGTGACCATGGCGTCGACGACCGCCCGCAGGTGCGCGAACGTCAGCTCGGACGGCTGCGCGCGCAGGCCGTCGGCGATCGTGCGGGCGCGGTCGGCCTGCGGCCAGTCGACCCGGCGGCCCAGGCGGTGTCCCTCGGTCGCGTCGCCGGCCAGCGCCGGCTCGACGCCGATGACCGTCGCGTGCGGGGCGCGCGCCTTGATCGCGGTGCCGACGCCGGCGGCCAGCCCGCCGCCGCTGACCGGCACCAGCACGACGTCGACCTCGGGGAGGTCTTCGGCGATCTCGAGGCCCACCGTGCCCTGCCCGGCGATGACGGCCGCGTCGTCGAAGGGCGGGACGAGGGTCAGCCCGCGTTCGGCGGCCAGTTCGTGCGCTTTCCCCTCGTGCTCGCCGATCGGCACCTCGACCACGTCGGCGCCGTACCCGCGGGTGGCCTCGACCTTGATCCGCGGCGCGATGTCCGGCACGACGATCACCGCGGGCACGCCGAACCGCTGCGCGGCGTACGCGACCGCTTGCGCGTGGTTGCCGCTGGAGTAGGCGATGACACCCCGGGTACGCCGTTCTTCGTCGAGGGTGGCGATCGCGTTGAACGCGCCGCGCACCTTGAACGCGCCGACCGGCTGGAGGTTTTCGGGTTTGAGCCACAGGGTTTCGCGGGGATCCCACGTTTGGAGCAACAGGGGCGTTCGCACGGCGACATCCCGGACGCGCTTCGCCGCGGCCTCGATGTCGGAGATCGTCACCAGTTCCATGTGCCGAGTATGTCAAGAAAGTGTTCGACGTGGAGTGTCTATTGTGGACAGTCGGAGTGGTGCTCCTCACGCTCCGGCAACGCGGGGAGTTCCTCGCGCGCCTTACACGTTGAGAACGGGGAGAAGACTTTCTAGCGGATCGGGATCATGAGCAAGGAGAACGCAGCGGCTTCCGAGGTGGACACGGCGAAGGAAGAAAAGTCCGGCCTGCGGATCGCGCAGGTGATGGCGGCGGCGCTCGCGGCGGTGACCGCGGCGCTGCTGGGATCGACCCTGGGCGTGGCGGGCACGGTCGTCGGCGCGGGCGTGGCGAGCGTGGTGTCGACGGTCGGCAGCGAGCTGTACCTGCGCTCGCTGCAGCGCACCCGCGAGGCGGCGCTCAAGGCGCGGCAGCTGGCGACGTCGGGGATCCGGCGGCGGGAAGCCGTCGAAATCCCCATCACCGACCAGCCCACGGTGCAACTGGCCAAACCGGAGCCTTCGGACCTGTCGTCGCGGCTGCGGAAGCTGCGCTGGCCGTTGATCATCGGCACCAGCGTGGCGGCGTTCGCGGTGGCGATCCTGGCGATAGTCGGGTTCGAGTCGGCGACGGGCACCCAGATCGGCGGCGGCACGGGCACGGGCATCGGCAAGATCTTCGGCAACGGCGGCGGTGGCCACACGGACACCACGCCGTCGACGGCGCCGTCGACCTCGAGGGACACCCAGGTGTCCCCGACGGACACCACCACGACGCCGTCGGACACGTCAACGGCCCCGACGACCTCGTCGGAGACGCCGACGACCACGCCGAGCACGACGACGCAGCAGCCGTCGACGTCAGCCCCGGCGACGACGGCCCCGCCGACCAGCAAGGGCGCGGTGACCACCCCGACCCCGTAGCCGGCCTTCAGGCCAGCCGGGCGCGCAACTCCCGTGCCGCGGCTTCCGGGTCCTCGGCCTCCGTGATCGCGCGGACGACCACGATCCGTGAGGCTCCGGCCTCCAGCACCGAGGGGAGCCGGTCGCCGTCGATGCCGCCGATCGCGAACCACGGGCGGTCCGGGGTCCAGCCCGCCACCGACCGCACCAGGTCCAGGCCCGGCGCGGGCCGGCCCGGCTTCGTCGGCGTCGGCCAGCACGGGCCCGTGCAGAAGTAGTCCACGCCCGGCTCCGCGGCCGCCGCGAGGGCCTGGTCCAGCGAGTGCGTCGACCGGCCGATCACCACGTCGTCGCCGAGGATCCGGCGGGCCAACGGCACCGGTATGTCGTCTTGACCCAGGTGCAGCACGTCCGCGCCGACCGCCAGCGCCACGTCGGCCCGGTCGTTCACCGACAGCAACGCTCCGTGCCGCGCGCAGGCCTCGGCCAGCACCTCCAGCGCCGCGATCTCGCCGGCGGCTTCCAACGCGCCGGTCTTGTCGCGCAGCTGGATGATGTCGACGCCGCCGGCCAGCGCCGCGTCGGCGAAGGAAGCCAGGTCGCCGCGGGACGTGCGGGCGTCCGTGCAGAGGTACAGGCGCGCCGCGTCGAGGCGGGCGCGGATCTTGTCACCGGAAAGGGCGGGCATAGCGGCGACCGTACCTCGCCAGCTAGGGTGGACTGGTCCGCACGGGAGCCCGAGGGACGGGCTGAGAGGGAGCTGCCGCTCCGACCGTGGAACCTGATCCGGGTCATGCCGGCGCAGGGAGCGTGATTCCATGACGAACCTGGCAGTGGTGGGCGGCGGCGTGATCGGCCTGTCCACGGCGTGGCGCGCGGCCGCGAACGGCCACGAGGTCACCCTCTACGACCCCGAACCCGTCCGCGGCGGCGCGTCCTGGCTGGCCGGCGGCATGCTCGCCCCGGTCACGGAGGCCTGGCCGGGCGAGGAAGACGTCCTGCGCCTCGGCGAAGAATCGCTGAAGCGCTGGCCCGGCTTCGCGAGCGACCTGGCGCACGAAGGTCTCGACCCCGGCCTGGCCGAACACGGCACGCTCGTCGTCGCCTTCGACAGCGCCGACGCCGGCTACCTGGACATCCTGGCCAGCCACCTGCACCGCATCGGCCGCGCGGCCGACCGGCTCACCGGCCGGGAGACCAAGCGCCTCGAACCGGGGGTCGGCTCTGTCCGAAGTGGACTCCACGTGCCCGGCGACCTGGCCGTGGACAACCGGAAACTCCTCCAAGCCCTGTACGCCGCCGGCCAGAAGCGAGAAGTCCGGTTCGTCCGCGAACGCGTGGAACGGATCCCGGACGCCGAAGCCGTCGTGCTCGCCGCCGGCGCCTGGACCGGGCGGCTGCACCCGCAGCTGGCTGACGCCGTCCGCCCGCTCAAGGGCGAGATCCTCCGGCTCCGGCCCCGCCGCGGCTGCCTGCCGCCGCCGACTCGGACGGTCCGGGCCGTCGTCGAGGGGAAGCCGATCTACCTCGTCCCGCGCGGCGACCAGGAGCTCGTCCTCGGCGCGACGCAGTACGAAGCGGGCTTCGACCAGGCCGTCACCGCGCGCGGCGTGCGCGAGCTGATCGAAGGCGCCGAACGCGTCTTCCCCGCGATCACCGAGTACGAGCTGGCCGAGACCGCCGCGGGCCTGCGGGCCGGCAGCCGGGACGTGCTGCCGTACGTCGGCGTCCTGGACGACGGCGTCTTCGCCGCCACCGGGCACCACCGCAACGGCCTGCTGATGGCCCCCGTGACCGCGGACGCGGTGGTCGCCTGGCTCGGGGGTGAGAAGCCGCCCGAAGGCGTCGAAGCGGCTTCACCCGCCCGCCTGCACCAGAAGGAGCACGTGTGATGGAGATCAAGCTCAACGGGAAGTGGACGGAGTTCCCGGACGGCGCCACCGTCGCCGACGTCCTCGACGCGGCGGGCGGGCAGCGGCCCGGCATCGCCGTCGCGGTCGACGGCGTCGTCGTCCGCCGCGGCGACTGGGCGGCCACCACCGTGCCCAAGGGCGCGGGCGTCGACGTGCTCACCGCGGTCCAGGGAGGCTGAAGTGGACGAAGAACCGCTGGTCATCGGCACCGCCAAGCTGACGTCCCGGCTGATCATCGGCACCGGCGGCGCGGCCAACCTCGCCGTGCTGGAACGGGCGCTGGTCGCGTCCGGCACCGAGCTGACCACCGTCGCCATGCGCCGCGCCGACGCCGAAGGCGGCTCAGGCGTCCTCGAACTCCTGAGAAGGCTTGGGATCGAGCTGCTACCGAACACAGCCGGCTGCCGCACGGCCGCCGAAGCCGTGCTCACCGCGCAGCTCGCGCGGGAGGCGCTCGGTACCGATCTGATCAAGCTCGAGGTGCACGCCGACGACCGGACGCTGCTGCCGGACCCGTTCGAGACCCTCGACGCCGCCGAGCGGCTGGCCGCCGACGGGTTCACGGTGTTCGCCTACACGAACGACGACCCGGTGCTCGCGCTGCGGCTGGAGGAGGCGGGCTGCGCCGCCGTCATGCCGCTGGGCGCGCCGATCGGTACCGGCCTCGGCATCCGGAATCCGCACAACATCGAGCTGATCGTTTCGCGGGCGGGCGTGCCGGTGATCCTGGACGCCGGAATCGGCACGGCGTCGGACGCGACGCTGGCGATGGAGCTCGGCTGCGACGCCGTCCTGCTGTCGACGGCCGTCACCCGGGCGGCGGACCCGGAGCGGATGGCCGCCGCCATGCGCTCGGCTGTCGTCGCCGGTCACCTGGCCAGGAGCGCGGGGCGCGTGCCGCAGCGCTTCTGGGCGAAGGCGTCGAGTCCACCCCGGTGAACCCGGGTGGCTTCACGCCGAGCGCGCAGGGCGAGCCCGTAAGGTGGACGGCACTTTCCGGCGCATCCGCGGCGGGGCAGGGCAGAAGGAGCCAGCCGTGACGAGCACATCGGTCCAGGACGTCTCGGGCAGGTTGTACCTGGCCGTCGGCAGGCTGTCCCGGTCGCTGCGGCAGGCCGGCGTGCCCGGCCCCGGCCACGGCGCCATCTCGGCCCTCGCGACGCTGGTGATCTCCGGGCAGCTGCGCTTGGGCGACCTCGCCGCGAAGGAGGGCGTCGCCGCAGCGACGATGTCGCGGATCATCGCGTCCCTGGTCGAGGCGGGGTACGTCAGCCGCGAGTCCGACCCGGTCGACCGCCGGGCGTGGCTGGCGAAGGCGACCGAAGAGGGCGAGCGGCTGGTGTCCGGCGTCCGGTCGACGCGGGTGCAGGAGCTGAACCGCCGTCTCGACCGCTTGACCCCCGAGCACCGCGAAGCCCTCACGGCGGCGCTCCCGGCGCTCGAGGCCCTGATCGCGGACGACTGAGCTAGTCCGCGAGCCGTCAGCGGTTCGCCGATGTCCCGGCCGAACTCGGTCAGTCCGTAGGAGATCAGCACCCGGACGCCCCACCGGCTGGTGACGTGGCCGACGACGTCCCGGGCGACGCAGTCGGTGTGAAACACCTCCGCCTTGTGGTGGGCCGGGTCCGTCCGCGCGCGGCGGGTCGTCGCCGCGCCCCCGCGGACATCGCCGCGGCCTGCCTGCTGGACGACCGCTACACCGGCGGCACCTACGAGCTGACCGGACCGGAGGTGATCACCCCACGCGGGCAGGCGGCCATCGAAGCCGCTCTCGGCGCTCCCAGCGCGGCTGAACCGCGCGTCAGCCCGGACGTCGAACGGGTCCTCGGCGGCCTGCGCGCTCCTTCGCCGAGTGGGTCGCGCGCAACGTCGCCGCGTTCCGCTAAGCGGCGGTCCGGCGCAGCTCGGCGAGCTCCGCGCGCAGGGCCCGGAGCTCGTCGAGGATCTCCTGGTTCGCCGCGGCCTGGGTTTCGGCCTGCTTCGCCTCTTCCTCGCGGATGTCCTGGCGCAGCTCGTCTTCCATGCCGCTGACCACCACGGCGATGAACAGGTTCAGCACCGCGAAGCTCGACACCAGGATGTAGACGACGAAGAAGATCCAGGCCATCGGCGCCTGTTCCATGATCGTCTTCGCGATGTCCGGCCACGCCTCGCCGGTCATCACCTGGAACAGCGTGAACAGCGACGTGCCGAGATCGCCGAAGTCGCCCGGGTCGATGGCGCCGAACAGCTTCGTCGCCATCACCCCGGCCACGAAGATGATCAGCGCCAGCAGGGCGGCGATCGAGGCCATGCCGGGGATCGCGGCGAGCAGGCCCGAGACGACCTTGCGCATCGACGGCACGACCGAGATCAGCCGCAGCACCCGGAGCACGCGCAACGACCGCAGGACGGCGAACGGCCCGGTCGCCGGGATCACCGCGATGCCGACGACGAGCAGGTCGAAGACGTTCCAGTTGTCGCGGAAGAAGCCGCCGCGGTAGGCGTAGAACTTCGCCAGCAGCTCGGCGACGAAGATGCCGAGCGCGACGTGGTCGAGGACGTGCAGGAGGTCGCCGTAGCCGGCCATGAGGGACGTCGACGTCTCCATGCCCAGGGCGACCGCGTTGAAGACGATCACGGCGATGATGAAGTTCTGGAAGCGGCGGTCTTCGAGGACCTTCGCCACGCGCTCGCGTCCGGTCAAGGCCGCCCCCTGCTTGGTTCAAGGATCAGTAAACGCAGGGATGGTAACCGGGCTTGTACTCAGCGCTCCTCGGGTGCCAGCCGCCAGAAGGCCGAGACCGGGCCGACCTTCGCTCCCATCGGGTAGGCGTGCTCGACCGCGTGGGAGACGAACCACTTGCCGTACCGCGCGGCCTCGACGACCGGCATGCCCTTCGCCAGCCCCGCCGTCAGCGCCGACGCCATCGTGTCGCCCGCGCCGTGCGTGTGCGGCGTCGCGTAGCGCTTGCCCGGCAGCTCCACGAACGTCGAGCCGTCGAACAGCAGGTCCACGCACTCCGGGTCGGCCTGCAGGTGGCCGCTCTTGACCAGGACGTACCGCGGGCCCATCCGGTGCAGGACCACCGCCGCCGCGTGCATGCCGTCGCGGTCGGTCACCGTCATGCCGGTGAGGAGCCGGACCTCGTCGAGGTTGGGCGTGAGCACCGTCGCGCGCGGGAGCAGCTCGTCGCGCAGGGCGTGCAGGCCCGCTTCGTCGAACAGCGGGTGGCCGTGCATCGACGCCGCGACCGGGTCGACGACGAACGGGATCTTCTCGTCGCGCCCGATCTCCGCGCGGTCGCACGCGGCCGCGACCGCGTGGATGATCTCGGCCGACGCCAGCATGCCCGTCTTGGCCGCGCCGACGCCCATGTCCGCCGCGACCGCCTCGATCTGCCCGGCCACGATGTGCGGCGGCAGGTCGGCGCGGTCGTGCACGCCGAGCGTGTTCTGGACGGTGACGGCGGTGACCGCGACCAGGCCGTGCACGCCGCACGTCAGGAACGTGCGCAGGTCCGCCTGCAGCCCGGCGGCGCCGCCGGAGTCCGACCCCGCGATGGTCAACGCCGAAGGAATCATGGTTTTCCCGACTTCTGGTCTAGGCCAATCAGCCTCTTTTGCTTCATCAACAGTCAACCACGGTGAGACATTGTGAAGGTTACTCACGTTCGAAGGAGCCTGGATGAAGCTCTTCTCGGTGGCAATCCTCACGGCGGCGCTCGCGCTCTCGGGGGCGACGGCGGCGCACGCGGACAGCCCGAAGCTTTCCCACGTCACCACGGTCGGCGTGCACAACACGTACGACCCGGCGGCCTACGACTACCTGGCCCAGGCGCTCGACGCCGGCTCGTCGCTGATCGAGCTGGACGTCTGGCCGGACTTCTTCACCCACGAGTGGAAGGTCAGCCACTCGAACCCGTTGGGGAACAACAACAACTGCGTCGCGGCCACGTCGGCGGCGCAGCTGTACACCGGCGGCAAGAACAAGAACCTCGAGTACTGCCTCGACGACATCCGGATCTGGCTGGCCGCCCACCCCGGGCACACGCCGATCACGCTCAAGCTCGAGATGAAGACGGGCTTCTCGGCCAACACCGGCATGGGCCCGGCGCTGCTCGACGCGACGTTCAAGGCGCATCTCGGCAGCGTCGCGTTCCGCCCGGCCGAGCTGCTCGGGAGCTACGCCACGCTCGACGACGCGTCCAAAGCGGACAAATGGCCGTCGGTGGACGCGTTGCGGGGCCGGGTGATCACCGAGATCATCCCGGGCACGGTCGAGGAGGGGAACCCGACCGACACGCTGCACACCGACGTGGAGTACGCGCAGTACCTGGTCGGGCTCAAGAACGCGGGCAAGCTCGGCGACGCGAACATCTTCCCGACCGTGCACGGCGCGGCCGGCGGTGACCCGCGGGACAAGTACACCGCCGACCTCAAGCCGTGGTTCGTGGTGTTCGACGGCGACGCGAACGCGTGGGTGACGCAGACCGGGCCGTGGTGGTACGACGCCAACCACTACTACCTGGTGATGACCGACGGGCAGAACGTCGCGCCGGCCATCGACGCCCACAACCCGACGGTCGAGCAGGCCAACCAGCGCGTCGCCGACCTGGCGAAGCAGCACGCGTCGGTGATCACCTCGGACTGGACCGGGTTGACGACGGTGCTGCCCCAGGTGCTCGCCCGCGGTTAGCCGGTCGGCACGAGCTCGCCGGCCGGATCCACCTTCGGCCGGCCGGCCTCGATCAGTTCGACGAGGCCGGCCGGCCCGCCGTGGACTTCATCGCCTTCCCGGACGCCGGTCGCGCCGAAACCGGCCTACGACCCGCGGTCCGGCCGGTCGCGCTCGCGCAGGACACGGGCGCGGTGGTCGAGGAGTTCCACGCACTCCTTGAGATCCGGCACTGGCGTCATACCGCACTTCTCGCGCAGGAAGTGCAGCGCGCGGATGTTGAGCCCCCGGCCGGTCAGCGCGTCGAACTCGGCTTGCACGCCGCCGGGAAGGGCCCGCCAGAACTCCTCGGTCGTCACCTGGCCAGTCTGGCAGCGGGGCCTCCGGTGTGCGCGTGATTTACCGGCTCAGCACCCAGAACGGCGAGACGGGCCCGACACCCGCGCCCAGCGGATAAGCCTCCGCCACGCACCTTTCGATGAACTTCTTCCCCGCCGCCACCGCGTCCGGCACCGAAGCGCCCTTCGCCAGCCACGACGTGATCGACGACGCCAACGTGTCGCCGCCGCCGTGGGTGTTCTCCGTCTTGTACCGCGGTCCGCTGAGGGAGATGTACTCGCGGCCGTCCGAAAGCAGGTCCACGCAGTCCGTCGTCCCCTGCATGTGGCCGCCCTTGACGAGGACCCAGCGGGAGCCGAACTCGAGCAGCGCGTCGGCCGCCGCGCGCTGGGATGCCTTGTCGGACACCGAAATGCCCGTCAGCAGGCCGACCTCGTCCAGGTTCGGCGTGATCAGCGTCGCGCGGGGGAACAGCTCCGTGCGGATCGCCTCCAGGGCGTCCTCGCGCAGCAGCGAATGGCCGGTCATCGACGCCGCCACCGGGTCGACCACCAGCGGGAAGTCGAAGCCGGTCTCGTCGAGGGTCTTCGCGACCGCGCGGATGATCTCGGCCGTCGCGAGCATGCCCGTCTTGGCCGCGTCGACGCCCATGTCCGACGCCACCGCCTTGATCTGCGCGGTGACGACGTCGGCCGGGATCTCCGTGAAACCCTGCACGCCCAACGAGTTCTGCACGGTGACCGCCGTCAGCGCCACCAGCCCGTGGACGCCGTGCGCGAAGAACGTCCGCAGGTCCGCCTGGATGCCCGCACCACCGCCGGAGTCCGATCCGGCGATGGTGAGGGCGGTCGGCGGTGTCACGGTTGCACCACGGGCAGGTACACCTGGCCGCCGGACTCGGTGAACTCCGCGGACTTCGAAGCCATGCCGGCCTCGATGGCCTCCACAGTGGACAGACCGTGCTCCTCGGCGTACTTGCGGACGTCCTGCGTGATCCGCATCGAGCAGAACTTCGGGCCGCACATCGAGCAGAAGTGCGCGGTCTTGGCCGGCTCGGCGGGCAGCGTCTCGTCGTGGAACGAGCGCGCGGTGTCCGGGTCGAGCGAGAGGTTGAACTGGTCGTTCCAGCGGAACTCGAACCGCGCCTTCGACAGCTCGTCGTCCCACTCCTGAGCGTACTTGTGCCCCTTGGCCAGGTCCGCGGCGTGGGCGGCGATCTTGTACGTGATCACGCCCGTCTTGACGTCGTCGCGGTTCGGCAGGCCGAGGTGCTCCTTCGGCGTGACGTAGCACAGCATCGCCGTGCCGTACCAGCCGATCTGGGCCGCGCCGATGGCCGACGTGATGTGGTCGTACGCGGGCGCGATGTCCGTCGCGAGTGGACCGAGGGTGTAGAACGGCGCCTCGTCGCAGAGCTTCTCCTCGAGCTCGACGTTCTCCTTGATCTTGTGCATCGGCACGTGGCCGGGGCCCTCGATCATCACCTGGACGTCGTGCGAACGCGCGATGTGCGTGAGCTCACCGAGGGTTTCCAGCTCGGCGAACTGGGCGCGGTCGTTGGCGTCGGCGATCGAGCCGGGACGCAGGCCGTCGCCGAGGGAGAACGTGACGTCGTACTGCCGCAGGATCTCGCAGAGTTCCTCGAAGTGCGTGTACAAAAAGGACTCTTGGTGGTGCGCGAGGCACCACGCGGCCATGATCGACCCGCCGCGGCTGACGATGCCGGTGACGCGCCGGGCGGTCAGCGGGATGTAGCGCAGCAGCACGCCGGCGTGCACGGTGACGTAGTCGACGCCCTGTTCGCACTGTTCGATGATCGTGTCGCGGTAGATCTCCCACGACAGCTTTTCCGGTTCGCCGTCGACCTTTTCCAGCGCCTGGTAGATCGGCACGGTGCCGACCGGGACCGGCGAGTTGCGGACGATCCACTCGCGCGTCTCGTGGATCCGCTTGCCGGTGGAGAGGTCCATGATCGTGTCGGCGCCCCAGCGGGTCGCCCACACCATCTTGTCGACCTCTTCCTCGACCGACGACCAGACGGCCGAGTTGCCCATGTTGGCGTTGATCTTCACGAGGAAGTTCTTGCCGATGATCATCGGCTCGGACTCGGGGTGCTTGCGGTTGACCGGGATCACCGCGCGGCCGCGGGCCACCTCGTCCCGCACGAACTCCGCGGAAACCCGTTCGCGGGCCGCGATGTACTCCATTTCGCGGGTGATGACGCCCTGCTTGGCCCAGCCGAGCTGGGTGTTGTGCTCGCGGCCGTCGGCCCAGCCGGCGCGCAGCCGGTGCAGTCCACTGTGGACGTCGATCGAAGCTTCCGGATCCGTGTACGGCCCCGAAGTGTCGTAGACGTCGAAGTGCTCACCGTTCGAGAGGTCGATCCGGCGCGCGGGAACCCGCAATCCGGATTCCGTCTGGTGGTAAACCTTGTGCGAACCGGTGATCGGACCCGTGGTGACGGAGACGTGCTTGTTTTCCAAAGTCGTCAACGACTTTCACTCCCTACGCCGGCATTACCCGGTCAGGTTCATGCGGTCGGTGACGCCTGCGAAACGCAAGTCACCCTCTCAGCCCGCCATGGCGCGAGCTCCCGCGTTGGTGTTGTGCCACCGACCATGCCACGCCGGAGCGCGATACTCAAGTCACCCGACCAACTCGGCCGGAGTGGCGTACACGTCGACCATGGCGCCGTTGCGCAGCACGGTGATCGGCAGTGCGGTGCCGATCACCTCCGCGAACAGCTGACGCTGGATGCCCTGGGCGTCCGAGACGCGGGTGCGGCCGACGGTCAGCACGAGGTCGCCCGCCTTGAGGCCCGCCCGGTCCGCGGGGCCGCCGGAGACGACTTCGTGCACCCGCAGCCCGGCGCTCTGCCCGGTGCGCTCGGCGATGTCGTCCGGCAGCGGCGCGGGCACGCCGACGACGCCGAGGTACGCGCGCCGCACCCGGCCTTCGACGACCAGCGTGTCGATGATCCGCCGGGTCGTCGCGTTGATCGGCACCGCGAGCCCGAGCCCGAACCCGGCCACGGCGGTGTTGATCCCGACGACGCGGCCGGCGGAGTCGGCGAGCGCGCCGCCGGAGTTGCCCGGGTTGAGGGCGGCGTCGGTCTGGATGACGTCCTCGATCACCCGCCCGGCGCGGCCGTGGCGCACCGGCAGCGCCCGGCCGAGCGCGCTGACGACGCCGGCGGTGACGGTGCCGGAGAACCCGAGCGGGCTCCCGATGGCGACGACGAGCTGCCCGACGACGAGCCGGTCGGCATCGCCGAGCTGCGCCGCCGACGGCGTCTCGCCGCGCGCCCGCAGCACGGCCAGATCGGACAGCGGGTCGGCACCGACGACGTCGACGGGCACTTCGCTGCCGTCGGCGAAGGTCGCGACGCCGCGGCGGTGGTCGGCGACGACGTGGGCGTTGGTGAGCAGGTGGCCATCGTCGGCGAAGACGACGGCCGACCCGCTCCCGCGCGCGAGCTGAACCCCGGCGACGTGCGGGGTGACGGTCTTGGCGACGGTGCTGACCGCGCGCGAGTAGGCGTCCATCGCGTCTTCCATGAGGGCACCTCGATTACACCGTTGCAGGTACTTCAAGTGTGCGCCGGGAAATCGGGGAAGTCGGTTCGCTGTTCGTGAACCGCCGACCGGACCAGTGACGGTCAGTGGTTCACCGGATCGGACCATGCGCCGGTGAAGATTCGGCGGCAGACTCCCAAAGCGCTTCTGTAACGGTGCAGAAGCGATCTTCTGTGGGGTTGATATGCGCAAACTCATGTTCGGCGCCCTCGCCGGGCTGCTGGTCACCGGCCTGATCCCGGGGATCGCGGCGGCCCAGGGCGAGGCTCCCGGCGCCCCGGGTGCCCATC
The DNA here is from genome assembly GCF_055633805.1 of Amycolatopsis sp. NPDC114478. Lineage (NCBI taxonomy): Bacteria > Bacillati > Actinomycetota > Actinomycetes > Pseudonocardiales > Pseudonocardiaceae > Amycolatopsis > Amycolatopsis sp. NPDC114478. The sequence goes on along the minus strand of NZ_JBVKDO010000004.1, from coordinate 85,730 downwards.
CCAGCTGGCTGCCCGCGAACAAGACCGGCTTCGGCACGGCGCACGACCGGGCCGGCAACGTCTGGTTCACCCTCCAAGGTGGCCAACTGTCCGAGGTCTACTACCCGGACCTGTCGACGCCGAGCGTCCGCTCGATGAACTTCGTCGTCACGGACGGCCGGAGCTTCGCCGTCACCGACTACACCGCGAAGTCCCAGCAGGTCCGGCGGACCGACGACGACAGCCTGACCTACGAGCAGACCATCACCGACGACCAGCACCGCTGGCGCCTGCGCAAGACGTACGTCACCGACCCGGCCGCCACGACCGTGCTGGTGGACGTCGACTTCCAGTCGCTCACCGGGCGGCCGTACCAGCTCTACGCGGTCGCCGACCCGGACCTGACCAACGACGGCTCGGACGACTCCGCCGCGCGAAAGGGCGACGCCGTCACCGCGCAGGACGCGAGCAACGCCGCCGCGCTCACCGCCAAGCCCGCCTTCACGAAGACGAGTGTCGGCTACGCGGCCGCGTCCGACGGGAACACGCAGCTCACGAAGACCTTCAAGCTGAACTCCTACGACACCGCCGCCAAGGGCAACGTCGTGCTGACCGGGCAGACGAACGCCGACGGCGTCCGCAACCGGCACGTCACCCTCGCCCTCGGCATGGGCGCGAAGGCCGCCGACGCGCTCGGCAACGCGCAGGCGTCGCAGCGACGCGGCTTCCGCGACGTCGCACGCGCGTACGACCGCGGGTGGGAGCAGTACCTGCGCGGCGTCAGCAAGCCGCCGTCGTCGCTGAAGACCGACGCCGAGCGCGACCTCTACAAGGCGTCGATGCTGACGCTCGCCGCGAGCGAGGACAAGCACCACCCCGGCGCCTTCATCGCGTCGCCGAGCATGCCGTGGCGCTTCGGCAACAACGACCCGGAGTGGTCGCCGTCCGGCACCTACCACCTGGTCTGGCCGCGCGACCTCTACCAGATCGCGACCGGCCTGGCCGCCGGCGGCGACACGGCCGCCGCGAACCGCGCGGTGTCCTACATGTTCGGCACGCAGCAGCAGCCCGACGGGCACCTGCCGCAGAACAGCCGCGTCGACGGCGTGCCGTACTGGACGTCGGTCCAGCTCGACGAAACCGCTTTCCCGATCGTGCTGGCCCAGCAGCTCGGCCGCACCGACCTGTGGCCCGGCGTCAAGAAGGCCGCCGACTTCATCCTCGGCTACCGGGGCCCGAACGGGCAGGCTTCGCCGTACACCCAGCAGGAGCGCTGGGAAGAGCAGGACGGCTGGTCCCCGTCGACCATCGCGTCGGTGATCGCCGGACTGGTCTGCGCGGCGGACCTCGCCTCGCACAGCGGCGCGGCCGCCGACGCCGCCCGGTACCTCGCCGCGGCCGACAAGATGAAGGCCGACCTGCCCAAGCAGACGATCACCACGAACGGGCCGCTGTCGAAGGACCCGTACTTCGTCCGCTTGACCAAGGACGCCAACGCGAACGCGGGGACGACGTACAACCTCGGCAACTCGAGCGTGACGATGGACCAGCGCGCGGTCACCGACGCGGGCTTCCTCGACCTCGTCCGGCTCGGCGTCTACCGCGCGGACGACCCGGTGATCCGCAACAGCGTGCGCGCCACCGATAAGGAGATCGCCTTCACGACGCCGACCGGCCAGTTCTGGCACCGGTACACGAAGGACGGCTACGGCGAGCAGGCCGACGGTTCGCCGTGGGACTACACGTTCCCGGCCGGAAGCCGCACGACGTTCGGCCGGCTGTGGCCGCTGCTGGCCGGCGAGCGCGGCGAGTACGAGCTGACGCTCGGCGACCCGGCCTCGGCCGCGCGGCGGCTGCGTGACCTCGGCCGGGTGAGCAGCTCGGCGGAGACCATGCCGGAGCAGGTGTGGGACGAGAACCCGCCGTCGGGCCAGACGGGCTTCCCGACCGGGACGCCGAACACGTCGGCGACCCCGCTGGCCTGGACGCACGCCCAGTACGTCCGGCTCGCCTGGGACGTCGAGGCGGGTTCGGTGCTGGAGACGCCGAAGGTGGTCCGCTGCCACTTCCTCGGCTGCTGACCGCTCGTGAAACGGCGAAGGGCCCCTCGGCTTCGAGGGGCCCTTCGTGGTGTCAGATGACGGCGCCGTCGTCCTCGGGCGTCTTGGGCGGCAGCCACGAGTTGCCCGGGACGCCCCACTTGTTGTGCTTCAGCATCTTCTTCGCCGCGCGCGCGTGGCGGCCGACCAGGCGGTCGAGGTAGATGTACCCGTCCAGGTGGTCGGTCTCGTGCTGAAGGCAGCGCGCGAAGTAGCCGGTGCCCTCGACCTCGATCGGGTTGCCCTCGACGTCCGAGCCGGTCACCTTCGCCCACTTCGCGCGGCCCGTCGGGTACGACTCGCCGGGCGCCGAGAGACAGCCCTCCCAGTCGTCGTCCGGGTCCGGCATGGTCTCCGGGATCTCCGACGTCTCCAGCTTCGGGTTGACCACGACGCCCTTGTGCCGCACGCCTTCGTCGTCCGGGCAGTCGTAGACGAACACCCGCAGGTCGAGGCCGATCTGGTTGGCCGCGAGGCCGACGCCCTCGGCGGCGTACATCGTCTCGAACATGTCGTCGACGAGCGTGCCGAGCTGGTCGTCGAACTCGGTGATCTCCCGGGTCGGCTGGTGCAGCACGGGTTCGCCGGCGATCACGATGGGGTGGATGGTCACGGCGAGCCAGTTTAGTCGGACCCTTCTGGTAGACCTGCATCAGACCGTGACGCGCCGGGGTCGATGCCCACGTCGGCGGCCGCTTCCGTGGTTGAATGGCGCCCGCGGAAGAGCTAGGTCTGATTCGCCATGACGCCCGATTGGGAGGGACTCGGATGGACGCCGCGGAGTCGATGGCTGAGCCGCAGCCGTCGCCGCCGAAGCCCGTACCCGGCCTGACCGAACGCGAGGTCGAGATCCTCGCCTTCGAGCGCCAGTGGTGGCGGCACGCCGGGGCGAAGGAGAACGCCATCCGCGAACGCTTCGACTTGTCCGCGACGCGCTACTACCAGCTGCTCAACAAGCTGCTGGAGAAGCCGGAGGCGATCGAAGCGGACCCGATGCTGGTGAAGCGGCTGCGCAAGACCCGCGCCACCCGCCAGCGCAAGCGAGGCGCCCGGCGACTGGGGATCGAGCTGAAATGAGCGTGTTTTCGGGAATGTCCCGGCCGATGAAGGCCGCGGGCGTCGCCCTGGTCGGCGTGGCGATCATCGCCGCGGTCATCGGCGGGATCTCCGCGTTGAGCGGGGACAACGGGTCCAACGAGGCCGGGCCGAGCGGCACGGCGACGCAGCCGGGCACGTCCGGCGGGACGTCGGCGCCGCCGGCGACGTCGTCGACGGCCACCCCGCCCTCGTCCTCGACCTCGACGAACCCGTCGTCACCCACCCCGCCGCCGACGTCCTCCCCGGCGCCCGGCCAGCCCACGCAGGGGCAGCCCGGCCAGCCCGGTGACCAGCAGGCGTCCAACAAGTGGGTGACCGTCCGGGTGTTCAACAACTCGACGATCAAGGGCCTGGCGGACCGGGCGGCGGAGGACTTCCGCGGTTCCGGGTGGAACGTCAACGAGGTCAGCAACTACTCGCAGGGCGTCATCCCGACGACGACGGCGTTCTACCGCCCGGGCACCGACGAGGAAGCCGCCGCCAAGCAGCTCGCGCAGGAGTTCGGCATCAAGGCCGAGCCCCGCTTCCCGGGCATCGAGAGCGCGAGCCCCGGCGTGATAGTGATCGTGACGAAGGAATACCAGTCCGGCCACAAGGGCAGCTGATGTGAAGGGGCCGTGGCCCCTTCACTCACTCCCCGGCCTGCGTCTTCGCGTACGCCTCCAGCGTCGCGAGCTGCGCCGGGTCGAGGCTCGGGCGGACCGTCCTGCGGGCCTTTTCCAGGTGCGCCGCGGTGACCTCGCGGGCCTCCAGCGACTCGCGCATCGCCGTCAGCGCCGCCTCGCGGATCAGCGCCGCGCAGTCGGCCGCCGAGTAGCCGTCCAGAGTGGACGCCACCGCGGTGAGGTCCACATCGGACGCCAGCGGCGTGTTCTTCGAGCTGGCCACGAGGATCGCGGCGCGGGCCTCGGCGTCCGGCGGCGGCACGTAGACGCGGCGCTCCAGCCGGCCCGGCCGCAGCAGCGCCGGGTCGACCAGCTCCGGCCGGTTCGTCGCGCCCAGCACGACGACCTCGCGCATCGGCTCGACGCCGTCGAGCTCGGTCAGCAGCGCCGCGACCACGCGGTCGGCGACGCCGGAGTCCGACGACTGGCCCCGGCGCGGGGCCAGCGCGTCGATCTCGTCCAGGAAGATCAGCGACGGCGCTGCCTCGGCGGCCCGGCGGAACAGCTCCCGCACCGCGCGCTCGGACTCGCCGACCCACTTGTCCATCAGCTCGGCGCCCTTGACCGCGAAGACGTTCAGCGCGCCGGTGCCGGCCAGCGCCCGCACCAGGAACGTCTTGCCGCCGCCGGGCGGCCCGTACAGCAGCACCCCGCGCGGCGGTTCGACGCCGAGCCGCGCGAACGAGTCCGGGTACCGCAGCGGCCACAGCACGGCTTCGGTGAGCGACTGCTTGACGTCGACCATGTTGCCGACGTCGTCCAGCGTCAGGCCGCCGGTGGCCAAGTTGTCCGAAGTGGACATCGACACCGGCCGGACGGTGGCCAGCGCGTCCAGCAGGTCCTGCTGCGAAATGCGCGGCTCCTCGGCCTCGCGCTGACGCAGCGCGGCCCGCAACGCGGCGTCGCGCCGCAGGGCGATGAGGTCCGCGGCGACGAACCCCGGCGTCCGCTCGGCGAGGACGCCGCAGTCGATGCCGGTGTCGAGCGGGACGTCGCGGAGCAGGACGTTCAGCAGTTCCCGGCGCGTCTTCGCGTCCGGCAGCGCGAGGCTGAGCTCGCGGTCCAGCAGGTCGGCGGCGCGCAGCCGCGGGTCGGCGGACTCCGCGCGGGCCGTCGTCGCGACGACGGCGAAGCGTTCGCGGCGCAACGCCGTCCGCAGCTCCTCCAGCACGACGGTCGCGACCGGCGGCGGCGTGGCCGCGGGCAGCAGCGCGTCGACGTCGGTGAGCAGCAGCACCGTGGGCCCGTCGGCGGCGCGGACGGCCTCGCGCAGGCGCGCGACCGCGACGTTCGGGTCCAGCACGGCGAGGTTCGGCGCGGCCACCGGCACGACGCGGATGCCGGCCTCGTGCGCCACCGACCGCACGAGCGTCGCCTTGCCGACGCCCTCGGGGCCGGACAGCAGGACGCCGAGGTGGGCGGGCGCGCCCAGCCGGGCCAGCAGCTCCGGGCGGTGGAACGCCAGGTCGAACCACTCGTCGAGCTTGCGCGCGGCGGCTTCGGCGCCGATGAGGTCGGCCAGCGGGACGACCGGTTCGGCGGTCTCCTCGACCACGGCGACTTCGTCTTCGACGATCTCGGCGTCGATCCACTCCTCGGCCGCGGTGACGGCGGAGGTGCGGACGAGCGCGGTCGCGGTCCGGGGCGCGGCGGGCTCGGGGGCGGGCCGGGCGCCGTCGCGCCAGACGACCACTGTGGACGGTCCGACGGCGACGGTGCCCGCCGGCTCGGTCGCGGTGACGGTGAGCAGCTCGTTGGTCCAGGTCGCGCCGATCGCCCGCGACAGCTGGCCGCGCAGGCCGGCCGGGTCGGACCCCGGCTGCGGCGCGAGGTCCTGCGGCAGCAGGGAAACGGCGTCCCCGACGGTGAGCACCTTGCCGATGAGGGCGAGCCGCAGCATGTGCGGGCTGACCGAGACGCTGGCCAGCCGCGACCCGGCGACGGTGACCGTCTTCGCCGCGGAGACGTCCGCGGGCGCGACCACGACCTCGGCCCCCTCGGTGACGCCGAGGTTCGACATGGTGACGTCGTCGGTGAGGACGATCCCGGGCACGTCGGCCTCATCGGCCGGCGCGGCCAGGGCGGCGCTGACCCGGGCCCCGGTGAGGTGCACGGCGTCCCAGGCCCGCAGGCCGAGCGCGTCGAGGACTTCGGGGTGCAACCGGACGACGCCGCGCCGGGTGTCCAGCGCGGACGGCGTGTGCCGGACGGTCAGCGTGATCTGCGGGTGGCTCACGCCGTTCACCCTAGCGATGCGGAGCGGTCCCAGGCGTCGAAGTAGGTGATGTCCTCCACCGCCGCGCGCGCCGCCGGGCGGAAGCCGGGCTGGGTCGTGTAGGCGACGGCGAGCAGGCTGGCCAGCACGGGCACGCGGTGGAGGTTGCGGACGAGGTGCCGGGCGGAGGCGAGGGCGCGTGCTTCGACGAGGTGGCCGTACTTCGCCCAGGACGCCTCGGCGGTCTCGCGGTTGTAGGCGGCGATCGCGGCTTTGGTGTCTGCGTCGCGCACGAGCAGCCAGCGGAACCGGGCGGCCAAGCGGCGCTGTCGATGCGCAAGGTCGCGGCCGAGGCCGGTGTCGAGGCGATGTCGCTGTACAACCACGTCGAGAACAAGGGCGATCTGCTCGACGGGCTCACCGCCCGGGTCTTCGAAGAGGTGCCGCTGCCGGATCCCGCGTCGCCGTGGGACGCCCGGCTGCGGTCGCTGGCCGCGGAGCTGCACGCGAGCTTCACGCGGCACCCGGTGGTGGTCCGCGCCCTGGCGGCGCAGGACGCGAACCCGCGCTCGGCGGGGGCGCTGAAGGTCATCGACGCGCTGCTGCACGCCTTGCTCGACGCCGGCCTGGACGAAGAAGCCGCGGCCCGGAGCTACCGGTCGCTGCTGGGGATGCTGTTCGGCTCGGTGCTCACCGGCACGGCCGGGACCGGCGACGGGAAGCCCGAACGCGCGGAGCCGGTGGTCGCGTACTTCCGGCGGATGGTGACGGCCGAGGAGCTACCGAGCCTGCGCCGCGTGCTGCCCGCGTTGGAGACCGGCGACTGCGTGCAGGACTTCGGCTACCAGCTGGACCTGCTGATCGGCGGGCTACTTGCGGCGCAGGCCGATCTGGCGCCATGAGCGGCGGCGCGGCCCCTGGCCGTTCTGCGAGGCGCCGCGCGGGGTGCGGACCGTCTCGCCGGTCCGGGGCAGGCGGACCGCCCGCATCGCCGCTCCCGCTACCCGGCGGCGCAGCGGGGGACGCAACCCCAGCCGGCGCGGGGAGCGGGCCCGGCGGATCGCGCGGCGCTCGCGCGGCGGGACCGTCCACGCCTCCGGGTGCGCCGCCAGCCAGCGGTGCCGGTAGACCGAGTACGGGATGTGCGCCAGGTACAGGATCATCGCCGCGATCAGCGCGACCAGCGGGAACTGGATGATCGCCGCGGCCAGCAGGGCGACGCCGATCAGCAGCGGCGCGATCGCCTTGGCCGGTGCCTTGACCGTCTTCAGCGACAACGTCGGGATGCGGCTGATCAGCAGCGCCGCGATCGCGATCGTCCACGCCCACACGACGTACTGCGAGGACCACCAGCCGGAACCCCACTGCAGGTACGCCACCAGCGGCAGCATCGCCAGCAGGCCACCGGCCGGCGCCGGGACGCCGACGAAGAACTCGCTCGCGTACGGCGGCTGCTCGGTGTCGTCCAGCAGCGTGTTGAAGCGCGCCAGCCGCAGGATCATGCAGACGGCGAAGATCAGCGACGCCACCCAGCCGATCCGGTCCGCGCCCGTCTGCCACACGTAGATGACCAGCGCCGGCGCGACGCCGAACGAAATGCCGTCGGACAGCGAGTCCAGCTCCGCGCCCATCTTCGACGTCGCGTCGAGGAGGCGGGCGATCCGGCCGTCCAGGCTGTCGAGCACCGCCGCGATGCCGATCGAGGCGATCGCCATCGCGTAGTTCTTCGTCAGCGCGAACTGCACGGCCGACAGCCCCGCGCACAGCGCGAGCACGGTGATGGCGTTGGGCAGCAGCCGGACGCCCGGGGTGGTCACGCGGACCATCGATCAGCCTTTCGCAGGCGCGGCAGGGAGTTCGGCGATCACGGTCTCGCCGCCGATCGTGCGCTGGCCCTTGCTGACCAGCACCGTCGAGCCCGGCGGAAGGTAGAGGTCGACCCGCGAGCCGAAGCGGATGATGCCGTACGTCGCGGCGGCGCCGACCTTGTCGCCCTCGCGGATCTCGCAGAGGATGCGGCGCGCGACCAGCCCGGCGATCTGCACGACGACGAGCTCGTGGCCGTCTTCGGTGCGCATCAGCACGGAGTTGCGTTCGTTGTCGTCGCTGGCCTTGTCCAGGTCGGCGGAGAGGAACTTGCCGGGCCGGTAGGCGACGCGCTCGATCACGCCGTTCGCCGGCACGCGCTGGACGTGCACGTCGAACACCGAGAGGAACACCGACACGCGCATCCGCGGCTCGGCCGGCAGGCCCAGCTCGGCGGGCGGGACGGCTTCCTCGATCAGCGACACGAGCCCGTCGGCCGACGCGAGCGCGACGCCGTCACGCGGCGGCGGGACCCGCTTCGGCTCGCGGAAGAACGCGGCCATCGCCACGGTCGTGAGCGCGCCGAGGACGCCCAGGCGCTTGGAGAACCGGCGGGCGAGCAGCGTCGCGGCGACCCCGCCCGCCACGAACGGGCGGCCGGCCGGGTGCATCGGCGGCAGCGTCTCGCGGGCGAGCTGGACGGCGTGCGCGACGGGATTGCCGGCGGGCTCCGGCCGGGTGCCGCTCATGGTCGGGTCCCCTGGTTTCGTGTCGGAAGAACGGTCGGCGCCGGGGTCCGGCGGCCGCGTACGGGCGCCACCACGCTACCGCTGCCCCAGGTGGGACTCGCCGCGTGCCCCTGGTCGGCTCCCTCGCGAGGGTGTCCCCGCAGCGGGTGGGAGGGACCACATCCCGGTAACGCTTGGTCGAATTCAGCGACAACTCTCAGTAGTTGACGCCGTTCGGGGCGCTGCCGCGCGCACCTGCCAAAGCCTTTGTGAGGGGACGATGACCGATCACCTCGATCCAGCCGACGCCCGCCTCGACGAGCTGCTGTGCGCGTGGCGAGCGGAGATCGACGAGGTACCGCTGCCGTCCCTGGTGGACCCGCTGCGCGCCGTCGACGTGGTGATCGAGGCGAAGAAGGGAAACCGGGGCCGGGTGCATCCGCCCCCCGACGGCGCACGCACCCGGCCACCGGGAGACGCGCGTGAGGAAGCAGTTTAGCGGCCGATCGCCGGTTGATCACCGTTCGTCCGGCAAATAGTTACGAACGGTCACTCGGGCGGCGGCCGACACCGGTCACGAGCCGCAGGATCGCCAGCAGCACGACGGCGCCGAGGATGGCCACGCCGAAGCTCGGGAAGTCGAAGTCGAACGTCTTCGCCTGGCCGGTGGCGAGCCGGTAGAGCAGGCCGCCCAGTGCCGCGCCGACCACGCCGACGAGCACGCTGACCAGGCAGCCCTGCCGGCGCCGGTCCCGGCCGCCGACGACCAGGTTGGCGGCCCAGCCGACGATCGCCCCGAAGATCACCCATGCGACGAAACCCATGGCGGGAGCTTACGCGAGCAGACGCACAAGAGTCATTGCACAAGAGCTGTTGTACAACTACTCTTGTGCGTCATGAGTGACGAGGTCCGGGACATCCGGGATTCGAAGGTGCTGGCGGCGGTGTCGCACCCGCTGCGGCGGCGGTTGATGGAACTGCTCCACCTCGACGGCCCGGCCACGGCGTCGATGCTGGCGGCCAAGACCGACCAGGCGGTCGGCAACATCAGTCACCACATGAAGGTGCTGGCCGCGGCCAAGTTGGTCGAGGAGGCCCCCGAACTGGCCCGTGACCAGCGCGAACGCTGGTGGAAGCGCAGTGTCAAAACCCTCCGGTGGGCGTCCGCGGACTTCCCCGACGACCCGATCGCGGAGGCGGCCGAGGTGCTGACCCTCGACCACCAGACGGCGATCGCGCGCGAGTGGATCGCCACCCGGGAGACCTACCCGCCGCAGTGGCGTGGCGTCGCGTTCAGCACGGACACCTGGATGCGCCTGTCCGCCGCCGACCTGGAAGAACTGAACGAACGCATCCTCCTGCTGCTGGCCGAGTTCGAGAACCGCGCCGAACCCGGTGACGGCGTCGAACGCCACGCCGTCTTCTTCGCCGCGCGGGCTTCGCTGGGCAAGCCGTGAAGGGGCTCTGGGGGAACAGGGACTTCCGGCTGCTCTGGACCGGCGAGACCACGAGCATGCTCGGCAGCATGGTCGCGAGCACGGCGTTGCCGCTGGTCGCGGTGGTCACGCTGCGGGCGAGCACCTTCGAAGTCGCGCTGCTGACCGCGGTCGCCTGGCTGCCGTGGCTGGTCGTCGGCCTGCCCGCCGGCGCCTGGGTCGACCGGCTGCCGAAGCGCCCGGTCATGCTGCTCTGCAACACGGTGTCGATGGCGGTGTTCGGCAGCGTCCCGCTCGCCGCCGTCTTCGGCGCGCTGTCCATGCCGCTCCTGCTGGCCGCCGCCCTGCTCGGCGGGGTCGCGAAGGTGTTCTTCACCCTCGCTTACCGGGCCTACCTGCCTGTCCTGCTCGACAAGGACGACCTGCTGGAAGCCAACGCGAAGCTGCACGGCAGCGAGTCGGCGACCCAGGTCGGCGGCCCGGGCCTGGCCGGTCTGCTGGCGCATGCGTTCGGCCCGGTCAGCGGCATCCTCGCCGACGCGGTCAGCTTCGGTGTCTCCGTGTTGTGCGTGCGGGCGATCCCGGTGCGCGAGACCGTGGCGCCGGCGGCGCGGACGCCGTTGCGCAGCCAGATCGCCGAAGGACTGCGGTTCGTCATGGGCGACCGGTACCTGCGGTCCTTAATGGTGTTCAGCGCGGTGTCGAACCTCGCGCTGACCGGCTACAGCTCCATCCAGATCGTCTTCCTGTCCCGCACGCTCGGTGCCGCGCCGGGCCTGGTCGGCCTGGTGCTCGCGCTCGCCGCGGCCGGCGGGATCCTCGGCGCCGCCCTGGCCGGACGGCTCGGGGCGCGCTTCGGCACCGCCCGCGCGTTCCTGCTGTGCGAGGTGGCCGCGGCGCCGATGATGGTGCTCGGGCCGCTGAGCGGACCGGGGTGGCGGCTGTCGCTGTTCGTCCTGGGCGTGTTCGGCGTGTGCGCGGGCGTCGTGGCCTCGAACGTGCTCACGACGACGTTCCGGCAGGCGTACTGCCCGCCGGAGCTGTTCAGCCGGATCACCTCGAGCGCCTCGCTCGCCGCCTACGGCACGATCCCGCTGGCCGGCATCCTCGGCGGCGTGCTCGGCGAAGTGATCGGCGTCCGCGAGACGCTCTGGGTGGCGTCCGTGGTGCTGGTCGCCGCGCTCCCGGTCCTCGCGCCCTTCCGGAAGCTGCGCGAGTTCCCGGTCAGAGCAGCAGGACGTCCACCTCGTCGCCAACCGCTGCCGACGTGACGTCTTCCGGCAGCACGATCAGGCAGTTGGCCTGCGTGAACGCGGCCAGCAGGTGCGAACCCGGCCCGCCGCGCGGCCCGACGACCCCGGTGACCTCGCGGTCGGACGGCGTGAACACGCCCCGGCGGTACTGACGGCGGCCGCCGGGCGAGGACATCGCCTCGGTCAGCCGGGCCCGCGCGCGCCGGCGCGAGACGTCCGTGTGGCCCATGGCCGTCAGCAGCGCCGGGCGCAGGAACGCCTCGAACGACACGAGCACGCTGACGGGGTTGCCGGGCAGCGTCACGACCGGCACGCCCTGCCAGCGCCCGCAGCCCTGCGGCCCGCCCGGCTGCATCGCGATCTTCGCGAACTCGACGCCCTGGCCGGACAACGCGTCCTTCACCACTTCATAGGCGCCCGCGCTGACGCCGCCGGAGGTGACCAGCAGGTCGGCGTCGGCGAGCTTCGGCTCGATGACCTTGCGGAACTCCTCGACGTCGTCGACGACGCTGCGGACCACCTCGACCTCGCAGCCGAGGCCGCGGATCGCCGCCGCGAGCATCACGCTGTTGGACTCGTAGATCTGGCCGTGCCGCAACGGCGCGGGCGCGTCGATCAGCTCGGTGCCGGTGGAGGCGACCAGCACCCGCAGCGGCCGGTGCACCCGCACCTCGGCGAGCCCGACCGCGGCCGCCAGGCCGAGCTGGGAATGACCGAGGACGGTCCCGGCGTGCAGCGCGACGCTGTCGGCGACGACGTCTTCGCCGGTCCGCCGGATGTGCGCGCCCTCCTGGGCGGCGGCGGAGATGGTCACGGTTTCGGTGCCACCGTCGGTGTCCTCGACCATCACGACGGCGTCCGCGCCGGGCGGCAGCGGGGCGCCGGTCATGATCCGGTGCGCGGTGCCCGGTTCGAGCGGCTGGACGTCGACCCGGCCCGCCGGGATGTCATCGGCCACCGGCAGGGTCACCGGCGCGGTGGTGACGTCGGCGGCGCGGACCGCGTAGCCGTCCATCGCGGAGTTGTCGAAGGGCGGGAGGGAGACGCCGGCCCGGACGTCCTCGGCGAGCACGAGGCCGGCCGCGGCGGCGAGGGGCAGGGCGGTCGCGGGGGAGGTGCCCAGGAGCGCGGCCACCTTGTCGCGGTAGTCGTCGACGGAGATCACCGGACCATCCTCCCCGCCTTTCCCAGGCGTGCAAGACTCTGCCCCGTCGAGAGCACGCAGCAGGGGAGCACGCATGCAGGTCGGAGTCCGTCAACAGCCCTCGTTCGCCGTGGCCCGGCTGATGCTGGCGCCGGGGGAGCCGTGCCAGGTCGAGTCCGGCGCCATGATGGCCACCAGCTACGGCGTGCAGGTCCAGTCGCAGGCACAGGGCGGGATCATGAAGGGCCTCGGGCGCGCGTTCCTCTCCGGCGAGTCCTTCTTCATCTCCACCTTCACCGCGCCGCAGAACGGCGGCTGGGTCGACGTCGCGGCCAACCTGCCCGGCGACATCCAGGTGATCACCCTCGACGGCCGCACCGGCTGGGCCGTCACCCGCGGCTGCTGGCTCGCGTCGTCGCACGGCGTGCAGACGGAAACCAAGTGGGGCGGCATGAAGAACCTGATGGGCGGCGAGGGCGGGTTCCTGACCCATGCCACCGGCCAGGGCCAGCTGCTCGTCGCCTGCTACGGCGCCGTCGAGACGATCACGCTGCAGCAAGGCGAGATGGTGACGATCGACACCGGGCACGTCGTCGCGTACGCCGACACCGTGCAGTACCAGATCCGGAAGGTCGCGACGGGCATCATCCAGTCCATGAAGAGCGGCGAAGGGCTCGTCTTCGACTTCGTCGGTCCCGGCCAGATCATGACGCAGACGCGCAACCCGTCCGCGCTGGTCAGCTGGATCGTCTCGCACGTCCCGTCCCGCTGATGCGCGTCCAGACCCGGCACACGCCGGGCTTCGGCGTCGCCCGCGTCCTGCTCGACCCGGGCGAGTCGGTGCAGGCCGCGCCGGACACGTTGCTCGCCAGCCGGTTCGGCGTCACCGAGGCGCCGGCGGGCCGCGGCGGCGTCCGCGCGGGCAAGGCCACGGCGACCGTCTACACCGCTCCCGCCGACGGCGGCTGGCTCGACTTCGCGCCGCTGCGCCCCGGCGACGTCTACCCGCTCGACCTCGGCGGCGGCACGGGCTGGTCGGTGCACCGCGACGCCGTGCTGGTCCGGCCGTCGTCGGTCCGGCACGACGCGGGCTGGGCGCCGCTGCAGCAGCTCTTCGGCGCCGACTCCGGGTTCCTCGAGCACTACAGCGGAACCGGGCCGCTCGTGCTGGCCGCGCCCGGCCCGGTGGACGCGTTCGAACTCGGCCATGGCGAGCTGGTCACCGTCCGGCCGGACTACCTGCTGGCCTACCCGGACACCGTCCAGTGCCGGCTGCGGGCGCTCGATCCCGGCGGGCCGCAGTCGCTGCGCACGGGCGAGGGGCTCGCGGTCGACTTCGCGGGGCCCGGGACGGTGCTCGTGCAAGCGCGGAACAGACGCCTTTCTTCGGTGTGATCTTCAAACGAATTGCCCATTGCCGAGGGCAATAATTCCGGTAGCGTGATTGGCACTTCCGCCGCTGGCATCCGCTCGGGCCAGCGGATCCTTTGTGCTGAGGGAGGGCGCCGTGGCTGTCGGCACCGTCAAATGGTTCAACTCGGAAAAGGGCTACGGGTTCATCGAATCCACCGAAGGTCCGGACGTGTTCGTCCACTATTCGGCCATCCAGGCCGAAGGATTCCGCACTTTGGACGAAGGCGACCGCGTCGAGTTCGAAGTCCAGTCCGGGCGTGACGGGCGCAGCCAGGCCGCCGACGTGCGCAAGGTCTCCTGAGGACCTTCATCACCCGATTGGCGAACCCCCGGCAGCCCGTGAACCTGGGACGTTAGGCTGCCGGGCGTGACAGGCGATGTGTCGGGGGACCTCACCGGTCGCCGGCTGGGCAACTACCGCATCGACGGGGTGCTCGGCAAAGGCGGCATGAGCGTGACCTACAAGGCCACGGACGTGCGTCTCGGCCGCAAGGTGGCGCTGAAGGTCATCGGTGACCACCTCGGGGCCGACGCCGAGTTCCGCGAGCGGTTCGTCGACGAGGCGCGCAACACGTCCGCGATCGACCACGCCAACGTCGTGCCCCTGTACGACTTCGGCGAGCTCGACGGCATGCTCTACATCGCCATGCGCATGGTCGACGGCGGCGATCTCGCCGGGTTGATCTCGGGCGGCCCGATCGCCCCGGCGCGCGCGTTGACGATGCTCGACCAGGTCGCGGACGCCCTCGACACGCTGCACAACCGTGGTCTGGTCCACCTCGACGTCAAGCCGGCCAACGTGCTCGTGACCAAGAAGGAGACTTCGCGCGAGCACGTGTACGTCGCCGACTTCGGGCTGACGCGCCGCGGCGCGACGGGGCACCGCACGCGCGGCGGCGACTTCCTCGGCTCCCCGACGTACGCGGCGCCCGAGCACCTGCGCGGCGAGCCGCTGGACGGGCGCACCGACCAGTACGCGCTGACGTGCGTCCTCTACGCGTGCCTCACCGGCAGCCCGCCGTTCAAGGGCGACGTCCCGACGGTGATCAAGGGCCACCTCAACGGCGAGCCGCCGTCGATCTCCCGGGTGGTCGCGCTGCCGCCGGCGATCGACGAGGTGGTCCGCCGCGGCATGGCCAAGAACCCGGCCGACCGCTACCCCAGCTGCGTCGAGATGGTCGCGGCCGCCCGCCGCGCGCTCGGCGCCCAGGCGGCGTCGGACACCCCACCGGGCCCACCCGGGTCCAATTCGGGTGGAATCCCCGCGCCGCAGCGCCATGGTCAGGTACAACAGGGACCGCACCAGAACAGCGCGCCGCAGGGAGAGGGGACCCCCGTGCACCCGTACGGAGGACAGCAGCAGCCCGGCTACGGCCAGGGCCCCGGTCCCGGTGGCCCGCCGCCCCAGGGGATGCCTCCGCAGGGAATGCCGCCGCAGGGGCCGCCGCCCGGGTACGGCTACCCGCAGCAGGGCCCGCCCCCCGGTTACGGCTACCCGCAGCAGCCGGGGATGCCGCCCCAGGGCATGCCCCCGCAGGGCTACGGCCAGGACCCGATGCGGCTGCGTCCCCCGATGCCCGCGGGCGGCGCGGGCGCGTTCCACCAGCCGAAGAGCAGCGGCGGCAAGAAGTGGATCTTCATCGCCCTTGGCGTGTTGGTCCTGGCCGGGCTGGTCGTGGGCGCGATCTTCCTGTTCAGCGACGGCGGTGGTGGCGGTGGCGGCACGACGACGGCCCCGAACATCCCGGTCGGACCGGGTGGCTCGCAGGGCAACCCGAGTTCGTCGCTGAACGCGCCCCCGACCTCGATCCCCATCAAGCCGAGCTCCTGAGGGCTCGCGGCGAGCGCGGTGGCCCCGGCGATGGTCGCGAGGATCACCGCCGGAACGCCGAGTGAGGCCCGGGTAGTCTCGACGGTGATCTCCGTTGCCGAACCGGCCCGGACCGGGCCGCGGTCGGGCTCGCGAGATCGTGCGGCGCTGAGCAGGTCTTCTTGCACTCTCCACCCGAGAGTGCTAAACACGGTGTTGGCACTCGACGCCGTCGAGTGCCAAAGGTCGGGACGGTGAGGCTGACCCCCACCCGGGTGCAGTCGTCCGTCGCGGGCACCGAGCCTGGCCGAGGAAGAGTCCTGCTGCCGCCGCTGCAAGAAACACAGCGCGGCGGTGGCGCCCAATACCGGAGGACCACACCGCAATGGCCAAACTGATCGCGTTCGACGAGGACGCCCGCCGCGGTCTTGAGCGCGGCTTGAACATCCTCGCCGAAGCCGTCAAGGTGACCCTCGGCCCGCGGGGCCGGAACGTCGTGCTCGAGAAGAAGTGGGGCGCGCCGACCATCACCAACGACGGTGTCTCCATCGCCAAGGAGATCGAGCTCGAGGACCCGTGGGAGAAGATCGGGGCCGAGCTCGTCAAAGAGGTCGCCAAGAAGACCGACGACGTCGCGGGTGACGGCACCACCACCGCCACCGTGCTCGCGCAGGCCCTCGTCAAGGAAGGCCTCCGCAACGTCGCCGCCGGCGCCGACCCCATCAGCCTGAAGCGCGGCATCGAGGCGGCCGTCGAGGCCATCACCGAGCAGCTGCACAAGGCCGCCGTCCAGATCGAGACCAAGGAGCAGATCGCTGCTACCGCCTCGATCTCGGCCGCTGACCGCACCATCGGCGAGCTGATCGCCGAGGCGCTGGACAAGGTCGGCAAGGAAGGCGTCGTCACCGTCGAGGAGAGCAACACCTTCGGCCTCGAGCTCGAGCTCACCGAGGGCATGCGCTTCGACAAGGGCTACATCTCCGGTTACTTCGTGACCGACCCGGAGCGTCAGGAAGCCGAGCTCGAGGACCCGTACATCCTCCTCTTCGGCTCCAAGATCTCCACCGTCAAGGACGTCCTGCCGCTGCTGGAGAAGGTCATCCAGTCCGGCAAGCCGCTGCTGATCATCGCCGAGGACGTCGAGGGCGAGGCCCTGGCCACCCTCATCGTCAACAAGATGCGCGGCACCTTCAAGTCCGTCGCCGTCAAGGCCCCGGGCTTCGGTGACCGCCGCAAGGCGATCCTGCAGGACATCGCGATCCTGACCGGTGGCCAGGTCATCTCCGAGGACGTCGGCCTCAAGCTGGAGAACGCGGACCTGTCCCTGCTGGGCAAGGCCCGCAAGGCCGTCATCACCAAGGACGAGACGACCATCGTCGAGGGTGCGGGCGACGCTGACCAGATCCAGGGTCGCGTCAACCAGATCCGCGCCGAGATCGACAACTCGGACTCGGACTACGACCGCGAGAAGCTGCAGGAGCGGCTCGCGAAGCTGGCCGGCGGCGTGGCCGTCATCAAGGCCGGCGCCGCGACCGAGGTCGAGCTCAAGGAGCGCAAGCACCGCATCGAGGACGCGGTGCGCAACGCCAAGGCCGCCGTGGAAGAGGGCATCGTCGCCGGTGGTGGCGTGGCCCTGATCCAGGCCGCCGAGGCCGCGTTCGCGGGCCTGAAGCTCGAGGGCGACGAGGCCACTGGCGCCAACATCGTCAAGGTGGCCGTCGAGGCCCCGCTCAAGCAGATCGCGATCAACGCCGGCCTCGAAGGCGGCGTCGTGGTGGAGAAGGTCAAGGGCCTGCCGCAGGGGCACGGCCTCAACGCCGCCACGGGTGTCTACGAGGACCTGCTCGCCGCCGGCGTGCCGGACCCGACGAAGGTCACCCGGTCCGCGCTGCAGAACGCCGCGTCCATCGCGGCGCTGTTCCTGACCACCGAGGCCGTCGTGGCGGACAAGCCGGAGAAGGCTTCGGCCGCTCCCGCCGACCCGTCCGGTGGCATGGGTGGCATGGACTTCTGAGTCCGGCTTCTTGATCGGAAAGCCCGGTCCGCTTCGGCGGGCCGGGCTTTTCTCATGGCTTCGTGAAGAACCACACGGCGAACGCGCCCGCGACCACGACGCCGAGCGCGAGCACGAAGAGACCCCCGAGCCAGGCCGTGCTCGTTTCTTCGGCTTCCATCGCGAGGACGACCGCGCCGATGCCGGTGAGCAGCACCCAGATCGCGAGCGCGGCGGCGCTGTAGAGCACGACCTTCGTTGCGGACCGGCCGCCGGGGTCGTCGAGCGCGAGGAACGCGGCGTAGGCGGTCAGCCCCAGCCCGGCGATCAGGTAAAGCCCACCCAGAATCCCGACGACGATCTTCGCCGCCGTTCTGCTGCCTTGATCCACGACCGCGAACCCTAACCCCTCGTACGGGGTTCACGTCGGGCTTTTGGGCTGGTCGGAGTAGGGATCTACGCCGAACGGCCCGGACGCTCCCCTGGGCGTCCGGGCCGTTGGCTCGCCGCGTCCCCCGACGGCGGCGTCCCCCGTTTTCAGTGCCACCCCGGCATCCGGCGGGCACCGGCTCCCCCTGCGAGCCGGCGCCCGCCCGGCGTCAGGAGTCCTCTTCCGGCGTCAGGATCGCGGCGGCGACGTAGATGGGAATGGCGATGCCGACGGAGAGGAAGACGGCGGCGACCATGCCGATGCGCAGGACGCTGGCGTCGATGCCGAGGTAGGTGGCCCAGCCACCGCAGACACCGGTGAGCATCTTGTCGCTCGTGCTGCGGCGGAGCTTCTTGGTGGTTTCCGGGGTGTACACGCTGTTGGTCATGGCTCAATGGTGTCTGCGGGCGGGGTGCCGCCACATCGGGAACGGCCCGGACCCCGACCCTGAACTTGACCTCGGGGACACGCTCGGGGGCGATGTTGGGTTTGCTCGCCGCGAGTCGTCCTCAGGACGGCCGAAGTGGCGGATCGGGCGGTGCCGGGCACGGCAGTTCACCCAGGCCAGCGGAGAGGCGGTCTGCTTCCGTCACCCGCACGCACCCCGGCAACGCAGCTTGAACCGACCCCGAATGACCCTCGACTGGGACCCGCCGAACGCATTCCGCAGTTACTCGGCTCCACCGACCAGCAGTGTTGCGATGACGGCTGGAAACAGCCGAGCGACGGGGGACGTTTGATCCCCGCGGCAGTGGGTTTTCCCGGCAGCTGGCAGGCGTGCGACACGGTCAGCGCCCCGGCCACTCGCCGCGTGGATGAGCGGCCGCAGTCGCGGACCGACCGAGGCCGGACCTGCTCGACCGCCACGGCTTCGGCAAGGGGGTCCGGCGCGCGGCCGGCGGAAAACCACGTGCTCCCGGTCCGGGGTGCCCGGTACAACTTCGGACCATGAAGCACGACACCCCGGAGTTCGCCGCCATCGCCGAGCGGGGCACGATCCTGCGCTGCCAGGTCGGGTCCGGGCTGCACGGCACCGCCGTCGACGGTCAGGACGACCGCGACGAAATGGGCCTGTGCGTGGAGCCCGCCGAGTACGTCAGCGGGCTGCGGCGGTTCGAGCAGTACGTCTTCCGCACCCAGCCCGAAGGCGTCCGGTCCGGGCCCGGCGATCTCGACCTCATCGTCTACTCGCTGCGCAAGTGGATGCGGCTCGCCCTCACCGGGAACCCGACCGTCCTGCTGCCGCTCTTCGTGCCCGACCACGAGATCGTGCGGATCACCGAGCTCGGCCACGAGCTGCGCGCGAACGCGGCGAAGGTCGTGTCGCGGCAGGCGGGCCTGCGGTTCGCCGGCTACCTGCGGACCCAGCGGCAGCGGATGCTCGACGGCGCCATCAAGGTCAACCGGCCGGAGCTCATCGAGAAGTACGGCTTCGACACCAAGTACGCCATGCACATGGTGCGCCTCGGCGTGCAGGGCGTCGAGCTGCTCGAGACCGGCCGGATGACGCTGCCGATCGCCGAACCCTGGCTGACCTGGCTGCGCGATCTGCGACGGGGGAAGCACACGCAGGACGAAGCCCTCGCGGCCGCCGCCGAGCTGGAAGACCGGCTCGAGCGGCTGGTCCGGGGTGCTTCACCCCTGCCGGAGGAGCCGGACCGCGACTGGGCCGACCGCTGGCTCGTGCGGGCCTACGGCTCGGCCTGGCAAGCGGCGGCGTGACGTCGTGAGTGGGAAACCGGTTTCCCACTCACGACAACCCGCGCACCCGCTCGAGCCGAGCCCGCCACGCCGCCTCGACCTCGGGCGACGCCGGGTACGCGTCCGTCGGTTCCGGAGCCTGCCGCGGCACCGGCAGGTAACCGTCCACAGGGGACAGTGGTGACGCGCAGACGTCCCCCTCCAGCAACGAAATCGTCCCCAAGCCGCACGCGAAATCCAGCGAAGGCAACGCGCCGGCCAGCGCCAGACCCGCCGCTATGCCGACGCTCGTCTCCACCGCCGACGACACCACGCACGGCAGTCCGCACGCCTCGGCGACCTCCAACGCCCGTCGCACGCCGCCCAACGGGGACACCTTCAGCACCGCGATGTCCGCCGCTCCCGCGACCGCCACCTTCAGCGGGTCCTCCGCGCGGCGGATCGACTCGTCGGCCGCGATGCGGACCGATACCCGGCGGCGGACCGCCGCCAAGTCGTCGATCGTCGGGCACGGCTGCTCCGCGTACTCCAGCCCGCCCGCCGCCTTGTCGAGCTCGGTGATCGCGTGGACCGCCGTGTCGACGTCCCACGCCATGTTCGCGTCGACGCGGACCGCGCCGGACGGGCCGAGCGCGTCGCGGACCGCCGCCACCCGGTCGCAGTCGTCGGCCAGGGACGAGCGCGGGTCCGCGACCTTCACCTTGGCCGTGCGGCAGCCGGACGCCCGGACCAGTTCGTACGCCTTTTCCGCGTCGACGACCGGCACCGTCGTGTTCACCTCGACCCGGTCGCGGACCGGCGCCGGCCAGCCGGACTCGCTCGCTTCCAGCGCCGCGTGCAGCCACGGCACGCTCTCGGCGTCCGAATAGTCGGCGAACGGGCAGAACTCGCCCCAGCCCGCCGGGCCGGGCAGCAGGACGCCTTCCCGGACGGTGATGCCGCGGAAGCGGTTGCGCAGGGGGATCGCGTAGACCTTCATCACCGCCGATCATGCCATCCCGACTTCTGCCGAACGGCTGCCGAACAGCGCGTTACCGGCCAGAATGTTCCCGTGGTCCTCGACTTCCGCGTGCTGGGTCCGGCCGAGGTCACGGCCGACGGCCACCCGGTACCGCTCGGGGGCAGTCGGCCGTTGATCGTGCTGGCCGGGCTTTTGCTGCGCGCGAACCGGGTCGTGCCGGTCGACGAACTGGGCCGCTGGCTCTGGAACGACGACCGCCGCCGCTCCAAGGGCGCGCTCCAGACGTACGTGCTGCGCCTGCGCCGCGCCCTCGGCGACCAGGTCGCGATCCGCACCGAGAGCGGCGGCTACCTGATCGAGCTCGACGACGACCTCCTCGACCTCTCCCGGTTCCGCACCCTCGCCACCCGGGGCAAGGCCGCGGTGGACCGCGGCGAAAGCCGTCAGGCGGCCGCGCACTTCGCCGACGCGCTCGCGCAGTGGCGCGGCCCGGCGCTGCTGAACGTCGAGTCGGACGCGCTGCACCGCGACGAGGTCGGCCAGCTCGCCGAAGAACGGCTGCGCGTGCGCGAGCAGTGGGCCGACGCCCTGCTCGACGTCGGCGAGTACAGCACCGTCGTCCCCGAACTGACCCGGCTGACCAGGGAAAACCCGCTGCGGGAGCGCTTGCACGAGCAGCTGATGGTCGCGCTGTACCGGTCGGGCCGCCAGGCGGAGGCGCTCGACGTCCACCGCCGGATCAGCGGCGTGCTGGCCGAGGAGCTCGGCCTCGACCCCGGGCCCGCGCTGCAGCGCACCCGCCAGGCGATCCTGACCGGGACCGACGACGGGCACACCGCCCCGGCGCGCTACCGGCTGGGCGCCGAGCCGCAGGTGCCGCACCAGCTGCCCGCCGACCTGCCGACGTTCTCCGGGCGCGAGTGCGACCTCAAGGCGTTGCACGCGCTGCTGCCGGAAGCGGCCGAGGCCGACAAGTCGACGCCGATCGCGTCGGTCGAGGGCATGGGCGGCATCGGCAAGCCCGTACCCGAAAAACCGCACACATTCACCCGGTTGGGCTAGGCGTACGGGTTTTCGCACGTCAACGATCCGGACTGGCCCGGGTTCAGAGCTTCCTTGTCTGCACGGGCTGGCCGAACACCAGGTGGTCGTGTCGCTCGCAGAGCAGCCGCACCTTATGACGCCGACCGGGGAGCTTCTCACCGCTGACTGCTGGGAGACCGCACTGCCAGCACGCTCCACCGCTCGCGGGCACTCGCTGGACTCCGACCTCGCGAACATGCTCATCGCTCATGCCGTGATGGTCGGTCTGCGCCGCGCCTTATGCAGTCCGCGTCACCCAGAGGGTCGACCGCATTTCGGTTCCGAGCCTTTAGCTTGGGAATTCTGCTCTTGATCGTCAAAGTACCTCGTTTGTGCAGGTAGAAGCCGTTTTTGCCACTTTCCAGGTAGGGTCCATGGCGCCTGCCAGGGGGTTCCCTGGCGTTGACCCGGACAGAGTTGAAAGGGGCCAAACGTGGCTCAAACCGATCACGTGGTTCAAGCGCGCCCAGAATCAGGACCAGCGGTCGTCGGCGACGACGTCGAGGGGCGCGTACGCGATCACCGCGCGGAACGCGCGCACGTCTTCTTGGACGCCGGTCCGCAGACGGTCCTCGGCAAGGCCCGTGAGGCGCGCCGTGCGGACTCTACGCCGGAGCCGATGCACCCGTACCGAGTCGAACTCACGCTGGAAGACCCCACCGTGACGGTGGTCGCCATCGTGGACGCCACCGACCGGGACTCGGCCGTGCGCGACGGAAGCCTGCGGGCGGCGCAGTTCATCGGCGGAGGGCACTGGATCACGCACTTCGCCGTGCGGCCGCTGGACGAGGCCGAGGACCTGCCGACGCCCAGGCAGGAGGACCAGGCGTGAGAAGCGGCGAGATGCAATTCGGCGAGAAGGTCGTCACGGCCGAGCAACTGGCGAGGTGGGACGTGACCGTCCTTTCGGGCTGGACGGTCACCAGACGACCAGACCGGATCGACGGCGACATGAACTACCTCGGGCACGAGCTGCCGATCCTGCTGCACGACAAGACCGCGCGGCGGAGGGAGTCGTAGATGGTGGCCTTGCACAGCAATGTGACGGTGGACAACCACGCGGAAGTTCTCGCCCTTGCCGAAGCTGCACTGAAGACGGCCGAGGCCGAACGTGACCAGAAGAAGGCGGTGTTCGAGGGGCGCACCGCGCCGCGCTCGGAGTTCGAAACCGATCCGGCCACCGTGTCCGGCATCCGGCGGCGCACCACGCCGACACAAGCCAAGCGTGCAGACGCGAAGTTCGGCAAGGATATGGAGTCATATAAGGCGTACCAGGCCGCCGAAACTCGGTACCGGGGATGCCTGGGCCGAGTCGAGATGCTGCGTGCGTCGGCGCCGGTGCCCTACACCGAGGAGGAACTGCGCTCGGCGACCGACGTGCGCACGGGAGATGGTTGGTTCAAGCTGCTCAAGGTCAACCGCGTCACCGTGGCCGTCGATGCGGGATTCCCGTGGTCTCATCCCGTCAAGCGGGAACGGGTGCTGGAAGTCCGCCGACGGGAGGCCGCCCGGTGACCGAGGAACAGGACCCCGTGTTCGAGGCCGGCCGCGAGGCGTACCGGGCGGGGCTGCCGAATGCGCCCGCGCTCAGCGAGGTCGTGATGGACACGATCGGGGATATGCCGGTCGGCACCGGCGCGGCCGCGATCATGGGCCGGTTCCAGGACGGGTGGCGTGACGCCTACCTGGCCGCGAACGGCGTCGTCCACTTCGGCTCGCCGTCGAACTCCGGCCGTCCGGCCTGCATGAGCAGGTCGGCGACCCCGGAGTTGACCGACGATCCCCGGGCGGTGATGTGCGAGGCGTGCCACGACACTGAGGACTGGCTGTCGTACTCGGAGATGGCCGACTTCGCCGACAGCCTGCCGGAGCCCGAACCGGACGCTGACCGCTTCGAGATCTTGCGGGAGATCAGGGACAAGTTCGTCGCCCGCAAGGTCGACGGCGTGCCCGTCGACCCGCAGACCGCGAACGCGATCCTCACCGTCTACGACTCGGACGCGGCCAAGGCCAAACCCGAGTTCCGGACGAAGTTCGCGGCGTTGCCGGTGCTGGAGATGGCCACGGTGGCGTGGCGACTGGTGTCCCGCCGACGGTAGCGGTGAGCACCCGGCAGGTCCGCCATCGGGAATCCCGCATCGCAGTTTCGAATCCGGAATAGGTGCATAGAGCGCGCCCGTTTGCACCTCCTTCGGGAGGTCAAGCGGGCGCGCTTTTGCCATTTTGACATTTTGTATCTTTGGCATAATCGCCTGCGTATGGCATAGCGGCTTAAGGTTAAAGACTGGTGTAACTACCGGCGTCAAGACCGGTGTAACCGCTGGCGTCAACGACGTTTCCCCACCGGTGTAACCGCTGGTGAAAGCAATGTTGATCACCGAGACGGAGTATCTCGACTCGCGGAAGTACTCCGTTCGTGTCTGCGGGCAGGCGTTAACCTAAAGTGGACGGCGTCACATTGTTGCGACAGGTTGACGAACTGCGATCCGCGTGATTACGGTGGCATCGCAGTCCCCGAGAAAACGTGATCCTCGCGCACCACGCAGACGCCCACCCCTGCCGACCGCTGCGCCACGAGTGAGATGAAGGGCCACTCCGTATGACGGTCTCCGTGCGTGTGCGCGACCTGCCGGCGTTGGCCGAGCAGGTGCAGGCAGCGGGCAGCCAGCGATGGCTGGCCAGGCAGATCGGGATCAGCCCGACCGCGATCAACCTCCTGATGCAGGGCAAGCGGACGACAGTCCGAGTGGACACCGCCGCCGGGATCGAAGACGCCCTTGGCGTGTCCCGGGGCAGTCTGTTCGTCTTCACCGACCTCGACCTCGTAGGCCCGTACGCCCGCGACGGGGCGGACGCCGCATGAGCGCCGTCCTGGATCGCGAGTGGACACAGCGGTATCTCGCCGAGCACGGGATCCGGCCGACCGGCGAGCACTTGGCGTGCATCGAAGCCGCGCTGGCGGCCGCGCCGCCGTTGCCTGATGACGCTGTCGCTCGCATGACGGCCGTGATCCGGCCGCTCCCGAAACCACCGCCCGTCGGGACCCCGAGCACGCGGACCCGCGCCGGACGTCCGCGTCCCCGGCGAGCGGAACGCGCGGTCTGAGGCCCGACCGCGCCGGTGCGCCCGCCCGCGTCTGGACGCCCCCAGCTCCGGCGGGCGGGCGCACCACTCCACCTTCCTGCTGAAAGGCGCCCAATTATGGCTGAATGCCCCGCGCACGCCGAAACCGTGCGGGCCGTCCTGATCGAGGGACCACTGTGGCTCGTGTGGCGGCTCGCCTCCTGGCTCGAGACCGCCTGGCACGGCTTGGCCGGCGGCCTCGCCCCTGGAGCCCGACCCCGCCACCGGCGTCGCCCCGGACACGGCAAGCCCGCCGAGAACCCCGACGAGCCGCAGGAACCCGACCCCGACCGGGCTCCTCCCTCCGCCGGGTAGGTCGCCTCGGTCCCCACCGGCTGCCACGATCCCCGCGCCGTCTCGGAGAAACCAGTGAACCCCGATCAACCCCGCCGCGAGCCGCAACCGCGGTCTCCGGCCCCGGACGAAGCGCGCAACGTCAGCCTCGACTCGCACACCGAACTGCTGGCCCGCTGGCGTCGCGCCAGCTCCGCCGCAGGCCGCGCACGCGCCGAACTGGACCGCGTTGAAGCCGAACTCCTTGCCCTGCTCGGCGAGGCCGAGATCGGCACCGTCGATGGCCTGCCGGCCGTGGTGCGCGAGATCGAAGAACGGCCCGGTGTCGACATTCCCCGGCTGCGCCGCGAGCACCCCGAGCTGTGGGCGACCTACCAGGTCACCCGCCGCCGCCCGCACCTGAAGTTCCCCCGCAAGCGAAGGACCACCTGATGCACAGCCTGCGCATCGTCGCCCTGCTCCTGCTGTTCCGCCTGTTCCTCCTAGACCTCGGCAACGCCCACGACGGCTGGAGCTGGATCGCCGTCGTCGCCGACCTCGTGCTTGGCCTGATCATCTGGGGCGAGCGGGAACCGGCGCACCGGACCGAACAGGACGTCCGCCGATGACCGCCACCGAAGTCAACGGCGTTGCAGTCGTCTCCGACGAACCCCGCGAAGCCCCGTTCCGCGACAACGGCGGCAACACGATCTACCAGCCGCAGACCCGCGTGCTCACCCTCGCGAACGGGACGGTCGTCTACGGCTGCCAGCACTGCGACTACACCTCGCCGAACCCGAACTCGATCCGCCCACACCTGGGCAAGCACACCGGACGCACCCGCAAGAGCGCCGCCCCGAGCGCCAAGGACTCGCTGAACCTGCCGCTGGCCGAGCTGATGGCTCGGCTGGACACGCTGATCGCCGTCACCGAGGACCGCGACGCGTGGCGCACCCGCGCGCTGAAGGCGGAGAAGAAGCTCCGGCAGGCCCGCAACGCCCTGGTGGTGATCAAGTGAGCCCCGACGCCTCGGTCAAGCTCTCGGCCGCGCTTCCCGCCGGGGACCGCAACGGCCTGACGGCGATCGCCTCATCCCTGGTCGAGCAGCCCGGCGAGACCCACGCCGCCGTGGTACTGCTGCGGGCACGCGAGATCCGCACCAACGCCCGGACCGGTTCAGCCGTGGCCACCGCCGAGTTCGTCGCCATCGAGCCGTGCCCCGCCTCGTCGACTGACGCCGCGACCCTGCATCGCCTGCTGCGCGTGCACTACGGCCGCCGCACCGGGAACGTCGAACTGCCTCTCGACCAGGACGCCGAGGATGATGTCGCCGAGGAGCGGGACCCGGCGGAGCTGTGGCCGCACCCCGGCCCCGAGTTCGACCAAGACGTGGACGACCCGTGGTGAGCGAGTACACCCCGCCGATCCGCCGGAAGAACCACGGCAAGGGCCACTCCTACGTCGACGCCCACGGCCTGAAGGTCCCCGGCGTCACGACGATCCTGTCCGACGGCGTCCCGAAGCCCGCGCTGATGAACTGGGCGGCGCGCACGACCGCGGAATACGCGATTGACCACTGGGACGCCCTCGCCGAGCTGCCGACCTCGGCCCGGCTGAAAGAGCTGAACGGGGCGCGCTTCGCCGACCGTGACGCCGCCGCGCGGCGCGGAACCGAAGTCCACGGCCTCGCCGAACGACTGGTCGCCGGGCAGGAAGTCGAGGTACCCGAGGCGCTGGCCGGGCACGTCGATGCGTATGTAGACCTGCTCGACCGGTTCCGGCTGGAACCGGTGCTGGTCGAGTTCGTGGTGGTGTCGCACTCCTACGGCTGGGCCGGGACCTGTGACCTGGTCGCGGACTTCCCAACCCTGGGCACGCGGCTGCTCTGCGACATCAAGACCTCCCGCTCCGGGGTGTTCGGCGAAACCGCCTGGCAGCTCGCCGGATACCGCTACGCCGACAACTACGTCGACGAGGCCGGCCACGAGCAGCCCATGATCGAGGTCGACGGTTGCGCCGTGATCCACGTGCGCGCCGACGGCGCCGACCTCTACCCGATGACCGCCGGGCCGGACCAGCTGCGCGAGTTCCGCTACATCCAGCAGGTCGCCCGCGCTTGCGGGAACGCCCGCGACTACGTCGGGGAGGTGATCGTCCCGCCGCCCCTGCCGCTGGCCGGGTGACCGGACCGCCGCCACCAGCACCTCGCGCACCACGCAGAAGCCCACCTCCTGCCGGTCGCTGCGCACCACAGCAGACCGAGGACCAGATGACCGAGCTTCAGCGCTACGACCCACCGAACCAGGTTTCCCAGCCACCGCAGGAACTTCCGCCCCCGACCACGCTGGACCAGTGGGTCCTCGTCGTGCGCGACGTGTCCCGCCTGGCGTCCCAGATCGCCGACACCCCGTTCGTGCCGGACGGGATGCGCGGCAACCCGGCCGCCGTCACCGCCGCGATCCTCACCGGCCGCGAAATGGGCCTCGGCCCGATGACCAGCCTCCAGCACATCCACGTCGTGAAGGGCAAGCCCGGCAAGTCCGCCGAGATCATGCGCGCGATGGTCCTCGCGGCCGGGCACCACATCCGCGACGTCGAGGTCACCGACACCCGCACGGTCCTCGAAGGCCGCCGCCGCGACGAAGAGACCTGGACCCGCGTGCAGTTCACCGCAGACCAGGCCAAGCGAGCACGCATCGACCTCGGCGGCTACCCCGAGGACAAGCTGTACGCGCGCGCCACCACGAGGCTGTGCCGCCGCAAGTTCGCCGACGTCGTGGGCGGCATCGCCCTGACCGTCGACGAGCTGGAAGACGGCGAAATCTCCGACACCCCCGGGGCCGCCCAGACCGGTTCACCAGCCCCCGGTCCGCCCGAGTCGGCCCCAGGCCCGAAACGCACCGCACAGCGCCGTACTGGGCCGAAAAAGGCCGCCCCCAAGGCCGCCCCCGCCACGGCCGAACCACCGCCGGCGGAAGCCTCAACCGATCCCGGCCCAGCCGCGCCGCCACCGTCGCTGCCCGGCGACGACGAGCACGACACCGACGCCGCCGACACCGAACCGGGTACGGCGGACACCGCAGAGCCAGCCACCGGCGACCAGCTGGAGAAGCTGCACGCTCAGCTCGGCGACCTCGACGTCTCCGACCGCGGCGACAAGCTCGCCACCGTCGGCCTGCTCGTACAACGGACGCTCACCTCATCCCTCGACCTGACGAAACTGGAGGCATCACAGGCGATCGACATCCTGGCCCGGGTCATCGACAGCGACGACCCGAAGGCGACGCTGGACGCGGTTCTCGGCGAACTGGGCTGACCCGCCATGCCGTGGTTCAAGGTGGACGACAAGTTTCACTCGCACAACAAGATTCGCAAGGTACTCGCGGATGAACCCGCCGCTCTGGCCCTGTGGGTAGTCGCTGGCTCGTGGTCGTCGGACAACACCACTGACGGTGTGATCCCAGACCACCAGCTCCCGTGGCTGTTCCCGGTGGGGGCAGACGAGCTGGCCCGGAAGCTGGTGGCCGCGCGTCTCTGGAGGCGAGTGCGCGGAGGCTACGAGTTCCACGAATGGCACGCCGACGCCGACGGAACGAAACGCAACCCCAGCCGCGAAGAAGTGGAGACCGAGCGGCGCAAGAAGGCCGAAGCCGGGCGTAAAGGTGGCCTGGCCAGCGGAAAGACCCGAAGCAACCAGCAAGCACGTGCTTCAGCATCAGCTTCAGCAGACGGTGAAGCACCCGCTAAAGGAGTCGTTGAACTCCCGACCCGACCCGACCGGGAGGTCTTACAGACCTCCCCGGGAGGGCGGGGCAGCGCGCGGGCGCGCGAGCCGCGCCGCACCCCGCCTTCCCCGTCGTGGCCGTCCACTCCAGCTCGCGCCTCCCCGCCGCCCGTCGCGCGGTGCGTCGAGCACGAGCACGACGACAACCCGCCCCGGTGCGGGGCGTGCGAACGCGCCCGCAAGGCCGCCGAGCAGGACGCCTACGAGACGCGCGTCGACGCCCGGCACGCCGAGCTGCGCGCCAAGACCGGCGACCGCCGCCGCGCGGTCGAGAACTGCGTGCTGTGCGACGAGGACGGCTACCAAGGCTCGGCGCTGTGCAACCACGACCCCGGTGCCGAAGCACGTGCTTCGCGCGGACGACGGCTCGTCGCCGAGGTCATGGGCTGGTCCAGCGACGAGAACGGCTCGCCGTGAACGCCGCTGACCTCGCGCCGTGGCGCGCACGGTGCCCGGCCTGCGGTGCGCCCGTGCTGTGGGCCGAGACCACCGCGGGCAAGGCGCTGCCGGTCAACCCGCAGCCCGCGCCTGAGCGCGGGAACGTCGCCCTGTCCGTCCACAGCGGACAGCTGCTCGCCGGGGTGCTGCGCCGCAACCAAGCCGCCGGTGCCCGCGACCACGGCCGCCCGCTCTACACCGCCCACGCCCCCGACTGCGTGCCGCCCCGGCACGGAAGGACACGACGATGACCACCGCCCACCCCGATCTGCCCTGCCCCCACGAGGGATTCGACGTCCTGGTCGCGGTCACCCGGCTCACCGCTCACGACGGCGGCCCCGTCACGGGGTTCTCGGCGTCCATCACGGCCGCCTGCGCCCAGTGCGGCGAGAAGTTCCGGTGGATCGGCGTCCCCGCCGGCCTCTTGCCGGACCGGCCGTGCTGCTCGGTTGACGAGACCGAGCTGCGTGCGCCGCTGCGCCCCGCCAGCTCCGACCCGGATTTCGGCCTGGGCGTCCCTGGATTCGCGATCCGGGCGGCACGGTGAATGGCCCGGAGCACTACGCCCGCGCCGAAGAGTGCTTCGCCGAATCCGACCGGTACGGCCCGTCCCACGAAGACGCCGGGCTCTGGCTCGACCTTGGCATCGGCCACGCCCTGCTCGCCATCGCCGCCGCATTGACTCCGCCGGCGGAACCCACCCCGGCCGAGAAGGCCGCCTTCACCGAATGGGGTCCAGCATGACCGTCATGCCCGCCGGGCACGGCCCCGTCGCCCCGCACCGCAACACCGAGCTGGACGACGAAATCGAGCAGATCCTGCGGACCCGCGTCGACGGGTTCGCCGCGCTGGAGCTGCGCAACCACATCTGCGATGCCATCGCCGCACGCGGCTTCGACGTCTACGCGCACCCGCTGCCGCACCACCGGAGCGTGCGGCCGTGACCGCCCTCGACCGGCAGACCCGCGCCGAGATCGGCCGCGCCAGCAACCGGCGCGGCAAGACCGCCGAACAGGCCGTGGCGCGCTGGCTGCGCGAGCACGGCTGGCCCGACGCGCAGCGCACCGTCCGAACCGGCTGGCGCGTCGGAGACAGCCAGTACCGCGACCGGGGTGACATCGACGGCACACCCCGGATCGCCTGGCAGGTCAAGACCTCGGCCGGGGACTTCACCGACAACCAGGTCGGCAAGGTGCTCGCCGCCACCGCGGACCAGGCCGTCGCCAGCGGCGCCGACTACGGCATCGCCGTCGAGCGCCGAGCTGGGAAGAGCGACCCCGGGCACTGGCATGCCTGGCTAACGGCGGGCGACCTGCACGGAATCATCGAGGCCGCGCGGGATCCCAAGGTTCTCGCCGTCGCCGAACCTCGCCTCGAGGTGCCTGTCCGGCTGCTGTTGTGCGACCTCGCGCCGCTGCTGCACGCCGCCGGATACGCGGGCCAGCCGTGACTCAGCTCGCCATCGGCTCGCGTCGCGCCCGCAGCTCCCGCGCCACCGCGTCCACCTCGGCCGGATCGAACTCCGGCAGCTCCACCGACAGCACGTCGGCGCGCCAGGCACGCAGAAGCTGCTCAAGGCGCAGCCGCGCCCGCTGGTTCCGCCGCAGGTCCACGGCGCTCACCTCCTCAACCTCTCCACAAAACCGTCGCGACACGCCGACTTCCCGTTACACCCCGCAGCCACCGCCGGGGACGTCCGTGACCAGCCACACAGGCCGATGACCAGGAGAAACACCATGCCTGATCTGCACCGCTGCTACCGCGGCCCCCGCTGCGCGCAGCGCGAACCCGATCCCGACTACCCGCAGATCACCCGGGGCGCGCCGATCAACGCCGCCGAGGGCCTGTGCGATGCCTGCACCCGCCACCTGCGCCAGGCCATCGCCGACATGCCCCGGGACTACCTGGACCTCGAAACCGCGCTCGCCGGGACTCGTGACGGTCTCCGCCAGCTCGTCTCCGGAACCCGGGAACTGCCGGTTCCGATTTCGCTGAGCATCGAAACCGTGCAAGCGGCGCTGCTGCACGAAGCCCAGTGCTGGGCCGAATCGGTGGCCGACGTCCTGCGCGTCGACTGGGACACCCAGGCCGCGCGCGACAGCCGGCCGGGGCCCGTCCTGGAACGGGCCGCGCGGCTGCTGGAGAACTCGATCAGCGTGCTGTTGGCCCTGCGCGGCGTCGTCCACACGGGCTGGATCCTCGACGAGTGGACCTGCTTCGACCGCGACGGGCTCGACGGCGCGGTGATCCTGCTCGATCTCAGCCACCGCGTCCGCGCCATCACCGGGCAACTGCGCCTGGTCCACAACCTGCCCGAGCCCTGCCCGCGCTGCGAACACCGCGCCCTGCAGCGCGCTGACGGCGACGACGTCATCCGGTGCGGGTCCTGTGGCCAGCGCTGCACCTGGGAGGAGTACGAGCAGTCCTGCACCCTGCTCGGCGCACGACGGGAGACGGTGGCGTGACCGACCTGTACGGACTGGCCGTGCACTGCCTCGCCGAGAACGCGCTACGTCGCTACGCCCAGGAGCACCAGGCCGACCACCTGACCTGGGCCGACTTCGCCGATGAGGCGCGCGAGGATCTGGCCGCAATGGCTGGTGAAGGGCTGCTCAACGTCTACCTGGCCCGCCAGATCCACGACCACCAGGCAGCATCGTGAAGCGGGCCGACCTGTGGCCGTGGCCCGGAGACAGCCCGCTCGACCGCGCCCGCCGAGTCGCCCGCACCTACCGCGAGGCCCTGTTGCGCGCTGACGCCGAGGCGTGCGCCGAGCTCGACGGCCGCTGCCGCGAGCTCGGTCAGGGGTGGGTCACACCGCGCCCGATGAACTTCGGACACGACGACCTGCTCACCATGGAGGAAGTCGCCGACCTGTGCGACGTCCAGCCCGACACCGTCCGCCAATGGCGCCGCCGTGGACTGCCCACAGTGGACACCGTGGACGGGCTTCGGTACCGGGTCGCCGATGTGCTGGCCTACCACGCCGAGCGCCGCCAGAACCGCGCCAGCTCGACTGAAAACCTTGATATGACAGGAAATTCGTGACAGGGCCGGGTGGCGCGGGCGGGCGTGACTGTACTACCGTGCACAGCAAGCACCTCTATGCCCAGAATCCGGGCGGGGTGCATGGGGACGCGGTACTCGAACGACACGGGCGAGGACCGCACGCAGTGGCGAGGGCTTCACCAGAAGCCCGGTACGCCGATCCGATCGACAGCCGAGGCCCTGCCCGTAGTTCGCCCACGGGCGGGCTGTGCAGCCCTTGCCGCTGACCAAGCCCAAGGACCACGGCCGTGCCCACCAGCTCGCCCCGC
The DNA here is from genome assembly GCF_055633805.1 of Amycolatopsis sp. NPDC114478. Taxonomy (NCBI): domain Bacteria; kingdom Bacillati; phylum Actinomycetota; class Actinomycetes; order Pseudonocardiales; family Pseudonocardiaceae; genus Amycolatopsis; species Amycolatopsis sp. NPDC114478. Next base: position 52,981 of record NZ_JBVKDO010000004.1, on the reverse strand, counting down.
GTCTGCCCGACCTGCCGAGAGACCATCCCGCCCGGTCCCTGCCCGCACTGCCGGCGCGAGCAACGTCGCGACAGCGACCAGCGCCGGGGCACCGCCGCCCAGCGCGGCTACCGCCACGACTGGCAGCTCAACCGCGCCGAGTACCTGCGCGAGCACCGGCTATGTACGCTGTGTAGCCGACCAGCCACAGTGGCCGACCACTACCCGGAGACCCGCCGGTCTCTCGTGGACCGCGGAGTCGCCGACCCCGACGCCTGGCACCGGCTCCGGCCGCTGTGCAAGCCCTGTCACGATCGCCACACCGCGGCTACCGCTCCGGGAGGTTGGTACCGCCGCAGAAATACGGTGCATCGCGACTAGGCTGCCTTTGGTGGCGATAATGGGCTATATGACTTGTGGCGGCTTTCGTTCGAGCCTGCCGCTGGCGCGACGCAGCCAGTCGAGTTCACCATCGGAGAAGGTAGAAGCCATCCGAATTTCAGTTCGCAATTTTCTTTTAAGTCTTTCTATGCGATTAAGAGAGTGGCCGCCATTTAATCTCTCGTACTCTTCCAATGCTTGGTAATATCCAGGCATCGTGCGAGGCGTCTCGCCCGCCGTGGCCCACACTAGGGGGAAGTCGGCGCCGGTGGCTTTGGTGGCATACTCCGAGACGACTACTTCAAGCCATTCTGCAGCTAGGCGGTGGCGACTCGCTTTTTCGGTTGGCGGTATGGCGTTCAATTCGATTACCTGCACAAAGTCACGCAACAGAAATATGAGTTTAACGTTATAGAAAGGCAGTCCGCTTCCGTTGTGGAAATGCGGAGTAGGTGATGCGGTATTCTCGCCTTCAAGCCAGAACGCGAATTTCGATGCGCGCTCGCGTTGCCGCATCTCTTCTAGTCGATCTGCCTGCTCATGAAATTGTTGATCGGACTTTCTCCATCCTATATAGGCTATCGCAACGGCGACGACGGCAGCGACTACTGCTCCGACGCCTCCGACCCATTGACCCCATGCGGCCCACCAGTCGGCCTGCTTGTCCTGACTGACGCCCCAGACGATCACAATGCCGAGGCCCAGGGTGACGACGAGGGCGGTCGCGACCGCTAGTGCACGCATGGTCATAAGTCGCGGAGCGGGCGTGGACCGTTTCATTCGCAAGTCAACGGGCGGCGGCGCCAGCTCCGGCCGTTGCGCAAGGTGGAGCTGGGCTCGCCGTCGAGGAGAACGGCTTCACTGGTCCTGCTGACGTTCACGGCGGGCACGAAGCTGCGCCGCAGACGGCGGCAGGAACAGTGCCGAGTTCCAGTACGACGGCGCCAGGGGAGGGCCGGATTTGCCGAGGCGCATGCGCGGCCGTGGCGGAACCCAGCCGAACAGGTTCTCCTCGACCTCGACCAGGACCGCGTCATCGTCCTCGGCCTCGGTCACTAGTAGGCGCCAGCGGCCGTCTGGGCCATGGCTGGTGTGCCAGGCGCGCAGGAGCTGTCCTGCGTCGATCCTGTCCGGCGGACCGCCGAACGATTCGGACCGCGTACTCCACTTGCCGTCGAGCAGGGCCGAGATGTTCCACCGGAACGGCGGGCCGTCGCCTTGCGGCGGGCACCACCCCGGAGACGTCATCGAGACCATGACGTCAGTCGAACACATGAGCGATGTTCGCGCAAGGTTGACACTGTACGAGCCTGGGGTGGCCCGCCGACTGCGACGAAGCCCCCGCGACCTGGGAGTCAGGCGCTTCGAAGTGGTTTTCGCGGCCGCGACGATCAAGCGGCGTGGTACAGCTCCTGGTACGCCTCGCGCCCGTGCATCGTCGTCACCATGCACTAGGTCACCGACGCTAGGTTGCGACGCCACCAAGCTGCTCCAGCAAAGCGCGTGCCTCGCGCAGAACAAGGAGTAGCGTCAAAGCGCTGAGAGGGATCATGGAATGTGCGTCAACTATGTGAGCGAATCCGTCGTCTAAATCTCTCGTGAAATCCGCAAGGATACCCCAGGTCCACAGTCGTCCATGAGGTCCGCTCGAATTTATCCTCCACTGAAGTTCGAGCGGATATTCTAGAGGATAAACGGCCCGGCGAGCCATAAACTCCTCTACTGCACCGACGATCGCCGTCATGTTCGTACGCTGAGAATTGTCCGCCGCCGCGGAATTCATCTGATCCCGAGCCTGTCGAACGGCCTCTTCTTGGGGCGTGCCGTGCATTTTCCTTTCGAGTAGACCAAGGATGGCTCGGTAGTTCTTTGTCTCTTCGGCCAACTCGGCGCGTGCCCGCGCGCTTCGAACATCACGGTCCTCGCCGGATAGAATCCAAACTGCGCGACAGGCGCACTCCTGAATTGATCGCAGTATGCCAGCGCAGGTGTAGGGAGAAAGTGTCTTCCAGTCGAGGATCATTCGCCGGAGCGAGTAGAGGTTATCTCCAGCGACCAGAAACCAATGCAGGACAAAAACGGCGACCAGGTCGCCTAGCTCGGAGTCGTCCGCCAGAGGCTTCAAAGACTCCATCCAGCTCTCGTATTCATCGATCGATTCCACGACTAGCGACAGGTAACTCTCCGCGTCGAAGTCCTGTGTGTCCACCGGTAGATGATACCTCGGGGCGCTACCGGTTTAGCTTGTTGCTGGAAGCCTCCATCGGGGCCGTCGGCGGGTCACTGTGCGACTGCTTCCTACCCCGTGCGAGTGAGCTCCGCGTGACGCGCTGCGGCCGGCAGCAAGGAGCCTTTCGGGTGATAAGGCGCCAAGCACAGTGTTGAGCTACTCGTCCACGTGCTTCCGTAGTTCCTCGGCGAGAGACTCTTTTGCCTGCAAAGCCTTGCGTCTTGACGCCTTGATCTTCGCGAGGGCGTCGCTCACGTCGCCCTTGTAGGTACTTGTCACTGCGCCCCAGCCGTCCCAGAGAACCCCCCACAGGTCTGCGACTTCGCGAATATTCGCCTCTGCCTGTTCGTAGATACCCTTTGGTGAAACGAGTTCTAGAACCGCGACCTTCTCTGTAAGGTCTTGGTAGGCAAGGTCAACTTCGTGCTCACTGCTGGTAATTTTCTCTAGGTTATCTGCGCCACGAGCCCGATTGGTGATTGCTGTATGCATCCGCGTGACCGCATGTTCTAGTCGGCTCATGGCGGCCAGGAAATCTGAGTATGCGCGCAACCTTCGATCTCGTAGATCTTTCTTCCGTTCGCGTTCCCAACGCAGGTCCTCGCGGTGTTGCTCGCGTTCCCATCTCCGATCGTCGCGGCGCGCCGCGATCCACTGGCCACCCCATGCCCCGGCGAGAGCGGCTACGGCACTGATCGCACTAACCCAGACATTCACGGTGGCCAGGATATCGGGAAGCGCGGGTAAGGGGGGCGAAATCACCAGGACGACACGGCACCCAGACCGCGCCGGTGGTGTCGCGCGTGAAAACCCGCATTTCGCCAACTCGGTGCTGACAGCCCAGGAGGAGCGCGCTGTGCTCGACGACCGAACGCTCCGCTCCCGCCGGTTCCACCTCCAGCGAGATGATGACGTGAGCCGCGTCTCCGGGACCGGCCGCGTTGCCGAGGGCTGCCTGTGGCCCGACGGCAGCGCGAACGTGCACTGGTCCGGCGAGCACCGGTCCAACGTCTTCTGGCCGTCCATCGAGTCCGCCGAAGCGATCCACGGCCACGGCGGCGCGACACGAATCGTCTGGGACGACTGACTTTTCAGCTCTGCAAGCCATTCCGTCAACTCTGCGAGAACGGGAGGCGCTTGTGTACGAGCTGCGGGTCCCCGCGAACTACTCGTTCGGCCAGCTGACTAACCCGGCGGCCATTTCGGACACCACGATGGTGTCGACGGACTTCGCGGCTCTCCAATCGGGACTGAGCGCCAGCCTCTACATCCCGATCACGCTTCAGGACCCGGCGAACAAGAACTTCGAGATCGTGTGGGCTACTGCGCACACCGGTGCGTCGAACACCATCACGGTTGTGCGCGGGCGCGAAGGATCGACCGCGCGCGCGTGGCCCGCGTCGACGCTATGGGCCTGCGCGCCGACGCTGCGGGATTCGGTGCTGCCGGTCGCGAACGCGGCCGCACTACCAGCCGATCCGCACGTCGGCCTGCGGGCGCTTCAGCTGGACTCGCAGGTCGCCGTCCAGTGGGCGTACCCCGGCGGATGGGAACTGGAGGCCCGTCGGGGCATCCTTGGCCTGGTCAAACGCAACGCTGCGGACTCCGTGACGAACGGCGTTGATTCTCTCTTCGAGACGCTGACCATCGCGGGCATGAAGGCCACGCGGTACTACAAGGCCGTGTGGACGTTCAACACAAACGCCAGCGGAGCCGTCAACCCGCCCAACGGTTCGGCGAACATCCGGCTGAGCGCCGTCGGTGCAGCCGTGACGGCGTCCGACACGTCCATCCGGTCCGTCGGCATCATCAACCAGAGCACGACAAGCCCCGGTGTCGTTGTCGAAGCGATCTTCTCCGTCCCGACCGACGGCACGTACCAGCTGGGCGGCTCTGCCAATTCCGGTGGCACGTCAACCACGCTGAACATCCTCGCCTCCGGCGCGGCTGGCGAAGCCAACGCGGCGAACAAGCGCGCGTTCTGGGTCGAGGACATGGGCCTGAAATAGAAGAAGCCCCCACAAGTATGTGAGGGCTTTTGGGACGAGCAGGGCTACTGCTCGACCGGGGCGTGTTCCGCCTGGCCGAACACCATGTCGTCCAGGTCGTCGAGGCTGTCGGCGGTGTTGCGCAGCTCATCGGCAAACTCGGCGATGCCCCGGAGATCACCGGTCCGCTGCGCGTACTGGAGGCGCTGAAGAGTCTTGCCTACCTCGTAGATCAAGGTAGCGAGCAAGACGTCCTGCATCAGCCTGTCCGCGGATTTCACGTCAGCACCGTATCCCTTCGTCAGAGTTCAAGCAGGTCAAGACCAGGTGCAGCGGTTGCCTGGCGCTTGCACGCGGCAACGATGGTGCGCAGCGCAGGTAGCTCGTCGTCGCGGTAGCGCGGTGAGCGCGCGAACTCGCTGGCCACCTCCTCCAACAGGAGCCGAGTGACCGGCACGGCCGCGTTGCCGCCGTCCGGCAGGGTGAGGGCGGTCCGGGCGCGCACGCGGGCGCATAGCGCGATCTCGTCGGCTAGCGCCCGCTTGCCCTCGCCGGGGCGACCGCTCACCGCACGACCGCACGCGCGAACGCCTGCGCTGCCAGTCGCTGGGCCGCCGCCACGGTGTCGGCCTTCCCGGTTTCGATGATGCGGTCCTCCGGGAAGCACTCGCTGACCCTCCACGTGCACGGGCCGTCGCCGATGACCTCGGCGTAGTAGAGCTCGGCGGTTCCGTCGTAGTCGGCCGAGAACGTCCACACCGGACGGCCGTCTTCCTCGGGGACGTCCTCGACCCACTCGCCGGGCACCTCGTCGGCAGTCTGCATCGCGTCGTTGACCTCCTGCGCCTCAACCTGCATAGCGGCAAGCGCCGTCTTACGGCACTTCTTGCAGAATCCCTTGACCTGACCGGACTCGGCGAGCGCGGTGGCCTTCTTCACGGCCTCGGCGAGGTCGGTGGTCGTCAGCGCGTACACCCAGAACGTCTGGTTCTTCGACAGCGCCGGGCACGCGGTCAACGCGTAGTCGAGGCTGTCGAGCCCTCCCCGGACCTGCTCGTCGAGGCCCTGGATGTGCACGGCGCCACGGGCGTAAACAACGTTGTAGGTACGAGTGCTGGTTTCAGTGATCATCGGTTTGCCTTCCGTTGTGACCTGTCCGGGTCTGTTTCGTTGGTGATCTCAGGATCAGCTCTGCGGGCGCGGTCAGACCAGTGATCTTCGGTTCCGATCGTGTTCCGTGGACCACAACGCTGAACGCGGAAATCGCTGGCACACAAAGTGAAGACCCCACGCTTGCGCGCGGGGTCTTCACAAACGATTTCTCACTCGCCGACCACGAGGTCGGCCAGCTCGGTCAGGCCGCCGAGGGCTTCCCGCAGATCGTCTGCGGCCTCGGGAATGCCGTCCAGGTTGCCAGTGCGACGCGCTTCGGCCAGCTGACGGGCAACTTTGCCGACCTCGTGGATCGAGGAGTCGAGCATGGTGGCATGCCGGGCGCCTTCTTCGGCGCCAAGGGCGGGACCGGCGCCGAAATTGCGGCGCCACTGCGCGATCGACCCGTTCAGCTCGGAGTTCGTGTTCGACATGGCAATTTCCTCCCGTGGTGGGTTGCGGCGGGGGCCGGGGCGGCTCAGTCGTGGTTGCGTGAGCGCACGCCCCGGCCCGGCCCCTGGTGGCCCGAAGGCCACCAGGTCACTTGTCGGCCTTGGCCTTGCCGCCGGTGGGCTCGGCCTTCACCTTGCCCTTGAAGTAGATGACGACCATGCCGTCCGCCTGCACCTCGTGGCTGAGGTTCACGCCCAGGCCGTTGCGTGCGGCTGCCCGCCGAACGGCGGCCTTGACGGCGTCGATGGTCTTCGGGTCGTTGGCGATCGGGTCGAGCGCGAATGCCTTCTGCTCGGTGAAGCTGCGCTGAACGAGTTGCGTGAGCGCGTTCTGCTTGCCACCCCGGGGCGTCGCGGGCATGACGTCGACCTCCTTCGCGCCCGCCGCGAGCTTGTCGAACAGGTCACCGTTGCCGCGCTTGGGCTTCTTGCCCTCAGCCGGAGTAGCGGTAGCCGTGGTCTCGGGGGTCTTCACGTCGGTCGCCTTCGGCTCGGCCGGGGGCGTCGCCTTCGCGCCCGTCGGCTTCGTGGCGGCCGGGGTCTTGCGCGCGGTGGTGGCGTTGGTGGCCATGGTGTTTCTCCCTGTGGTGAGTGGTGGTGGGCCGGTGTGCCCGCCGTTGACACAACCTTCGACTCGACCGCGCGAGCAAGACAAGCGAAGTCGCCCCCCGGATCACTGAGCCATTCGAGCGTTCACAGACAGGAGTCCGATGATCCCGATCCCGTGCCCGAACGCCGGCGGATGCCGATGAGTGACCGCTACGTCGAGTACATGCCCATCGAGGACATCCAAGCCGCGACCCGCAATCCGAAGGAACACGACACCGCCGGCATCTCCCGATCCATCGGCCACTTTGGACTCGCCGAGCTGCCGCTGGTCGACGAGCGCACCGGTCGCCTGGTTGCCGGACACGGCCGCTACCTTCAGCTGCGCGCGTGGGCCGAGGAAGGCCGCGCCGCACCCGAAGGCGTGCAGGTCGACGACGACGGCCGATGGCTCATGCCCGTCATCCGAGGATGGGCGTCGCGGTCGGACGACGACGCCGAGGCGTACCTGATCGCCTCGAACCAGCTCACCGTCAAAGGCGGCTGGGACGACCGGATGCTCGCCGAAGTCCTGCACGACCTCGGCGAAGCCCAGATGCTCGACCTGACCGGCTACGAAGCCGACGACCTCGCCGCGCTGGAAGACGCGCTCACCGCCGAAGACGACGACGGCGAGCCCGGCGAAGGGGACCCGCCGGACAAGGGTGAAGCCCTGCGGCTGGCCGGGCTGACCGTCGGCGAACCGGCCTTCGACACCGCCACCGGGCAGGTCTGGACGCTCGGGCGGCACAGCCTGGTTGTGGCCGACGTCCACACTGGCTGGCCACTATGGACGCCACTGCTGGGCGAGGGGGACCTGCTGTGGCCGTACCCGACGATGCTCGCGCCGTTCGCGCAGAAGGCCGAGGAGCACCGCGTGGTCATGGTGCAGCCGCTGCCGTATCTGGCCGGGTGGCTGCTGACGAAGTGGAAGCGGATCACCGGACAAGACCCGGTGCTGTCCACTCCGGTCGACGCGGGGAGGGCGGCATGACGACGATCTGGAAGTACGCGCTGGAGATCGCCGACCGGCAGACCCTGCGGATGCCTGCGGGCGCGCGGCTGCTGACCGCGCAGCTCCAGCACGGGCACCTGACCCTATGGGCCGAGGTCGACCCGGCCGCCGATCCGGAAGACCGGACCGTCGCGATCGTCGGCACCGGCAACCCGATGCCCACCGGCGAGGCCGACTACGTGGCCACCGCACAGGCGTGGATCGGGCACCTGGTCTGGCACGTGTTCGAGGTGCGACCGTGACCGCCGGCTCCGGCATCATCGCGACCGGCGGCGGCGCGTTCGACCGCAGCGACACCCCGATCTACTTCGCAGCCGGGGAATCCTCGGCCTACCCGCGTCACCTGCTGCTCGCGGTCAACGACTTGTACCATCGCAGCCAGGAACTGCGGATGGTGCGCCTGCTCGACGAAGGCCACATGATCCTGCTGGACTCCGGCATCTTTAACCTGACCAACGAGCACAAGCGCGCCACCGGCTGCTCGATGGATGAGGCCCTGGCCCTGCCGCCGGACGAGATCACCGGGTTCGACCGGCTCTTCGACCGGTACGTCGAACTGGCCACAAAGTACGAAGACCGCCTCTGGGGCTACATCGAACTCGACCAGGGCGGCCGGGAGAACAAGATCCGCACCCGCGCCCGGCTGCACGACCTCGGCCTGAACCCGATCCCGGTCTACCACCCGTTCAACGACGGCTGGGACTACTTCGACGACCTCGCCGCCGGGTACGACCGGCTGTGCTTCGGCAACGTCGTGCAGGCCAACCACCCCACCCGGGTCCGGTTGCTGCACACGATGTGGGAACGCCGCCGGCAGTACCCGCACCTGTGGGTCCACGTCCTCGGCCTGTCCGCCTGCGAGTGGTGCCTGCCCTGCCCGCCGGACTCCTGCGACTCCAGCTCGTGGCTGAACAGCCTGCGCTACCCGGCCGTGCGGACCGAGTCCGCCGCGCTGCGGCGCCTCGGCGAGCTGGGGCACCGGTTCCTCTACAGCGAGACCGCCAACCGCGATGTCGCCTGCCAGATGCACGCCGACGCCATGACCCACACCCTCGCGGTCTGGCGCGCACTCCAGGACCGGCACGCCGACTTCGGCGAGATCCCGCACCCGCCCCGCGACGACCGTGAAGGCGAGCTGATGCCCTCGTGACCACCACCGTGTGGACCACCGTCACCCTGCCCGGCTTCCACCACTGGCCCGCTGCGACCGGGCGCCGGTCCTATCTGGCCGACCGGCACCGCCACCTCTTCCGCATCACCGCACACGTCGCCGTCGCCCACGACGACCGGTATGTGGAGTTCCATGACCTCCAGGACATCGTCCGCGCCTGGTGGGGCACGGGGCCGCGCGAGTGCGGCTCGGCCAGCTGCGAAGACCTCGCCCGCGACCTGTGGATCGTCCTGGAGGAGGGCTACCAGCTGGAGCCCACCCAGGTCGACGTGTCCGAGGACGGCGAGTCCGGCGCGACCGTGACGGGGGTGTCCTGAATGGCCAGCACTGTCACGATCAGCCACAACTTCGAGACCGCGCACCGGCTGCCGCACCTGCCCGGCAAGTGCACGTCCCTGCACGGGCATTCCTGGTGGGCCGGAATCACTGTCACCGCGCCCAACATCGACGAGACCGGCGTGGTCGTGGAGTTCGGCCCGCTGAAGAAGGCCCTGCGAGGCTGGATCGACGAGCATTTCGACCATGGCGTTCTGCTCGGCCCGGAGGATCCGCTCGTCCCGCTGCTGCGTGAGCACGGTTGCAAGGTGACCGAGGTCGCTGGGTGGCCGACCGTGGAGAACGTGGCCGCCCACCTTGCCGACGTGGCGGCCGGTCTGCTGGCCGAGCTCGAGCACGTACCCGGAGCCCAGGTCACCGCGGTCGAGGTGCGCGAGACCCACGTCAACCGGGCCGGGTGGTCCGCGTGACCGCGACCGCGACCGCCCCCGCCACATCGGACACCCTGGTGGCCTCCGAAGTCTTCGGGCCGACCGCGCAGGGTGAAGGCCCATCCGCCGGCCACCGGGCAAGCTTCATCCGGCTCGGCGGCTGCAACCTCGCTTGCGGCTGGTGCGACACCGCCTACACCTGGGACAGCACGCGGTTCGACCTGCGCGCCGAGCTGTCGCGCAAGCCGGTCGGCGAGATCGTCGACCGCGCACTCGCCGGTGATCCCGCGCTCGTCGTGATCTCCGGCGGCGAACCGCTGCTGCACCAGCACCAGCCCGGATGGACACGGCTGCTGCGGGACCTCCGGCGAGCCGGAGTGGACATCGAGATCGAGACCAACGGCACCGTCACACCTACGGCCGCGACCCTGGAACCGGACCTCGCAGTCCGGTTCAACGTCTCGCCGAAGCTCGCGCACTCCGGCGACCCGTACGAACGCCGCATTCAGCCCGACGCCCTGGCCGCGCTGGACCGCTGCGGCCGCACGATCTTCAAGTTCGTGTGCGCGACCCCGGCCGATGTGGACGAAGCCGCCGAGCTGGTCACCCGTCACGAGCTGGTCCGGCCCGTGTGGATCTCCCCGGAGGGAACCAGCGTCGAGACCATCGCCCAACACACCAAGCTCATCGCCGACCGCGTGATCGAGCACGGCTTCAACCTCGGCACCCGCGTACACGTGCTGGCCTGGGGAAACGAGAGGGGCCGATGAGCACCGACCTGACCGCCGGCATCCGCGCGTGGCTGACCGAACGCGGCCTGGACCCGGACGAGCCGAACCTGCGTGACACCCCCGCACGGGTGGCCCGCACCTGGGCCGAGCTAACCGTCGGCTACGACCAGGACCCGGCTGACGTCCTGGAGCGCACGTTCCCGGTCGACCGGTCCGACGGCGTGATCGCCGTGACCGGCGTGCCGTTCACCTCGATGTGCGCCCACCACCTCATGCCCTTCACTGGCACCGCGACGATCGCGTACCTGCCGGTCGCCGGGGCGCCGGTGGCCGGGTTGTCGAAGCTTCCCCGGCTGCTCGACGTCTTCGCCCACCGGCTCCAGGCCCAGGAACAGCTGACCCACCAGGTCACCGAAGCCCTCGACGCCCACCTCAAGACCGAGGGCTCGGCGTGCATCGTGCGGGCCGAGCACGGCTGCATGACCCAGCGCGGCATCCGCAAGCCCGGCGCGGCGATGGTCACCACCGCCGTGACCGGCCGTTTCGCCACCGATCCCGAGCTGCGGGCGCAGCTGTGGGACCTGCACCGGGGAGGCTGATCCACATGGGCCGACGCGGCGTCCCGCCCAAACCCACCGCCCTGCGGATCATCGAAGGCGACCGCCACACCGAGCGCTACAACCACCACGAGCCCATCCCGCGCGCCGGGCGTCCGGAGTGTCCGGACGATGTGGCCGACGCGGTGCGGGAGGTCTGGGACTACACCGTCGGCGAGCTGGCCGCGATGGGCATCGCGCACGCCTGCGACCGCGACACCCTGCTCTGCTACTGCGAAGCCGTCGTCGCCCACCGCCGTGCCTCGGCGCTCGTGGCGAAGACCGGCGTCCTGCAGAAGGGCCTTCACGGCGGCTTCGTGCGGAACCCCGCCTTGGTCATCCAGCGCGACTCCGCCCACGTGATCAGGGCATTCGCGCAGGAGTTCGGATTGACCCCGTCGGCGCGGACCCGGATCGAGCAGAGGGACGGGGCCGGCCGTGGCGACGAAGGCAACCCGTTCGCAGGCACCGGCTAAGCGTCCGCCGAGCCGGGCGACGCTCGCCCGGCTGCACATCTCACCCGAGGTCGGCTGGTACCTGCACTCCCGGGGTATCCCGCTGCCGGACTGCCCGCCCGCGATCAAGACCCCCGAAGGCGGCGCGCGGCGCGGCGCGCGGTTCGACCCGGGCCGGGTGGACCGCGTGCTCGACGTCTTCGCCCGGCTCCGGCACACGCAAGGCAAGTGGGCTGGACAGCCGCTGCGCCCGGACCCCTGGCAGGTGGCCTACATCCTGGCACCGGTCTTCGGGTGGGTGTACCGCAACGAGGACGGCGACTGGGTCCGCGTCTCGCGCCGCGTGTACGTCGACGTACCTCGCAAGAACGGCAAGACGACGTTGTCCGGCGGGTTCGCCACCTACCTCACGTGCGCCGACCACGAGCAGGGCGCGCAGGTCTACGCCGTCGCGTCCGGGCGGGATCAGGCGCGGTACTGCTTCGATCCGGTCCGGCAGCTCGCGCAGAAGAGCCCAGCGCTCGCCCCGTACGTGAAGGCGCTCGCGCAGCGGATCATCCACCAGCCCAGCGGCTCCTACTTCGCCGTCGTGTCCAAGCTGGCCGACGTGCTACACGGCGCCAACGTCTACGGCGCCATCATCGACGAACTGCACGTCCACAAGACCCCCGACCTAGTCGAGGCCGTGGAGACCGGCACCGGCTCGCGGTCTCAGCCGCTGGTGTTCACCATCACCACCGCAGACGACGGCCGGTCCGAGACGATCTACGCCCGCCGCCGCCACTACGTCGAGCAGATCGCCCGAGGCGCGCTCCGGGACACCTCGATGTACGGGGTGATCTGGGCAGCCGACTCCGAGGACGACCCGTTCATCGAAGCCACGTGGAAGAAGGCGAACCCGGGTTTTGGCGTGTCGCCGTCGCGGGCGTACCTCGAGAACGCCGCCAACGAGGCACGCAACTCGCCGGCCGACCTGGCGAAGTTCCTGCGCCTGCACTTGGGCATCCGGACCCGGCAGCAGACCCGCTACCTGGAACTGGACGCCTGGGACCGCAACGCGTCCATCGTGGACGAACGCGCACTGGCCGGGCGCATCGCCTACGGCGGGCTCGACCTCGCTTCCACCAGCGACTTGTGTGCGCTGTGCTGGTGCTTTCCCGACGGTGAGGGCGGGCACGACCTGCTGTGGCGGCTGTGGTGCCCGGAAGGCGCGCTCGAAGCCATCGACCGGCGCACCGCCGGGCAGGCCCGGGTGTGGGCCGACCGCGGCCTGCTGGTCGCCACGCCCGGCGACGTCGCCGACTACGACTACATCCGCACACAGATCAACCTCGACCGCGAGCGCTTCGCCGTCCGAGAGATCGCCTACGACCCGTGGAACTCCAGCCAGCTCGTGTCTGACCTGCTCGGCGACGGCGCGCCGCTGGTGAAGATGCGCCAGGGCTTCGGGTCGATGTCCGCGCCGACCAAGGAGTTTCAACGGCTCGCCCTGGAGGGCACTGCCGAGGTTCCCCGGCTGCGCCACGGCGGCAACCCGGCGATCCGCTGGCAGGTCGACAACCTCGCCGTCGAGATGGACGCCGCCGGAAACGTCAAGCCCAGCAAGCGAAACTCCGGCGACAAGATTGACGGCGTCGTCGCCATGATCATGGCTCTCGACCGCGCCGTGCACTACACCCCGCCCCGCCGCTCGGTCTACGACGACGGCGACCTCGAAATCGTGTGAACGGGGGCGAGGTCATTGGAACTGGCCATCTTCACCCTCGCGGTCATCCTGCTGACGGTGTCGCTGCTGTGGCACGCGTTCGAGGAAATCCGGGGCCGGAGGCTGGCCACCCGGCGGCGCGTCGTGGTGTCGCTCGTGGACGACCAGGCCGTCACCGGCATCCTGTGGCGCCGCCATCGCCGCCTGCTGGTCCTCCGGTCCGCCTCGCTGGTCCAGCCCGGCCGCGAGGCGGTCGCCATGGACGGCGACGTCGTGATCGAGCGCGACCGGATCAACTGGGTCCAGATCGTGGGGTCCGGCTGATGCCCTTCGTGATCTCCCAAGGCGTCCTGGAAGCGGTGCACCAGTACCAGACCGCCACCATCGCCACCGGCGGAGCGGTTGTCCTCGGCGATGGGCTCGCGCAGGACTACGCGACGATCTGGCGGACTCAGCCGCAGGTGCGGACCGTTGTCTCTTTCCTGGCGCGCAATATCGCCCAGCTCGGCATCCACGTGTACCGACGGCTGTCCGATGTGGACCGGGAGCGGCTGGCCGACCACCCCCTGATGACGCTGCTGTCCCGGCCGAACCCGTTCACCACCCGCTACCGACTCATCGAGGCACTGGTGTCGGACCTGGCGATCTACGACAACGCGATCCTCGCCAAGACCGGCACGGCGGTCCCGGCGCTGGTCCGGCTCGATCCGCGCTACGTCACGCCGATCTCCTCGAACCAGTTCACGGTGGAGACCTACCGGTACCGGGGCACCACCGGCTACCGCGACATCCCGGCCGCGCAGGTCGTGCACTTCCGGGGCTACAACCCCGAGGACAACCGGTGGGGCTGCTCGCCGATGGAGACGCTGCGGCGCATCCTGGCCGAGGAGTACCAGGCCAGCCAGTACCGCGAACAGCTCTGGCGCAACGGCGCCCGGCTCATGGGCTACCTCAAACGCCCCGTGGACGCCCCGGAGTGGGGCAGCAGTGCCCGCGAACGGTTCCGCCGCTCGTGGCAGGAGCAGTACACCGGCACCGGCGGGCGGGCCGGCGGGACCCCGATCCTCGAAGACGGCATGGACTTCATCCCGGCATCAGTGACGCCGGAGGCTGCGCAGTACATCGAGGCACGCAAGCTCACCCGCGAAGAAGTCGCCTCCGCGTTCCACATTCCGCTGCCCATGGTGGGAATCCTGGATCACGCGACCTACAGCAACATTACCGAGCAGCACAAAAACCTGTACCAGGACACCCTCGGCCCCTGGCTGACCATGATCACCGAGGAGCTGCACCTGCAGCTCGTCCCGGACTTCCCGGACGCGACGGACGTCTACCTCGAATTCAACCTCGCCGAGAAGCTGCGCGGGTCCTTCGAGGAACAGGCCGCCCAGCTCCAGACCGCGACCGGTGCGCCGTGGATGACCCGCAACGAGGCCCGCGCCCGCGTGAACCTGCCCCAGATCGAGGGCGGCGACGAGCTGGTCACCCCGCTGAATGTCCTGACCGGCGGCCAAGCCTCGCCGACCGACACCACTCCCGAGCCGAAGACCGTGCTCGCCACCGCCACGAGACTCCTGGAGGGCGTCACGCGATGAGGAAGAAGACGTGCCCGGTCTGGATCAAGGCCGCGGGCGAACAGGACGGCACCGAAGACGGGGTGTTCGAGGCCATCGTGGCCGCGTACAACGTGGACTCGGTCGGCGACAAGATCGTCCCCGGCGCGTTCGCTGACACCCTCGCCGAGTGGAAAGCCTCCGGCGACCCGATTCCCGTGCTGTGGTCGCACATGTCGCACGACCCCGAGTACCACATCGGTTACGTCGAAGACGCCGAGGAACGCGACGAGGGCCTGTGGGTCCGTGCCCGCATCGACCTCGACGAGCCGAAGGCCAGCAAGGTCTACAAGCTCCTCAAGGGCCGACGGGTCCGGCAGTTCTCCTTCGCCTACGACATTCAAGAGGGCGGCTGGATCGAGAAGACCGACGACGAGGACGGCAGCGACGGCTACTACGAGCTGCGCAAGCTCAAGATCTACGAGGTCGGCCCGACGCTGATCGGCGCCAACCAGGACACCGAGCTGCTGACCGTGAAGAACCCGCCCGCCGACACACCGCCCCGCCCGGCGCCCAAAACCGGGACTGCGGCCGGGACCTCGGTGAAGGCGGGCCGCACCCTCTCGGCGAAGAACGAGACGGCGCTGCGCGATGCCCTGGCGAAGATCGCCGAGGGCACCGACGCCATCGAGACCGTGCTGTCCAGCCTGGACAGTGGCGACGAGGACAAGTCCGCCGGCCCCGCGAGCACGCCGCCCGCGCCGCTGTCCGAAGCCAAGTCCACGGCCGCCAGCACCGCCCTGCTGCGGGCGTCGCTGGCCCTGCTGGACGCCGAGTCGCAACCGCTCACCGCCTGACCTATCCGATCTGCCTGACGTACCACGGCCACGCCCCGGCCCCGCCACGCGTTCGCCTCCCCGGCGAGTGCGCGCGCCCGGCAAGGGAACCGCCCCTCTTCGTCTGCGCACGCGCACGAACTGAGGAACCCCCTTGAGCGACAAGATCGCCCAGCTCGCTGACGAGCTGCGCAAGCACCTGAACGACGCGAAGAACATCGCGGCCAAGGCCGACGACGAGAACCGCGACTTCACCGACGACGAACGCGCCGCCGTCACCGCCGCCATGGCCAAGGCCCAGGACGCGAAGAAGGCACTCGACGCTGCCAAGGCCGACGGTGCCGTCCGCGACGCGATCAAGGATCTCGGCGACGCTGTCGGCCTCGTCGACGCCGAGGCCGAGAAGAAGAACCGCCAGGAACAGGCTGGCCGCGACGGCTACAAGGCCGGCACTCGCGCCAGCATCGGCGAAACCTTCATCACCTCCGAGCAGTACAAGGACCTGCTCGCCTCCGCCCCGAACGGCATGTTCGCCAAGGACATGCGGGTCCAGTCCCGCCCCGTCGGGTACAAGGACCTGGTCACCGGGCTCTCACCCACCTCGGGCGGCGCGTTCCGCACCGAGGACTACCGCGGCCTGCTGGTCGGGCCGGACCGCTTCTTCCGCCCGCTGACCTTGCGCCAGCTCGTCACCGGCGGCACCACCACCTCCGACCAGATCGAGTACGCCCGCGTCACCGGCTGGAACAACGCCGCCAAGCCAGTCCCGGAGGCCGTCACGGCCGCCGCCGTGGGCTCCGGCGACCCGGCCGTCACCCTCGCCCAGGCCGGAGTGAAGCCGGAGTCCGGGTTCTCCACGGTCCGGGTCACCACCCCGGTCCGGACCATCGCGCACTGGATCCCGGTCACCAAGCGAGCCTTGAGCGACGCCGCGCAGGTCCGCACGCTGATCGACAACTTCCTCGAGGTCGGCCTGGAAGAGGAGCTTGAGGACCAGATGATCGCCGGTACCGGCACCGGCGAGGACTTCGAGGGCCTGGCCAATGTGTCCGGTACCCAGACTCAGGCCGCCGTTCCGGACCCGGCTGGGAAGCCCGCGGGGTTCGGCCGGCTGCTGGCGGTCCGCCGCGCCAAGACGAAGGTCCGCGTGGTCGGGCGGTCTGTGGCCAACGGCGTTGTCATCCACCCGAACGACCTGGAAGCCCTGGACGAGATCAGCGACAACCAGGGCCGATTCTACTTCGGCGGCCCTTCCGGCGCGAACGGCACCGCACCCCTGTGGGGCCTGCCGGTCATCGAGTCTGAGGCGGCCACCCCGGGAACCGCGTGGGTCGGCGACTTCCGCAAGGCCATCCTGTGGGACCGCGAGCAGTCCTCCTTGACGGTCACCGACTCGCACGCGGATTTCTTCGTGCGAAACCTGGTGGCGATCCTCGCGGAGATGCGCGCCGCGTTCGGTGTCATCCAGCCGTCCGCGTTCTGCAAGGTCACCCTCGTCTGATGCGTGGCGACGTCGGCTGTCCCGTCTGCGGAAGCTCCGACTTCTCCTGCGGGATGGCCACGTCCACCACCGGCGTCGACGAACGAATCGAGGAGGCCCCCGCCATGGCGGAAGTGCGCGAGTACCGCGTGACCGTGAACGGTCACCAGACGATCATGAACCTGTCCGCAGCGGACGCCGAGCGCCTCGGCGGTGTGCCTGTCGAGCCCGAGCAGAAGCGCGTGGATGCACACACGAAGGTCCGCACCGCTCGGAACAAGAGTGGCGCGCAATCAGAGTCGGGGCCTCAGGCGAAGTAGATCGCGCGGTCCTCGAACGGTAGAAGGTCGCCCTCGTTCATGGCTCCCACCTCGATTCTCAGTTCCCACATGAGGTGATTCGCAATTAACACGGCCTCGTCTGTTCGAAAATCATGGTGCTTGATGCCGTCAAGCTCCGCCACGAGGGCTTCGAGCAGGGCGCGGACCGCGTTACCGCTGAGAACCTGTGATTTGAGGGATAAGTGTTGCAGTGATCCCGCCAGTGTGTCGATGCCCGGCGACAAGCGATCCGACGGAGGCAATTTCGGATTAGACGGACGTGCTTGTCGGCAATTCGTGACCGAAATAGCGGTCATGGCTGCGTCGAGTGCCGGTACCAAATCAAGGTAGAAATCAACTCGCCGGTTATATAGTTCCTTCTCTTGTTCCAGGGTTTTCGAATGTGTCAACTCGACCCGCAGACGCTTCGAGGTCAACAGCCCGGCCAGCCACGAAGCGGCCATCGAAAAAACACCGGCGACGAGCGCGGTCACCAGTACGAACCACCACGGCGCAGAAGTCATGCACGATCCTAGCGAGTCGAGGGGGAGCGCGATGCCCCTTCCGCCGTTGGCTGACCCGGCCGCGCTCGCCCGGTGGGCAGGCCGCGACGCGACCGACCCGGCCGTGACCGACGCGCTCGCGTCAGCCTCGGCCCGGTTCCGCGGCGCGGTTCGGCACCCCGTGTCGCTTGTGGCCGATGACGAAATCTGGCTCGACGGGCACGGCGGCACCGTGCTGTTCCTCCCGGCCGCGCCAGTGCTCGCCGTGACCACGGTCGAGATCCACGGGCAGTCCGTCACCGACTTCACCTGGTCCCGCCTGGGCGTCCTGCGCCGCCGGACCTGCTGGCCAGACGAACTGGACGCCGTCCGCGTCGTCTACACCCATGGGCACGATCCGATTCCCGACGACGTCGCCGACGCCGTCCTTACAGAGGCTCGCTACCTGCTGACCGTCCAGCCGGGCGTGTCCGCGATGACCGTCGGCGGCGAGTCGGTCACCTACGCCACCCCGGACGCCGAGATGCCGCTGTCCTGGACGACGGCGGTCGAGGCGCACCGGCTCAACCACGGAGACCAGACGTGATCTTCGGCGACACGGTCACCCTCGTCCGGCCCCAGGTCACCCAGGACCGCTACGGCTCCGACACCCTGGACTACGCCGCCGGAACCCGCACCGTCGTGGCCGGGGTGTGCGTGCAGCCGCGCTCGTCCACGGAGGCCACCGGCGACGCCCGGGACATGGTCACCACCGGGTGGCGGATCTACACCCCGGCCGGAATGGACCTCGACCTGGAGCCCACCGACCGCGTGGAGTGGGCCGGCAGGACCTGCGAAGTCATCGGGGAAGTCGCCCGCTGGCCGCACCCGATCCGATCCGGCGCTGTCCACCACTGCGAAGTCGACATCCAGAAAGTGAGCGGCTGATGCCCCGCCTCCAGCTCTCCGACCGCGACTGGCGCCGCATCGTGCAGCTCCCGTCGGTCCGCAGGCGCCTGCGGCTGGTCGCCGACCAGATCGCCGCGCGCACCCGCGCCAACCTCACCGCCGCCGAATCCGACGCCACCGTCACCGTCGAAGAAGGTGTCCGGCCGAAGGGCCGCGCCTACGCCCGTGTCGTCCACACGGACCCCTACGGCGAGTACGGCACCGAGAACGTTCCCCGGCACCGCGCCCTTGGCCGCGCCGCCGGCAGCAGCAAGTAGAGGAGCACACTGTGGCCAAAGTGATCGTCGCGTTCAGCCGCGACCACACGAAGATCGGCAAGACCATCGACGTCGACGACGACGCGGCGGCCGTCATGGTCAACGAGGGCCGCGCCCGCTACGCCGAGGACGAACCCGGCGACAAGGCCACGGCCCGCAAGAGCCCCACCAAGACCACCACGTCGACGTGATCGACGCCGAGGCGCTCGTGGTGGCCTGGCTCACCGCGCGCCTCGGCGGAGTCCGCGTGGTGGCCGAGCTGCCCGCCCGGTTCGAGCAGGCCCTACCCGTCGTCCAGGTCACCTGCCTGCCCGGCCCGAAGCTCGCCCGTCCCTGGAACGACCCGGTTCCGCTGCTCTGGCGCCCGCGCGTCGACCTCGACACCTACGCCGCAACCCGGGCCGCCGCGACCGACCTCGCGTCCATTGTGTCCGCGCACCTGCACGCGCTGATCGGACAGGGCAATGAGTGGGGCCACGTCACCGACGTCGCCGAACCCGCCGGCCCCTCATGGCGCCCGGACTACAACCCCTCGGTCCGCCGCAGCGGACTGACCGCCGAACTCACCATCCGGGCTGCGTAGCCCGACCACGTCCTGATCCGCACCCCCGCTCGCTCACCCGGGGCTCCGCACCTCAAGGGAGAAACACCCCGTGGCACAGAACTCTGCCCTGGCGCGCCTGGGCGTGACCGGGGCGCTCTACGTCGGCCCCCTGGGCACGACCGCCCCGAGCGCGACGGCGATGGAGGCGTGGAACGCCGCCATGCGCGATCTCGGCTACATCTCCGACGACGGGATCGTCGAAGGCCGCGACGAGGACAAGGAGGAGTTCACTCCTTGGCAGTCCGCGACGCCGATCCGGTCGGAGATCACCAAGTCCACCCAGACCTATCAGGCCACGTTGTGGGAGTCGAAGTTCGACACCATCAGCCTGTACTACCGCGTCGGGCTGGAGGGCATGACCCAGACCGGCACCGGCAAGGACGCCGTGGTGTCCTTTGTGGAGGAAGGGAAGCCTGCCCGGGATCTGCGATGCTTCGGCATCGATGTCATCGACGGCATCTACCACCGCCGGATCTTCCTGCCCATGGCCGAAGTGTCCGAACGCGGCGAGGTCACCTACAAGTCTGACACGCTGATCGGGTACGACGTGACGATTACCGCCTACCCGGGCTCGGACGGTTACTCCGCCCTGCGGGTCTACAAGGAAGGCTGGGAACTGCCGGCCGCCAGCGGCTCGTAAGCCGCCCTCGATCGGGGGGCCGATGTGGACAAGTGGTGAGCGGTCCACATCGGCCCCCTTCTTCCTGCGCTCACCCACGCTCACCGAACGGAGAACACCGCCTTGTCCACCATCGACATGGACGCAATCCTCGCCCAGCGCGAGGAAGCCACCGGCAGTGCCGACCACTTCACCTTCACCTTCAAGGCCCAGGAGTGGTCCTGCACCGACCCGATCACCGCCGAAGACGACTGGAAAGACGGTCTGCTCGACATGCAGACCGACGTCGAGGTCGCCGAGTACTACCTCGGCGAAGACCAGTACGTCAAGTTCGTGGAGGCCGGTGGCCGCGCCGGGTACGTCATCCTCGCCATCAACCAGTACATGCAGAAAATGAAGCAGGACAACGACGAAGGCCGCCCTACACGGCGCTCGACCTCCTCGGTGAAGCGCCGGAAGCGATAGAAGCCGCCCTCTGTGCGACCTACGCCCCACGCAACCCGATCGCCGAATTTTGGCGCGGGGACATCAGCCTGCGGCACCTGCGCGTGCTCATCGAGCACCTACCGCCGACCTCGGCGTTTCACCGCACGGTGCACGGGCACGCCTGGACCGACGTCGAATACCTGCTGGCCATTGTGGCCGACCGGCTCGCGGAGAACACGATGGTCACCGGACGCGGCGCCGGGATGAAGGGCCTGCGCCGCCCGCGCCCGCTCTCGCGCCCCGGCGAGCAGGACAAGGACCGCATCGGCGACCGCGGCGACGCCGACGCCGCCGACGTGATCGCCTACCTCGACCAGTACAAGCCCCACCCCGCCGTCGCGTAACTCACCTGCCCGCGCGGCCTCGTTCCACGGGAGCCGGGGTGAGTAGTCGTGGTGAACTCCGGCGAGGTCGTCTGGATCGACACCCTGCCCTCGGCGCGCGGCTGGGGCGCGGAACTGGCCAAGCAGGCCGCCGGAGCCGGAACCCGCGCCGGAGCGCAGATCAGCCGGGAACTGGAGCGTTCGGCCGGAGACGCCGGCCGCCGCGCCGGTACCGCGCTGGGCACCGGGATCGAGGCTGCGAAGGAGAACGTCAAGAAGGTCGCGGGCGAGCTGGAGACCGCCCGCAACCGTGAGGCCGACGCGGCGGGCAAGGTCCGCGTCGCCGAAGCGCGCCTCCAGGAGGTCCGCGCTGCGGGCAATTCCAAGGCCAGCGCGCTGGCCGCCGCCGAAGAACGGCTCGCGACCGCTCAGCGGAGCTTGACCACGGCGCAGGAACGCACCGCCTCGACCTCCGACCGGTTCGAGCAGGCCCAGCGCAACGCCGCCGAGGCCACCGACACGGTCACGGTCTCGGTGGACAAGGCCGAAAGGCGCTCGGCTGGGTTCGGCTCCTCGCTGGCTGACACCGCCCGCCAGGCCGGAAGCTTCGCGTTCGGCCTGACCGCGATCGGCAACGCGGCGTCGATCGCCATGGACACGCTGGAGAACGCGCGGCTGGGTGACAAGCTCGCCGCCCAG
Source organism: Amycolatopsis sp. NPDC114478 (assembly GCF_055633805.1). Taxonomy (NCBI): domain Bacteria; kingdom Bacillati; phylum Actinomycetota; class Actinomycetes; order Pseudonocardiales; family Pseudonocardiaceae; genus Amycolatopsis; species Amycolatopsis sp. NPDC114478. The sequence goes on along the minus strand of NZ_JBVKDO010000004.1, from coordinate 31,206 downwards.
CTCGGCGCGCCTGCCGACATGGCCGCCGACCTCGGCCGGGTCGCCGGCACCCTGTACGCGCAGGCATACGGCGACTCCCTCGACCAGATCAACGAAGCCATCCGTGGCGTCATCCAATCCGGACTGGTCATGGAGGACGCCTCCAACGACCAGCTCGCTGGCATTACCGCCAAGGTCCTGAACCTGGCCACCGCGTTCGATGTGGACCTCGGCGGTACCACCGAAGCCATCGGGCAGCTGATGAAGACCGGCCTCGCTCGTGACGCGAACGAGGCGCTCGACGTGCTCACGCGCGGATTTCAGCAGGGCGCCGACCGGTCCCACGACCTGCTCGACACGATGACCGAATATTCGGTGCAGTTCCAGAAGTTCGGCCTGGACGCCTCGATGGCCACCGGGCTCCTGGTGCAGGGAATGCAGGCAGGAGCACGGAATTCCGACCTGGTCGCCGACGCGATCAAGGAGTTCAGCATCCGGGCGGTCGACGGAAGCAAGCTGACCGCACAGGGATTCCAGGCCATCGGCCTCAACGCGGCCGACATGGCCGCCACGATCGCACGTGGCGGACCACAAGCCACACAGGCGCTGGACCTGGTGCTCGACAAGCTGCGCGCGATGCCCGACCCGGTCGCCCGGTCACAGGCCGCGGTCGCCCTGTTCGGCACGCAAGCCGAAGACCTGGGGCAGGCGTTATTCGCGCTGGACCCGAGCAAGGCCGTGGCCGCGCTCGGCGACGTCGGCGGCGCAGCCGACCGCATGGGCGCCACACTCAACGACTCGGCCGGGCAAAGGCTGGTCGCGTTTCAGCGAACCCTCGAAACCGGGCTGGTCAACTTCTTCGGCGGCGTGCTGCTGCCCGCGCTGGGCGACGCCGTGCAGTGGGTACGCGAAAACGCCGACTGGCTCGCGCCAATGGCCGTCACCATCGGCGCATTCGCCACCGGATACGCCGCCGTGTCGGGGGCGATCAAGCTCTACGAGCTGGCCACCAAGGGCGCGGCGGCGGCGCAGTGGCTGCTCAACGCGGCCATGGACGCCAACCCAGTCGGGCTGATCGTCGGCGCGATCGCGGCCGTGGTCGCGGCGTTCGTGTACTTCTGGAACACCAGCGCGGGTTTCCGCGATTTCTGGATCGGCCTGTGGGGCGTGATCCAGAATGCCGCGCAGTGGGCCTGGGTCAACATCCTCCAGCCTGCGTTCGCGGGAATCGTTGCGGCGCTGCGGTTTGTCGGCCAGATCGCTTCATGGCTGTGGTCAAACGTCCTCTCGCCGGTGTTCTCGTTCATCGGCCAGGCGGCGGGAATTCTCGCCGCGATCGTCGCGACTGTCCTTATCGGACCGATGGTGGTCGGGTTCCGCCTGGTCGCGTCGATCGCGTCGTGGCTGTGGACGAACGCGATCCAGCCCGCGTTCTCGGCGATCGGGTCGTTCCTCGGCTGGATCTGGTCCACGCTGCTCAAGCCGTACTTCGACGGCTGGGCGCTGGCCCTTCGCCTCGTCGGCGACGCCGCGATCTGGCTCTACGACCACGGGATCAAGCCGGTCTTCGACGCCATCGGCAGCGCCCTGTCAGCTGCCTACAACAACGTCGTGAAGCCGGTGCTCGGCTGGTTCGGCGATCGACTCGCCGACGTGCGCGACGGGTTCGAAAAGCTGCGCGACGTCACGAAGAACGTGTTCGAGACGATCGCCGACTTCCTGAAGAAGCCGATTCAGCTCGTGATCGACATCATCTGGAACAACGGCCTGCGCAAGGTCTACAACACCGCCGCCAGCCTGATCCCCGGCGTCGACGAGCTGCCCGAACTCAAGCTCGCGCGCGGCGGGGTCCTGCCCGGCTACGCACCCGGGCGTGACAGCGTCCGGGCGCTGCTCTCGCCCGGCGAAGCGGTGCTCGTGCCCGAGCTGGTGCGCGCCATCGGCCCGTCCGCGATCCTGGCGGCCAACTCCGCCGCCATGGCCGGACGTCCCGCCGCCGCTGCCAGCGGCGGACTGGTCGCGCGGTTCGCGACGGGCGGCATCGTCGGCGCGGCGCCGGCCTCGGCCGCCGTGGCGACCACGGCAACGGCGGCCGATCCGGCCGCGTCCACCGGGGCCACCGACGCGCTGAACGCGGCATCGGCGGCCCTGGCCGACACGGTCACCACCGTCCTGCTGCCTGCGCTGGAGCTGCTGGAGCTGCACACCGGCACCCTGCTGCCCGCCGCCGACCTGGCCCTGACCACGAGCCTGCTGAGCGTTCAGGGCGCGGCCGTCGCCGTGTGGCTGTCGGTATCGGCTGCCGTGGCGGCCGGGGTAGCGATGATCGTCGCGCGGCAAGCCCAGCTCCAGTCCACGATGGCCGGTTCCTGGTCGCTGCTGGCGGCCGTGGTCCAGGCGTCGGTGACCGCGCAGAACAGTTCTCTGTCCGGCCTGGTGGCCGGGCTGGCGGCAGTGCGTGCGGCGGTGAGCCTGACTGCCGGGTGGGTGCAGGGCCGGTTCGCCGAGATGCCCGGCTACGCCGGGAATCCGGTGCGCTGGATTCTGCAGTGGCCGCTCAACGGGCTCGTCGCGGCGTGGAACAAGCTGAACGCCGACTTCGGGCTGAACCATCCGATCGGGCCGGTCCCGATCGGGTTCGCCACCGGCGGCCCGGTCTCCGGCCCGGGCACCGCCACGTCGGACTCGATCCTCGCGCGGCTCTCGCGTGGGGAGTTCGTGGTCCGGGCGGCCATCGCGAAGCGGATCGTGCCGTTCCTGGACGCCCTCAACGGCGGCCAGGCCGAGGCGCTGCGCGCGGCCGGGTACGCCCGGGGCGGGCTGGTCGCCGACACCGGCAGCCAGGCCGACGCCGCCCTCGCTCGCGGCCTGACGTTCGCCCGCGCCCAGGCTGGCAAACCGTACGTGTGGGGTGCCTCCGGCCCGGCGGGGTACGACTGCTCCGGGCTGATCTCGGCAGTGACGAACGTGCTGCGCGGGGATTCCCCGTACCGGCGCCTCGGCGTCGCGGCAAGCCAGCCGTGGCCGGGCTTCGCACCGGGACTCGGCTCGGCGTTCGCCACCGGCTACAACTCCCACCACACGGCCGGGACGCTGGCCGGGGTCAACCTGGAGGCCCAGACCTTCAACGTGCCGGTCAAGGTCGGTCCGGGCGCGTCCGGCGCGGACTCCCCGCAGTTCACGTCGCACGCGTTCCTGCCGGTCGTGGGCGGGTCCTTTGTGTCCGGCGGAGCCGGCGGACTGGACCCGGCCGCGCTGGTGAGCCCGTACTTCGCCGAGGCGCTGCGCCAGGCCGAGGACGCCGTCCGGCTCTTCCCGGGCAACGTCGCGGCCCTCGACGGCGCCGGGGTCGCGCGCACCGCGATCGAGGGTGCCCGCGACTACGGCGTGACGCAGCTGGGGCAGCTGTTCGCCAGCACCGCTACCGCCAGCGGTTCGCCCGAAGTCGTGGCGGCCGTGCGCGCGGTCGCCGGACGCTACGGCTGGGGCTCCGGCCCGCAATGGGATGCGCTGTCGTGGCTGATCAGCCACGAGTCCGGCTGGAACCCGGCCGCGGCGAACCCGACCAGCTCGGCGCGCGGGCTGTTCCAGCAGATGGAGAGCATCTACGGTCCGGTTTCGGCTTTCCCGGCAGGGCAGGCGGAATGGGGCCTGTCCTACATCGCCAGCCGCTACCACGACCCGCTCGGCGCGAAGAGCTTCTGGCAGGCCCATCACTGGTACGACCAGGGCGGATGGCTCCAGCCCGGGTTCACCCCGGTCTACAACGGCACCGGTAAGCCCGAGCTCGTCCTGCCGCACGACACCGCGCAAGACGTCCTCGGCTCCCTGCGCGGGAGCGACGAGCCTGTCCGACTCGTCGGCGAGCTGTCCATCAGCGACGACGGGCTGAGGGCCTTTGTGGATGGCCGGATCGAGACCAGCGAGCACGCCACCGGTACCGCCATCGCGCGCGGCGTCCGCATCTAGAAGGCGGTGGTGACATGTCGTGGGCCAGCGAAACCTACGGCCGCACCCCGTACGCCGCCGGAGTCGGCCCGGAGGCCGCGACCCTGCCGGGACAGCAGGAGCTGCCTCCGCCGATCCCCGGCGGCACCACGAAGTGGACGTACGCGGGAAACCCGTCGCTGGCGTACGCGTCACGGCCGTGGGCGGGGAGCATTTTCCCGCTGCCGTACCCCGGCGGCGGGATCTCGCTCCTGCCCGTGCCCGAGGCCGGCGTCATGCGGGTCACCGCCTGGTGGCCCAACGCCGCCGTCGTCCAGCTGATCCGCCAGCACCCGGACGGGACACTGTGGCCGGTGCGCGGCGGCAACCCGCTGTGGGTGCCGAGCCCGACCCGGTACAACTTCGCCACCAACCCCGGCCTCGAGGCCGGGCTCAACGGCTACGTCCCCGGCGACGGCAACCCCGTCCTCGGCCGCGTCACCAGCACGGCGGCCCCGCGCGGCGGGGCATACCTGACGGCCACCATCGCGGCGGCTGGGCCGGTCGGGCTGACCGTGCCCACCACGGTCCCCGGCGCCGCACTGGTCACGATCGGGCTGGACCTGCGGTTCTCCGCGCGGCCCACGTCGGTGACGGTCCAGATCACCTGGACCGACGCCGGAGGCGTTCCCTTGACCACCGCGAGCGCAGCGCTCACCGCCGACCAGGTCAACGCCTCGGTCGCGCAGTTCTCCCGGCAGGTCGTCACACTCGTGCCTCCGCCGGGCGCGGTGACCCCGACAATGAAAGTCATCGCCGCCGGGATGCCGGCGGCCGGGGTGATGGCCCTCGACGGGGTCACCGTCGAGACTCAGCCGACGTCCGGCGGTTACTTCGACGGCAGCGACTACGGCGGGACCTGGGTCGGTACTCCCGGGCTCTCGGAATCCACGCTGGCGCCGCTGCTGATCATTGACGACGGCGAATGCCCGCTCGACGTGCCCGTGCGGTACCAGGTGGTCAACCCGGCCCCGATGGGCGGGGCCATGACCAGCCAGTCCGCGACCCTGCTGAGCCTGGGCCGGACCTGGCTGACCCACCCCGCCTGCGCAACCCGCCCGGTCACCGTCCAGGTGGGCGCGGTCCCGACTCGCACCCGGGAAGCCAACCGCGGCATCTTCTACCCGGTCGGCGCGTCCTACCCGATCATCGTGTCCTCGGCGCAGCGCCGGGCCGCGACCGGCGACCTGTCCATCGGCGCGCTGTCCTTCGCCGAACGAGACGCGCTGCTGGCAATGTTCGCCGACCTGCAGCCGGTCTACCTGCGCACTCCGGCCGAGTTCGGCTATGGCACTGGCCTGTGGCTGGCCCTCGGCGACCTCACCGAAGACCCGGGCAACCGGCGCGCCTACCAGCAGACCCGCATCCTCAGCGCCCCGTTCCACGAGGTGCAGCCACCCAGCGAACTGACCGCGTGATCGGGGGCGCCGATGTGGCCACTGTCCACCGGGGCTCGGATCGCGCTCGCGCAGTCGCACTCGATGCAGGCACGAGCCACTGTGTACAGCCCCACCTACGGCGTGCTGGAACTGCCGATCTCCGGCGGTTCCGTCGATGTCGACGCCACCAGCAAGACCCGCCGCAGCGCGACCCTGGCCGCCGACCCACGCTGGTGGCCCCGCTCGCCGGCCGACCTGCTGGCCCCCTACGGCTCGACCTGCCAAATCGACTACGGCATCGTGCTGACATCGGGCAACACCGAGTGGGTGCCGCTGATGTACGGCAGCCTCGACGAGGCGTCGCGCACCCGGCCGGTCTCCAGCTCCGGCGACCTGACGGTGAAGGTGGTCGACCCGGCCGCCCGGGTCGCCGAAGACCGGCTCGACGTCCCCGCCCAGACCATCGCCAACGCCACCGCCGTCGGAGAAATCGCGCGCCTGGTCCGCGAAACGCTCGGCGTACAGGTCGAGGCAGCCGACCAGACCGGGTCCGGGCTCGTCGCGTCGGTCATCGTCATCGAACGCGAGCGCTGGGACGCGGTCGAAAAGCTGGCCGACTTCCTGGGCGCGGAAGCGTTCTTCGACCAGGCAGGCCGCCTCGTCGTCCGGCCACAGCCGACGCTGAACCAGGCGCCAGTGTGGACGGTACGCACCGGCAACGGCGGGAACCTGCTGACCGCGAAAGACAAGCTGTCCCGCGAGCTGGTCTACAACCGCGTCGTCGCCAGCGGACAGCGCACCGACGGCGTCCCGGCCGTGTACGCCACAGCCACCGACACCACCAGCTTCGCCTTCTACGGCGGACCGTTCGGCAAGAAGCCCCGCTTCTACACCAGCGAGCTGCTGACCACCGTCGCGCAGTGCCAGACCACAGCGGACGCGCTTCTCGCGCGGGTGCGCGGAACCGCCGCGCAGATCGAGATCGAAACCCTGGTCAACCCGGCCCTCGACACCGGCGACGTCATCACCGCCCAGGACACCCGGGCCGGAGAGACCCACCACCTCATCGACCGCCTGTCCATCCCGCTCACGCCGGATGGCACCCAGTCCATCACGACCCGATCCGAGGACCTGCCGGCCGAAACCTGACCCGGGGAAGGGGAGTGCAATGCGGATCGCCGACGCCGTCGCCCGCGTGGTCGAGCAGGCGCTGACCGCCCGCCGCAAGACCGGCACCGTCACCGGCGTGTCCGGAAACCAGGTCATCGTGACCGTCCAAGGTGGCTCGCTCACCCTGCCGCGCCTGGCCAGCTACACCCCGACCACCGGCGACATCGTCCACATCGACGCCACCGTGCCCGGGGCATGGCTGGTGCTCGGAAAATCCGCCTGACAGAAGGAGAAAGCATGGCACCGACCCTCGCCGAAAGCGCCGAACTGGCCAGCTTCCCACCGTTCATGCGCCGAGTGCAGGCCGCCGTGTCCACTGCGGCGAAGGATGTCGGGTCCGAAGCCCAGGACCCGAACAACCCCTCCCGGACCCAGCTGCGGCGTGCGCTGGCGACCAACGTGTTCGCCGACCCGGTCAACTACGGCTCTCGCTTCGCCTGGGCCGTGGCCACCAACCCGGTGATCACCATGGACTCGACCGACGGGGACATCCAGTACACCGTGAACTCCGTCTGGGACACCATCGCCGGAGCCCCGCCGCTCCCGTCGTAGACCGCGCAGGCCGCGCCCGCCGACACGGGAGGGGGCGGCTCGTGGTGCAGCTGGCCGCCGACGGGGCACCACCGGTCGGTCCGTCCTGGCTGGCCGTCACGCTCGCGGTGTTCGCCGCCCTGGTCACTGCCGTCACCGCGGTCATGCCGGCGGCGGTGGAGAAGATCAAGCAACGCGCCAGCTCCACGACGGCCAGCACCGCCGCACCGTCGCCGGGACACCAGACGGACAAGGCGCTGGACATGATCGAAGAGTCCATGCGCGACCTGCGCCGCCAGCGCGACGAGGCCGAACGCGAAACAACCCGCCTGCACGAGCTGCTGGCCGCCCGCGAGACCGAGCTGAGACGGCGGGGGTGGCGCGGGGAATGAACATCAGCGAGCCCGACCCGGCACCGGGCATGGACGAGCTCCGGCGCGGCGTCCACGAAGCAGTCGAAGAAGCTCCCCGGCAGGCACGCCAGGCCGCGCGCGACGAAGTCCGCCGGGCCTGGAAGTGGGCCGTGTTCGCCAGTGTCGCGGTGTCCCTGCTCGTCGGGCTCGCCACTGGCGTCGGGGTGCTCAACCTCTACGGGCGCGCCGCCACCACCGACGCGGCCGTGGCCGCGCTGCGGCAGCAGGCCGAGCAGTCCAAGGCCCAGGGCGAGCAGGCCAACGCCGAACTCGTCCAGCGTGGACAGGCACCCATCCCGATCCCGCAGCCGGGCACCGGATCCGACACGGAAGTCCTGGTGGCCGCCGCAACCGCCCGAGTGCTGGCCAACCTGCCCGCCGGACGGGCACCGACTGCCGCCGAGCTGGGCGCGGCCCTCGCGCAGTACCTCGCCGCCAACCCTGTCATTCCGCCGACACCTACGCAGCAGCAGCTCGCCGCCGCGCTCGCTGCATACCTGGCCGTCAACCCCGTGCCCGCTGGACCGCCGGGTGTCTCTGGTGCTCCCGGACCCCCCGGGCAAGACGGCCAGCCCGGCGAGACCGGCCCACCCGGACCCGGCGGTCCACAAGGGCCCCCGCCTACGCAAGACCAGATCGAAGCCGCTTTCGCCGCTTACCTCGTCGAGCACCCCGACGCGCTGTGCCCGCGCGGCGGTCAGCTGACGCAACTGCGTCTCCAGCTGGCCGACGGCGGGACCGCCGACACCTGGCTGTGCGCCGTCGCCACGGCTCCGCCGCCGACCACTCCACCCACAACGGTGCCGCCTCCGTCGAGCGATCCCGAGGTCCCGCCCGCGCCGACCGGATAGCACTAGGAACCCGAGGTGATCCGATGGCCCTGGTCATCGATCTCTACAAGAAGTACAACCCCGTCGCGAACTGGGCGGCTCTGCGCGGCGCTGTAGACGCCGCGTACATCAAGTACACCGACGGCACCGGCCCTGCCCAGATTCCCGCGGACGACTACGTCGCCGGATGCCGCGCCACCGGCATCCCATACGGCGGGTACCACTTCGCCCAGCCCGGCGACCCGGCCGCGCAGGCCCGCGCGTTCCTCGGCCAGTACCGGCGCCTCGGCGGCCAGCTCGCGCCCGCGCTCGACCTGGAGACCGCCGGCATCCCGTACGCCGCGCGGCCCGCGTTCGCGAGGACCTTCCTGGAGACCGTCCGCCAGGAGTACCCGCTCGTCGTCCTGTACGCCTCGGCGTCGTGGCTGGCCAGCCTCCGGCCGGACACCTGGCCTTACGACTGGGACCGCACGTGGTGTGCCGCCTACGGCCCCAACGACGGCGCCCGGCATGCGATCACCAGCTACAGCGGTCGCGTCGACCTGCACCAGTACACCAGCCGAGGCCGCGTCCCCGGGGTGTCCGGGTCCGTCGACCTCGACCACACCGACAACCTCTCTGCCCTGCTCCTGACCGGCGCAGGCAGCGGAGACGAGCCTGAGGAGGACGCCATGCCCGCGATTCCGCACGACTACCAGGGGACCGGCCGCGACGCCAGCGGCAAGCTCCTCGAACGCTGCCACGTGTTCACCGTGCCGGTCGGCTCGGTCAGCACGGTCGTCGAACGCGCCTGGCTGTCCTTCAAATGCGCGATCGGGCCGGCCGAGTCCGTCCGGCTCATGGCCATCTCCAGCGGAGCGAAGGCCGGGTACCCGATCGACAAGACCTGGACGAACGTCGCCGCCGACGCGTCCCGCTCATACATCGAGGCGCCCAGCGGCGTCGACCAGTTCACCGCCTTTGTGAAGAGCGAGTTCCCGTACGGCCTGTGCGTGGAGACCAAGGCGAAGAAGAGCTGATGTCGACCAGCACCGGGCGCCCGCGTCCGATCCTCGAGGCGATCCGTACCGGCTCGTGGCGCACGCTGGCGGGCACGCTCATCACCGCCGCCGTGTCCTTCGGCGTCCTCAACGCCCAGCAGGCCACTGTGGCCGGCAACCTGGTCGCCGCGCTCGCCACAGTGCTGACCGCGACCACATCCGTGCTATCGCAGCTGCACGTGTTGGCCAACGCCGAGCCGCTGGTGACGCCCGTAAGCGACCCGCGCAACGACAACGGAGATCGGCTGACATCCAGCGACGGCGTGTACCCAATCGACGGCTCGCCCGGGGAAATCTAGCCTCGGCGCGTGACCGTGTAGCGAACACCTAGTCCCCGGCTCCGTCTTCGGCGGAGCCGGGGCTCTTCGTCGTCGAGGGGCAGAGTTCCGCTACAGCGCACCTTTTACCGCGTCTTTGGCCACCCCCAGCTCGTTGAGCAGCCCAAGTAAACCTTTGAGCGCTTCGTGCATCTGACCGACGACGTTGTAGAAGGCCGTCACCTCTTGCGAGCCCATGCCGGTGGTCGCGACCCCGACCATGGCTGTCATCTCGTCGAACAGGATCTCGAACTCCGTGAGCCGGTCGTCGCCCTCTAGGCAGACCTTGTTGGCGTACGTGTCGAGCGTCGACTTGATCTCTTCGGGTGTCACGACGATCCGGTAACGACCTGCCTCGCCACCGCGTATCCGGCCCACCACAGGGCAAACCACCGGGTTGACCCTCGTCGGGATCGTTCGCGGTTCTCCAGGTTGATGACTTCGACTGCCAGTTCGACCTCGCTCTTTCCATGCTTGTAGAAAGCTGGTCCACGGACTACGAAATGGTCCGCTGGGTCGCCTATCAGGATTTCGTCACCGTAAGACGGCACAGCTGGCAAGCGAAGCTTCGTCAGGTACTTCCCAAGGTCTCCATTCTTCTCGGCCTCATAGAGCCTTACGTTCAGCATGCCCGAAGCCTGCTCTCGTCGAAATTGACGACGACCGGACAGTGGTCCGTACACTGGCCCACTTCGGTTGGGTCAACGACCCGATAAGTGGTAACCGCGTCGGCAGGCAAGTCGTGCGTGACGTAGACGCGATCGATCCGGCGAGGCTCATTGGTGTCGGTTTCGTGGTGCCCGGTGGTTGCCTGCCACTTCGCGTCGAGGAGCCGGGCGCAGTCCTGGAACCGACCGTGGCGCTCAAGACGAATTGCTGCGTCACGATCGACGTTGCCGTCCCGGTCGTAGTGGTAAGAATGGGATTGGTCCCACTCCTTCCCCGCGTACGGGTCCGGGTCGTAGTCCGCATCGGCGCCGATGCCTTGCCAGTCGCCGCCGACGATGCCCGGGATGCCGTCGCTGCGGTTGAAGGCTCGCATGACGAGCCCGGCGTCCTTCCAACCGCCGGACATCCCGGGATCACAATGGCTGAAGTGTGCCGAGCCGACACGTACTTTCCTTCCGCCCACGGTGAAAACGGCGGCGATCAAGCCGTGTGAGTTGCCGTAGATGTGGCTGTCGTACCGCATCAACGTGTTCGGGACGACGTCGATACCCGGGCGCCACAGCAGACCCGTGTGATGTCGGGTGGGACTGATCGCCACGGCCGGGACAAAGCTCGTGTCGCACACCATCCCAAGAGCGGTGGCGAGGCTGAGTAGCGCACGAGATGCCTCGTTGCGCCTCGTTGCGGGACCTTCGATGTTCTTGTCTCGGCCGGATGAAACTAGCTCCTGCACTGCAAGGAAGTCCGGGTTCTGCTTGCGCAGCAACATGGTGAGCTGTCCGTACCGGGCAGCTTCCCGCGGTTCCTTGCCGTCAAAATTGAGGAGGTTGGCGGTGACGAAAGTGAAGATGGTGACGTCTCCCTGCTGTGATTCCCTGTTCCTTTGGCCGTCACGCGACGCCAGCGATAAGCTGGCTCGCTGCGTGCCAGCCGGCCCACGCCGCCAAGCCCACGAAAGCGAGCAGACCCAGCAAGATCCAGACGTGGCCGAATCCGCGTGGTCCAGGAGCGCTCATCGCTTCGACGACTTCCGTCGCGGCGCTCCGATGCGCTGCATCCAATGCATCGCGGTGTTGCTGGTGACGCCCACCTTGGCGCCTGCCCTTATGAGGTTCAGTCCGCGCGCGTACCACTCGATGACCTCCCATGCGGCCCGAGGACTCGGATGCTTCGGCGGCAGGAAGAGGCCGGAGGACTTGAGGGGAGGAACGTTCATCGTCCAGTCCGCGTCCTCCGGAAGTCCGTGAACCCGTTGGCAGGCGGTGATCACGCTACCGACGGTCTGCATGTTCCGGGTGTACGTCATCGTGAATCAGCGTTGGCGGGCGCGACCTCCAGCCAGCAGGAGACCATCCGGTGGTCGGACAGTTCATTCTCGCCCGGTTTCGGCACGTGCACCTTGTAGGAGTTCGCAATGAGTCTGACCGGCGCGCGCTTGCTGACCATGATGCGGTCGATCCGCAGGCCGGAGCCACCGTCCACCCACTGGTTCACGGTTACGGTGAAGTCGTTCGCTTTCTCGCCGGCGTCCCACCAGCCGTGTTCCAGGAAGCTGTCGATCGGATCTGTGTAGACACGCCAAGCCCCGTGCTGACTGCGGACACCTTTCTGGCTGCGCTTCTGCGCCTGGCCCTGTTCGTCGCAGCGCTTCCCCCAGTTGGCGGGAATGCTTTCCCCCGGATGAGAGCTGGTGGCGTTGAAGTCGCCGCCGATGATCGCCGCGTGTTGCGCCATCTGACCGTCCTGAGAGGATTGCTGATCAAACAAGGTCGCGCCACAAGACCCGTTCCAGTGCAACGATTTAAGCTGAATGTCGTGACCGTTGATCCGTGCTGTCAGGGAGTTTGCGAGACTGCGCCGCTGGGTCTCGTCGTACCAGCGGAGAGGCCGGACGTAGCGAGGATCGATGAACAGGCCAGGTACGTTCACCGAACCTTGCACCTTCGAGATGAACGCCTCGTAACGAGCCTTCGGGTAAGTGTTGCCAGCCTCGTCTTCGTCGTACCCCCATAACGACGCGAGGATTTCCTTCGCGCCGAATAGCGGCTCGGACTGAAAAACTGATTCGGTGTAGTAGGTGCACTCGGAGAGGAATAAGACGTGGGGTGGCGTGTCCAAATTGGACAAAATTGCGTGAAGTTTTTCGTGGTCGTGTCTGCGGGTGTGACGATCGTAGCCGCCTCGCTTAAGGTTAAGCGCAACGACATGAAGCTTGACAGGTTGGAACATCGAGTGGTCTTCCTGTTCGTCATCTCCTGGTATACGTGGGCACGGATGGCGCGTACGCAATGCCAGGAGGCGTAACAAGGCGAGGCTCGGCGGGGGCGACTTCATCTGGCGATGCCGACAGTGCGCTGACGTGATTTTGAACCCGCGGTTTCCCGTCGGGGGCACGTCGAGGCGCGGACGCTGGCGAACCCCATCGAACCGTTACGGATTCTCGGGGCGGATTCCGGCATTGCGCCGGAACCCGCCCCGGGTCTGGCTACCTTGCCAGTCGGTGTCGCGCGTACGCCTTCGCGGCGCGGCTCAGCCCCACTGATCCAGGAAACGGCGAGGTGACGCCTCGGTAGCTCCACAGGCCAGCCACGTAGCACGCGAACGAGGTCACGGCCTCGTCGCGGCCGGTGGACCAGCTGGGCATGGCCGAGGCCCACTGCTCTGCGTCGGCTGGCTCGTGTCCGGCGGCGATCAACCGGATCGCCAAGAACGCAACGTCAACCCACGCTGCGCCTGCCGCCGGCCTGCCCCAGTCGATTACCCGCGCCGACCCCGCCACGTCGTTGATGAGGAACTGGTGCTCGTGGAGATCCGTGTGGAGCAGAGCAGTCCCGTCCACCAGCTCGGCGGCCCGTGTGCTCCACTTCGTCATCTCCTCGACGTTCCAGCCGACCAGATGGTCCGGCTCGACCTCGATCAGCTTTGCCCACCAGTCTGACGACGTCCAACGGTCGCTCAGCGACGGAACCGCGCCAGCCGGACGCTGCCCGATTTCGTTCACCGTCGTCGCGACGACCTCGAGGTCCGGTGACCCCGGCGTGAAGTCGGCAGGCCGTCCCTCGACGTACTCGAACCCGACTACGAACCATTCCGGCTCGATGTCTGCGCTGAACCTCGTGGAAGGCGCGATGCGGGGCGCCAGCTCGCCAGCGTTGGCTTCGTTACGCAGCCAGCGCATCCGCGGACTGACGCCCATGACGCCCTTGAGGAACACGTCGCCCGCATCGCCACGAACGACGAGCGCCAGGTTGCAGTTCTGCCCCTCGGCGACGTCCCTGACCACGGTTACGTCACCGAGCTGGCCACGAACCGCATCCTGGACAGCTTCGGGCAAGGCATCCCAACCGAACCGCTCGATCACGCGGTAACCGTATCTGTCCGCACGGGGTGGTGGTGACACCCGGTGTTCCCTCCGGAGTGGGTACACCCCTGCTGGCACTGGGAGCACTTCACTGATGCGTCCCACAGCTCCAAGTCGACGGCGAAACCGGCGTCGCGGATCGCGCGCACCGAGCGATCCACGTTCTCCTGCGGCTCCAGGTCGTTCGGAGTGACACCGATCGGCGTCGGGTCGTGGTGGAGGAAGTAGCCGGCGACTCGCTGGCAGAACGCGGCGTACTCCTTCGTGTAGAGAATGAACGCGTGCCACCCGATGTCGACCGTGCTGCTTGGTGAAAGCGGCTCGGTCGACTTGGCGCAAGCCGCCAGGAACGCGATCGCCTGGTCGACGATACGGGTCGCCCATTCGGTTGTTGTGGCCTGCTCTCGGACGATCCGCCGCACGAGCTGTCCGAAAAGCTCGTCGGACACCAGATCCTGACTCCGCCGTGGGGTTGCAAAAGCGTCAAGCATATTTCTCCCTCTTTCCTTTTTGATGCATGCATATCTCGAAAACTATTTGCCATTCAGTTGTTCGTCGGTAGATTACCTGCCGGAATTCTCCAACTCTTCGGCTCGGTCGATGAGGCGGTCCCTGAGGGTCCCCAGATCACGCGCGAGACTCCGAATTACCGGCGCATAGCGCTCTGTTGCGACCAGAAGATCCGTTGAGAGATGTTTCAGGCGTTTCACCACGCCGTCCACTTCGGTCAGTAGCTCCTGATCTTGCACTTGGTTCCGTTCCTTGCGTTGGCGTTGCTGGCGTGAACCAGAGAGTGGTCGGGTTCGGTCGCTCGGAGGGTTTTGGTGGCACCGGCTGTGGCACGCGCTTCGGCAGTCGACTCAAGCTTGGCGGATTTTTCAGTGGCGACAGGGTTACTCGCGGCTTCGGGGATGGCCAGCATTGAGGATCCGGGCAGTAGTTCGCTCCTTCCGGCGCAGGTCCAAGCGCGCAGAGGATTCCGCAGGCCGAGACCGCGTAGGTCTGCTTCCGCGTCCGGAGCCACCGGATCCGATTGGGGACCATGCGATGAAGTACGTCCTCATGGAGAACGCCCGGCCACGCATGATCCGTACCATAGCCGCCTCTATCGGTCATCAGTCCTGGAATGGCGACCGCAGGCTGAGGCCGAGCCGCAGTTCGCGCGTGGTCACCATCGCGATGAGATCACCCGGCCCTATTAGCGCCCGCGCCGGTGCACCCGGCTCGCCGTCATTCGGTAGTTCCAACAATGCGGTGATGACGTCTGCGACCGTGCCAGTCTCTTGCCAGAGTGGGTCGGCGACACTTCGTTCCTCGTAGTAGTCGACTGCCCTCCAGCGAGCGGCCACCGCGCACGTCATGTGGGTGATCTGAATTTCCTCGACCACAGTTAACCGCCGACGCAGAAGGAGCATGATCTCGGAGTTCGGCGGCGATACGTCCTTAAAATCGCCACCGATGGCCCGCGCTAGCGCTTCGACGTGCGGGCGTTCCTCATCGGAGATAGGTCCCATGCTCAGCTCCACTTGGTTCGTACACAGCGGCCCCGGAGGGGAATTCAGGATCCGCGGCCCCGGGGCCGCTGTGTTCAAGCCTCGGTCGTCGTGGGCGCGAGGGGCACCGTCGGGGTACTCACGACGACCGAGACGTCCTACTGGCGGTTTTTGGTCTGCGCGGCGATCCACGAACGGGCAGCTTCGGAGAGCTTTTCCGCGATGATGCCGGGGCTGTTCCACCAGTTGCCTTCGGGCGCCTTCACGACGGCGATGACCGGTCGGCGCCCCGTTTGCATCGGCACCTGCGGCCACGGGTCGCTGAAGACCAGAACACGCCTGTCGGCGTTGGCGACACGACCACGCTGCACCGCGATCCAGTCCTCGCCGAGCGTCCAGGTGAAAGTGTGGCCGGAGATGAAGGCCGCGGTGCGGACACGGCTTTGGTAGGGGTGCGTCAGGCCCGGCGGCAGTTCTTCGTCACTGACCCCGCGCAGGCCGTCGGCGCGGCCCGGTGTCTCCTGGACGGTTTCCATGATCTGAGCTTCTTCCGTGATCAATGGAGGAACAACACGTCGGGCTTGTGGCCCTCTACCTGCGAATACAAGTCCGACTTGTATCCCCTGCACGAGGCGTGGTTGCGCGGCTACACTCCCGGTACGTCTTATTGGGGAGTCGACGTGATGAAAGTGCTACGCCACTGCCAGCGCTGCGAGGCGGGCCCAGAGCTCCTGGCGGGCTCCGTAGTGTGCCGCACTTGTCAACTGGAGATTGACGTCCTGGGTGTTCCTGAACACGCCGAAGACTTTTGGCAGCGTCCTGCGCTGCGTGCGGCGTTGGAGAGCCAGCACTTCGGGCAAGTACTACGCGCTTACCGCCTGGCGCAGGTTCCGCAGGTCTCCCAGATCAAGATCAGTCACTGGCTGGAGATGACCCAAGCGAACGTCAGTCTTCTGGAGCGCAAGGTCAAGTCCCCACCTTCGGACCTGCGCAAGTTGCGACGATGGGCCGCCACAATCCGCATACCGGTCGACTTGTGGTGGTTCGCCCCCGCTCACTCATCGGACTACTCGGACACATCGCCAGGTCCAGCTAACCTGGATAATGTGCATCGCCGTGACATGCTGAAGCTGACCGGGGCCGCGCTCGTGACCGGCTCTGGCCTCCTAAGTGATCCCCCATGGAAGCGTCTCTCCGACACAATGGCCGGCGAACGCCGTGCCGACTCCTCTACGGTCGCGATGGCCGAGCAGAAGACGCGAGAGTTTTTCCGCTCCGAGGAGACTCAACCTGCGCGAGCGCTCGCTGCTGAGCTGCGGAGTCACCACGAGGGGCTACGCAGGATGATCGACACGACGACTGACGACTCGCTTCGCCGACGGCTGATTTCTGCTGCGGGTGAGACCGCTGCGCTTGCTGGATGGACCTTGTTCGATCTCGCACGCCCGAGGCAGGCAATCAAGGTCTACGAGAACGCGCTCCGTGCGGCTCGCGAGGCAGATGATCAGCCGCTTGTTGCGTGCATTCTGGGCTACTGGAGTTACCTGCTCAGCAGTTCGGGCGATGCATCAGGTGCGGTCCGGATGCTGACCGATGCCAGCCAGCAGGTCCGTGGATCGGACGCGGCGACCCAGGCGTGGATTCTGGCCCGGCTTGCCGAGGAAGAGGCGGCCGTCGAGAACGTGCCGGCCGCACTGCGGTCGCTGGATCAAGCCGTCGTCGTCTTTGACTACGCTTCAGCAGACAGCGCCCGTCCGTGGACGTCGTTTTTTACCGCCAATCGGTTGGGGAGTCTGGCCGTGTCAACTTACGGCCGGGTACACCATCGCGAAACCGACCAGCTAGCCGCCACACTGCTCGGCTCGCTTTCGCCGACTGAGAACAAGGTGCGCGCGCTGGTTTTGGCAGACCTTGCGACCTCGGCCGCCCGGGGTGGCGACTTTGACCGGGTGGAAGCTCTGAGCTCCGATTCAGCTCCTCTGGCCACCCGAACCGAAGCGACCCTCGCGATCGACCGGCTGTGGGAGGTCGTCGAGTTGCTGCCGGAGAACCGCGGGTCGGCGGGCCAGACTCGCCGACAGCTCACCGAACGGCTCGTCGTTGGCTCGGCGAGCTAGCTCCGAGTCTCCTCGACCAGCCAGTTCAGGTACTCCGCACTGCCGCCTTCAATCGGAGTCGCTACTACTTCGGGGAGATCGTATGTATGCAGGTCCTTGATCTTGTCCGTCAGTGCCGGGACGCGGTCCGCAGTCGTCTTGACCTCGATTCGCCATTCCTGGTCGGTCTGGACTGCACCCTCCCACCGATACACGCTGGTCACCGGTCCGACGATCTGCGCACAGGCACCGAGCTTCAAATCGATCACCTTTGCCGCCAGGTCGCGGGCCTTCTCCTCGGAGTCGGTAGTTGACGTCACGATCACGTGTTCAGACGACATAGCCCCAGGCTACCGACTCGCGCGCGGAGTTATCCATCTGACCTCTGACGATGTAACGGTGGAACTTTCGCCACGACGCATCAACCGCCGTTCGCCTTCCTCCCCCCTCGGCGGACGGTAAGGAGCCCCCGGTGCCGATGGTGCCGGGGGCTCCGTCCTTTAGCCTGGTCAGGAGCATCTCATGCTGTGCAAGCGACGTCTCCTGTGAGCCCGCTCCAGTGGGCAACGGTCCGGTCTCGGGCGTCTCTGACGGCGACTGACTGGAAGTCGACGGGTGTCTTCGTCGCGGAGCTGCGCAAGGCTTCGCAGGCCAACACCGCGGCTTGGTCGCCCTTGGCAAGCTCGGACCGCGCGATGACGCCACGCCCATCTAGATCGACGCTTGTGATCTTCGTGAACCACGGCTGACCGGCTTGGTCGGTCCGGAACGTCGCCCGCAGCGCATCTGCGGGACTGGGGGCCGCCGCGGTCGCCGGGACGGAGCTGGACGTTGCCGCACTCGGCTGAGTCGTTGAGGGGGTAAGCGAGGCCGGGCTTGACGGTTGGGCTGGTGTCGAGGACGGCGGCGACGGCGGTGGGCTGGCCGCTGTGTTGTCGTCGGTCTTGCGGGTGTTCGCGCCGATGATCCCCAGGGCCACGATGACCAGAACCACGACGGCTCCGACGATCCACGGCCAGCGTCGACGGCGACGCTTCCCCCTGCCTTCGTCCGGCATTTCGGTAGCCAACATTCCTCCTGTCCGGTTCGGCCCATGCGAGCCTGTTGCCCGATCAGCGTGCCTTTCGGGCCTGGTCATGGTCAACGCAGCCTGCTGCGCCACGTCTGTAGATCATGCTTGTGGTCCATTAGCAGGTGGGTGGTGATGAGGTCGGCGAGGTAGACCCGCCGGCAGAACGTGCAGGAAGCCGCCGTACGGAACCCGTCCGGCGTTCGTGGGGTAGCCCGGCCGCGCCTGCGGGCGTCCTGTTCGGCTCGAACCCGGACGCCGAGGTTGTCCAGGGCGGCGGCCAGGTCCCGCAGCTCCTCGTCCGGCAGCTCGGCGACGCTGCCCTCGAGCGCGGCGACGTCCGCCGCCGGGGCCGTCACGACTGCCCACCGGTGCAGGTGTGCAGCGGGACCTCTGGCCATAGGCCGACCTCCAGGTCGGCACGGTCTCCGCAGGTCCGGCAGACCCGGATGACCACCGGCAGGTCACCCTCGGCGGGCAGCGTCGTCGCCCCGCCCAGAGCGGCGGCAAGAACCCGCTCGATGTCAGCCGGGCGGATTCCGAGCCTGAACAGGCCGGCGGATGCGAAGTCGAGGTCACCGACGAGGCCGAGCCCAGTCGTGGTGACCGTCCTGCAGCTCAGGCACAAGCCCGAAAGGCCGGTGACCTGGTCTCGGCTTCGCGGCAGCCGGTAGAAGCGCTCGCCGATGTCCGCCCGGCGACGGCGGTCACGGTTGAGCCAGAAGCCGTGGCGACCGAGCCAGTGCCTGAGCGGGGTGACCTTCGTCCTCGGCCGCTCGGACTCCGGCGGCGACGCATCGGCGGAGAGCGTCAGGCCGTGGACATCGGCCAGCTCCGTGACCAGCCGCATGACCAGCTCGGCGATTCCGCGCCGTCGATGCTCGCGGTGAACCCAGACCATGCCGAGAACGAGGTGCTTGGCGCCGGTGCGGGTCAACCGAAGCTCGCGGAGCCCCGGTGTCGCCCGGTACACCTCCTTCACAAACTCCTCGACGTCGACACCGATGACCTCGTAGGGATCGTCCACGAGCAGCATCAGCGACCGCCCGTTGTCCCAGCGCATCCACAGTTGCCGACCATTGCCGCCGACGACCGTGCCCTGCGCGCCGGTCGGAACCGGGTCCGGGTCGTTCGGCAGCGGCTTGGTCACACGCACGCGCGTGCCGTACGGCAACGGGCAGTCGAGCACGGTTCTGCGCAGGAACGCGCGGGATTCGTCGTCCACCGCGGATCACCGCCCTTCCGGTTGTGACCTGTCGTGGAGCCGGCCGAACGGCAACGTCCACGTCTCTTCGTTGACCTTGACCTTGAGTCCGCCGTCGAGGGCGAAGCAGACGCGGCGAACGTCGTCGCCGCCGAGGTGGGTGAGCAGGACGTGCAGCTCGTCGCCGTCGACGACGGCCATGCGGGTCATCGGGTCGAGCTCGACGTCGAGCCCATGTCGAACCAGTGTCCGAACCGCGGCGGCGCGGTTCATATCGTGGCCGAGCGCGTAGGTCTCGACTTCGGCCTTGAGGTCGTCGCCGAGTTCCTGGCGGATCTCGCCGCCGATCGGCGGCCGACCCTTGCCTCGCTTCTCCTGCCCTGGCTCGTCCGGGCCGCCGCGAAGACCCGGGAAGATGTGGACGCGGGCGCTCACGCGTCCAACCCTCTGGCTGCCAGGCGGCGCACGGAGTCCGCCAGCATCTCGGCATCGACGTCGGACTCCTGATGCACGACGTTCCAGCCGAAATCCTTCTTGGCCAGGTATCCGACTTCGACTTCGTAGTAGTCGCGGCCGTTGAGCTTGACGATGATTTTGCGGATCTTCGTCCGGCCTGTTGGGCCGAACATGAACATCAGGCCGTCGTCCATGGTGACGAGATTGCGGGCCTGGATTTCGCCCAGCAGTGCAGCGCCGATCTGCTGGCGGATGATGTCCGGGTCCGCGTCGGCGTAGCGGCGTTCGCCGATCGATATCAGTTCCTCGTGCACGGTGTCAGTTCCTTCCTGCGCCTGTCCGGGCCGGTGCGTCCTGTGCGGACACCGCGCGCCCGCCGGGGATGTCCGGTGGGCGGCGGAACCCGCACGGGTCGGTCAGGACAGCTGCCGCAGGTGGCCGTCCTTGTCATAGTCGAAGATGTGCTCAACTTTGAACTGTGCGGCGAAGAACACGAGGTACCCGTGGACGGTCATCAGCTTGAAGTCATTGGTAAGTCCGAGGATCCACATCTCCGGGCCTGGGTCGTTCCAGAACTGCGGCGTGTCCCCGTTGCTCTGGAACGCGCTGACGGGCGTGGGGCGCCGCCGCTGTTTCCGGCAGATGTGGGGACAGGTCGCCAGGGCGTAGCGGGCGCACGTCTCGTGCATGGGCGGGAAGCCGAAGGTGCGGAGATGGACGCTCTGGCTGTCGCCGATGAAGGCGATCCAGTGGTCGAGTTCCTGGCCGCACGCGCCGCACAGTCCGCTTTGGGCTGCCTCGATGATGCGTTCGTTGTTGACCGAGGTGAAGTCCGCGCGTGTCGTGCCATTAGGCTGGTCGTACTCGTTCGCCCACGGGATCGGCAGCGGTCCGTTCCTGTGCAACGGTCGCTGCGCGAGCGCGGGGGGCATATCGGCCTTCATCGTTGGTGCCTTTCAATTCCTGTCCGGGTTGCCCACAGTCCATCGTGGACACCGCGCGCCCGGCTCCGCTTGAGGGAGCCGGGCGACGGAATCAACGCCGACCGGTGGCGAGCTGATCGCGAAGTATCCGAAGGGAAACCCCGTGTCTTTCTTGGAAGAAGTCCCATCCGTTGCGGTTGGGTTTGACCTCGGGGTTCACGGTCTTGACGATCTCGGTTGCCGCTCCGCTCGGGCTGCGGAACCGGGTTCCGGTGCAGGGGCCGGAGGTAACCTCGATGACGTTGCTGGGCCAGTGGAAGTTTGCCTCGATGAAGGTGCCGTGGTACCTGGCGTACACCGGGACGACGACGCTCGACGATCCGGTTGGGGGTGAGTCGAGCGGGGCCCTGGACGAGGCTCCCGACTCCGCCACGGGTTTGTCGGCCCCGGGGACCTGCGCACGGAAGTCGTTCAGTAGTCGCAGCAGGGTCTCGTCGTTCGAGATGTCCCAAGCGTTGGCCAGCAGTCGGATCTGCGAGTAGACATCGTCCGATAGAATGATCGTTTTCATCACCACAGTCCCTTCGTTTTGCCGCCCGCCTTCCGGGCCCGACCGCTAATCCGCGCGACGTTGACAGACTTCCTTTGCGTAGTGCCAAAAAGGATGTCGATGGCGCACGTCAAGTGGGCGGGACAGGTGTGGATTCCGTCGGAGCCGTCCCGGAAGTAGAAGACGACGTACCTGGCGGCCTCCGCGCATGCCGCCTCCGTGGCCTCGTCCTGAGGGGGGACTGCGCACGTCATTCCGGGACCTGCCCGTCAATGACACCGCGCCGCCGCAGCGCCTCGGCGAACGCTGCGCCGGAGGGCGTGAACTGCTGCCGGCGGATCTCTATCGGCCAGCGAGTCAGGCCATCCTTGAGCAGCCGCGTTCCGATCCCGCGTCGCTGCCGGTCTGGTCGCACCCAGATCGTGACTGCGCCGGCCTCCTCGTAGGGAGGAAGATCTTGCGGATAGTGGTTGAGGATCCCGGTTAGAACGCCGTCGATGTCACGCATGAGAAGGCAGTCGACATAGGCACCAGGACGGGACTGATTGGAGACGTCACCGCGAAAATAGCTGATTCCCGGCGGTCCGACCGGCGGGTACTGCGCAGCCTGCGCAGGCCACGAGAACACCACCAGGCCGCGAAGCAGTCGCGCCAGTCCGCCCTCGCCGGTCACTGGAGATCACCGGCCAGCGCGACGAAGTCCATGTGCCAGGACGGACGACAGGACTGGTTCTCATCGCTGTGGGCGCATTCCAGGTCGTCGAGGTCGACGCGCCAAGTACCGGCGTTCTCGTCCCGGCGGAAGCCTGGTTGCCCCTCCAGTTCGGCGATGTGCAGCTCGCACATGAAGCTGTACGTCCCGCTGTGGACCGGCGCGACGTTGTCCGCGAAGGAGCGGAACAGGTCGGCGAACGCCTGCCGGGGCACGGCGCGGAACTCGAAACGGAGCCCGTTGGTTTCCGTGGCGTCCTCGAAGCTGCCACGGACTGTGCAGCGGCCGTTTCCGCGATCGGTGACGGCCCCGGACAGCGTCATGTCGTCGACCTCGAACGCGTACAGCTCGGGGTGCACCACGTTGGACTGCTCGGCCATCAGAAGTCCCCCTCGCGGAAGTTGTGGACGGAGAGGTTGCCGCGCTTGATCCGGAACTTCACATGCCGAAGGAAGATTGCTGCCTCGTCCGGCAGGCTGGTGTCATCGCCTGCCTGGTCCGGGGCGCCCAGGAACACGGCAGTCCCGTAGTACTGCTGGTGGAGGTCACCGTTGAAGGCGAACACGAGTGCTGTGGCGTAGTCGTTCGCCATCGGCAGATGGGCGTCCATGTCCACCCACATCGTGGCGCGTCGGCCGTCCGGTCCGAGGCGCACCGCTTCGGCGGTGTCGCAGTTGATCATGGCGTGCAGTGTGTCCAGCAAGTCCATCGTGGACGCTGGCACGTACTTCTCCTCGATCTCACCGTCTGGGGTGACGACGAGGGCTCGCAGGTCTGTCACTGCTGGACCTCCTCGACCTGCCACGCCCATCCGAACCCCAGTTCGTAAAGGCCGTCGTCGTCTGGCTGGACCACCTCGGATGGCTCGAACTGCTTGGCGGCGGTGAACAGCAGCACGTAGCCGTCGGCTGTCCACATGCACGGGTGGAACTTGGCGTCGCGTCCGGCGATCAGGTTGGTCCAGGCCACGACCTCTTCGGCGACCTCGCGAGTGAAGCGTGGTACGACGTACTTTCCCGCAGTCGTGGCAAGAATTGCTTCGAAACGTGGATCGAGATGCGATCCTGCAGTTTCTATATAGACTGTTTTGCGCGCACTGATGGCAGTCTTCTGATCGGAAGTCATTAGGTGTCCGGGTCCTGTTCTGCTTGTATGGGTTAGAGAGGTCCCTCGTCGTTCAGTTCTGTTTCGCTGTGGCCACGATCACGGCTGACCCATGCAAGATGGCCGGGCGAAGTCGCGTACGCGAGCACGTGTCGAAGCGGGAACGAAGAGGGCTGTCCGGGTCCTCGCACCCCACAGGTTGGGGTACCCAGCAATCCTAGGTGGCCGGTGCGACGCCGGACAATAACGGTGACCCGAAATCCGAAGGCCCAGGTGGTCAGGTGATTGGGCCTTGAACGTGGGACAGCCCCCGGCGCGAACGCCGGGGGCTGTCTTGTCGGTAACCCATACAAATGACCCGGACAGGTGCATTGAAAGCGTTCCGACGCCTGACACTCTAGCGTGTTCGTCGGCCGCTGCGTAGTCCGGCTCCGGGTGAGTGACCTCTCAACAACCTGTCGGCGTCCGATCGAGTGGCCGGAATCGCTTTAGGATTTGTTGTCTGGCTCGTGTGAGTAATCGGTGTTAACGATGGGTCCGGCGGATCGCGTAGCACGTGATCCGCCGGACCCTCGCGGGAACTACGAGAATCGACCGAGATGTTCCGTCGACCTGTCCGGGTCTGGGTATGCAATCCCGGCCGATGCCCCACCGGCTCTCGCGGTTCCCTTCACTCCGTCCGTCGGGGCGGACGGAGCGGCCTTCAGCGGTGCTCGCAGCGCCGCAGTACTTCATCCACTGCGGCATCGAAGATCAGCGCCGGCACCAGGCAAAGACAGGCGTAGCCCGGGGCTCCCCACCACCACGCGTCCGTCGACGCCGCGGCGGTCACCTCCCCGACACCGACCAGCAATAGGGCCGTCGCGCAGAACAGCCGCATGTGCCAGGGCTGGCGGCGGTGGTCCTCGGCTGGATCGTGGGCGCTCATCGTGGCCTGGTGGGCCGATGGGAGCAGCAGCGGCGTTCACGGGCCTGCTGGGGGTTGTAGATCACCGTGCCACATGCGGGGCATGGCCAACCTTCCAGCTTGGCGCCGAGATGGACGGTGGCGCCTGCCGGCAGTTCGTCGACCTCGACACCGTCGAGCCGGGCAGCAGGCACCCTCTCGCCGGTCACAGGCTTCGCCGACCAGATCACGTCGCCGTCGTCGGCCATGCCCTCGAACTCGCAGGTGCAGGGAATCGACCGGCCGTCGTCAAGGAGGAGCCGGACTCCTCGCGGCTTCCGCAGTCTCACGAGCAGCAGCACGTACGTCCGTGCCCACATCGCCCATGGCCAGTCCAGCAGCGTCGCGGTCATGCCGCCACAGCCTTTCGGCCTGTCCTGCTCTGCCCGGCCCGTGTGGACGATCCGCTCGAGCGGGCTCTGGGTGTGCGCCTCGACGGCGCCGCAGCAGCGGCCTGACGCTCCAAAACCTCGCGATCGGTCCTCTCCGCGACGTAGCTGCGAGGGATGCGTACGCCTTTGGCGACGTACCCGGCCGGGTACTGGGCGCGGGGATTCAGCTTGACGTAGCTGACGACCCGGCCGCGCCGCAAGACGATGTGATATCGCTTGCGGATCACGTAGCCGCATCGGGAGCACACGAACCTGCGCTCGTGTGTCGCGTCTGGATCGTTGTACGCCTCCAGGAGAGCAACGTCGTCCTCGTGCGGCATGTCGTGGCGCTTCCGGCACGCGGCGAACGCGGGATTGTCGCGCAGGTAGTCGTCCGGGTCGGTGATCTCGTCGGTTTCGTCGGTGGCTGGCATGACGTCCAATCAGGCTTGTGCAGGTGCTTACTTCCGGCGGCGGGGCTTGCGGGCCCGGCCGCCACCGGGGTCGGGGGCCGGTTGCTGCTGGATGCGGTCCCACGACGGATCGTCCATCGCCAGCCATACCTCCTTGACCCACCGCTCGTACGCCTCGTGGGGAACGACGCCGCGGGTTCCCAGCTCGGGCCAGCCGTGTTCGCGCGCCCACTCGCGGACCAGGCGACGGGCAAGCCCGAAGGCTTGCCCTGTCCGGCGACTGTGAGGCCGGGGCGGGTCAATCCACCACTTCTGACCTTTCGCCGGGACCGGAATGATCGCTTCGAGCGGCCCGTGCCCTCGGCCATCCGACCGGTCCGGGACGGGCTCCTCCCCGTCCTCTTCGACGATGCGTTTCGCCGCCCGGGTCCACTCGGCCATCATCGCGTCGAAGCGGGCTGCGTCCTCCGGCGGCAGCCAGCGGGTGTAGGTCTTGCGGCCGAGTGCAAAGGTTCGCTTCCGCAGACCGGCGGTCCACTCACGAAACTGCGCGTCGAACTGCTCGGCGTTGGCGTCGCACAGGTCGATCACAAACCGCTTGCTGCCAACGTCGAAGAACCTGCTGGTCGTGGCTTCCTGGGAACCGTCCAGGTCGTCCACGACAGTGATGATGGTCTGGATCTTTTGGGCCATAGCCCGGCCGCCTCCCTACGTCCCGGTCTCGCGCCGCCTGCGGAGCGGCCTGATCTCCACCACGTTTTCCTCATCACCGTTTTCCGCTGCGGCGCGGTTCACCGCATCGGCGACGGTGCCGGAATCAGCGCGGTCTTCGTCGTACTGCCGGCGAATCTCGCCGGGAATTCGTCCACGAGCGCTCACTGGCAAACCGCGCAGCCGCGCCCATTCGCGAATCGTCGCGGCGTCGTACTCCTCTTCGGCAGGGACGCTCGGCCGCCTGCCCTTGCCACTCGTGCAGTGGCGACGGTGGATGCGCAGTACCTGATGGACGTGGCGTTCGCTACCTGCAGCATCGAGGTCCACCCGATACAGCGTCGCGCGCCTACCCTCCGTCGAACTTCGCTCGTTACCGCATCCCTCGTCATCCATGACCACGATCAGCGCAACATGGCCCATCTGAACCAACTCATCCTGTCCGGGTCGATCACCGGTATGCACCCCCTCTAGTGCATCCGGCCCCCTTTAGGGGGTACGTCCGGATTCAACCTCTACTTATTTGACGCTGCAACCGACATACGTGAGTGACCCCAAATGGAGTATAAAAAGGACTGTCGAAATCGGAGAGTGACGACGCGCGGGGGCCAGGTGATCCGTCTGACCCCCACGCGCTCCGGCAAGCCGGTTATACCTCGAATGGGCTAGTTGCTATTGCCGTCATCGCGAGTTTGATCTTTACCCGTTCGGCGGTATGGCTACGCGGCCGCCAAGTCCATCTCTCCCGCATCGCGGAACCGGATTGCGATGGCCTTGGGGTCGAACCCGACCCCGCGACGGGTTGGGTTCACTGTCACCTCCATCAGCGTGTCCAGGATGAAGCGCTTACTGCTGAGGGGTTGGGCCTCCCAGACCAGAGTCAGGTCGTCGACCCCAACGAGGGATGTCAGGGGCGATTCGACGACGCATGACGACAGGGCGCGTTCGATCTCGGCCAGGCGTGCCTGGCCGGTCCTGGTCCCACTGATCAGCTGGTTTCGATCGATGAAGCCGAGCGCGCGATCCTTCGCGAGCCCGTCGAGGTTGACCCGAATGCTGTCAGCCTCGACGAGCAGGGCTTCGGTGTCCACTTCGTCCTGCTCGGGGGCCTGGTAGATGAAGCCCTGTACGAACCGCGGATCAGTGCCGATGCGGTTGAGCAGGTTGGCTTGGACGTATGTGTCGAGTGCGGCCGCGTTCCGGGAGAGGTGAGCCTCGACCCGGCAAATGTACCGTGGTGCGCGGCTTCCCTTATTCACTTGGCACGCCGTTCCGTCGCAGTGGATGCCACACAGGTACAGGCCGGACCCGAGCCACTTCGGGGCGGCACCCACGCCGGGCTCAAGGGTGTTCCGCGCTGGATCGGTCAGCACACGCACGACGGCGTCGTGTGTTGCCTTCGCGAGGATGGGCCTGCCGGGCAGTTGCCCAACGGGCTGGCCCTTGTAGATCGAGATGCCGGCGTTGCGAGGCCGGAGCAGGATGCTCCGGAGCAGCTCCGACGACCATGGGACGCCACTGACCGTCGGCACATCACCGGCCTGCAACTCGGCGACCAGCGCGCGCAGGCTCCAAAGCTTCCGGGTCTTCTGGTTGAACTGGATGACGCGCTTCGCGCAGTGGCGGATGACCTCGACCTCGGCAGGGATCTGGGTCACCCCGTCCGGCTCGAAACCGAATGCGCGCCGCCCTCCGTGCCACTCACCGGCCTTGGCCTGTCGTTCCCGCGCCTGAGTAACACGGCGCGAGGTCGCTCGACTGGCGGCGTTCGCGAACGACACCATGTTCCGCGCAAGGGTGATCTCAGCATCCGTTCCGCCGTCGGTGAACGTCAGCGACCCCGAGAGCGACCGAGCGTTGACCTTCTTCTCTTCGGCGATGTCGATGAAGTCTTCGAGGTCTCGGGGATCCCGCATGGTCCGGTCCAGGTCTTCCGACAGCAGGGCGCTCGCACGTCCGGCCTGCAGGTCGTCCAGCATCTCCCGGAAACCCGGGCGTACGACTCGTAGGACGGTGCTTCCATCCAGAAGAGTGACTTTGCGGCGCTTAAACGCCGAGGCGTTCTGGGCCTTGCCGTTCTTTCGATTGACGTCGTTCTCGATGATGACTTTGAAGACGCCCCACCCCAATCGCTCCGCCAGCTTGCGCAGCTTCTGCTCGCGACTGTTGAACGTCTTGCCGTTGCCATGCTCGTCGAGGTCGTCGGGGCGCAGGTCCGACAACCGCAGGTAGATGATGCATTGTGTGGTTGAAATGACTGTCCGGGTCATACCTCGGACAGTCACAAACCCTTTGTGTCATAAACAAGTTTTCGGCAAGACGACCTTGGCGGTCCACTTCGCGCACGAGATCGCCGACCGCTTCCCGGGCGGGCAGGTCTACCTCAACCTGCGCGGCTATGGGCCCGGCGAGCCGGTCGAGCCGTCGGCGGCGTTGGAGTCGATGCTGACCGCGCTCGGCGTGCCGTGCGAGGCCATCCCCGGCGACCTCGACGGCCGCGCGGCGAGCTGGCGGACGCACAGCGCGGGACGGCGGCTGCTGGTCCTGCTCGACAACGCCAACCGCACCGAGCAGGTGCGCCCGCTGCTGCCGGGCCCGGGCTGCCTCGTCGTCATCACGAGCCGCTGGCAGCTGCGCGGGCTGGTCGCGACGCACGGCGCGCGGCGGATCGCGCTGGCGGAGCTGGGTGAGGAGGACGCCGTCGAGCTGCTCGCCTCCACGATCGGCCGCGACCGCGTCGCGCGCGATCACGCTGCCACCGAGCGGTTCGTGCGCTACTGCGGCGGGCTGCCGCTGGCGATCCGGATCCTGGCCGTGCGGGTGGCGCAGTTCCCCGACCTGGCGCTCGACGAGTTCGTCGACTCGCTGGACACTGACCTGCTCGGCTCGTTCGACCTCGCCGACGGCGAAGGCACCAACATCCGGTCGGTGTTTTCGTACTCCTACCAGGCACTGGAGCCGTCGACGGCCAGGTTGCTGCGGCTGCTCGGGCTGCCCACGGGCGTCGACTTCACCGCGTCGGCGGCGGCCGCGGTCGCCGGTCTGGACCTCGCGGCGATCCGGCCGAAGCTGGAGACGCTGGCCGCCGCGCACCTGCTCGCCCAGCCGCGGCCCGGGCGCTACCAGTTCCACGACCTCATCCGCGCCTACGCGGGCGAAGTCGCTTCGCAGGTCGACACGGCGTCGCAGCGCGACGCGGCTTTGGACCGGCTGCTGGACTGGTACCTGGCGTCGGCGCTGAACGCGTCACGGCGGATGCGGCCGGAGCGCTACTACCGGCTGCTGGAGCTGGACGACCTCGTCGGCGGCCTGTCGTTCGCCGGATACCACGACGCTTTGGACTGGTTCGGCGAGGAGTACGGCAACCTGATCGCCGCGGTGCACCTGGCGCGGCGCCGGCGGGACGACGTCTGCTGGAAGCTCGCGTGGCTGCTGCAAAGCTACTTCGTGACGCGCTCGAGGCTCGACGACTGGCGTTCGGTGTTCGCGGTGGCGCTCGAAGCCGCGCGGGCGAGCGGACACCGGCCGGGCGAGGCGGGCATCCTGAGCGGGCTCGGCGTGGTCAACGGCGTCGCGCGCGAGTACGACGATTCGCGGCGCTACCTGGAGCAGGTGCTCGCGATCCAGCGAGAGCTCGGCGCCCGCGAGGGCGAGGCGCGGGCGCAGTACAACCTGGCGATGGCGGCGCACAACCTCGACGACTACGCCTGGGCGTACGAGCACGGGATGCAGGCGCTGGAGATCGTGCGTTCGCTGGGGCTGGGGGCGTTCGAAGCGAGCGTGCTGCGGGCACTGGGCGACATCTGCACGTCGATGGGCGACCACGACCAGGCGCTGCGGCTGGCGGACGCGGCGCTGGCGATCCTGGGGCCGGACGGCGAGCCGGTGGACACGCGGTTCACCCTGCACACGCGCGGGCTGGCGCTGGTGGGGCTGGGCCGCGTGGCGGAGGGGATCGCGGTCATCCGCGAGTCGGTCTCGATGTTCTTCGAGATGGGCGAGCCGTACGAGGCGGCGGATGTCCTGGCCCAGCTGGGCGCGATCCACCTGCGCCAGGGAGATCGGGCGCTGGCGAGGGAATGCTGGGTCCGGTCGGTGCGGCTGCTGACGGAGCTGGGGCACCCGGACGCCGACGACGTGCGCGCCAAGCTGGCGGCGCTGGTGGGTTCGGGGAGTTGAGGGCTGGGCGGACCGTCCGCGTGCCGACCCCCAGCGACAGCACGCAGGCCGGTCCGGCCCGCGCGTCCACTCAAGCCGATGGCGCTCACTGTCCACTCACTGTCTCGTTGGCGGGGTGACGCCGAGCAGGTCGGCCAGGGTCTCGGCGTTGCGAGGCGCCTCGACTTTGACGTCGTTGTCGAAGTAGACGTGGACGTCGCGCTTTCCGCCGTCGTGCCAGGTCCGGATCTTGTCGGCCCAGGTGCGCAAGGCCTGGTCGGAGTAGCCGCTGACGTACAGCTCCTCGTCGCCGTGGAGGCGGACGTAGGCGAAGTCGGCGGTCTGGTCTTCCAGGAACGGCCACTTGCCGGCGGTGTCGGCGGTCACCAGGGCGATGCGGTGCTTCCGGAGCAGCTCCGTGGCCGCGGGTTCGGCGAAGGAGGGGTGCCGGACTTCCAGCGCGTGCTGCAAGGGCTTTCGCGGTCCGGGTTCGAGGTAGGCGGCGCCCTTGAGCTTGTCGTCGTGCTTCGCGG
This sequence comes from Amycolatopsis sp. NPDC114478, assembly GCF_055633805.1. Classification (NCBI taxonomy): domain Bacteria; kingdom Bacillati; phylum Actinomycetota; class Actinomycetes; order Pseudonocardiales; family Pseudonocardiaceae; genus Amycolatopsis; species Amycolatopsis sp. NPDC114478. Next base: position 791 of record NZ_JBVKDO010000004.1, on the reverse strand, counting down.
CGAGCTGGGCGGCGTCGGTCGTCGTGCGGGGCAGGAGGGCGAAGAAGTTCGTGAGCCGGTCGGGGTCGAATCTGAGCCGGGGCGGCAGCTGCCAGAGGAACGGACCCAGTTTCGCGCCGAGGGCGAGGACACCGGACGCGTAGAAGTTCGCGAGCGCGGTTTCGACGTCCCGGAGCTGCTTCATGTGGGTGATGAAGCGGCCGCCTTTGACCGCGAAGAGGAAGTTCTCCGGGGTCTCGTCGAACCAGGCGCGGTACCGCTCGGGGCGCTGCAGGGAGTAGAAGGAGCCGTTGATCTCGACGGCGTTCATCCGCCGCGAGAGGTGTTCGAGCTCTCGCCGCTGCGGTAGGCCGGGTGGGTAGAACACTCCGCGCCAGGGCGGGTAGCGCCAGCCTGAGGTGCCGATCCGGATCTCGGCGATTGGTCTCACCGCCTTTCCGCGGTGGGTGGTTCCCGGTTTGGGGGTTGTCCAAACTCGGCTGTGGGACTGGTGGGCTGGGGAGTGGGACGGGTGGCCTGATTTTGGGGTCGGGCGTCTTAGGGGGCCTTTGTGGTGTTTGCTCATGGGGCTCCTGGGGTTCGCGTGGGGCGGTTCTGTTGGTTGGGTGGCTCGCTCCTTTCTGTTTTTTGGCCCGCTTCTGGCCCTTCTCGAAAAAGCTGTCCTCGCCGGACGGGCAGGCTCTGGGATGGCCCTGGTGATGCGCCCCGGGTCTGGTGCAGGTCTCGTTGCCTGTCACCGAGCCCGGGCAGGCTCGAAGGATTGATCGTAGCGCGACGCTCGGTGGCCGGCC